>NZ_JAIUGT010000006.1:0-364709 GCF_020164675.1 Mesorhizobium sp. ESP-6-2
TCTCTTCACGAACAGGCCCGCCAAGGGATCACGGGCCGCGAAAGCGGCCCTTTCATTTGGTGAGCCATCTACCTATTTGTAGGCCTCGGCCTACCGCCAAGGTGACGCGGGGTGGAGCAGCCCGGTAGCTCGTCAGGCTCATAACCTGAAGGTCACAGGTTCAAATCCTGTCCCCGCAACCAAATCAAAACAGCCCGGCTCACCCCGGGCTGTTCTTGTATCCGGCTGATCGTCCCCGGCTGATTTGAGAACCCTCCTCAGAGCCCAGCAAAAACCCAAACCGAAGCCCCGGGACAAAACCAAATCCCGCAACACCAAACACAATCCGCCCGCCAGAACCATACAAGCCAAGCCAAAGCGTCACGGAGCCAGGCAAACCGGGCCACCGCACAAAAGACAGACCTTTCGCCGAAGATAATCCAGCCGGCAAAGCAATCGCGTCCGCCGTGTAAGCCGTCAACACTGCCATCTCGACCTGAACCGGCGGGTGGGTTTGTCCCACCGCCGGCATAGGTGGTTCAACTCTTGATCTCGATCCGCTTTGCCTGCGCTTGCGCTTTCGCGGTCTTCGGCAATGTAACCGTCAGGACGCCGTTCCTGAAGCGCGCTTCGACATTGTCTTGCTCTACCTCGACGCCGAGCGGAATGCGGCGCTCGAAACGGCCGTAATAGCGCTCGGAGAACTGGCGCTCCTTGTCCTCGGTCTCGGACCGCTTTTCGCCCTTCAGAGTCAGCACGTCGTCATCGAGCAGGACCTCGATGTCTTTTTCCTCCATGCCGGGCACTTCGGCCGTGACACGGACCTCCTTTCCAGTGTCGGAGATCTCGACGCTTGGCCAGCGTCCGCCGTCCGCGGCAACGGAAGACAAGGACGGCAGACCGGAGCCGAAACCGCGGAAAACATCGTCGAAAAGACGGTTCACCTCGCGGTGCAACGACATGAACGGATCACGTTCGCCATCGCGCAAAAGGCTGGGCACCTGGCCTCGTTCCCGGCCAAAAGGAATGAGATCACGTACGCTCATTGTCTTTCTCCTCTTTGCTTGCGTCTCCACCCACCGGACGACCGGCGTCCGGGGGTGGAAGCCTTGACCCGAATTGCCTCACGCGGCCTGTTTTTCCACTTGCACGGGCTTTGCCGCGGATTTTTCCTTGGCTCTGGCCATGCTGGTGCCGATCTCGATCTTGCGCGGTTTCATCTCTTCGGGAATCTCACGCTGGAGATCGACGCTCAGGAGACCGTTGACGAGGCCGGCGCCGGTCACCTTCACATGGTCGGCAAGTTCGAAGCGTCGCTCAAACGGTCGTCCGGCGATGCCGCGATGCAGGTATTCGCCATTGTCCTCTCCGGCACGCTCGCCGGCGATGACGAGCATGTTGGGCTCATGCACGATGCTCAATTCGTCTTGACTGAAGCCGGCCACCGCCATGGTGATGCGGTAGGCGTCGTCACCGGTCCTGGAGATGTCGTAGGGCGGCCAGTTGTCGACGTTCGCCGTGCGGCTGGCATTCTCCAGCAGGTCGAAAATACGGTCGAAGCCTATGCTCGACCGATAGAGTGGTGAAAAGTCGAAAGCGGTTCTCATAGCCACATCCTCCTTCGCTGAGCAACATGGGTACGAGGAGTGCCAAGGATGCGGCACTCCTTGACCTGCCAGCCCTTCCGGCGCCGGCGGAATCGATCTGGGAACTGACGGGCGTGGCGTCAAGAGGCCTGATCGAACGTCTCGTCGAAATTCCGGCGGCCCTTGACGCGGCCTGAACGGCTGACCATCTCGATCACGGATGGACGGTCGCCGGTGACGCCATCCGATTGCTTACTCGCAAAAAGACGTCAAAAGACGGAGGAGGTGATGAACGATATTCGGTTTCCTCAGCCGATTACCCTCGAATTATCGGATGCCCCACGCAAGGTCGCCAGCAGCTTCGAGGCTCTGGAATGCCTGGATCAACAATGGCCGAAATGGGCGCGCGGACCAAGCTGGCGCGCCGCAGGTCGTGCATGCCGTGATGCGCTGGATGGCTGGCGCAGCGGGCGTGCTGCCTACAAGGCTTTCTTGAAGGCGGCCAAGCGAGCCGGTCTGACGAGGGGCCGCTCCGCTTCGCCCCAGCAATTCCGTTCCGCGACGATGTCAAGGGCGGCCCGGCCGATGGCTGTCAGAGCAGGATGACATGAATTCCACCACTCATCCTGCTGGGAAGCTCTGACTTTAGGTATGCTCAATCGGGCCTTTGAGCGCGCCGCGTTGCAGGCGACGCGCTTCAGGTTTTTTGATCCGCTCAATGCGCTCCGCTCAATGGATGACAACGATGCGTCAACGGCGCGCCATTCCGACGGTGTGATTAGACGATGATGTGCGACGCGCACGGAATGCAGCGCGCCGTCCAGTTCGCTTTCCCAATAGCCAAGGAAGCCCTTCAGCTCCGGGAAATCGGGAGCGAGGTCGTATTCCTGCCAGACATAGAGCTGCAGCAGGTTGGGGTAGTCAGGCATACGATAGTGAATCTCGGCCGTGGTCAGGCCGTAGCCATCCATCTGCAGGCGGAATTCTCTGCTGACCGCAGTCACCATATGTTTCTCCTTTCGCTTACGACCTATGCATTCATCCTGGCGAAGTCGTGCCGGAATTCGTCCGGCGTGGACCGCGGCGCCGACACGTCGATGTCGAGCTTGCACAAGGCCTCCATGATACGGTCGAAGGAAACCGGCCGCGCGACTCCCGGCGGCAGGCGCAGTTCCGGCATCGACTCCACCGCGCAGGCATCCGAGGCCCAAGACGACAGGATCGCCCGCTTTTCCCAGAGGTCGAGCGCGTCGTTTTCCAATACCTCGTCAGGATGTTTGAAGTGCCTCGCCGGCGAAAGCAGCCGGTCAAGCGAGGTGTCGGGCGTATCAGTCAGGGAAGGCATGATCGGCGAAAATTTCTGTCGGTCCATCGATTGTCCTCCGTCTGCAAAAACTCCTCGATAGCATCCAGTTTCCGGCTGTGCTTCGGCAGCGCCGGCCAGGATAATCTTGTTGGCTCTTTGCCAAAATTCAAGCGGTGAAATCGTCGACATGGCGAGAATTCCTGCATGATAACAACGCGTTGTCACTCTCATGCGACGAGTGCCAAAATTTTTGCGCGAACCTCTTGAAACCGGAAAATTCCAAAACTAGCTCGATATGCGCGCGCGATGCCTGAACAAGGGTCGCGGCACCTCGTGCCGGGCCGATATTGCCGGTCCGGCGCGGAGGAACCTCAAAAACTGTTTGTCCTTGAAGGAGAACGACATGACGTTCCGCCCATTGCACGACCGTATCCTGGTCCGCCGCATTGAAGCCGAGGAAAAGACGGCTGGCGGCATTATCATTCCCGACACAGCCAAGGAAAAGCCGCAGGAAGGCGAGGTGATCGCCGCCGGCCCCGGCGCCCGCAACGAAGCCGGGCAGCTACAGCCGCTCGACGTCAAGGTGGGTGACCGCATTCTGTTCGGCAAATGGTCCGGCACCGAGATCAAGCTCGGCGGCCAAGACCTGATCATCATGAAGGAAAGCGATGTGATGGGCGTGATCGAGCAGACCGCGACCGTGAAGAAGGCCGCCTGACGGCTTCTTGCCAAGTTACCAGTCAACGAAAGCTGCCTAATTGAAGGAGTGATCCAATGGCTGCCAAGGAAGTGAAATTCCATACCGAAGCCCGCGAGAAGATGCTGCGCGGCGTCGACATTCTGGCCAATGCGGTGAAGGTGACGCTCGGTCCCAAAGGCCGCAACGTCGTTATCGACAAATCCTTCGGCGCGCCGCGCATCACCAAGGATGGTGTGACGGTGGCCAAGGAGATCGAACTGGAAGACAAGTTCGAGAACATGGGCGCGCAGATGGTGCGCGAAGTCGCTTCGAAAACCAACGACATCGCCGGCGACGGCACCACGACCGCGACTGTTCTTGCCCAAGCCATCGTCAAGGAAGGCGCCAAGGCCGTGGCATCGGGCATGAACCCGATGGATTTGAAACGCGGCATTGACAAGGCCGTTGAAGCGGTCGTCGCCGAACTGAAGGCCAACGCCCGCAAGGTGACGAAAAACGATGAGATCGCCCAGGTCGGCACGATCTCGGCTAATGGCGATCCCGAGATCGGCCGGTTCCTCGCCGAGGCGATGGAGAAGGTCGGCAATGAAGGTGTCATCACGGTGGAGGAGGCCAAGACCGCCGAGACCGAACTGGAGGTGGTCGAAGGCATGCAGTTCGACCGCGGCTATCTCAGCCCGTACTTCATCACCAACCAGGACAAGATGCGCGTCGAGCTCGAAGAGCCCTATGTGCTGATCCACGAGAAGAAACTGTCCAACCTGCAAGCCATGCTCCCCGTCCTCGAGGCAGTCGTGCAGTCGGGCAAGCCGCTGCTGATCATCGCCGAGGACGTCGAGGGCGAGGCGCTCGCCACGCTGGTCGTGAACAAATTGCGCGGCGGCCTGAAGGTTGCGGCCGTCAAGGCGCCTGGCTTCGGCGATCGCCGCAAGGCGATGCTGGAGGATATCGCCATCCTCACCGGCGGCACGGCGATCAGCGAGGATCTCGGCATCAAGCTCGAAAATGTCACGCTGCAGATGCTGGGCCGCGCCAAGAAAGTGGTGATCGAAAAAGAAAACACCACCATCGTCGACGGCGTTGGCCGCAAGGAAGAGATCCAGGGCCGCATCGCCCAGATCAAAGCGCAGATCGAGGAGACCACCTCCGACTACGACCGCGAGAAACTGCAGGAGCGGCTGGCGAAGCTCGCCGGTGGTGTGGCCGTCATCCGTGTCGGCGGTTCGACGGAAGTCGAGGTGAAGGAGCGCAAGGACCGTGTCGACGACGCGCTGCATGCGACCCGTGCGGCGGTCGAGGAAGGCGTACTCCCCGGCGGCGGCGTCGCGCTGCTCCGGGCTGCCAAGGCGCTCGATGCCTTGCCGATGGACAATGCCGACCAGAGGACCGGTGTCGAGATCGTGCGGCGTGCGATCGAGACCCCGGTGCGCCAGATCGCGGAGAACGCCGGCGCCGAGGGCTCGATCATCGTCGGCAAGCTGCGTGAGAAGAGCGAGTTCGGCTGGGGCTGGAACGCCCAGACCAACGAGTTCGGCGATCTCTACGGCCAAGGCGTCATCGATCCGGCAAAAGTCGTGCGCACCGCGCTTCAGGATGCCGCTTCCGTTGCTGGCCTGCTGGTCACCACAGAGGCGATGGTGGCCGAGAAGCCAAAGAAGGAGGCCGCGACCCCTGCCATGCCCGCCGGCGCGGGCATGGACTTCTAGGACGCTGGGAGGCCGCCCGCTCCCACCAGTGGGAGCGGGCGCTTCCCGGGGAAAGTTTGGAGAGAGACCACTATGACCGGCATCGGTTCCGTTTCGGCGCCCACGCATCCGGCAAACGAATTTCTCGCCTACGAGGCAGAATGCAGGAGCGTGCTGGGGCCATTGTTGATGCGCGTTCTCGACATGGCCGAGTCCGCAGGCTGGAGCCGCCGTACGGCGTCGTCGGCGCTGATGTTCCTGGCCGCGCAGCATGTGTCGGCAGCCTCGGAAGGCTCCGGCGGCTCAACCAGGGATGGAGGACGCGATCATCGGAGCACCACAGCGAACGATGGACCGATGTCCGGTTGGGAAGAGGACCGACATGATCGTGGGCCAATTGCGTGAATGCCTGAAAACGTTGAGGTGGAAAGCGGCAGACCTCGTCGACGAGCTTGGTTGCCCGCAAAGCCAGGTCGCCGCCTGGCTCGATGGGCGGGCGCTTCCGCCGCTTTCCGTCCTTGCCTGGCTCGAGGCGCTCGCCAAGGCGCATAGGGCGCTACCGGCGCCCGGCCGGGGCTCGCCAGTGCTCAAGCCCAGCCCGGTCGAGCCAGCCGAGATCAGGCTCGCGGCTGCCGGAAATCCGACGACACCGGCGCATCCGCCCTATCCGCGCCGACCTGTCTTCGCGCACCAGGCTGCCCGACATGCTTCGGTTCGTTTGCCGTCGAATGGAGGTTTAAATCATGGCACAGATGCGCTTTGAAGAACCCGTGACGATCTTGGTCGGAATGGGGCTTCCGGTGACGATCGAGACTGCGATGGAAGCATATGCCGTGTTGCAGGACTGGCCCGTTGCCAGCCGGAACGGCGCCCATGCCGTCGCCCTCAACGCTTGCAAAGCCGGTATTGCCGGCGAGATCGATGCGGAAACCGTGCGGGCGACCTTGATCGCCTTCGCGCGCCGCAATGACATTCTGGTGCCGAATATGATCTCGCCTGTGAGTACCGCGCCCAGCGGCCGCACCGTGCGAACGAATTGAGGATCTGTTCGCCACCTGTCGGTGGGCGCCCCAGCGACCACGGTCGCGCCCGCAGCGCTTCACCGTCGGTTATTGACTAGGCAGGCCTGGCCAGCTCGAAAGCGAAACGGCTTTCGAGTTGGCGAGCCCGCTGCTTCTTGTCCACCAACGTTCTAAACGTCGCCCGTCATCATCGCTCGCAGCCATGCCGTAATGGCATCGAAGTCGATCGGTTTCGTCGTGTCTACGTCGAAGAGCGGGCCGCGCCGCAGCGGTTCGGCGCGCCCAGCGAGTTCGATCAGTTCAGGAATATAGGCAGCGCCGGGATGACCCGGGAGACGCTGGCCGAGCCGGGCGCCATAGCGTTCGGCCAAAACCTCGCCCGGCGCGTGGCACCAGATTTCGAAAGTCTGTTCGACACCGGCATTCCGGAGATGATCCTCAAGCAGCTCGCGCGGCTGGAAACCGAACCAGGCGTCGACAATGAATGTGGAGCCCGCTGGGGCTTCGCCGACGACTGACCAGATCGCCTGATAGCTGGCGCGGCCGAGCGTGCGGTTGAAGGCGCGGTCGCCGCCGCCGAGCGCTTCGAGAAACGGATTCTTGATCGTATCGAGCGCAAGCAACGGCCATCCCATGCAGTCGGCTAAGCCGCGCGAGACCGTGCTCTTGCCGCTGGCCGGGATGCCGTTGACCAGCACGGCGCGCCTGGCGCCGCCGGTTTGGACAAAAGACCGGCCTAAAATCGGCGCGGTCGCCGTGTCTGTTCCGGCCAGCGCCTGCAATCCCGCGCCGATCACGCCGGCCTCGTCGCCGAGCTGCGCCGGCTCGACCGGGCATTGATACCACGGCGCCAGGGCCGGCGCGCGGCCGAGCGCCTTGTGTGCCGCCCGGCCAAGACCGCCGCCGAGCAGGACGAGATCGGGGTCGAACAGGGCGACGCTGGTATCGATGGCGGCACGCAAGGGCGTTGCCCAGGCTTCCAGTATAGCGCGCGCCTGGATGTCTCCGGCGGCGTCGCGGGCAAAGAGCTGGTCGACCGAAAGATCGGGACGCAAGCCGGCCCGCGCAATATGACGGCCGAGCGCGGTGCCCGAACTGGTGGTCTCGACACAGCCGCGCCGGCCGCAGGCGCATATCTCGCCATTGACGTCGACGGTGATGTGGCCGAGCTGCCCGGCCGTTGCCCGGCCACGCAAGATCCGCCGATCTTGAGCGACGGCGCCGCCAATGCCGGTGCCGATGGTGAACATGGCGATGTCGTCGTGACCCCGGCCGGCGCCGAGCGCCATCTCGGCGACCAGTGCCATGTTGCAGTCATTGTCGATGACGACGGGCTTGCCGGCCATGTCCTCCAGGCACTGCGCCAGCGAGACGGAGGCCAGATTGACGTAGCCGCCGGACAGGACCGCGCGGCGATGCGCGTCGACGCGACCGGGAACACCGATGCCGATGGCTGAAACCTCAGATGTATCGAGCCGGCGCACCATCCCGGCGATCCGCGAGAGCACAAGCTGCGGATCTGGCGCGCTCTTTTCGGACAGGCGTTCGAGGATTTCACCGGTGCCGGAAATGCGCGCGGCCCGCAGATTGGTGCCGCCTATATCTATCCCTATGCTGAGAGGCATGACGTCCTGCACGTGCCGGTGATCCAACGCGGATATCAGGCGGCGGCCTTGCGCCGGTGATGCCCGATTACCGACTGGATCTCACGCAATCGCGGCACCGCGATGGTCTTAAGCCTTTCGCGTTGAATGTCACGATCGAGCGAGATGCAGTCCTTCCACAGCGAGCGGCCGGCGATGACGCCGGAGGCGCCGTTCTGCATGGCAATCTCGACCTGGCCTAGGAAGGTGGCGTGGTCGACGCCGGCCGAAAGCACCGCCCATGGCACCTCGCCAGCCATTCTCGTGATGTTGGCGCAGGCTTCCGCCGTTCCGGGATAGGGAAGCTTCAGAACCTTTGCCCCGCACTCCAGCGAGATCCTTGTGCCTTCCTCGACGAGCCACGGGGTCTTCGCCGCATAATCTTGCGGGCTTTCGCTTTCGAGCTGATAAGTCAGGAATTCGACGACGAGCAGCAAGTCTTCCTGCCCGAAATCGGCGATGCATTGACGCAGGATGGCGATGTTGTGCTCATTCGCGTCGGGCTTGTCGGCCCGTAGATACACCATGATCTTGCCGCCCGTGCCGCCCAGCTCGCGCACGCGGCGCGCATCGATGCCGGGGACAAGGCGCGACAGGCGATAGCCTTCAGGCGAGACGTCGAAGCCCGAGGCGTCGAGGCCGATAAGCAGCGCGGTATCGCGATTCAGCACGCCTTCCTCGACGACCCGCGGCACCGCGCAAAGCGGGTCGAGCAGCACGCAGGACGCAGCACTTGCAAGGTAGCGCGTGATGTCGGCCTTGGTGTCGCCGAGCATGTCGTTGGTGATCCTGGCCTGTTCGGCCAGATCCGACGCCAGCAAGGTGCGCATGCCGCCGCGCTGGTCGCAGGCGATGGCCACCATGGCCCCGTCCTTGCCGCATATCTGCTGATAGCCGCGCAGCTCCGCGGTGGTCATCTTTGTCATGGTCTCTGTCCGATGTTGGCGCTCTCTGGCCGAGGGCGCGGATCCCGTGAAAACAAGAATGTTCAGTTTGCCCGCCTGCCGGCAGGGGAGAATTGCCGTCTGGATGCGCCGTCGATTGCCCGGAAAAGCACACCTTGCCGGCGCCTGGGCAGGAACGGCCTCAAGTTGCGAGTTCGCCGGATTTGCGCGATAACTCTTATCGGCGTATGTGTGTAACACGTTGCTGAAAGGAATTGCAAGCTGGCTGTCCCTCCCATTCAGGACGCGACCGCATCGCGCACGATGCTGCACACGGTCGCCAAACTGCATTACGAGGCGGAGATGTCGCAGGTCGACATCGCGCGGCAGCTTGGCGTCTCCACCGCGACCATTTCGCGCCTCTTGCAGCGGGCGCGGGCGGAAGGGATAGTCCGTATCGAGGTTCTCGATCTGGCGGCACCGGAAGAGATCACCGGGCAACTGATCGACAGGCTGGGCCTCCGTGACGCGGCAGTGGTCGAGACGCCGGCCGCAGGCGCACTGACGGCGCTGGCCGGTCCGCTCGGCGGTCTGCTCAAGCAGGCGCGATTGGGGGCCGGCTCCGTGATCGCCATCGGCTGGGGACGCGCTGTACGCGAGGTAATCCGCGCCGGCCTGCCTCGCATTCCGGGCGTGCTGACCGTTGCCGCCACCGGCGGCATGCAGCAGCACGCGGCGCATTTTCAGGTCAACGAATTCGTCCGCCTCGCCGCCGAGGAGTTCGGCGGCACGCCGCACTTCATTCATGCGCCCTACCTGCCTTCCAGCGAATTGCGTCAGGTCTTCCTTGGTGATGCCGCCATCAGCGATGCCGTCGCGCTGTGGGACAGGACCGATGTCGCGATCGTCGGCATCGGCCTGCCGCATGCCATCAATGCACCCGAGGCGAGCGCAGCCACGCCGAGCGAGCAGGCGCTGGTCCATGCGGCTGGCGATGTCCTTCGGCATTATTTCGATGCCGATGGCGCGCTGATCGCCTGGGAAGGAGAGGGCCGGATGATTGCCATGTCGCCGGCGCAGCTCAGCGCCGTACCGCTGGTGATCGGTGTCGCGGCGTCGCCGGAAAAGGCGACGGCCATCATCGGCGCCGCTCGCGCCCGGCTGATCAACGCCGTGATAACGGATACGAAGACGGCGCAAGCCATCCTCGCTGCCCTGCCGCCGCGATAATGCCGATCGCCCAACGTGACGTCGCCGCCTTACCAGTTCGCAAGAGCGATTTTACGAAATCGGTTGTGCCGCCGAGAAGTCGAGGCAATAGTTCGCCGGGCCTTTGTGGAGCGGTCAGATGTTGCGTGAAGATCCGGCGCTGCTACCCGGAAAAACCGAGTTGCAATTTATTTCTGCAAAGTGTTACAAGTTTGTGGACCTTGGCGTGCGATGCATGCCGGGTGCTGTGGTTCTCTGACCTCGCGGAGGGCGAGGAAGTGACCACGGCTATCGTACCGGTCGGCCAGACCGGCTGACATATCGACTGGAGGGCGCTTGGGAGGAGCTGCCCGCGAAAGGCAAACAGGCGTTTCCGGCCGTCTTGTCCCAAGCGGATGACGGCCATTCGATGTCACTTGCAACGGCAGATCTGCCAACACAATGAGGAGGATGTCATGAAGAAGATCGTTGCCGCGCTCGCGGCTCTTGCCGTCAGCGCGACGGTGCTTATCGCGCCCGCGCAGGCTCAAGACAAGAAATACACCATCGCGCTCGTTCCGGGCCTGACCACCGACGGTTTCTACATCACCATGCGCAAGGGCGCCCAGGCCGCAGCCGACGCGCTTGGCGTGAACCTGGTCTTCCAGGGCGCTCCTGAGTTCAATCCGGTCACCCAGGTGCCGGTGCTTGACGCGGTCATCGCCAAGAAGCCGGACGCGATCCTGATCGCGCCGACCGACAAGGTCCAGTTGGTCGAGCCGCTGCGCAAGGCCAATGACGCAGGCATTCCGGTCATCACCGTGGATACGTTCATCGGCACCGGCGCCTATCAGACCGGCGCGGGTGACGCCGATTTCCCGCTGGCCTACATCGCCTCGGACAATGTGCTGGGCGGCGAGATCGCGGCGCGGGCGCTTGCCAAGGCCGTCGGCGACAAGGGCAAGGTCTATGTCTCCAACGTCAAGCCCGGCATCTCGACCACCGACCAGCGCGAGGAGGGCTTCAAGAAGGAGATGGCCAACCATCCCGGCATCACCGTTCTCGAGACCCAGTTCAATGATGACGATGCCAACAAGGCGGCCTCGCAGCTGCAGGCGGTGTTCGCGCGCAACCCCGACCTCGTGGGCGTGTTCGGCGCCAATCTGTTCTCGGCGCTGGGCGCCGCCAATGGCGTCAAGCAGGCAGGGCAGACGGGCACCGTCAAAGTGGTTGCCTTCGATGCTCCGACCAGCATCGTCGACAACATCAACACCGGTCTTGTGGATGTGGCGATCGCCCAGCATCCCGCGGAGATCGGCTATTTCGGCGTCGTCTCGGCCTATGCCCATCTGACCGGCCAGTCCATCCCGGTCACGATCGGCACCGGCTTCACGATCATGGACAAGTCCAACATCGCCGATCCGAACATCTCGAAGTATCTCTACTCCGAGTAAGTCCGGACCAGCTTGGCTCTTCCCGGTCCGCCGGGAGGAGCCCGTGCCGGTCCCCGCCAGAGGCGGGACCTGTTTGAAGCAGCCGCGCCGCGGAGTACTCATGACCTCGACATCACCAGCACAGCCAGCCGAGAAGCATGTCGCCCCCCAGGCCGACCACGGCGATCCGGCCAGGAGCTGGATCGCACGCATCGCCGAGGGGCGCGCCTGGCTGTTTCTCGCCGGCCTGATCATCTGTTTCGAAATCTGGTCGCGAAGCGCCTTCGGCGCCACTTTCGTGCTCAATCCGTTCAATCTGCAATCCATCGCGATCTTCGCCGTGGCGCCGCTGCTTTTGGCGACCGGGCAGACCTTCGTCATCATTTCAGGCGGCATCGACCTGTCGCTCGGCTTCATCATGGGCCTTGCGGCGGTCATCGCCGCGCATGCCACCAACATGGCGGGCGCCGCCATTCCGTTGCCGTTGGCCATGCTTGCCGGCATCCTTGCCGCGGTGATCGTGGCCGGCGTGCCCGGCGTCATCAACGGCTTGCTGATCTCGCGGCTCAGGGTCCCGCCCTTCATCGGCACGCTCGGCATGTTCGGCGTCGCCCGCGGTGTCGCCTTCCTGCTTGCCGGCGGCACGACGGTGCCGGTACAGAATTCCTGGTTCGCACTGCTCGGCAACGGCAAGTTCTATGGCGTGCCCTATCTGGTTATGATCGCCGCTGTCTTCGTCGTCGTGATGCACTATCTGCTCAGCCAGACCCGGTTCGGCCAGCACAATTACGCCATTGGCGCCAATGTCCAGGCCGCGCGCCGCGCCGGCATCGACATCAGGGGCCACATCCTGCGGCTCTATGTGCTGTCGGCAATGTGCGCCGGGCTTGGCGGCGCGCTCTATGCGGCGCGCTTCACCGCCGGTGCCGCGCAGGCCGGCGAACCGCTGCTGCTCGACAGCGTCGCGGCGGTGGTGATCGGCGGCGCCAGCCTGTTCGGCGGCTCCGGCACCATCTTCGGCACCGTCGCCGGCGCGCTGGTGATCGCGGTCATTCAGTACGGGCTCGTGTTCGTCAATGTCGAGCCGTTCTGGCAGTTCATCGCCGTCGGCGTCGTCATTATCATTTCCGTTCTCATCGACCAGGCGCAGCGCCGGTTCAGTGGAGCCCGTCAGGATGAATAGCACCGAGCCTCTCCTCGAAGTCCGGAACCTTTCCAAGCATTTCGGTGCCGTGCGGGCGCTCAATGATTTCTCCATGGCCGTGCGGCCGGGCGAAGTGGTGGCGCTTGCCGGCGACAATGGCGCCGGCAAGACGACGCTGATCAAGGCGATCTCGGGCGTGTTCCAGCCGACGGGCGGAGAAATCCTGCTCAGGGGGCAGCCGGTGGCTTTCGCCACGCCGCAGGAGGCGCGCGAAAAGGGCATTGAGACGATCTACCAGGACCTCGCGCTGGCCGATAATCTGTCGATCGGCGCCAACATCTTTCTCGGCCGTGAGCCCATGCGCAAGGCGTTTGGCTTCCTGCCGGTGCTCGACCGCAAGGCGATGGCCGAGGCCGCCAGGGAGACGATGAAGCGGCTGGACTTCCACGTCAGCCGACTGAACGCGCCGGTCAGCAATTTCTCCGGCGGCCAGCGGCAGGCCGTGGCCATCGGCCGCGCCGTCTACTGGGATGCGCAAATCCTGATCATGGATGAACCGACGGCCGCGCTCGGCGTGCCGGAGCAGCGCAAGGTTATTTCGCTCATCCACCAGCTCAAGGCGCAAGGGCGCGGCGTGATCTTCATCTCGCATAATCTGCAGGACATCTTCGCCGTTTCCGATCGCATCGTCGTGCTGCGGCGCGGGATCCAGGCCGGCGAGCGCAAGATCTCCGAGACCAACCATGACGAGGTCGTCAAGCTGATGGTCGGCGGCTAAGGCCGTCAATTGCTATCCGGCATCGCGGTTGGTCAGCGTGATATGGCAGCAGCCGCTGCCGTGGCCGGGCGTCCAGGTGACATTGTCGAAACGCACGCCGGTCGCCTCGAACAGGCCACGGTCGAAGGCGCCGGCGATGCGGCAGAGCGTGGCGAGTTTTTCCTCGCCGACGCCAGCGTCGACCCAGGCATCCTTGAGAGGGCAGCGTTTCACCTTGAAAGCGATGCGGTCGGGCCCGCGTTCGACATCCGTCGGATACATCCGGCCGTCATCCGGGCTGACCGACAGGAAAGCTTCGCCTATCGAACGCGCGTCGCTGGGACCGAATGCGGCGAAGGCGGCTGCGGCCACTTCCTTGCCGCGCTGCTCGATGGTCCGGGTCATTATCGCCTCGGCTCTTTCGGCGCCCAGCTCAGCGGTCAACTCATCCAGGAACAGGCGATAGAGGTCGGCCCGGTTGCGGAATGCGGAATCGAGTTCGCGCGACAGTTTCTCGGCTCTGGCTTCGGGGTCGGTCATGATGCTTCCTGCGTGGTTCTTCTGAGCTTTGGTGTGGCCGCCACGAGCGCCTTGCCGATAGCCGATCGCGGCGCATCGATGACGGCGCGGGCATCGCCGCTCTCGGCAATCCGCCCGCCGTCGAGAAGGATGACGCGGTGGGCGACGGCCCTGACGACGCCGAGATCATGCGAAATAAAGAGATAGGCGATCCGTTCCTGGCGTTGCAGGTCGAGCAAAAGATCAAGGATCTGTCCGCGCACCGAGACATCAAGCGCCGACACCGCTTCGTCGAGCACGATCAGCGAGGGTTTCGTGGCTATGGCGCGGGCAATCGCCACCCGCTGCCGCTGGCCGCCCGAGATTTCGTGGATGGCGCGCGAGGCAAGCTCCGCCGTAAGGCCGACGCGCTCCAGCAGGGCGGCGATGCGGCGCGGGCGCTCGGAACGGGAGGCGACGCCGTGGATGCGCAAGGGATCGTCAAGCACGCGCGCCACCGTGGCGCGCGGGTTGAACGCGGCAAGCGGATCCTGGAACACCATCTGCAATCGAGCGCGACGCGCACGCAAGCCGGCGCCGCCCAGAGCCAGGAAATCATGGCCTTCGAACTCGATCCGGCCGGCATCCGGCTCAATCAGCCGCAACACCAGCCGCGCGATCGTCGACTTGCCGCTGCCGGAGGGGCCGGCCAGCGCCAGCGTCTCGCCGGGCCTGATTTCGAAAGAAACGTCGTCGACCGCGGTAACCGTCTTGCCGCCACGGCGGTAATGCCTGGTAAGGTTGGAAACCGCCAGCACCGGGGCGCTCATGCGATCATACCGGGGTGCAGCGGTTCGGCGTCGAGGCCGATATGGGCGTCGAGCAGCGCGCGCGTGTAGGCTTCAGTTGGCGCACCGACGATCTGTTGCGTGGCGCCAAGTTCGATCAATTCGCCATGCCGGAACACGGCAATGCGGTCCGCCAGCTCTGCGGCCAGCGCAATGTCGTGACTGATGAACAGCAGCGTCATGCCGTCTTCTGTCGCCAGCCGCCGGATCAGTGCGACGATCTCGGCCTGCACGATGGTGTCGAGCGCGCTGGTCGCCTCGTCGGCGATCAAAAGTCTCGGACCGGCTGCGATCGCGGCTGCAATCGCCACACGCTGCTTCTGGCCACCGGACAGCTGATGCGGATAGGCGCGCAGGGCGGAGTCCGGGTCGGGCAGGCGGACGCGTTCGAGCAGGTCCTTCGCTTTGGCGTATGCCAGAGGCCATGTGAGACCGAGGTGGGTGCGGGAGACTTCGGCGATTTGTTTGCCGACAGTCATGACAGGATCGAGGCTGGCGGACGGGTCCTGAAAGATGAAGCCGATATCGCGGCCGAGGAGGGGTGTGGGGCCTGGTTTGGAAGTGGTCTTTTGAACGCTGCGTTCTATGAGGGGCGCCTTGGCACCCAACCTCGACGGTCGCAAAACCCACTCGATACGTCCGTCAATCCTGGCGCTCGCCGGCAACAATCCCGCACTCGCCAAAGCCAGCGTGCTTTTGCCCGAGCCGCTTTCACCGATCACGGCCAGCCGCTCGCCAGCCATGATGTCGAGGCTGATGTCTCTCAGCGCCACCACCTCGCTGTCGTCGCGGCGATAGGTCACCGCGAGGTGGCGGATCGAAGCCAGCGCGGTCACGACAGGCCTCTTCTGACCGCCGTGGTCTCGACGATGCCTTCGCCGGCGAGGTAAACACCGAGCACCGTCAGAACCAGTGCTATGCCGGGTACGATCGACAGGAAGGGCGCGGTGCGCAGCACCGCGCGGCCCTCTGCTATCATGCCGCCCCAGGTGACCCGATTGGGGTCGCCAAGGCCGAGGAAGGACAAAGCCGCCTCGGTGAGGATCGCCGCTGCCACGATCACCGAGGACAGCGCCAGCACCGGCGGCAAGGCATTGGGCAGTACCTCGCGAAAGGCGATTTCCAGCGGATGCATGCCGATGACGCGCGCGCCGGCGACGTAGTCGCGCTCACGGATCGACAGCACTTCCGCGCGGGCGACGCGCGCGGGCCCTGTCCAGGTGCCGAGCGCTATTGCCGCCACGACGACGCCGAGCGAAGGGCCGACCACGCTGACGAAGGCTAGCGCCAGCAGAAAGCCCGGCACGGTCTGGAAGGCATCGGTGACGCGCATCAGCACCTCGTCGGTCAGGCCGCCGGCAAAGCCGGCCAGCGTGCCAACCACCGCGCCAATCGCAAGAGCGGCAGCGGCGGCCGCCACGCCGACGGCCAGCGACGTGCGAGCACCATGGAAAAGCTCGGCCAGCACGTCACGGCCGAGGCGGTCCGTGCCGAGCGGCAGCGACCAGTCCTGGAAGGGCGGCAGCAGCGCCGGGCCGGCGATGGCTTGCGGGTCGCCCGGAAACAGCAGCGGCGCCGACAGGGCCATGGCGCACAATGCCGCCAGGAGGATGGCGCCGGCGACCGCCTCCGGCGTGCGCAGAAAGCGGCGAAGCGTGCTCATGTGCCGACCTCGCTGGCACCGACGCGCGGGTCGAGAAAGGCATAGGCGATATCGACGAGAAGATTGATGACGATGACCAGGACGGCGCTGACGAGAATGATGCCGAGCAGCAAGGGCGTGTCGCGCGCGGCCACTGCTTCCTGCGCCAGCCGGCCGAGACCGGGCACGGCAAAGACACTCTCGATGACGACGCTGCCGCCCAGCATCTGCGCCGACTGCAGGCCGAGCATCGTGACCAATGGCAGCAGCGCGTTGCGGGCGACATGGGCAAGCACGATGCGGGGGCGCGACAAGCCCCTGGCGCGGGCGGCCAGCACAAAATCCTGCCGCCAGACCTCGGCCATGCCGGCGCGCATCATCCGCAAATAGAGCGCCAGGTAGATGAAGCCGAGGGCGCAGACCGGCAGGACGAGATGGATGGCGATGTCGGCTGCGCGGTCGAGACCGGCCTTGCCGGACGCGATGGTCTCGATGCCGCCGATTGGCAGCCAGCGCAGGTCGACCGCGAAGACGACGATCAGCACCAGGCCGAGCCAGAAGCCCGGCACGGCATAGAATGCCAGCGAACCGATGGAGAGAAAACGGTCGCGAAAACTGCCCGGCCTGGCGCCAGCATAGATGCCCAGCGCCGAGCCGAGGCCGAAGGAAAGCGCGGTGGCGCTGCCCATCAACCATAGCGTGGTCGGTAGGCGCTCGAGGATCACGTCGCGGATCGGCCGCGAAAAGGTGACGGACTGGCCGAGATCGAGATGCAGCAGCGCCCAGAGATAGTTGGCGAGCCGCGTCAACTCCGACTGGTCGAGGCCCCAGCGATGGCGCAACAGCTCGATCATGCCGGCATCGCCGCCGGTCGAGACGATATAGGCATCGACCGCGTCGCCCGGGGCGGCTTCGAGCAACAGGAACGTGCCGACGACGACGATCAAAAGCACGAAGACGCTACCGACGAGGCGGCGACGGAGGAGCGTGAGGGCGCGGTTCATGGCGGCGTCGAAGAGGTGGTGAGACGACTGAACAAAATGTCGCGCTTGAGCGCCCCCCTCTGTCCTGCCGGACAGAGGGGGGCCTCGTAGAACTCAACGCCTACGATGATTTCGCGAACGTTCATCCGCGAAATACTGTCACGATTCCAGATAGGTGTCCGCCCAGTTCGATACCGCCCAGCGCGGATTGTTGGCGATGTTGCCGACAGTGTCGCGGGCGACGCTGATGAAGCTCCATTCGGCGACATTGATCAGCGGCAGGTCGGCGGCCACCTCTTTCTGGAATTCCTTGTAGAGGTCGGTGCGGGCCGATGTATCGAGCGTCTCGGACGCCTTGGCGATGAGGGCATCGAGCGCATCGTTCTTGTAGCCGCCCTGATTGGAGAACGGCACGCCGTCCGGAATGCCGCTCTGCACCAGGATGGTGGTGGAGATCGCCGGGTCGCCGCGGAACACCGGCGGGCCGACGGCGAGGTCGAAAGCGTGGTCGGTGTAGACGGCCTTGATGTGCGCGGCGGAATCGTTGTTGACGAGCTCGGCGTCGACGCCGATGGCGGCGAGGGCCTGGCGCAGATAGTCGCCGAACTGCTTGGTCTCGTTGAAATAGGGCGCCGGCAACAGTTTCAGCGAAAAACGCTTGCCGTCGGCGCCCTTCTTGTACCCGGCCTCTTCGAGCAGCGCATTGGCCTTGGCGACGTCGAAGGCATAGGTCGGCACATCGGCGGTATAGAACTGCGGATCGTTCTTCGGCACCGGCCCGGTGGCGGTGGCGGCATAGCCGAGGAACACCGTCTTGACGACGAAATCCTTGTCGATGGCATGCGCGATGGCCTGGCGCACCTTGAGGTCGGCGAGCTCCTTGCGGCGATGGTTGATCTCGACGACGAGCTGGTAGGTCAGTCCCTCATAGCCCTTGGTGATCACTTTCAGGCCCGGCACTTTCGAGATGCGGTCAAGATCGGCCAGCGGCACGGCGGAGAAGGCGGCTAGCTGGATCTCTCCGGCCTCCAGCGCGCTCGCCGCCGAAGTGCGGTCGGGCAGCACCTGGTAGATGACCTCATCGAGATAGGGCTCGTCCTTGCCCCAATAATCCGTGTTCTTCGTCAGCCGGTAGTACTGGCCGGCCTTGTATTCGCCGAACTTGAACGGCCCGGTGCCGATAGGCGCGTTGTTGGCCGGGTTGTCCTCGATCTTGCCGACTTCGTAAATGTGCTTCGGCACCACGCTGCTCAGCGCCGGCAGAGCGTTGCGGATCAGCTGGAAGGGCGTCGGCTTGGCGAATTTGAACACGGCGGTCAATTCGTCAGGTGTATCGACCGCGGCAAGATCCTTGAACACGGTGCGGCCGAGATTCTGCAGCGGCTTCCAGATCTGCAGCGCCGAGAAGGCGACGTCGGCCGAGGTGAACGGCTTGCCGTCATGCCATTTGACCCCTTCGCGCAGTTTGAAGGTCGCCGACAGCCCGTCGGCGGCGCCTTCCCAACTGACCGCCAGGCGTGGTGCAAGCCCGTCCTTGCCGTCGAAGGACGCTTCGGCCAGCGTTTCGACGATCTTGCTGGAGATGAAGAAGACACCGTTGGAGGCGACGATGGCCGGGTTGAGGTTGCGCGGCTCGGAATCTGCGGCGAGCACCAGGCGTCCACCTTTCTTCGGCGTCTGCGCCCAGCTCGGGGTCGGCATCGCGGTGGAGGCCAGAAGCACGGCAGAGCCGGCAAGCACCGTGCGGCGTGAAATCCTGAACTCCGGCATCACCCTATTACCCCTCTATCTCATATCTTCCACGGAGGCCCTTCGGGCGTTTCCATGCACATTTGATTATGGGCCTTGCCGAGGGTTTCGCCAGAGACGGAATTGGCGCATCGTGGCGTGGCTTTGAAATTTTTGTTCGCTGGACCAGTTACGGGACAGTGGTCGGTAGACCTGGTCTGGTAAGACCAGATGATGCGATGCGTCCCAGATTACCGGCATCAGCGACGGCCACTCAGTTGGGCGACCTGTTTCTGGCTGGACCAGATACACCAAAATGGTGCAGATATGGCCCCGAAGTCGGGAGATCGGGATCAGGCAGCCAACAGTCCAGCCGACCGGCGCCGGAATTCAGGGAGAGAGACAATGAACATAGCCCCGGGCAAGAACGCCGTCGGCGACATCCCATTCGACCACGTCAGGGTCGATAGCCTGATGGAAGAGGCTGATATCGACGTCCTGCTCGCGACATCCAAGCACAACACCCAATATCTGCTCGGCGGCTACAAGTTCATCTTCTTCGCCGCCATGGATGCGATCGGCCACAGCCGCTATTTGCCTATCGTGATCTACGAAAAAGGCGGCCCGGACCACGCCGCCTATATCGGCAACCGCATGGAGGGCGGCGAACACCAGAACCACCCGTTCTGGACGCCGACGCTGCATGCCGCCTGCTGGGGCACGCTCGATGCCGCCAATCTCGCCGTCGAGCATGTGCGCAAGATCGGCAAGGGCGACGCTCGCATCGGCATCGAGCCAGGTTTCCTGCCGTCGGACGCCTATGCCCTGATCCGCAAAGCGCTCCCCGACGCCAGGCTGATCGATGCCACCGACATGCTGGAGCGCATGCGCGCCATCAAGACCGAGGCCGAACTGGAGAAACTGCGTATCGCTTCCGAGCTGATCACCGATTCCATGCTGGCCACCATCCAATGGGCGCGCGAAGGCACGACCAAGAGCGAGATGATCGAACAGCTTCGGCGCGAGGAAACCAATCGCGGCGCGCATTTCGAATATTGCCTGCTGACGCTGGGCTCCAGCCACAACCGCGCCGCCTCGTCGCAGGCGTGGAAAAAGCGCGAAGTGCTGTCGATCGATTCCGGCGGCAATTATCATGGCTATATCGGCGACCTCTGCCGGATGGGCATTCTGGGCGAACCGGACGCTGAGCTCGAGGACCTGCTGGCCGAAGTCGAGGCGGTGCAGCAGGCGGCGTTCTCGAAGGTGAAGGCGGGTACGCTGGGCGGCGACATGATTTCCCATGCCGAAGGCGTGCTGAAAAAATCCAAGGTCGCGCCCTACACGGATTTCTTCGCTCACGGCATGGGCCTGATCACGCATGAGGCGCCGTTCCTGATGACCAACCATCCGGTGACCTATGAAGGCACCTACGCGGCCAAGCCGCTGGAGAGGAACATGGTGCTGTCGGTAGAGACGACCATGCTTCACCCGACGCGCGGCTTCATCAAGCTGGAGGATACGGTGGCGGTTACCGATACCGGCTATGTGATGTTCGGGGATCGGGGTCGGGGATGGAACCGAGGTGGCATGTAACCTGCCACATTGCAAATGAGCGTGCCGGTCTCGATTGTCTCTAAAGCGCGTCGCGTCGAAACGAATTCATGCGCGGTGCTTTGTCGTTGCCGCTAAACAGAAATCACTTTTGCGCGACATGCATTAAACCATTCCTGTGCAGACGACTTCCAATCTTCCGTCGATCGTCTGGGTGCAGCATATGGTAAGCCCCTCGGATGCGGAGACGACGGCGCAATCGGATGCAAACGTTGACGCCCACGGACTGCCGGACTTGGCGTTGCGATGGAACCAGGAAAGTTGGCTCTGAAGCCCGGCCATGATCATAAGCAGGGCATTGATGTCACGTTGATCCGGCGAGGGCGGTGTAAAAGCGATCTTGACCAGCGGATGCTTGTGGTCTTTGCAGTTGACCGTCCGTACCTGCTCGACCGTCTGGATCAAGCTCAGCGGCACGGGTATCCAGGATTCGCAGGACAAATCGGTCGAAAAGAGAAGCGTTGACGGATCGGCGTCGTTGGCCTTGACAATACCGCCGACCGTCATGGCCGGGTTGCCGTCCGGCAGGCTGCCCGTTGCGAGCTTTTCCACGAATTCCTGGGGACTGAAACGCGTCATCGCACGATCATTCTCTCTCAAGGAGGCATGCTGGAACATAGCATATCGGAAGGGCGCCTCAAAGTCGCGAGCGAGGGGAATTCCCGGCCGGCAGCAACCTGAAATCCGGCAGTTCGCGCAATCCCAATTCCGGCCCTGCCGGTGAATAGACGACGAACAGCTGCATCGGCCCGTCGCCGGTGTTGAGCGTCGAGTGGAAGCGGCTCTCGGGCACGTAGATGGTGCAGCCAGGGCCGACCTTCTCGACAACCGGAGTGCCTTGCTCGTCCTCGACCATCTGCTCGCCATGACCGGAGATGACGAAGATGATTTCTTCCGCGCCGGGATGGTTATGACGGGTATGGCCCTTGCCCGAGGGCAGGTCGACGAGGCCGCCGGAAAAACGGGTTGCGCCGTTCACTTCCGGTGCGACGGTCAGCGACAATTTTCCCCAGTCGAACCCGAAGGCGCTGACATCCTTCGGATACACGAACATCTTGCTCTTGTCGGTCATTCTCATGATCCCTTCTTTTTCTTCGTGGTCGTCTTCAGGCCGCCAAGCGTGACGGCCTTGAAATCGGCGGTCTGCCGGGCGATCGCCGCTTCCGCCGGCAATCGCTCCATCGAGCTCGCGCCATAGAAGCCGTGCAGCCCCTTGCAGCGTTCGAGGATGTAGCGCGCGTCGTCCGGCATCGAGATCGGCCCACCATGGCAAAGCAGGATGACATCCTTGCGCACCGAACGGGCCGCTTCGGCGATCGCGTCGATGGCGACCACGCAATCGTCGAGCGACTTGGCAGAGGTGGCGCCGATGGAGCCCCCTGTCGTTACCCCCATATGAGCCACGACGATATCGGCGCCGGCCCTGGTCATGGCGCGCGCCTCGTCCGGGTTGAAGACATAGGGCGTGGTGAGAAGATCGAGCTTGCGGGCTTCGGCGATCATGTCGACCTCAAGCCCAAAACCCATGCCGGTCTCCTCGAAGCTCTGTCGCATGCTGCCGTCGAACAGGCCGATGGTGGGGAAATTCTGCACCCCGGAAAAACCCATCGTCTTCAGTTCGGAGAGCAGCAGCGGCATGATGACGAACGGATCGGTGCCGTTGACGCCGGCCAGCACCGGCGTCTTCCTGACCACCGGCAGCACCTCGTAGGCCATCTCCTTGACGATCTCATTGGCATTGCCATAGGCGAGCAGGCCCGCGGCCGAACCGCGACCGGCCATGCGGTAGCGACCGGAATTGTAGATGATGATGAGGTCGATGCCGCCGGCCTCCTCGGCCTTGGCCGACAGGCCGGTGCCGGCGCCGCCGCCGACGATCGGCACGCCCTTGTCGATCATTCCCCTGAATTTCTTCAATATGTCCTTGCGCGGTATTGCCGGCATGTCTTGGATCTCACTGTCTGGCGATTTCGAGGAAAGCCGCGACCGCGGCCTTGGCGAATCGGGGATCATTGATGTGCAGCGGCAGGCGCGTCAGCCGGCGCGTCGCGTTCGGCTTGATCGTGCGCTCGATGGCTTCGAACAGGGCGGCATCGGCTTGCGGGTCGAAGAAGGCGCCGCCTTCGATGTCGAGCGCGGAGACGCCTTTCTCCGGGATAAGGAAATGCACGGGCCCCTCGCAGCGGGCGAGCCTTGTGCCGATCCACTCGCCGATCTTGCGGCATTCCTGCGCCGTCGTGCGCATCAGCGTGACGTTCGGGTTGTGCTCGTAGAACAGCCGCCCGCGACAATGGTCCGGAACGGTCGAAGGCGCCCAGAAATTGACCATGTCGAGCGCGCCGACCGAGCCGACATAAGGCAGGCCGGTGCGGGCAACGGCACCGAAACGATCCTCCGTCGCCGGCAGCACGCCGCCGAACAGGAGATCGCAGACCTCCGTGGTGGTGATGTCGATGAGGCCGGACAGCAAGCCGCTGTCGGCCAGTTTCTCCATGCTGCGGCCGCCGGTACCGGTGGCGTGAAACACCATGCAGTCATAGGTCGAACGGAGCTGATCTGCGATTGCCGTCACGCACGGCGTGGTGACCCCGAACATGGTGAGGCCGATCGACGGCTTGCCCTCGGGCGGCGGCGGCGGTCCGGCGGCCATGCCCGATATCGCCTGGGCCGCATTGTGCAGAACGACACGCGAGAGCTGGTTTAGCCCGGCCATGTCGGTCACCGATGGCATCATGATGATGTCCGAGATGTCGACATAGGGCGCGGTGTCGCCGGAAGCGAGCGTCGAAACCATGATCTTGGGCAGGCCGAGCGGCAGCGTGCGCATGCCTGCGCTGATGATCGACGTGCCGCCGCCGCCGCCGATGCCGATCATGGCGGCAATGTCGTTTCGCGATTGGGCAAAGCGAGCGAAGGCGATGCCCATGGCGGCGACCGCCGCGCCGCGGTCATTGCCGGCGAGCACCGCGTCTCGCCCGCCAGGATGGTGGCCCGCCACATCCTCAGCGGCAATGTCGACCGGCACGCTCGCGCCGCGCGTTCCGACGTCGACCCGGCAGACAGCGGCACCCGTGGCGGCGATCGCGTCGGCCAGGAAGGCGAGTTCCTCACCCTTGGTGTCCGCGGTGCCCACCACATAAATGCGCTTCATCGATGCCTCCCTCTGCCGGTCCAAGTCACCCAAAGGCTCAGTGCTCTACAGAGCGTCAACCTAGCCATTCCGAAAACGAGGAGGTCATTGCAATTTTTTGAGACGCGCGTATCATATTGACATGAATGTCTCACGTCAACACGCCGCAACAAGCGACGACACCGCCGGGGGATCCGAACGTGGACCACGCGCGCGCACGAAACGGCTGATGCTGGAGACGGCGACGAGGCTGATGCAGGCAGGCGCAACACCTTCGGTCAGCGAGGTTGCCGAGGCGGCGCAGGTGTCCCGCGCCACCGCCTATCGGTATTTTCCGAGCCAGGCGGCACTGGTGCAGGCAGTGGTCGACGAGGGGCTCGGGCCGATCCTCACCTGGAAATCCACTTCTGCCGATGCCGAGCGCCGCGTTGCCGAGCTCTTCGACACGGCCATGCCTCGCATCGAGGCTTTCGAGGCGACATTCAAGGCGGCATTGAAACTGTCGCTCGATCAGTGGGCGCGGCGCCAGGCCGGTACTTTGGGCGGCGAACCGGCCTTCAAGCGCGGCCACCGCGTCGAATTGCTTCAGGACGCGCTCGCTCCGCTCAAGGGCCGGCTGCCGCCGCGCGACCTCAAGCGGCTGGCGCAGGCGCTGTCGCTGATCTTCGGCGTCGAGGTGCTTATCGTGCTGAAGGACATCTGGGGACTGGACGGTCGCCGGACGATGTCCGTTGCCCAGTGGGCGGCGGTCGCCCTGGTGCGCGCGGCGATCGCGGACTCAGTGTCCGAAGCACAAGCGATCGAACCAACAAGGGTCACGAAATAGCAGGTATCTGGTTCTACCAGATTTGCATGCCGGCTGCCGATATTAACCGCAATGCTGAAGCATGAACAAGGCCGATGTCTATCAATGAGTAGGAAAATTTAGGAAAAACAGGCAGATAAGACTGGAATTCGAGACTTCGAGCTGTCACCATTGCTCAAGAAAGGGCTTGACGGAGCTTCAAAATTGGTAATACCAGATCAAAGGAGAAAAGCGGATCGAAAGTGAGGGCTGCGATCCATTTCCGGACGGGCGAGGAGGCTCCAAACCGGAAGGCGCGACCAAGGGAGGAACTACCAGGGCCGGCCCCGTTTGCCGGCTCGCTTGATACGGTAGAATGCGCACAAGGGAGGAAACATCATGCGCAAGATAGTGACCAGCTTGCTTGCTGGTATCGGCTTGACACTCGCCTGCGGAACATCCGTCTACGCCCAGGACAAATCGCTCACCATCTTCTGGGCGGAATGGGATCCGGCCAACTACCTCCAGGAACTCGGCAACGAGTACGAGAAGGAAACCGGCGTCAAGATCACGGTGGAAACCACGCCCTGGGCCGACTTCCAGACCAAGGCCTTCACCGAGTTCAACGCCCATGGCGACGCCTACGACCTGGTCGTCGGCGACTCGCAATGGCTCGGCGCCGGCTCGACCGGTGGCCACTATGTCGACCTCACGGAATTCTTCAACAAGCACAAGCTCGGCGAGGTGATGGCGCCGGCGACGGTGAAGTACTACGCCGAATATCCTGGCAACAGCGGCAAGTACTGGGCCATCCCGCTCGAAGGCGACGCCGTCGGCTGGTCCTATCGCAAGGACTGGTTCGAGGATCCCAAGGAGAGGGAAGCCTTCAAGGCCAAATACGGCTACGACCTCGACGTGCCGAAGGATTTCAAGGCGCTGCGCGATATCGCCGAATTCTTCCACCGGCCGGACCAGAAGAGATACGGCATCGCCATCTACACCGACAATTCCTATGACGCTATGGCGATGGGCTTCGAGAACGCGCTGTTCTCCTATGGCGGCGAACTGGGTGACTATTCGACCTACAAGGTCGACGGTTTCATCAACTCCGACAAGGCTGTCGCCGCGCTCGACGCCTATAAGGAACTCTACAAGTTCACGCCTCCGGGCTGGGCCAAGTCGTTCTTCGTCGAGGACAACCAGGCGATCACCGAAAACCTGGCCGCGATGAGCATGAACTACTTCGCGTTCTTCCCCTCGCTAATCAACGAGGCGTCGAACCCGAACGCCAAGAACACCGGCTTCTTCGCCAATCCTCCCGGGCCGAACGGCGACCAGTTCGCCGCACTCGGTGGCCAGGGCATCTCCGTCGTCTCCTACTCGCAGAAGCAGGACGAGGCGATGAAGTTCCTGGAATGGTTCATCAAGGACGAGACCCAGAAGAAGTGGGCGGCACTCGGCGGCTACACCTGCAGCGCAGCCGTGCTCAAATCGGAAGAGTTCCAGAATGCGACGCCCTACAACAAGGCCTTCTACGAGACCATGTTCAAGGTGAAGGATTTCTGGGCTGTGCCGGAATATGCCGAACTGCTCCAGCAGCTCAACCAGCGCGTCTATCCCTACATGATCGGCGGCGAAGGCACCGCCAAGGAAACGCTCGACGCACTGGCCGCCGACTGGAACGCGACCTTCAAGAAATACGGCCGCGGCCAATAATCGTTCATGTCCCACGGAGGGGGCGCTCATGCCTCCTCCGTTTCTTTTTCTTCAAGCGGGAGCAGGGTCTTGGCGACCACGATGATCACCACGCTGGACAGATCTTCACGCGCGGCCGCGCGTGGCCTTAGCGATATTTCAATCCGCAATCTTTTCATCATCCCGACGATCCTGTTCCTGATCGTCTTCAACATCTTTCCGCTGATCTATTCGCTCGGCTATTCCTTCACCGATTTCCGCGCCTCGACCAACGCGGCGGCGAATTTCGTCGGGTTGCAGAACTACCGCGACCTGCTCAGCGACCCCTATGTCTGGTCCAACTTCGCCATCACCGCCAAATACGTGATCATCTCGGTCGCCGGACAGTTGCTGGTCGGCTTCGGCGTGGCGATGCTGCTCAACCGCGATATCCCGCTGAAGGGCCTGCTGACGACCCTGCTGCTGCTGCCGATGATGCTGTCGATGGCCGTCGTCGGCCTGTTCTGGAAACTGCTTTACGACCCGTCATGGGGCGTCATCAACTATGCGCTCGGGCTTGGCAATTTCGAGTGGCTGGCCGACCCCAAGATGGCACTCTACGCGGTGGCGCTGACCGACATCTGGATGTGGTCGCCCTTCGTCATGCTGCTGTCGCTGGCCGGCCTCTCGGCGGTGCCGAAGCACCTCTACGAAGCCGCCGCTATCGACCGCGCCGGTCCGTTCTACACCTTCTTCCGCATCACCTTGCCGCTGGTCGCGCCGATCCTGATGATCGCCGTCATCTTCCGCACCATGGAAGCGTTCAAGACCTTCGATCTGGCCTATATCCTGACCACCCAGCCGACCGCTGAACTGATCTCGATCCGGCTCTACAAGATGGCGTTCCAGGAATGGCAGACCGGGCGCTCCTGCGCGCTCGCCTACATCGTGCTGATCATGGTGCTGGCCATCACCAACATCTACGTCAAATATCTCAACAAAGTGAAGGAGCGCTGAGATGGCCGCCGTCCGCACTTCTTCCGAGATCGCCCTCAACCGCGTCGCAATCGTCGCCGTGCTGGTGGCGACAGTGATCTTCCTGGCGCCGATCTACTGGATCGCCTCGACGGCGTTCAAGCCGCGCAATCTTGCCACCACCATCCCGCCGACCGTCGTGTTCCAGCCGGAGATATCGCCCTTCGTGAAGCTGTTCACCAAGCGCTCGCAATTGCGCAGCCCGCCTTCGCCGGAAGAATACGCGGCGGCGCCCTGGTGGGAACGCGTCGTCTTCGACGGCGGCGAAAAGATCGTGCGCGACGGCAAGGGCCAGGTGCAATGGTCGGGCTATCCGAACCGCTTCATGAATTCGCTGATCGTCGCGATCACCTCGACGGTGCTGGCGGTCGGCATGGGCACGTTCACCGCCTATGGCTTCTCGCGCTTCAGGGTCAAGGGCGAGGCGGACCTTTTGTTCTTCATCCTGTCGACCCGCATGCTGCCGCCCGTGGTGGTGGCGATCCCGATGTTCCTGATGTACCGGGCGGTCGGCCTCAACGATTCCCATATCGGGCTGATCATCCTCTACACCGCCTTCAACCTGTCCTTCTCGGTTTGGCTGATGAAGGGTTTCATGGACGAGATCCCGAAGGAGTACGAGGAAGCGGCGCTCGTCGACGGCTATACGCGCATGGAAGCCTTCTTCAAGATCGTGCTGCCCGAAGCCGCCACCGGCATCGCCGCCACGGCCGTATTCTGCTTCATCACGGCATGGAACGAATATGCCTTCGCGCTGATCATGACCAATCGCCGCGCCCAGACCGCGCCGCCCTTCATCCCGAGCCAGGTCGGCTCCGGCCTGCCGGACTGGACGGTGATCGCCGCCGGCACTTTCCTGTTCCTGCTTCCTGTCGCCATTTTCACCTTCCTGCTTCGTAATCACCTGTTGCGCGGCATGTCCTTCGGAGCGATCCGCAAATGAGCTTTCGCGCCATCAACCAGAAATATCTGGAACCAGGCAGCCAGGTGCTGATGGTGCTCGGCATCGTTGCGCTCTGCCAGCCCTGGAACTTGCTGCTGCACAGCTATGGGCTGACCATCATCCTGATCGGCCTGATCGGCTTCAACATCACCTCCAAGATCGCACCGCAAGAGGAAGCCGGGACCGGCCAGTCAGGCGATCCGCAGCGAAATCCGGGAGCGCAGCATTGACCCAGATCGAGCTTCGCGGCGTCCAGAAGTTCTTCGGCGCCGTCCAGGTCATCAAGGACCTCAACCTCAGGATCGAAGACAACGAGTTCATCGTGCTGCTCGGCCAGTCGGGCTGCGGCAAGACGACGACGCTGCGCGCCATTGCCGGGCTGGAGACGATCGACGAGGGCGACATCCTCATCGACGGCAAGCCCATCCAGCATCTGAAGGCCGCCGACCGCGACATCGCCATGGTCTTCCAGTCGTTCTCGCTGTACCCGCATATGAGCGTCTACGAGAACATCGCCTTTCCCTTGCGCGCCACGCGAAAGAGCAAGAGCGAAATCGACCAGGAAGTTCGCTCGGTCGCCAAGACGCTGCAAATCACGGACCTGCTCGGCAAGAAGCCGTCGGCGCTGTCGGGCGGCGACATGCAGCGCGTGGCGATCGGCCGGGCGCTGGTGCGGCGGCCGAAGGCGATGCTGATGGACGAGCCGATCGGCGCGCTCGACGCCAAGTTGCGCGAGGAAATGCGGGCAGAGATCAAGCGGCTGCACATCAAGCAGGGCTCGACCACCATCTACGTCACCCACGACCAGATCGAGGCGATGAGCCTCGCCGATCGCATCGTCATCATGCATGAGGGGGTGCTGCAGCAGGTGGGCTCGCCCGACGAGGTCTATTCGCACCCGGCCAACCTGTTCGTGGCACAATTCGTCGGCAGTCCGGTGATGAACGTGGCCGACGCGGCGGTGGCCGAAAAAGCCTCGTCGGCCTCGGTGACGGTGGGTGATGCGCCAACCGGCTTCGAGTTCCCGCGCGCGCTCCTGTCGAAGCTCAACGGCCATGCGGGCGGCCGGCTGGCACTCGGCATCAGGCCGGAAGGCGTCCTCATCCGCCGTGAGGCGGCGGAGGGTTTCATGCTGGTCGAGACGCAGATCGTCGAGCCGCTCGGCTCGTTCGACATCGTCGACCTGAAAGTCGGCTCCAAGATGCTGCGCGCGCGCACCAAGAGCGGCTTCATTTCGGGTCCCGGCGAGAGGGTGTTCGCCAGGATCGATCCGACACAGGCGCATTTCTTCGACGCGGCGAGCGGCAAGTCGCTCGGAGTGAGACTCTGATGGCCCATATCCAACTCAAGAATATCTCCAAGACCTTCGGCAACCACACCGCGCTGACCGGGCTCGATCTCGACATCGCCGATGGCGAGTTCTTCGTCCTGCTCGGCGAGACGGGCGCGGGCAAGACAACGACGCTGCGGCTGATCGCCGGACTGGAAAAGCCGAGCGAGGGCCAGGTCTTCATCGACGGCATTGACGTTGCCGACTGGGGCGCCGCCGAGCGCGACGTGGCGCTGGTGCTACAGCAATATTCACTCTACCCGCGCTATACGGTGCGCGAAAACCTCGAATTCCCGCTGAAGCCGAAGATCCGGCGGCTGCCCGACGCCGAAATCAAGGATCGCGTCGACCGCGCGGCGCGCACGCTCAGGATCGAGCATCTGCTCGACCGCAAGACCGACCGGCTTTCGGGCGGCGAGATGCAGCGCGTCTCGATCGGCCGCGCCATCGTGCGCAAGCCGCGCGTGTTCCTGATGGACGAGCCGCTGTCGGCGCTGGACGCCAAGCTGCGCGAGGCGCTGCGCACGGAACTGAAGAACCTGCAGATGCAGCTCGGCGCCACCTTCCTGTTCGTCACCCACGACCAGATCGAGGCGATGTCGATGGGCGACAAGGTGGGCGTGCTCAACCATGGCCGCATCGCCCAGACCGGCACGCCGCATGAGATTTACAACAATCCGCGCGACACCTATGTGGCGAGCTTCGTGGGCTCGCCGCCGATGAACCTCATCGACGGCAGGCTTGTCAACGATCGTGCGATCATGGCGCCGCTGAATTTCGAATTGCCGCTTTCGGGGGGAGCCAGGGCGAGTGCGGCGACCGACGGTCGCCCGCTCGTCTTCGGCATCCGCCCCGAGGATGTCTATCTCGAGAGCGGTGCGCCGGTCGAGGCGCGCGTCCACGACGTCGAAAACCATGGCGTGGAAAAGATCCTGACGCTGCGCGTGGGCGAGACCACGCTGCGCGCCACGGTGCCGGCGAGGACCGATGTCGCGATCGAGCAGCCGGTGCGCTTTGCCTGGAATCCGGACAAGGTGGTGCTGTTCGACAAGGGCAGCGGCGTGAGTTTGCGTCACGCCGGATGAGGCGAATATCGCGAATGCTATGTTCCGGACAGCGCCCTAAACAAAAAACCCGCCTTGCGGCAGGGCAAGGAATCCGGGTTAACGGGTCCCTCCGGAGCCTTGGTCGGTGCGCTGTTGCTGAAGCCTTGAACGGAAAAACCCGCCTGTGCGGCGAGTCCCTGGCGCAACTCAGCACCATAACCAAATATCTACCATAGTTGCCTTCACCCAGTCAAGAAAAAATTCCTATCATGGGAAACTGCCACAGCGGGACTGGCTGTGGTCAGGTCTTGTCAACCCGAGTTCTGAAGTCCCGCAGCAATGCCGGTCGACAGCCGTCCCGCACCTCTACTTCGGCAGGTAGGTCTCATAGGGCTCGGTGTTGATCAGCAGGATCACGCACTCCGTGTCCGAGAGGCAGGCGTCGTCATGCATCTCATTGGCCTTCTGGGTCCAGTAGGATCCGGGAGGCAGCTCGACCTTGCTCGCCTCGCCGCCTTCCATCTGCCAGTGCGCCCATAGGCCCTGGATCACCACGGCGCGATAATCGGCGGTGTGCGCGTGAACAGGAGCGCGCCAGTTGCCCGGGACTTTCAGCAAGGTACCCGCGGGGCCCTTGGCCCTTTTTCCCCATAGCGGTCCGAGACGCTGCGGTTGGTCCGGCGCCTCAGAAACATAGGGAATCTTGTTGGCCGGCAGATAGCTGTCCTCAAGGGCAAAGGCATGGTCGGGGATAATGAGCATTGCGGCCAGCGTCAGGATTTTCAGATGATTTGGCATCGCTTCCCCTCTTCGTGCCGAGTTGCCGCCGGCGCTCGCCTTTTGGACGGCAAGCTATTGCAAATGGCCAAACCGGGAATGGCATTCTGTCCGGAACACTTGGCAATTCATCCAGGCCGGAAATCGCCACTCCAAACAGCGTTGATTTAGCCTTTTCCCGAGCCGCCGCCCGCGGCGCGCAAATGGCTGGGCGGGCTGCCGACGATGCGCTTGAAGGCCCGGCTGAACGACGCTTCCGAATCATAGCCCAATCTGGCGGCGATCACCGACACCCGCACCCCTTCTTCCACGAGCCACCGCCTTGCCTGATGCATGCGCACCCCGGCGACATATTTTGCCGGTGTCTCTCCGACGACGGCCGTGAAACGTTCGGCAAAAGCCGACCGTGAGGCGCCCATTTCGCGGGCCAGCGCTTCGACGGTCCAGTTCCTGTCGGGCTGCCGATGAATTGCTACCAGCACGCGGCCGATGTCCCGATCCTTGATCGCCGCGATCCAACCCGTGATGTCACCGGTGCTGTTCTCCACCCAGGAGCGGATGATGGCTGCGGCCAATACATCGGCCAGCCGCGCCAGCATCATGCCGGAGCCGGCCCGGTTCCTCGTCGCCTCGTCGGCCATGGCTTCCAGCAAATGCGGGATGCCTGGCTCGCCGGCCATCAGCTCCTTCGCGCGCAGCATATCCGGCATCATGGCCAGCAGTGGATGCGAGCCATCGTGGTTGAAGTGCATGCTGCCGCAGAACAGCAGGGTTTTTGCACCATGGCCGCCGTTCGAGACGGCGTGGACATTGTCCTGCAGGGGCTCGACGCTGTAGCTTTCGAGCGGTTCGGCTTGCACACCGGGTGCGCTGGCGAGGATATGCTCGGCGCCCCGCGGCAACAGCAATGCATCGCCGGCTTTCAGTTCCATCCATTCGCCTAGTGGCGAAAGCAGCCAGCATCCGGCACGGCCGATGAAGTGAAACCGCGCCGCCTTCTGCACGGGAAAGAGCACGGCCCACGGCGCGCCCAGTTCGCAGCGGCCATAGTCGACGCCCTCGAGCCGCAGCGCGCGCAACATCTCGGTCAACGCACCCCCCGGGCCCGGCACAGTATCGTTGGGCGAGGTCAACTCCATGCCGATTCCTACAGCAGTTCAGCGTCCCACGGAACGCTGAACTGCCGTATCTCTTCGGGCAATTCGGGATGGAATTGCTCCAGCCTGAAGTCACGGCCTTGCGCTTCAGCCGGCCTGGCGGATCTCTGCATGTTCCTCGGCACGCAGGTGGCTGGGAGCCGAGCCGATGACGCGCTTGAAGGCCCGGCTGAAGGCGGCGTCCGATTCGTAGCCCAGGCGTGTGGCGACGACGGAAATCTTCTGGCGATCGCGCACCAGCCATTGCCGGGCCTGGTGCATGCGCACCTGGGTGACGTACCTGGCCGGCGTCTCGCCGACAATGGTGGCAAAACGCTCGGCAAAACCCGATCGCGAGGCGCCCATCATCCTGGCAAGCGCCTCGACGGTCCAGTCGCGGTCCGGTTCGAGATGGATGGCGGCCAGAACGCGCCCGATGTCCGGGTCCCTGACCGCCGCGATCCAACCGCTTGAATCGCCGCAGCCGCGCTCGACCCATGAGCGGATCACGGTGGCGGCAAGGACGTCGGCGAGCCGCGCCAGAATGCCGCCGGAGCCGACGCGCTCCATCGTCACTTCACGCGCCATCGAGTCCAGGAGATGCGGTATACCCGGCTCATAAGCTTCGAGTTCATGCGCGCGCATGACGTCAGGCATCATGCCGAGCAGGGGATGCAGGCCATCGATGTTGAAGTACATGCTGCCGAAAAAAAGCAGCGTGCCCGGACAGCGACCATCGGGGCACATGGCCTCGTTGGACATGCAATAGACGTCCTTGCAGACTTCTTCGGCAGCGTAGCCCTGGATCGGCCAAGCCTTGGTGCCCGGTTCGCTTGCCAGCACATGCGCTGCGCCACGCGGCAGCAGTGCCGCGTCGCCAACCTTGAGCTCTACCCACTCGCCCGAGGGCTGCATCAGCCAGCAGCCCTTGCGGCCGATGAAGTGGAATCGCGCCGCTGCCTGGGCCGGAAACTGGATGCCCCAAGGCTCCCGCATTTCGCAACGGGCGTAGTCGACGCCGTCGAGACGCAGCCCGCGCAATATGTCGGTCAGCGGATCGCCAGTGGTCGAAGTTTTGGACGAACGGTCAAACATAATGGTGTTTCTAGCATGGAAACTCCAGGCCGTCACTCCCTATGTTGCAGTGCAGCCAAATGTTGCGCTGCAACTTCATCGGAGACTGACCATGGCCGAACCCGCGACGGGCGTCGTCGACGCCGCCCTATTGAACACTGTCGATCAGGAGGAACGAACGGAGCCGGCATGGGGGGCCGTTGTTTCGCTGGCGCTTGGTGTTTTTGGTCTCGTCACGGCGGAATTCCTGCCCGCCAGCCTGTTGACGCCGATGGCGAGCGATCTCGGCGTCAGCGAAGGCGTTGCGGGACAGGCGGTCACTGCGACCGCGATCGTCGGCGCCATTGCCGCTCCGACCATGGCGATCATAACACGGCGCATGGACCGCAGGCTGGTGATGTGGATGCTGACGGCATTCCTCATCGCCTCGAACCTTTTGGCCGCCTTTGCCTCGTCGCTGTCCATGCTTCTGCTTGCCCGCGTCGTGCTCGGCGTTGCGCTGGGCGGCTTCTGGGCGATGTCGGCGGCCATGGCTTTGCGGCTGGTGCCGATGCGGCTGATGCCACGCGCCATGTCGATCATCCTGACCGGCGTTTCGTTGGCCACCGTCACCGCCGCCCCTGTCGGCGCCTATGTCGGCGATATCTGGGGCTGGCGCACGGCTTTCATGATCGCCACGGTCGTCGCTGCGCTGGCGTTGCTGGTGCAGGTGGCCACCATTCCGAAGCTGCCGCCGATGGGCGTGGCAAGTTTCCGCACTTTGCTCGAGGTGCTGGAGCGCCCGTCGATCAGGGTAGCGCTGCTGGTCGTGCTGCTGGTCGCTTCGGGGCACTTTGCCGGCTTCACCTATGTGCGCCCCTTCCTCGAGAAGATCCCGATGCTCGGCATCGAGACAATCTCGCTGGTGCTCCTGGCCTACGGCATAGGCGGCTTCTTCGGCAATATCGCCGGCGGCATTCTGGCCGAACGCAATCTCAAGGCCGCCGTCGCGTTGGCGCCCCTGCTGATCGCAGCGGCCGCCGCTTCGATGCTGGTCTTCGGCGCTTCGCCGGCGGTCGCCGCCGCCGCCGTCGCGGCCTGGGGCTTTGCCTTCGGCGCGGTGCCGGTCGGGCTGCAGACTTGGCTGGTGCGGGCCGCGCCCGATCAGGCCGAGAGCGCCGGCGGCCTGATGGTCGCGACCTTCCAGGTGGCGATTGCGCTCGGCGCCGTCTTCGGCGGCCTGCTGGTCGATCATGCCGGCGTCGCCAGTGCCTTCGCCTATTGCGGCGCGGCGACCTTGCTGGCCGCCGTCGTGGTGTTCCTGCTCGGCCCAAAACGCGCCGGGTAGGCTCTCCCGACAATCCTCCCTGACGTGGGCAACGGCCCGAGAACCATCAAGGTTCTCGGGCCGTTGCCGTTGCGATGGCGGCGTCGCTGACAGGCGGGCACGGCAGGCCGCTGGTGAAATTCAGGCTGAACGCCCGTCGAAGTCGAAGATCGACAAGGCGGAAGGATCGACATCGGCGACGCAGTTGATGTTGATATAGGCGCTGCGTTCACTCCCCTCGCGCACATCCTCGGCGAAAGGATGGATGCCGCAGGTGCGACAGAAGCGGTGCGCGATGGCGTGGTTGCCGAATGTGTAGGTGCCGATCTCGTCGCCCCAGGCCAGTACCCGCAGCGCCCGATGCGGAACGGCGCACAGCAAGGCCCCTTTGCGCGCGCAGATCGAGCGATTGCACCGCACGGCTCCGGTCAGTTCCGCCTCGAACTCGAAAGCGACCTTGCCGCAATGACAGCTGCCTTTGTAGAGCATCGTTTTCTTCCTTGCGTCCGCCAGGGGTGCAAAACCGCCCGCACCGGGTTAAGTCTCGGTACGCCACGCGCCGGCTGCTAAGCTTAAGACGTCCCAGAGGTCCGGAGTCCGACACCGAATATGCAATCCGTCCGCGATCACCTGGAAACTATCCTTGCGCGCCTCGCCGCCCGTGCCGGTGAAGAACGTGTGTTCACGAAACTCTATGCCGAAGCCGCGCGAGCCGCAGCCGATGCCGCCGACGCGCGGCGAAGGGCCGGCGTGAGGCTCGGACCGCTCGACGGAACGATCGTTTCGATCAAGGACCTGTTCGATGTCTGCGGCGAGGCGACCACGGCCGGATCGCTGCTGCTCAAGGATGCTGCGCCCGCAATTGGCGACGCCATGATTGTGCGCCGGCTGCGGCAAGCCGGCGCGGTGATCATCGGCAAGACCAACATGACCGAGTTCGCCTTTACCGCCATCGGCGACAACCAGCACTACGGCACGCCCGGCAACGCGGCCGATGCCGACCGTATTCCCGGCGGCTCTTCCTCCGGCGCCGGCGTTTCCGTCGGCGAGGGGACGAGCGAAATCTCCATCGGTTCCGATACCGGCGGATCGATCCGTATTCCGGCGGCACTCAACGGCGTCGTCGGCTTCAAGCCGACGGCGCGGCGGGTGCCGCTCACCGGCGCCTTTCCGCTGTCGGCCACGCTGGACTCGGTCGGGCCGCTCGCGCGCACCGTGGCGCAATGCGCCGCGGCCGATGCGGTGATGGCGGGCGAGGAACTGGCGGTGCCGGCGCCACTCGCCCTTGCGGGGCTGCGCATCGGTCTCCCGCGCGGCGTGCTTTTCGGAGAGACTGAAGACGCGGTGGCGGCAGCGTTCGAGCGCTGCCTCGGCAAGATCGAGCAGGCCGGCGCACGGATCGCGGACCTTTCGATCGACGATATGATCGCGGACCTTCGCGCCGTCACAAAACGCGGTTCGATCGCCGCGATGGAAGGGGCCGAAGTGCATGCAGACTGGCTGGCGGCAGGCGCTCCGGTGCCGGTTGACCAGCATGTGAGCGGACCCCTGTCGCGGGCGGCAATGCTGCCGACCCCGGTCTATATCAGGGCGCTGCGTCGCCGTGCCGCGTTGGCCGCCGCCATGGATGAGCGGCTGGCATCGGTCGACGTGCTGGCTCTGCCAACCACGCCGGTGACGGCGCCGACCATCGTGTCCCTGGCGCAAGATGCCGAGCTGCGCGACCGCACGGAGGGCCTGCTGCTGCGCAACACGCAGGTAGCCAACCAGTTCGATCTCTGCGCGATCTCGCTGCCGATGCCAGGCATGGCGCTGCCGGCCGGCTTGATGCTGGTGGCGCGCCACGGCCATGACCACCGTCTGCTGAGCATCGCCGCCGAAGTGGAGAGGCTGCTGGGCGGCTGATCGGGACCGAACCGAATGTCAGTGTGCTGAGCAGTGCTTGCGCTCGCTGTCCTTGGCGGCGCGCTCGACGGCCGTCGCGACCAGCCACGGCAGGCTGTACTGCTTGCCCGTGATGGTCTGGGTGCGTCGCTCGATCGATCCCCTGACGACAATCCTGCCGGCAGGGAGCGCATCCGACGCCTCGATCATCGCCTTGTCCTTCGTCGGCACTCCGCCGGTGTCGATCGACACGCCCTTGATGATCTTGCCGGTGGCGAGGTCGAGCGCGCTGTTCGATGGGCAGGGAGCCTTGAAGCAGCGCAGCCCGTTGTCGCAATAGACATAGCTGCTTTCGGCCGCGGCGAGCGAGGGCAGCGAGCCCGCTGAGGTGGTGGCAAGGCACAGCAATGCGAGGCGAAGAACGGACATGGCTCCAGCGTCGCGAAGAATTGGGGCGAAACGGCGATGGTCTAGCTGTCGGCGGGAAACCGTCGCCGATAGTGCCCGACCACTTCCGGGTTGCGCAGATTGACCGGCAATTTGCCTGCCAGCACCAGGAGGGCCTCGCCGGCCGCGCCAACGCCCATACGCATCATCGATTCCTCGGTGATGCCGGCCATATGCGGGGTGATGACGACATTGTCGAAGCTGAAATAGGGATGATCCTGTGGCAGCGGTTGCGTCGAGAACACGTCGAGCGCGGCACCGCCGATGCGGCGCTCCCGCAAGGCCTCGATCAGCGCGTCGTCATCGACGACCGGCCCGCGCGATACGTTGATCAGCAACGCGTTGGGTTTCATGCGCGATATGCGTTCGCGGCTGATCAGGCCGCGCGTTTCCGGCGTCAGCGGGCAGCACAGGACGATGATATCGCTCTGCTCGACCAGCGCGTCGATCGACAGGAAGCCGACCTTGTCCGGTGCCGGCTGCATGCTGCGCGTCGTTGCCACCACTTTCAGGTCGAATCCATGCGCGGCGATATGGCCAACGGCCTGTCCGACCGCGCCGAGACCGACGATACCGATCGTCTTGCCGGCGAGCTCGACGTTGGAATTGGCGTGCTCGCGACCGGCAAGCCAGCCCTTGGCGCGCAGGTCGCGGTCGACGACACGGAACTGCCGAAGCAGGGCGAGGGCTGCAAACATAACATGCTCGGCCACCGAGCGTGCGTTGACCGCCGGCACGTTGGCGACCAGCACACCTGCCGCGGTCGCTGCTTCCATCGGGATCATGTCGAGCCCGGCGCCATGGCGGATCGCTGCCCTCAGTTTCCAGGCGCCCTCGAACAGCGCCGGCGGCAGCGGCGCGCGCACGATAACGATGTCGGCATCTTTCGCTTCCCGGGCCAAGGTGGCGGCATCGAGCGCCGAAGCGATCACAAGCTGGCCGGCGCCTGCCAGTTTGGCCGAGGCGCGCGGGTGCAGTGTATGGGTCGACAGGATCTTTGGGACGGTCTGAGCCACGATCAGGCCTGTTCGAGCGTCGGGCTTTGCGGCGCCGCCTCGAGGCCTTCGATCAGGCCCTTCCAGTAGCTTTCCGCGCCCTGCAGGTGGGCGCTCATCAGCGCCTGGGCGAGATTGCCGTCGCGCCGCAGAAGCGCCTCGTAGATCTGGATGTGTTCGGCATGCGAGCGCACGCTGCGCTCCGGATCGTTGAAGTAGATCGGCAGGCGCTGCTCGCCCATCAAATAGTAGACGCTGCAGATGTTGTGGAAGACGCCGTTCTTGGTGGCGCGCACGATCTCGAGATGGAACTCGCGATCCTCCTTGGCGAGGCCTTCGCCTGCCGCAATGCGTTCTTCCGAGGCCTTCAGGATCTCGCGCAGGCGCTCGAAATTCTCCTCGGTAGCACGCGAGCATGCAAGCTCGGCCGCCTTGATCTCATGGATCTTGCGCAATTCGACCGTCTCGTAGATTTGCAAGGGATCGAGCGGCAGGCCGGCGCGCGCGAACAGCGCCAGCGCCTCGACGCTCGCCTGCTTGGTGTCGATATAGATGCCGGACTTGGCCCTGCGCTCGACGATGCGCATGGCCTCGAGAATGGCGAGCGCTTCACGGATCTGGCCGCGACTGACGGCGAAATGCTCCGCCAGTTCGCGTTCCGACGGGGTTCGGCCCGTCTCCTTGTCGGAATGGGAGAACAGATAGGCGGCAAGCTCCGCGAGAAGGTTGTTTTCTTTCATCGTCAATTGCGTTGCGCGTGCGCCTCCAGGAACCGCTCCGAAATGGTGAACCCCAATCCGGGCTTTTCGGGGATCGCTATCATACCGTCCCTTGCTTCGACAGTCTCTTCGACAAGGTCGTGGATCATCGGATTGGCGCCGAGCGAGTATTCGACGGTGAAGCTCGACGGCGAGGCGGCGCAGACATGCAGCCCGGCGAAGAAGCATGGCGCGCCAGCCCATAGATGCGGCGCAAAGCGGAGGTTGAAGGCGCTGGCAATGGTGCCGATCTTCATGGCTTCGCTGATGCCGCCGCAGAAGGCGGGATCGGGCTGGAAGATGTCGGCGGCCTTGAGCACGGCGAGGTCGCGGAAGGCATAGCGGGTCGCATCGCTTTCGCCGGTGGCGATCGGTATGGCGCCGGAGGCACGGACTTCGGCAAGGCCGGACTTGTCGTCGGCGATCACCGGCTCCTCGAACCAGGCAAGGTCGAGATCGCCGGCGAGATGGATGAAGCGCTTGGCCTCCGCCACCGTATAGGTGCCATGGGCGTCGACCATCAACTCGACGTCGGGGCCGAGCGCCTCACGGGCGGCGCGAACGCGAGCAGCCGACACATGCGCGGCGCCGTCCATGGCGCCGATGCGCATCTTCAGCGCCTTGAAGCCGCCCCTGGCGACATAGGATTTGAGTTGGTCGCCGATCGCGTCGGCGGACGCCCAGCCGCCGGAGGCGTAGGCCGGCATGCGATCGAGCTTGCGGCCGCCGATCAGCCGCCAGACCGGCTGCCCGAGTGATTTGCCCAGGATGTCCCAGAGCGCGATGTCGACGGCGCTGATGGCCGCCACGCTCATGCCGCGCCGCGCCAACTGCGGCATGGCATGGCCGGCGCGCGCCGCGCTGTCGTGGCGCACGCCGTTGTAGAGCATTTCCCAGATGATGCCGATATCGGCCGGATCGCGGCCGACGAGCTGCGGCCCGACCTCGCGGTTCAGCATGTGGACGAGCGCGCCATAGCTGCCGGCGCTGCCGGCGGCGTTCTTGCCTTCGCCCCAGCCGACCAGCCCGTCATCGGTTTCGATGCGCAGGATGGCGGCGTCGAAGGTCGTCACCTGACCGAAATCGCTGCGGTGCTGCTTGGCCGCCTCGATCGGTATGCGAATCCACCAGGCCTGGACGCTTTTGATGCGCATGGTCTTCCCCGGCCCTGCCGCCGGATGGCGGGAGGGCTCATTCCCAATCGGATCGGCTACTTGATCAGCGGCAGCAGCGTTTCGGCAGTGATCCGCATCTGGTCGGTGTAGAATTTTTCCGTCAGCACGCTGGAGCCGTGATCCTGGATGAATTTGAGCTGCTCGGGCGAGATGTCGACCGGGTGGCGTTCGACCATGTCGGGGTAGGGTGCGGCCGGGGTGCGGTCGACAGGCGCGACGAACTCGTTGGTCAGCGCCCCGTCATAGCCGACCTCCCGCAAGGTCGCGACGATCTTCGGCCAGTCGATCTGGCCGAGGCCTGCGGCGAAGCGGTTGTTGTCGGCGACATGGAAGTCGAACAGGCGCTTTCCGACCTTACGGATGGCGTCATAGACGTTAAATTCCTCCATATGGATGTGGTAGGCGTCCAGGCAGACGCCACATTCCGGGCTGACGGCGTCGGCCAGCGCCAGGGCCTGGGCGCCGCGATTGAACAGGTAGGTCTCGAAACGGTTGAGCGGCTCGACCGCGATCTTGACGCCGACCTTCTTGGCGTGGGCGAAGCACTCCCTGGTGGCATCGACCACCCACTTCCATTCCTCTTCCTCGGTGCCGTCCGGCACGACCTTGCCGACGGTCGCGGGAACCAGCGTGATGATCTCGCCGTCGAGTTCGCTGACCATGGTCAACACGTCCTTGACGTATTGCACGGAGCGCTCGCGCTGGCCCTGGTCCCGGGCGGCAAGGTTGCGTTCGCCCAGCATCAAGGTCACTGCGCCCCAGCAGCGTATGCCGTGCTCCTTGAGAAGCGCGCGCGTCTCCCTGGGCTTGTACTGGTCGGGCTCGCCGGAAATCTCGATCGACTCATAGCCGAATTTCTTGATGCGCTTGAGCGTCGTCTCCAACGGTTCCGCGCGCATCCAGTTGTGCGTCGAAAGATGCATGGTCTGTCCTTCCCGGATCGTCCCTAATGGTTCGCCTGCAACAAGCCGTCACCGGATGTGACGGACGGTTCCTCCCCAAGGCGTTCCAGTATTTCGTCGCAAACTGGTTCGACCAATTGGGCCCAAGACGAGGTCTACAGCAATTTCCCACGCGCGGCAAGAACTGTGCGATGGCAACCTAATGTCTGGATTACTCCATTGATTATATTGGACTATGCTGCCCTCTCGTGGCACGGCGGAGGGCTCTGAGTGTGAGTGGCAAGGCTTGACCAAATCGCCACGTTTGGTAATACCAGAATGACAATGCACGCAAGTGACCGTTGAGAACAGGCCAAAGTGGCTGGCCCTGTCTTCAATCGGCGCTATGCTCGGTCGCGACAACAATGAGGGAGGATGCCGATGCCGACGACGATGAAGGGCCCTGGACTGTTCCTGGCGCAGTTCGCGGGCGATGCAGCGCCGTTCAATTCGCTTGCATCGATCACAAAATGGGCGGCTGGCCTCGGCTATAAAGGCGTGCAGATCCCGACCTGGGACGCGCGCTTGTTCGATCTCCAGAAGGCTGCGTCTTCCAAGGCCTATTGCGACGAGGTGAAGGGCATCTGTGCCGACGCCGGCGTCGAGATCACCGAACTGTCGACGCATCTGCAGGGGCAATTGGTGGCGGTACATCCGGCCTATGACGCGCAGTTCGACGGCTTTGCGCCGGCTTCGATGCACAACAACCCCAAAGCGCGGCAACAATGGGCGGTCGAACAGATGCAGTTCGGGGCCAAGGCGTCGCGCAATCTCGGGCTCGACGTCTCGGTGAGCTTCAGCGGCGCGTTGGCCTTCCCCTATCTCTATCCCTGGCCACAGCGGCCGGCCGGATTGATCGAAGAGGCGTTCGCGGAACTAGGCAAGCGCTGGAAGCCGATCCTCGATGTCTACGAGGACAATGGCGTCGACGTCGGCTACGAAATCCATCCCGGCGAGGATGTGTTCGACGGGGCGACGTTCGAGATGTTCCTCGACGCGGTTGGTGGTCACAGGCGCTGCAACATCAATTACGATCCGTCGCACTTCCTGTTGCAGCAGCTCGACTATCTCGAATTCATCGACATCTATCACGAGCGCATTAAGGCCTTCCACGTCAAGGACGCCGAGTTCAACCCGACCGGGCGGCAAGGCGTCTATTCCGGCTACCAGAGCTGGACGAACCGCGCCGGCCGCTTCCGCTCGCTTGGCGACGGACAAGTGGATTTCGGCGGCATCTTCTCCAAGCTGACGCAGTACAACTATGATTCCTGGGCGGTGCTGGAGTGGGAGTGCTGCCTGAAGCATCCGGAGGACGGCGCGGCCGAGGGCGCTCCCTTCATCCAGCACCACATCATCCGGGTGACGGAGAAGGCGTTCGACGATTTCGCCGGCGGTGCCACGGATAAGAAGGTGCTGCGCGCCATGATGGGAATCTAGCGCGGGTTTCCCTCTCCCTCGAGGGGGAGGGGTATCTCAGACACGAGGGAGACGACATGGTCGGTGCATCGAAGTCGGAAGCGGGAGGCGGCCCGATCCGCTATGGCATGGTCGGCGGCGGGCAAGGCGCATTCATCGGCGCGGTGCACCGGATCGCGGCGCGCATGGACAATGAGTTCGTGCTGGTCGCCGGCGCGCTGTCGTCCGATCCGGCGCGCGCCAAGGCCTCTGCCGCCGAGCTCGGGCTCGACCCTTCGCGCAGCTACGCGTCCTATGCCGAGATGGCCAAGGCCGAGGCCAAGCGCCCGGACGGCATCGAGGCGGTGGCCATCGTCACGCCTAACAATGTGCATGTGCCGGCGGCCAGGGCGTTCCTCGAAGCCGGCATCCATGTCATCTGCGACAAGCCGCTGGCGACGACGCTGGCCGAGGCAAAGAAGCTCGCGGCGATCGTCGAGAAGACCGGCAAGGTGTTCGTGCTGACCCATAATTACACCGCCTATCCGATGATCCGCCAGGCACGCGAGATGGTGGCCAAGGGCGTGCTCGGCGACATCCGCATCGTGCAGTCGGAATATCCGCAGGATTGGCTGACGGAGGACCTTGCAGCCACCGGTCAAAAACAGGCGGCGTGGCGTTCCGACCCCAAACAGGCCGGCGCCGGCGGTGCGCTCGGCGACATCGGTACCCATGCCTACAATCTCGCCCGTTTCGTCTCCGGCCTCGAGCTCGATTCGCTCTCGGCCGACCTCGACGCCTTCGTGCCGGGACGGCTGCTCGACGACAATGTCAACGTCATGCTGCGCTTCAAGCCGGTCGGCAAGACGCACGCGGCAAAAGGCATGATCTGGGCAAGCCAGGTGGCGCCCGGCCATGAGAACGGGCTGAAGCTGCGCATCTACGGCTCGAAGGGCGGCCTGGAATGGGTGCAGGCGGATCCGAACTATCTCTGGTACACGCCGTTCGGCCAGCCCAAGCAGTTGATCACCCGCAACGGCGCCGGCGCGCTGCCGGTGGCGGGCCGTGTCAGCCGCGTTCCCTCAGGCCATCCCGAAGGCTATCTCGAAGGCTTCGCCAACATCTACCAGGAGGCCGCACGCGCCATCCGCGCCGCGCGCAGGAAGGGTGGCAAGCCGGGCAAGGACGTCGTGTTCCCGACCATTCAGGACGGCGTCGAGGGCATGGCCTTCATCGAGGCCTGCGTGAAATCGTCGAAGAAGAATGGAGCGTGGACGAAGCTTTAAATTTGACCTCGCGGGGGGATCATTTGGGGGGGCGTCGATGAAAATCGGCATGTGCATGTTCTTGTGGACGACGGCCGTATCGAAGAAGCACGAGCCATTGCTTCGCGACATCAAGGCCACCGGCTTCGACGGCGTCGAGATACCGATCTTTGCCGGCACGCCGGACGACTACAGGAAATTGGGCGAGCTGCTCGATCGCATAGGGCTTGAACGGACCGCGGTCTCGGCGATGGGCGATCCCGCAATGAACCTGATCTCGCCGGATGCGGCAACGCGCAAGGCCGGTGTCGACTACATGAAATGGGCGATCGATTGCGCAGATGCCCTGGGCGCCCGAACTTTGAGCGGCCCGCTGCATTCGACGCTCGGCGCCTTTTCCGGGTCCGGCCCGACTGCGGCCGAGAAGAAACGCTCCGTCGCCTCGCAGCGCGCCATCGGCGATCATGCAGGCAAGAGGAACGTCACCATCGGGCTCGAGGCGCTCAACCGCTTCGAATGCTATCTCCTCAACACGATGGCCGACCTGTCGGAGCATATCGATGCCATCGACCGGCCGCACATCAAGGCGATGTACGACACCTTCCACGCCAATATCGAGGAGGCCGACCCGATCGGCGCCTATACGAAGCATCGCCGGAATGTCGTGCACATCCATATATCGGAGAACGATCGCGGCGTGCCGGGGCGCGGCAACATCCCCTGGAAGGAAACATTCTCGGCCATCCGCAAGAGTGGCTATGACGACTGGTTGACGATCGAGGCGTTTGGACGTTCGCTGAAGGATCTTGCGGCGGCGACCAAGGTGTGGCGCGATTTTTCCGAGAGTCCGGAAGCGGTCTATCGGGATGGGTATAACCATATCAGGAATGGGTGGAGGAAGGCGGCTTAAACCGCTCACTTCGTCATCCACGGGCGGAGCGGGAGCGAAGCGGACGCGGAGACCCGAGGATCCATGCCGTGACCTTTGAGCACGCCGACGGTGGGCAATATGCGGTTATTCTGAATCGCTGAATTCTACGGCGAACGTCACGGCATGGATCCTCGGGTCTGCGCCGCGTCGCTTCGCTCCTTGCTCCGCCCGTGGATGACGAAGATGTGATGGGCTGTTGTCAGTCACCCGGTCAGATCGATCACCCGTCCCCAGCCTGCAACCTGTTGTAGTCGTGGATCGTCCGGCTCAGCCTGCGGCGCAGGAAATTGGAAATGTTGTCGAAGATGAAGACCACGACCAGCGTCAGCAGCACCATGTAGAAGACGTTGGCCCAGTTGGAATTGGTGCGCATCGCTTCCCACAGTTTCAGGCCGATACCGCCGGCGCCGACGGCGCCGATAATGGTTGCGCCCCTGGTGTTGGATTCCCACTGATAGAGCGTCTGGCTGATGAACACCGGCACCACTTCCGGCAAAACGCCGTAGCGCTGCACCAGAAGACGGTTGGCGCCTGTCGACACAACACCCTCGCGCGGCTTGTCATCGATGTTCTCCAGCGCCTCGGAATAGGTTTTGCCAAGGGTGCCGATCTCGGTGAAGAAGATCGCGGCGCTGCCGGCCAGCGGACCGGGGCCGAAGGCGCGTGTGAAGAACAGCGCCCAGATCAGCATGTCGACGGAGCGCATGAAGTCGAAGAAGCGCTTGAGCAATTGGTTTAACAGCCGGTTGGGGGTGCTGTTACGGGCGGCGAAGAAGGCGAGCGGGAAGGCGACGATGCCGCCGAGCGCCGTGCCGAGAAAGGCCATGACGATGGTCTGCAACAGCTTTGTCCAGACATCGCCATGCTGCCACTGCGCATTGTTCCAGATGTTGTCGCCGGCGAGCGCCAGATTGGAGGTGCCCGGTTTCAGCTCGGGCCCCGATGTGATCAGCGATATCACTTCGCCGGGCGATTTTCCGAAGAAGGGCGAGTGTGTGTCGAAGACGAAGTTCGCCCAGCCGAGAAAGCGCTTGCGGATCCTGACGCGGTCGGGAGCAACGCGGACTTCGCCGGCGAAACCCATGTCGGCGACGACCTCATCCTCATGGACGGTGACCCAGTCGGGAACAGGTCCCGAGACCAGCGGCTTGCCGCTGTCCAGCGCCACTGGAACGCTCTTGCCAGCGGCGACGATCGTCGCTCGTGTCTTGTCGAAGGTGACCGACTTCGCCGTGCCGTCGATCAGGACCGTCACCGAACCATCGGCGTTGGTCCTGACCCAATCCGGGTCGGGATTGGGGCCGAGTGCCGAAAATCGAGGGTATTTGGCAACTATCTCAGGCTCGTCGAGGCGGAAGATCGGCTGCACGTCGTAGCTGATCCATTGGGTCAGGAAAAGCGGCAGCCGCTCCCAATGCGAGTCCCTCATGACCTGCGGCAGATTGAAGAACCACAGCGCATAGAGCAGGTAGAGCAAGGTGCCGCCGACCAGCAGCAGCGGCCCGAAACGCTTGTGGAACGGCCGGCGGAACACGTGCGGGAAGCGTTGCTCGATCGACTGGATCTCAGTGGCGGTCATGATCAGGCGCTCGCCACAAAGGCCTGTTCGCCGACCAGCTTGCGGCGCAGCCAGGCGGAGAACTGGTCGACGATGAAGATGGTCGTGAACAGGAGCAGCACCAAGGCTATCGTCTTGGCGCCGAAGCCGCGCGAGATCGATAGCTTCAGCTCCTCGCCGATGCCGCCGCCGCCGACGGCGCCCATGATGGTGGAGATGCGCACGTTGATCTCGATCCTGAGCAGTGTGTAGGACATGAAATTGGGCAGCACCTGCGGCAGGCCGGCAAAGCGCACCCGCTCGAACCAGTTGGCGCCAACCGCGCGCAGCCCTTCCTCGGCGCGCATGTCGATGTTCTCGTTGATCTCGTAGAACAGCTTGCCCAGCGCGCCGATCGAGTGCAGGCCGATTGCGATGATGGCGGCAATCGGGCCGATCGAAACGATGGCGGCGAACAGGCCGGCGATGACGATCTCGGGAAAGGCGCGCAGCAGTTCCATGAAGCGCTTGACGACGAGCCGCAGCAGCGGGTGCGGCGTCAGGTTGCGCGCCGCGATGAAGGAGAACGGCACGGCAAAGACGAAACCGATGAAGGTGGAGACCAGCGCCACGTTAAGCGTGGTCAGCATCAGCTCGAAATATTCGGGGATGTAGAAACCGCCCCAGACATAGGCGCGGCCGAGCGGAAAGTTGAATTCCTGCGTGCCGGTGTCATGCGGGGAGGCGATGTCGAACAGCGCCCGCCAGACATCGTTCCAGTCCTTAGGGACGAGCCAGCTCAGGAAATCCAGAATATGCGGCAGCCGGTCGAAGAAGTGCCCGGCATTGGCCTCGTCGGCGAACCACATGGTGCCGCCGAGTGCGACCAACAACAGGCCGACGCCGATGGCGGTGTAAAGCCGGCGCAAGGAGGTCTGGCGGCGCCAGGCGTCGGCCATCTGGTCAGTGGCGCCGGAAGGAGCTGTCACGGAAAGAGTCATGATCACACATGTAAGAAGGGCGGCGTTTTCTCGACGCCGCCCTTCATGATTTTGCCGTTAGCCGCCGATGGCTGCCTTACGGGCTTCGACGATGACGTTGTAGAAGTCCGCCTTCACCGGCACATAACCGGTGAAATCACCGCCTTCGACGCCTTCGAAGCAGGCCTTGTCCTTCTTGGGCAGGTCGGTGAAGAAGGCGGCGAGCTTGGCCGTCATCTCCTCGCCGAGCGCCGTGCGCACGACCAGCGGGCCGTTCGGGATCAGACCCGAGCGCCAGACTTCGACGAAATCCTGGGGGTCGACAGCGCCCTTGGCGACTTCCTTGTGGAAGGTGCCAGAGGTGTAGCCGTCCTTGAAGTCGCCGATGCCCGAGGAATCGTCCACCGCCACGTCGACCTTGCCGTCACGCACGGCGAGCACGTTGTTCTCATGGCCGCCATTGAACTGGGTCGAGGCGAAGAAGGTCTCGTTCGACGCGCCCGTGTCCTTCGGAATCTGCGTCAGCGGGATCAGATAGCCGGACGTCGAATCCGGATCGGCGTAGCCGAGCTTCTTGCCCTTGGCCGACTTGATGTCCGTGATGCCGGAAGACTTCAGCGCCAGGCCGATCGAATAATAGCCGGTGGCACCGTCGGTCTGCTGGGTGGTGAGGATCGGGGTCACCGCCTTGGGATCCTTGAGGACGACGCCGGCATAGCCGGAAGCGCCGAGTTCGGCGAAGTCGAGCGTGCCGCCGAGAAGGCCCTGGATCACACCGTCATAGTCGGCGGCCGGAAACAGCGAGACCTTCTCGAAGCCGAATTCGGCCTTCAGGTGATCGGCCAGGCACTGGTAGTTGCGCAGGCGGTCGGTTTCGTTCTCGCCGCCGAGGATGCCGACGCGGAATTCCTTCATATCGGCGGCATGCGCCGCGCCGGTGGCCATTGCGAGCACCGAAACGGCGCCAAAAACCATTTTCCTGAACATCTGATTTCTCTCCTGTAGGTTCCGGCCCCGCGCCGGCGGCGTTGGTGATTTTGACGGGTGCCCTGACGCGGGCTGGCGATCCAGGTCGCTCTCAGTAACCCGGGAACGCGGGTTCGAGCGGTCCGGCGGATGCGGCGATCTTTTGCTTGAAGGCAACGCTGGTCGAGGTGATAGCCTCGGAGATCTCGCCGCCATTGCTGTCGGCGCCATAAACGAGACGGACGGCCTCGCGGTTAAGCTCCTCCGGCGGCCCGTCGAACACGACCTTGCCCGCGGCCATGCCGATGATGCGGTTGCAATAGGTGCGGGCGGTGTCCAGCGTGTGCAGGTTGGTGACCACGGTGATGCCCTCGCGCAAATTGATGTCCTGCAGCGAATCCATCACCACCTTGGCATTGAGCGGGTCGAGCGAAGCGATCGGCTCGTCGGCCAGGATCACCCGGGGCTGCTGCATCATGGCGCGGGCAATGGCGACACGCTGCTGCTGGCCGCCCGATAAGGTGCCGGCGGGCTGCAGCGCGGTACGGGCGATATCGAGCCGCTCGAGGGCGGCTACCGCCTGCGCACATTCGGCGCGCGAGAACATGCCGAAAAGGTTCGACAGGGTCGGACGATGGTTCAGCCGGCCGAGCAGCACATTGGTCAGCACGTCGAGGCGCGGCACAAGGTTGAATTGCTGGAAGATCATGGCGCAGTCGCGCTGCCAGCGCCTGAGCGGCGAACCGCGCAATTGCGAGACCTCGGCGCCGTCGAAGAAAATCGATCCATGGCTGGGATCGATGAGGCGGTTGATCATACGCAGAAGGGTCGACTTGCCGGCGCCGGAACGGCCGATGACGCCGACCATCTGACCCTGCGGGATCGAGATGCTGACATCGTTGACGGCGGTGTTCTTGCCAAATCGTCGGGTGACGCCGCGGATTTCGAGCGTGGCTGACATGGTGCGTTCCCGTCCAGTCGCGGTTGAAGGTCCTGTTAACCCTCGCTAGCGCAGCGCCATGAACCTGCGGTGTCGGATTGATGTCAGTTTTGTTACCACCCACAGCCGTTTCGTGCGCGATCAGGCCAAGACCATCAGTTGCTCGAAATGCTCCATGTCCCTGAAGCTGCAGAAGGCAGGCGGCTTGAGAAGACGGCCTCCTGTCCGAACCCTAAGGGATGCGAATAGTGAGCAGCCCTGTTCCATTCACCACCGTCATCCGTCGTATTTTTCCAGGAAAGCTTCGGCCTCGAGCTGACGGAAATCGTCGAGGGCGGCGCGCAGCCTTGCATGGTCCCAATCCCACCAGGCAAGCGCCTGGTAGCGCTCGGCGGTGCGGCGGTCGAAGCGCTCGCGGACCGGCTTTGCCGGCACGCCGGCGACGATGGTGTAGGGCGCGACATCTTTCGATACCACCGCTCCGGCGCCGACGGCGGCGCCATCGCCGACGGTGATGCCGGGCAGGATTGTCGAGCCGTGACCGAGCCAGGTATCGTGGCCGATTGTGACGCGCCTGGCGCGGCGCTCAGCGAAAAATTCGCTCTCGTGTTCGGCATCGTCCCAATAGTCCGATGCGCGGTAGGTGAAGTGGTGCAGCGTCGGCCGCCAGGTCGGGTGGTTCGTGGCGTTGATGCGCACGCTTGCCGCGATGTTGGAGAACTTGCCGATCGTCGCACACCAGACGGCGCAGTCCTGCATCATGTAGGAATAGTCGCCGAGTTCGCTTTCCGAAACCCGGCTGCGGTCGGCGATCTCGGTCCAGCGGCCGAGCGTCGAATTCTGCACCTCCGCCGTGGGATGGACCAGCGGCGTCTCCGACAATTTCCTGCTCATGCGGCGAGCTTTCCCGGGGCAAAGGCGGTGACGTCGATGATGCGGTCGGCCACCGCTTCGCGCACATCATGGTCGTGGAAGATGCCGAGCAGGGCGACGCCTGCCGTTTTCTTGGCGGCGATGAGTTCGATCACCACATCGCGATTCCTTGCGTCGAGTGAAGCGGTCGGCTCGTCGAGCAGCAGGATCGGGTGCCCGGTGATGAAGCCGCGCGCGATGTTGACGCGCTGCTGCTCGCCGCCGGAGAAGGTCGCCGGCGGCAATGCCCAGAGCTTTTCCGGCAGGTTGAGCCGCGCCAGCAAGGCGCGCGCCTTGCTTCTTGCTGCCTCGCGATCCTCGCCGCGCTCCACCAGCGGCTCGGCGACGACGTCGAGCGCCGATACGCGCGGCACGGTGCGCAGGAACTGGCTGACATAGCCGATGGTCTGGCGGCGCACGGCAAGCACGGTGCGCGGGTTGGCGCTGGCAAGATCGATAAGCCCGCCTTCGTGTGTGACGATGATCTGGCCCTCATCGACGGCGTAGTTGCCATAGAGCATCTTCAGGATCGAACTCTTGCCGGCGCCGGACGGACCGCCGAGCACGGCGCATTCGCCGGCGCGGATCGAGAAGGAGACACCGGCGACGACAGGCAGTTTGATGCCGTCGCGCAGATGCATGGTGAAGCTCTTGGCGACATCGGAGACAACGAGAGGCGTCGGCATCAGAAGGTACTCCAATCGTCATTCGTTTGCGGGCAGGCCAGAGGGGGGTGACTTGGCGCCATCGTCAGACCTGCAGAATCGAAGAAACAAGCAATTGCGTGTACGGCGCGCGCGGGTCATCGAGCACGCGGTCGGTGAGGCCGCTTTCGACGACGCGGCCGTCCTTCATCACCATCATGCGCTGCGACAAAAGCCGCGCCACCGCGAGGTCGTGGGTGACGACGATGGCGGCGAGGCCGAGATCGGTGACGAGGCCGCGCAGCAGGTCGAGCAGGCGCGCCTGCACCGAGACGTCAAGGCCGCCTGTCGGCTCATCCATGAACACCAGCCGCGGGCCGGTGACGAGGTTGCGGGCAATCTGCAGGCGCTGGCGCATGCCGCCTGAAAAGGCGCGCGGCTCGTCATCGATACGATCTTCCTCGATCTCGACGCGTGACAGCCAGTCGACGGCGGTGGCGCGGATCTTGCCGTAGTGGCGGTCGCCCACCGCCATCAAGCGTTCGCCGACATTGGCGCCCGCCGACACCGTCATGCGCAAGCCGTCGGCCGGATTCTGGTGGACAAAGCCCCAGTCGGTGCGCATCAGGAAGCGGCGCTCGGCCTCGCTCATGCGGTAGAGCTCGCGGAACTGGCCGCCGCGCATGCGGTAGCTGGCGGTGCCGGAGGAGGGCAGCAGCCGCGTCGACAGGCAGTTGAGCAATGTCGTCTTGCCGGAGCCGGACTCACCCACGACAGCCAGGACTTCGCCTGGCCACAGGTCGAAGGTGACGTTGTCGCAGCCGACGCGCGAGCCGTAGAATTTCGAGAGCGCGGAGACGCGCAGCAAGGGTTCGTCGGTCATTGCGCCGGCTCCATGGTTTCTGGGGCGAGATGGCCGCGATGGCCTTCTTCGCGGCGCTTCTCGCAATGGTCGGTGTCGGAGCAGACAAACATGTGGCCGCCATGGTCGTCGAGAATGACCTCGTCGAGATAGACGTTCTCGGCGCCGCACAGCGCGCAGGGCTGATCGAAGGTCTGCACCTCGAACGGATGATCCTCGAAGTCGAGACTGACGACGTCGGTGAAGGGCGGTACCGCGTAGATGCGCTTCTCGCGGCCGGCGCCGAACAGCTGCAAGGCCGGCGAGCGGTGCATCTTGGGATTGTCGAATTTCGGCGTCGGCGACGGGTCCATCACATAGCGGCCCTCGACCTTCACCGGATAGGCATAGGTGGTGGCGATGCGGCCGTGCTTGGCGATATCCTCATAGAGCTTCACATGCATGAGGCCGTATTCCTCCAGCGCATGCATCTTGCGTGTTTCGGTCTCGCGCGGCTCGAGGAAGCGCAGGGGCTCGGGGATCGGCACCTGGTAGACCAGCACCTGGCCCGCAGCCAGCGGATGTTCGGGAATGCGGTGGCGGGTCTGGATGATGCTGGCGCTGGCGGTGTCGGTCGTAACCGCCACATTGGCGACCTTCTTGAAGAAGGCGCGGATCGAGACCGCATTGGTAGTGTCGTCGGCGCCCTGATCGATGACCTTCAGCACATCGTCGGGGCCGATGATCGAAGCGGTAACCTGGACGCCGCCGGTGCCCCAGCCATAGGGCATCGGCATTTCGCGGGAAGCGAACGGCACCTGATAGCCGGGAATGGCGATGCCCTTGAGGATCGCACGGCGGATCATCCGCTTGGTCTGCTCGTCGAGATAGGCGAAGTTGTAACTGGCGATGTCGGTCGGTTGCGCGCTCATTCCGCGGCCTCTCTCTTGTCTTCAACCTTGCCGCCGTTTTCGCGGGCATCGTACTCGGCGCGCATCCGGCGCACGAGGTCGAGTTCGGCCTGGAAGTCGACATAATGCGGCAGCTTCAAATGTTCGACGAAGCCGGTCGCCTGGACGTTGTCGGAGTGCGAGATGACGAATTCCTCGTCCTGGGCGGCGGCGACAATGTCCTCGCCCAGTTCGCTCGCACGAAGAGCGCGGTCGCAGAGTGCCATGGCCATCGCCTTGCGCTCGCTCTGGCCGAAGACCAGGCCATAGCCGCGGGTGAATTGCGGCGGCGCCTTGGCCGAGCCCTTGAACTGATTGACCATCTGGCATTCGGTGACGCGCACCGTGCCGAGCGGCGCCGCGAAAGGCAGTTCGGGCACGTCGAGTTCCAGGTCGACCTCGCCGATGCGGATCTCGCCGACAAAGGGATGGTTGCGGGCATAACCGCGCTGCGTGGAATAGCCGAGCGCCAGCAGAAACCCCTCGTCGCCGCGCGACAGCGCCTGCAGGCGGATGTCGCGGGCCATCGGGAACTCCAGCGGCTCGCGGGTGATGTCGCCGGGTGCATGGTCCTGCGGCATGTTTCCGTCCGGCTCGATCAGCCCTTCGCGAGCGAGGATCGCCGAGACGCGCGGCATTGCCTGCGCTTCCGTCTCGCGCTGCAAGGGCGCGGGGACATCGGCGCCGGCGGCAAGCTCGGGATCGAGCAGCCGGTGCGTGTAGTCGAAGGTGGGCCCAAGCAACTGGCCGCCGGGCAGGTCCTTGTAGGTCGCCGAAACGCGACGTTCGACCAGCATGGTGGCGGTGTCGATGGCATTTGTATAGCCAAAGCGCGGCAGCGTGGTGCGGTAGGCCCGCACTAGGAAGATCGCCTCGATCATGTCGCCACGCGCCTGCACCATGGCGAGTGCGGCGAGTTCGCGGTCGTAGAGCGAGCCTTCGCTCATCACCCGGTCGACGCCGAGCGCCAGCTGTTCGACGATCTGGTCGAGACGCAGCGCCGGCACCGAGCGATCACCGCGCCGACGGTCGGCGAGCAGGCTGTGAGCGTTGGCGATTGCCGCTTCGCCGCCTTTTACCGCGACATACATGGTCAAGCCTCCATCGTCTTGATGCGGGTGGTGCGCGGCAGGCAGGCGAGGCTGTCATGTGCCGCCAGGATGATGTCGACGCCGCGCGGAAAGCGCCTGATATTCTGCTTCCACTGCTCGATGAAATGACGCGGCATCAGTGCCGGCGCGATCGCTGCCGTCTTCTCGATGCCGGGACCTTCGAGCAGCAGCGGCGTGCCTGACGTGAGATCGCCGACCTGCAGGATCAATGTGGTCGAGCGGTCGGGATAGTCCTGCGTGCCTTGCGAGAAACCGTCGAGCGCCATCATCTCGGCCGGCGAGGCGATCAAAGCGAAATGCGCGTCGGCCGGGGTGTTGGCCAGGGGCGCACCGCTGTGAAAGCCGAGCCAGGACATGACCGCCGCCGAGGCGTGCAGGGCCGGATCGAGCCAGAGCGGCGTGTCATTGTCGCACAGTGCCAGCGCAACCGCGCCCGATGTCGCCGAAAGCGGCGCGGGCGGGCGGGCCAGGACCGGCAGGGGCTGCACGGTGCCCGGCCGCGCCATTGCGTCCATGACGGTGCGAAACACCGTCTGGGCGTTGAACACCGGATCGGCGAACCCACCCTCGATCGATTGCGCTGCGATATCCATCAGTCTTCTCCGCGAACCATGGTGAAGAAATCCACCTTCGTCGCCGCCGTTTCGGCGCGGCGCTTTTCTCGTACCGTGGTCAGGGCCGCCCGCAGCGGCGCGAGAAGGCCCGTTTCGACGGCCTGCCGGTGAGCGGGGTCCTGCCACAGCGCGTCGGCGATGGCCGCCAGCTTCGCCTTCTGCTTGTCGCGTCCGAGCGCATAGCAATGGCCGACCTGTCCGGACGGCAGGCGCACGGTGGCGCGGGTCACGGTGGCTTCGCCGACATTGAAGGGCGCGCCGCCGCCGCCGATGCGGCCGCGCATGGTGACCAGGCCGGTCTCGGGCCCGCGCAGCAGTTCGGCCTTGCTAGGCAGGCCCGATTCATTCCAGAGGCGAACGATGTCGTCGCCGCTGGACTGCGCCAGGGTTGCCATGGCCGCCTTGCGTTCGGCCTGGTCGCGGGCTTCTTGTCCTCGCATGAGCAACATCCTTGTCTTGCTTCCAATTTGTCTATTGATATAGACAACTATACGAATTATACCCATTACCTAACGCGAGTCCATGACGGGTGCGTGACAGGGGCCGGCCAAGGGCGAAACCGTGAACGGACAACACGTGGCTGACGGTATCGAGCGGCGCAGCGGCGTCTCATTGTGGCGCCAGATCGCCGACCGAATCCTGCAATCGATCGCCGCCGGCGATTTCGCCGAGAACGCCGCGCTGCCGCCGGAGGTGGCGCTGGCCGAGCGCTATGGCGTCAACCGCCACACGGTGCGCAGCGCCATCGCGGCGCTCGTGCAGGACGGGGTACTGCGGGCCGAGCAGGGGCGCGGCACTTTCGTGCTGTCCCGCAGGCGGCTGTCCTATCCGATCGGTGCGCGCACGCGATTTTCGACCGGCTTGCAGGGCCAGGCGTCAGAGCGGCATATCGTGCTGCTGGCCTCATCGGTCGAGCCGGCCAGCCGGCGCGTCGCCGAAGCCCTGGGGGTTGCCAGGGGATCGGATGTCATTCGCCTGGAGACGCGTGGCGAGGCCGACGGGCAGCCGGTGTCGCGTGCTTCCGGCTGGTTCGATGCCAGGCGCTTCGCCGGCATCGACACCGCCATGGCCGAGACCGGGTCGATCACCGCATCGCTCAAGCGTTTCGGCATAGACGATTATCTCAGGCAATCGACGGTGCTGTCGGCGCGTCACGCCGATGCTTCCGACCTTGCCGACCTAGATCTGCAGCCGGGCGGCATCGTGCTGGTCACGGTGGCCGTCAACATCACGCCGGACGGCCGGCCGATCCAATTCGCAGAGGCGCGCTTCCCGGCGGAGCGGGTGGAGCTGAAACTGTCGGCATTGTGAGTCGCGGAACGGGTGTCTATCCGATCTCTATCACGGCCTTGATCAGGCCGGATTTCTCATGCGCCCAGCGGGCGAGGTCACGTGGCGTGTCGGCAAGCGTGGTGCGGTGGGTGACGAGCTTGGCCAGCGGCACCGCGCCATCGCGGATCGAGGCCGCGACGTGGTCGAAGTCGGCCCGCAAGGCATTGCGGCTGCCGACAAGCGTCATCTCGCGCTTGTGGAATTCGGGGTCGGAAAAGGCGATGTCGTCCTTGACGACGCTGACCAGCACCAATGTCCCGCCATGCGCGACATGAGCGAAGGCCGACTGCACCGAGGCGGTGTTGCCGGTGGCGTCGAAGACGACGTCGAAGCCTTCGCCTGACGTCGCTTCGCTGACCAGATCGGATGCCGCGCCGCGTGACCCGTCGAGGGTCTTGAGGCCGAGTTCATTGGCGGCGAAGCCAAGCCTCTCGCTGCTCATATCGAGCAGCGTCACGTCGAGCCCGGCGATGCGGGCGAAGATGGCGGTGCCGAGCCCGATCGGTCCGGCGCCGATGACGAGCGTCCGTGCGCCGGGATCGGCACGCGAGCGCCGCACCGCATGGGCGCCGATGGCCAGGAATTCGACGGCCGCGGCATCGGCCAACGACAGGCCGTTGGCTGGATAGAGGTTTTGTTCCGGGACAAGGATCTGTTCGCACATGGCGCCGTCGCGATGCACGCCGAGCACTTCGATCCGGACACAGCAATTGGGCTTACCGTGCCGGCAGGCGATGCATTTGCCGCACGCCAGATAGGGATTGATGATGACCGGCTCGCCCGTGGCAAGACCAACGCCTTCGCCCGCCTCGACGATGGTCCCCGACACTTCATGGCCCATGATGCGGGGGTAGGCGAGGAAGGGATGCTTGCCCTCGAAGATGTGGTAGTCGGTACCGCAGATGCCGACATGGCTGACCGCCACCCGCGCCCAGCCGGGAGGCGGCGAGCCAACCGCGGGACGGTCTTCCACGACAAGGTCGCCGGGCGAACGGCAGACAACGGCTTTCATGCTTCAATCCAGTCGGTTTCATGGAATCGCCGGCCGATCTTCCGACCCGGCCGGCGATCGATTTTACTTGCCACCTCGGCGGCGCAGGCCGTCGAAATAGACGATGACGATGATCAACATGCCGGTGATGACGCGCTGCCAGAACGTGTTGACGTTGAGCAGGTTGGCGCCGTTGTTGATGGTGGAGAGGATGAACGAGCCGATTAGCGGCCCGTGCACCGAACCGATGGCGCCGAACAGCGACGTGCCGCCGATCACCGACGAGGCGATGGCTTGCAGCTCGTAGGTGTCGCCCTGCGTCGGATTGCCGATGCCGATGCGGGACGCGAGCAGCACGCCGACGAAGGCCGCGCACAGGCCGGACAGCACATAGGCCATGTAGATCGTGCGCGGCACGTTGACGCCGGAGAGGCGCGCGGCTTCCGCGTTCGAGCCGACGGAGAAGAGATAGCGTCCCCATCGCGTGTGATGCAGGAAGACGTAGGAGGGCAGGGCAACCACGATCACCATCCAGAACAGATAGGGGATCCCCAGCAGCGAGCCGCGCGAAAACGCCTGGAACGTGTCGCTGTTGATCGATATCGAATTGCCATTGGTCATCAGGAGACCGATGCCGCGCAGCGAGGTCATGGTCGCCAGCGTGATGATGAAGGGCGGCAGGCCCATCCTGACGATGCCGAAACCGTGGAACAGGCCAATGGCGACGCCGACCAGCAGCGTCGCCAGTACTGCGATCCAGACCGGCCAGCCGGCATTGATCAGCAGCGCGACGATGACGGTGGCGAAGCCGACGATGGCGCCGACGGAAAGGTCGATGCCGCCGGTGATGATGACGAAGGTCTGGCCGACGGCCAGGATGGCGATCAGAGAACCCTGGCGCAGCAGGTTGGTGATGTTGAGCGCCGAAGCGAAGGACGGCGTGGCGACCGCCAGGATGACCCACATCAGAAGCAGCAGGCCAAGCAGCGTCAGCCCGAACAGGGCATTGTAGTTGCGCTTCGGCTTTTCGGCAGGGATCGCCTCGGTGCTCATGTCTGTCCTCCCGTCTTTTCTTGTTTCTCGGCCAGGGCCTGGCTCAGAATGTCCTCGTGATCGGCGGTGCGGAAACCATGCGTTGCCACCAGCTTGCCGCGCCGGAACACATGCAGCGTGTCGGCCAGTTCGTACACCTCAGGCAGATAGGACGAGATCAGGATGATGCCCGCGCCCTTGGACAACAGCACACTGAACAGCCGGTAGATCTCGGCCTTGGTGCCCACATCGACGCCGACCGTCGGCTCGTCGAAGATGAACAGTTTGGCGCCGTGCGCCAGCCACTTGCCGATGACGATCTTCTGCTGGTTGCCGCCCGACAGGCTGGAGGCCAGCGCGCCGCGCGTCGGCGTCTTGATCCTGAGGTCGGCGATCTGCCGGTCCGCCTCGGCCTTCTCCTGCGCAGACGAGATCAGCAGATTTTTCGATATACGCTTGTAGATCGGCAAATTGAGGTTCAATGCAACCGGCAGGTTGAGGCACAGGCCCTGGTCGCGGCGGCTTTCCGGTGCCAGCGCCATGCCGAGCTTGATGGCGTCGTGCTCGGAGTTGACCTGCACCTCCTTGCCTTCCCAAAGCACCTGGCCGGCCGATTTGCGGTGGCGGCCGTAGAGGGTGGTGACGAATTCGCTGCGCCCGGCTCCGATCAGGCCGTAGAGCCCGACGATCTCGCCCGCGCGCACCGACAGCGAGACGTCCTCGAAACCCTTGCCGGACAGGTTCCGCGCCTCGGCGATGACGGCGCCCGGCGTGAAATGCTCCTTGTGGTAGATTTGCTCGATCGAGCGGTTGATCATCAGCTTGACCAGTTCCGGCTCGTTGGTCTCGGCGATGTTGCGGGTTCCGACCAGCGTGCCGTCACGGAGCACCGAGACGCGGTCGGCGAGCTCGAACACCTCCTCCATGCGATGGCTGATGTAGATGATGGTGACGCCTTCACCCTTCAGGCGGCGGATCAGCGTGAACAGCTGGTCGGCCTCCTTGCGGGTGAGATAGGCGGTCGGTTCGTCGAAAATCAGGAATTTGGTGCCGCGCACGGTGGCGCGGGCGGCGGCGATCAACTGCTGCTGGCCGATGGTCAGATCGCCGAGCACGACATGCGCCGGCAGGTCGAAGCCGAGACCGTCGATGATCTTCTGCGCTTCCCTGACCATGGCTCGCTGCTGGAGGATGCCGAAACGCGAGTTCTCCTCGCCGAGGAACATATTGGCGGCGACGGTCAGGTGACGGCAGAGCACGACTTCCTGGTGCACGGCGTTGATGCCGAGCGCCATGGCTTCGTGCGGCGTCGCCAGGGCAGCCGGCTTGCCTTCCCACACAACCTCTCCGGAGGTGCGCGGAATGACGCCGGTCAGGAGTTTGATCAGGGTCGATTTGCCGGCACCGTTCTCGCCGACGATGGCGTGGATCTCGCCCGCCTTGAAGGCCAGGGTCACCGGCTTCAGCGCATGCGTGCCGGGATAGCGCTTTTCCAGACCCTGCAGCTCGAGGATCGTCCTGCCGGGCTCCAGTACGGGGGCCGGATGCAGTTCCTGCGCGGTCGGCGTCATGGCAATCCTCCCTGTTGTTTCCGGGGCGCAGAGGCCCCGGAAACAGTTGCGCGTGCCGATGCTCAGTTGAGCTTCGGGTTGAGCAGCGCGTCGATCTTGGGATCCTTCATGTTGGCCTTGGTGACCAGGTTGGCGCCGGTGTCGACATTGGTCTCGACCTTTTCGCCCTTGGAGGCGGCAAGTGCGGTCTTGATGCCGTCATAGCCCATCCGGTAGGGATCCTGGACGACGAGGGCGGAAATGACGCCATCGTTGAGGAACTTGATCAGCTTTTCGTCGCTGTCGAAGCCAACCAGCGCCAGCTTGCCGCCGAGGCTGTTTTCGGCGACAGCCTGCCCGACGCCCTGCGCCATGATCAGGTTGGAAGCGAAAATACCCTTGAGGTTCGGATTGGCCGTGATCAGGTCGGTCGCGATGTTGAGGCCGGTGGTGGCCTGGCCGTCGGCATATTTGTCGGCAACCAGCTTCAGGCCCGGATATTTCGCCTTGAGCTGTTCGATGAAGCCCTGCTTGCGCTGTTCGAGCGAGCCGGCGCCAGGCGTGTTGGTGATCAGGGCAACGTCGCCCTCGATCTTGCCGCCATTGGCTTCGCCGATGGCCGCTGCGAGGCCGTCAGCGGCAACGCGGCCGCCCTGGACGTTGTCGGTGGTCAGGAAGGAGGTGAAGGCCTTGGAGTCGGCACCGGAATCGATGCCGATAACCTTGACCTTGGCTGCGGCTTCGTCGATCGGCTTGCCGAGCGCCTTGAACTCGGTCGGCGAGATGACGATCGCCGCCGGATTGCTGGCGACGGCGTTTTCGAGGATCGAGATCTGGCCGTTGACGTCAGTTTCTGCCTGGGCGCCGAGCTCCGGCACGTTGACGCCGAGATCCTTGCCGGCCTTGCGGGCCCCGGCCAGGACGATCTGCCAGTAGAAGGACGTGGTGTCCTTGACGATGATCGGAATGGTCACGTCCGCCGCCGAAACCGGCGCCGAGTGCATGACGCCGGCAAGCATCGACGCCGCCGCCAGCGCCATGACTGCGCGGCGATTGAGAATGCTGGTCACGAATTTCATGGAATTCCTCCCTAGGTCGCCCGGTGAACGATACGGAAGCTCGGTTCGGATAGGCGTGGCCAAACAGAACTTTATCAATAAAAAACAGTTACACTATTTTGATAGTGCATCGATCCGGTCGATGCAAGCGGTGTTTGTGCCATCCTCCGGGCCTGGTGGTCATGATCGCACTGGCGCCTTGCTCTTCCCTGCGCTGCCGACGCTTCCGTTTCGCTTGACTAATGTATGGAATATTAATTCCATACATTAGTCAACATGGAATGCCTGTTCCCTATCGGATCGCGGGATCGTGAAGCCCGCGATCGCACGCCTTCGCCCGGGTGGACCGGCAGCTTCATGCCAATTCCTGCACCACGGTGTAGGGGCGGTATCTGGCGTAGTCCGCCTGAGGCACGTCGACATCGAGCAGTTCGAGATTGCGGGTCAGGTTCGCCAGCTTGGCGGTGCCGGTCAGCACGGTGGCGACCGAGGATTCCTGGAGGGGGAACTGGAACGCGGCGGCGGCGAGCGGGTAACCACCTTCGGCGGCGATCCGCTCCATCGCGCCGACGCGGTCGAGCACGTCACCGCTGGCGGGCTTGTAGTCGAAATGGGCGCCCTGCACCGGTCCGGTCGCCAATATGCCGGAATTGAATACACCGCCGATGACCAGCGAAGTCTGTCGGGCGCGGCAGAGCGGCAAAAGTTCGGCTTCGGCGCTGCGATCGAGCAAGGAATAGCGGCTCGCGAGCAGGATACAATCGAGCGGCGCACGACGCATCACGTCGAGACATATCCGGACTTCGTTGACGCCGAGCCCGTAGGCGGAAATGACGCCGGAGTTTTTCAGTTCCTCGAGCGCCTTGAGCCCACCGTCCATCAACTGGCGAAAGTGCATTTTGGTCTTCTCGACGCCATGCGTGTACACGCCGATGTCGTGCACAAACAGGATGTCTATCCTGTTTAGACCAAGCCGGGCGTAGCTGAAGTCGGCCGAGCGCATGATGCCGTCATAGGAATAGTCGTAGTCGAGCGCGAAGGGCAGCGGATCGACGTAGGAGTGATCGGGGACCTGGTTCTCCGGAACGGGCCGGAACAGGCGCCCGACCTTGGTCGACAGCACATAGGAATCGCGCGGCTTATAGCGCAGGAAGTCGCCGAAACGTCGTTCCGACAGGCCGAAGCCGTAAAAGGGCGCGGTGTCGAAATAACGCAAGCCGGCATCCCAGGCGCCTTGCAGCGTCTCCATTGCCGCCTCGCGCGAACAGGCGCGGTAGAGCCCGCCGATCGCGGCACCGCCGAAGCTTACTTCGGTGACCTCGAGCGCCGTCTGGCCGATGCGGCGTTTTTCCATGCACAACTTCCCCATTGCCCGCCATCGTCCGGCGCGGCGGATTCCAAGACCTCAAGCCGCAGCATTCCAGGAAAGTTCGCCGCCACTTTCCGGACTGCGCGAATTCAAAGAGCTAGAGCGTCGCGCCGAGGTGCCAGGGCACGAACTCGTTGTCGCCGTAACCGAAATCCTCGCTCTTGGTCTTGCGGCCGGAGGCCGTCTCGACGATCAGTTCGAAGATCTCGCGGCCCATGCCGGCGATGGTCTTCTCGCCGGAGGCGATGACGCCGCAATTGACGTCCATGTCCTCTTCCATCTGATGATACATGGTCGAGTTGGTGGCGACCTTGATCGATGGCGTCGGCCGGCAGCCGAAGCAGGAGCCGCGGCCGGTGGTGAAGACGATGATGTTGGCGCCGCCCGCCACCTGGCCGGTGGCGGACACCGGGTCGTAGCCGGGCGTGTCCATGAACACCAGCCCGCTGCCGGTGACCTTTTCGGCATAGCCGAAGACGCCGTTGAGCGGCGTCTGGCCGCCCTTGGCGACCGCGCCCAGCGACTTCTCCAGGATGGTGGTGAGGCCGCCGCGCTTGTTGCCGGGCGAGGGGTTGTTGTCGATCGAGGCGCCGTGCTTGGCGACGTGGTCCTCCCACCACTTGACGTAGCCATCGAGCTTCTTGGCGATCTCGGGCGTCGCGGCGCGATAGGCGAGCAGATGTTCGGCGCCGTAGATTTCCGTCGTCTCGGAGAGAATGCCGATGCCGCCGACGCCGGCCAGAATGTCTACCGCAGCGCCCAGCGCCGGATTGGCCGTGATGCCCGACATGCCGTCGGAGCCGCCGCATTGCAGGCCGACGACGATCTCGCTCACGGGGATCGGTTCGCGCTTGAGCTCGCCGACTTCCTCGGCGATCTCGGCCAGTACGCCCATGGCCTTTTCGACCGATTTGCGCGACCCGCCGGCGTCCTGGATGTTGAAATGGCGCTTGCCGGCGGCCGCACCCTTCTGGCCGTACAGCGTGAGCTGGTTGACCTCGCAGCCGAGCCCAACCATCAGCACACCGCCGAAATTGGGATGGCGGGCATAGCCCGCCAATGTGCGGTGCAGCACCATCATGCCGTCGCCGGTGGCGCTCATGCCGCAGCCCTGGCCGTGAACGATCGGGACGAAGCCGTCGATGCCGGGATATTTTGGCAGCAGTGTGCGGTTGGCCGCGTCGGCAATGGCGTGGCAGACGGTGGCCGAACAGTTGACGCTGGCGATGATGCCGATGAAGTTGCGGGTGCCTGCCCGGCCGTCGGCGCGGCGATAGCCCATGAAGGTGCGGGCTCGGTCGGCCTCGGTCGCATGCTCGGCCTCGCTTGGCGGCACCACCGGCAGGCGGCCGGCCTCGAACACCAGATTGTGCGAATGGACATGCTCGCCGGGCGCGATGTCCTGCGTGGCGCGGCCGATCGCCTGGGCATACTTGACCACGGCGGACCCGGCGGGAATCGGCTTGATCGCCACCTTGTGGCCGGGCTCGATGACGGCAGCGGCAAGCGCACCGCCCGGCAACGCAGTGCCGATCTCGATGCGACCGTTGGCGACCGCGACATTGTCGGCTGGGGACAGAAGAATGGAGTTGGAGGCGTTCACGGGCGTTTCCTGGGGTGATCCTGGGCGGCGCGCGGATTGACACGCGCTTGTTAAGAGTTAATGTCTTTTATCGTGAAAAAACAGTTTTGCGTCAATTGTTTTTTCCCCGGCAGTCCCCGTGCCCCTGGATGAGTAGCGGCGCTGCAACCGGTAAGCGAGCTCCTCGGCAAAGCGATTCCGCTTTCAAGGGTGACGGGAACGTCATATTTGCGCTTCAAGCCGGCCGCCGCAAGCGCCGGCCAGCGATGGGTCAGGGCATGTCGAAGAGCAACAACGTCTATAAGGATGCCTACAACAGGTGCCTCAGGCTGCTCGACGAGACGCGCAGCCTGCCTTCGGAACCGGAACTGGGTACGCTGCTCGGCGTCAGCCGCACCACCGTGCGCAGCATCCTTGCGCGCATGGAAGAAACCGGGCTGATCGCCTGGAACAAGCGCGCCAAGACGGTGCTACGCGAAACGCGCCCCGATGATTTCTTTCCCGAGGAAGAGACCGACACGCTGGCCGAGATCATCGAGCGGTCGTTCATGCGCAGGCTGCTCGCCGGCGGCGCCGAGGCCGGCATGCAGATCAACGAGCTCGAACTGGCGCGCGAGATCGGCGTCGGCACCACCAGCGTGCGCGAGTTCCTGATCCGCTTCTCCCGCTTCGGCCTGATCGAGAAGCGCCGCAACAGCCATTGGGTGCTGAAGGGTTTCACTCGCGCCTTCGCGCTGGAGTTGACGGAAATCCGCGAGATGTTCGAGCTGCGCTCGGCATCGGCATTCACCGCACTGCCGCAGGATAGCGCGGTGTGGGCCGATCTCGACAATCTCGAAGAGGAACACCGCGGCCTGGCCCGTGACATCGCCACGCGTTTCAACGAGTTCTCGGAGCTCGACGAGCGCTTCCATCGGCTGATCCACCGCGCCTCGCACAACCGCTTCATCGTCGATTTCTATGATGTTATCGCCATGATCTTCCACTACCACTACCAGTGGAACAAGGCGCAGGAGCGCGAGCGCAACGAAATCGCGATCGGCGAGCATCTGGCCTATATCGCTGCGCTCAAATCACGCGACCTGGGCAAGGTCGATGCTGCCTGCCGCAAGCATTTGAAGTCGGCGCGCCAGACGCTGCTGACCTCGATCCCCGAGAGCCGGCACCCACAGAGGCCCTGATCGCGCCCCGTTGCCGCAGCACCGATTTGCCGATTTTCCGTCTCTTGCTGCCGTGGTAGACATCTTCCGGTGATCGCTTGAAGATGCAGATGGTTTGAACAGGCAAGTCATTTGACCAAAAAGGGGAGACGGTGGAGCATTCCGGTCGCACTTGTCGCGGCCTACCTGCTGCTGCTTCAGTCGACGCTGAGCGCGTTCGCCTTCGCCACCGGGCCGGCCGCCTCGCAAATCGACGCCTTCGGCAACGTCATCTGTACCCACGAGGGCACTGCCCAGCTTCCCGATGGCGGCCCGCATCCGTCGCATCTGCCGGCATGCTGCATGCTGGGCTGCAGCATGGTTTCAGCGGCCTTTGCGCCGCCAGCCGATGCCGGGCTTGCGCTGGCCTCGCTTTCGTTCGAAGCCGTCGTTTTCATCTTTCCGGCGGCCACGCATCTCGATTTCGCGCGCCAGCGCTCGCCGTCGAACCCACGCGCGCCGCCGCTGTCGGCCTGAGCCTGCTCTACGCTCGGCGGAACCTTCCGCCGGTGCTTTCATCCAAAGAACGGATCTTTCGCGACCGGCCATCGGCGCGATTCCCTATTCATGGAGCAAACCATGTCCCAAGCCTTTCATATCGCGGCGCCTCCTTCGGGCGGCCGCCCCAAATTCCTGCGCCGTTTCAACGAACGTGTCGGCCTTGCCGTGCTGGCGTTTGTCCTCTTGTTCTTCGGTGCCCAGGCCGTCTGCGCGCATGAATTCAAGGCCGGCGATCTCGAAATCGAGCATCCCTGGTCGCGCGCGACACCTACAGGCGCCAAGGTGGCCGGCGGCTATTTCACCATCACCAACAAGGGCAATGCACCCGACCGGCTGCTGTCGATTTCCTCCGACGTCTCCGAAAAGGCAGAGCTGCATGAAATGGGCGTCAAGGACGGCGTCATGACCATGCGGCCGGTGGTGGGGGGGCTGGAAATCCCGGCCGGCGGCAAGGTGGCGCTGGCGCCTGGCGGCTATCACCTGATGTTCGTCGGCCTGAAGCGGCAACCCAAGCAGGGCGAAGAATTCGCCGCCACGCTGACGTTCGAAAAGGCTGGCGCCGTCAATGTCGAGTTCGCTGTCGAAGGCATGGGCGGCGGCATGGACGACCACGCCAATTGACCGCGCCATCCACGAATATTGAATCCAGAAGGACTATCATGAACAAGTATCTTCTGTCGGCCGGCGCGCTCCTCGCGCTGGGGACCGGTGCCGCCTTCGCGCATGTCACGCTCGAAACCCAGGAAGCGGCGGTCGGTTCGACCTACAAGGCCATCCTGCGGGTGCCGCATGGCTGTGACGGCAAGGCGACGACCGCCGTTTGCGTGCAGATCCCGGAAGGGGTGATCGCGGTGAAGCCGATGCCGAAGCCCGGCTGGACGCTGCAGACCAAGAAGGGCAAGTACGAGAAATCGTACCAGCTCTACGGCCAGGCGGTGGCCGACGGCGTCAAGGAGGTCGATTGGAGCGGGGGCAATCTGCCGGACGAATTTTACGACGAGTTCGTCTTCCGTGCGATGCTGACGGCAGACCTCGCGGCGGGTCAGAAACTCTATTTCCCGGTGGTGCAGGACTGCGATGGCGCCGCCGACCGTTGGATCGAAATCCCGGCGGCCGGGCAGGACGAAGACACCCTGGAGAACCCCGCGCCCGGCATCAAGCTCACGCCGAAAAAGTAAGCTCTCGCGGCGCGCTCCATTGTCAGGAGCGCGCCGCATTTCATGGCAATGACATGACGGTGATATTCCCTTCCAGGATGGTTCGCACGGCCGGCAAGCTCATCGGCCGGGTTTCCGCTGGGCTGCTGGTCGTGGCCGTGCTGCTGATTGCAATGGCGGCGACAAATCAGGCTTTCGCCCACGCTGCGCTGATCAAGACCGATCCGGCCGATGGCGCCGTGTTGGCGCAGGCCCCGGCGCAATTCGCGCTGACTTTCAGCGAATCGGTCTCGCCGCTGGTGCTGACGCTGGTGAAGCCCGACGGCACGCCCGTTCCGCTGACGTCCTTCCGCCTCAGCGACCAGACCGTCGTGATCGATGATCCGCAGGCACTTGGATCGGGCACGCATGTGCTGAGCTGGCGAGTCATTTCCGCCGACGGTCATCCGGTCGGCGGCTCTCTGCTGTTTTCCATCGGCGCGGCGAGCCAGCCGCCGGCCGTTTCCGAAGCCGTCGACTGGCAGTTGCGCTCGGCGATCTGGATCGGCAAGGTCTGCCTCTATATCGGCCTGTTCCTCGGCGTCGGCGGCGCCTTCGCCCTCGCCTGGCTGGCGCGGGGTGGCCGCGCCGGACAGCGCTTCGTCGCCGCCGCAATCCTGTGCGGGCTGGTCGCGGCATCCCTGTCGCTTGGCTTTCAAGGGCTGGATGCGCTCGGCGCGCCGCTCTCGCATATGGCGCAGCCGGCCATCTGGACCGCCGGTCTCGGCACCAGCTTCGGCTGGACGGTGTTGATCGCGCTGATCGCGCTGGGGCTCGGTCTTTTGTCGCTGGCCGGGCCGCGCGCGGCCGCCAGGCCCCTCGCGCTCGCCGGCCTGGCCGGAACGGGTCTCGCACTCGCCGCCAGCGGCCACGCAAGTGCTGCCGAGCCGCAATGGCTGACGCGGCCGATGGTGTTCCTGCATGGCGCCGGCATTGCGTTCTGGGCCGGTGCGCTGGCGCCGCTGGGGCTCGCGCTGAAACGGCAGGATGCCGAAGCCGTCACGTTCCTTCGCCGGTTCTCCGCCGCTATCATGCCGGTGGTGGCCTTGCTCGCCGCCGCCGGCGTGGTGCTGGCCGTCATCCAGGTGCAAACACCCGCAGCGCTGGTCAACACCGCCTATGGCCGGTTGCTGCTGGTCAAGCTCGCGCTGCTGGTCTTCCTGTTCACGCTCGCCGCCGTCAACCGCTGGAGATTGACGGCAATGGCCGAGGCGGGGGCGACGGAAGTGCGGCGCAGGCTCACCCGTTCGATCGGCGTCGAACTACTGATCGTACTCGCCATCTTCGGTGTTGCCGCCGGCTGGCGCTTCACGCCGCCGCCACGGGCGTTGGCGATTGCCGCGGCGCAGCCGGTGTCAGTTCATATCCACGCGCTGAAGGCGATGGCCGACCTCAGCATCACCCCCGGCCATGCCGGGCCGGTCGCCGCCTCGATGATCATCATGACCGGCGATTTCGGGCCGCTCGACGCCAAGGAGGTGACGCTGGTGCTGTCGAAGCCGGACTCCGGCATCGAGCCGCTGAAGCGGGCCGCGACGAAGCCCGGCGACGGCAGCTGGCGTGTGGACGATCTCGTCATCCCGGTCCCTGGCCGGTGGACGGCGCGCATCGACATACTGGTCTCCGACTTCGAGATGGTGAAGATCGAGGCGCCGGTAGACATCAGGCCGTGATGGCTCTCCAACACAATTCGGCGAGGCGGTTGACGCGAGCCTGAAGGCCCGTCAATCATCCCCCGACAGAATGCATCTTGGCGAAACCCCGGCAATCGCGGGCTCGAACAAACAAGATCCGAAAGCAGGGAAGAAACATGGAAAAAGCCGAAATCGGCCTGATCGGCCTTGGCACGATGGGCTCCAACCTGGCGCTCAACATCGCCGAGCACGGGCACCGCATCGCCGTTTTCAATCGCACCAAGGCGCGTACGGATGCCTTTGTCGAGAATGCCGGCGCGCTCAGGGATATGGTTGTCCCCTGCTACAGCCTGGAAGAACTCGCCGCCGCGATCCGGCCGCCGCGTCCGATCATCATCATGGTGCTGGCCGGCAAACCGGTCGATGAACAGATCGCCGCCTTGCGCGGCGTGCTGTCCCATAACGACATCGTCATCGATGCCGGCAACGCCAATTTCCGCGACACGATGCGGCGCTTTTCCGAGCTGGCGGGCTCCGGCCTCACCTTCATCGGCATGGGCGTGTCCGGCGGCGAAGAGGGTGCGCGCCACGGGCCGTCGATCATGGTCGGCGGCACGGAAGAGTCCTGGAAGCGCGTCGAGAAGGTGCTGACGGCAATCTCCGCCAAGTTCAAGGACGAGCCATGCGCGGCCTGGCTCGGCACCGACGGCGCCGGCCATTTCGTCAAGACCATCCACAACGGCATCGAATATGCCGACATGCAGATGATCGGCGAGATCTACGGCATCCTGCGCGACGGCCTGGGCATGGGGCCGAAGGAGATCGGCGCCGTATTCGCCGGCTGGAACAAGGGCCGGCTCAACTCCTATTTGATCGAGATCACCGCCAAGGTGCTGGCGTCAGACGATCCCAAGACCGGCAAACCGGTGGTCGACATCATCCTCGACCGCGCCGGCCAGAAGGGCACCGGCAAATGGTCGGTCATCGAGGCACAGCAACTCGGCATTCCGGCGACCGCCATCGAGGCGGCGGTGGCGGCACGCGTCCTATCGTCGATCAAGGACGAGCGGCTTGCGGCGGAAAAAGCCTATGGCAACATCGGCGTCACCAGGATTTCGGGCGACAAGGCAGACCTGCTCAAGGACCTGGAATTGGCACTGTTCGCCGGCAAGATATCAGCCTACGCGCAAGGCTTCGCCGTGATGAGCGGCGCTTCGAAGGAGTTCAACTGGAACCTGCCGATGCCGACCATCGCCAAGATCTGGCGTGCCGGCTGCATCATCCGATCGCAGATGCTCGACACCATGGCCGAAGCCTTCGGCAGCGGCGGCGCTTCGACCAATCTGCTGATGGCCCCGGCCTTCATCACCATGATGCAGGAGGCGCATCCGTCACTGCGGCGCGTCGTGGCCAGGGCTTCCGAAGCCGGATCGCCGGTGCCGGCGCTGTCTTCGGCCCTTGCCTATTTCGACAGCTATCGCCAGGGCCGCGGGACGTCGAACCTGATCCAGGCACAGCGCGACTTCTTCGGTGCGCACGGCTTCGAGCGGATCGACGACAAGGGCGCCTTCCATGGACCCTGGGGGAGCGGCGCGGCCGGCTGACGGCTCGGCTTCAAATCAGCCGCGATAGGCCATAACCCCGCCCGGAGCGCTGAGCGACTGCAGCGAGCCGGGCGCCGCGCCGCCGATCCAGCCGAGCACGGCGCGGGCGAGTTCGGAGCCGGCCAGCCGGAAGTTCTCGTTGACGATCAGCAGTTCCCGGCGGAACAGATGCAGCAGTTCCGACGACTGTTTCGACACAACGTCGATGTCGCGGCCGAGCTTCAACCCGGCGTCCTCGATGCCTGCAACAATGGCGAGTGTGGCGGCCGCGGCGCTGCTGACGATGCCGTCCGGCCTGATGTCGCGCCGCATCAGCTGCGCGGTCCTCATCCTGATCTGCTCGATCGAGTGGTCGATCGAAACGGTGTTGAACGGCACCTCCGAGGCGCCGACTTCGCTCAGCGCGTCGGCAAAGCCGTTCACGGTGTGGCCGTGATAGGTCAGGCCGACCGGCGGCGTCACCAGGGCCAGCCGACGCCGGCCCAAGCCGGCCAGATGGCGCACCGCCTCGGCCGCGAAGGCGTAATTGTCGAAATCATGATAGGGGTGCACGAGCCCCATATCGGTGCGGCCGTGCGTTGCAAAGGGGATGCCGCGCTCCAGCATGTAGCGGGCCCTTGGATCGTTGGGCTGGGTGCGCGAAATGATGACGCCATCGGCGGAGCCGGTCTCCACCAGATAACGCACCGGGTCCAGCGGATCCTGCGAGCGCGAGTAGGGCGTGACGATCAGATGGTAGGGCGTATCGGCGATGACTTCGGTGACGCCGTAGATGATGTCTGAGACAAAGCTCATGATCTCGTGCTCGGTGTTGAGCACGAGGCTGATGACGTTGGTCTTGCCGGTTCGCAGGCGCACGCCGGCGCGGTTCGGCCGGTAACCGATCTGCTTGGCCACGAGCTGGACGCGGCGCCTGGTCTCGGCGCCGATCTCCGGCGCGTCCTTCAGCGCCCGCGACACGGTGGTGACGCCGAGCCCGGTCATGAAGGCAAGCGTCTTCAGCGTCGGCCGCTCCGTGGCCGACGTCTCGTCATCGCTGTCCGTGCGCCGTCTGTCCATTCATCCCGCCCCGTCAGGCGCTTAGCAGCCGCCGGGCAGGCCGGCAATCGCCGCCGTCGCTCCCATGGCGTGTCTCTTGAGCTGAACAAGCCTATACTGAAACGTTACAGCTTGTCACGACCGGTGTGCGACCAGGCCGTGGCCGAGGTCGAAAGCTCGCACGGGCTCGCCGTCGAAAAGCATTGGGAATCAGCAGGAAAGGCGTTAGGAGCAAGCTTCTTGCGAGCTTTCTGCCTTATCATGTGCGATTTTGCGTATTGCGCTGCACAATGGGTGCCGCCGTGAAAGGATTTTGTTCGCAGCTCGAAAAATATCGAGCTGACTTTCAAGGGAAGGGTTGCGCATGTCTTGCAATTGCCGTATCGAAAATCTGTAACGTTTCAGATTCTGGGAGGAAACCGAAATGCGATACAAATTCCTGACCGCCGCGCTTGCGGCGACGGTGGCGTTGAATTTTGCCGGGCCGGCAGCCGCAACCGATCTGGAAGTCACCCATTGGTGGACATCCGGCGGCGAGGCGGCGGCGGTCGCCGAACTCGCCAAGGCCTTCGACGCAACCGGCAACCACTGGGTCGACGGCGCCATCGCCGGGTCCGGCGGTACGGCGCGGCCGATCATGATCAGCCGCATCACCGGCGGCGACCCGATGGGCGCCACCCAGTTCAATCACGGCCGGCAAGCGGAAGAGCTGGTGCAGGCAGGCCTGATGCGCGACCTCACCGATGTCGCCACCAAGGGCAAGTGGACCGAGGTCGTGCGGCCGAAGAGCCTGCTCGACGGTTGCACCATCGACGGCAAGATCTATTGCGTGCCGGTCAACATTCACTCCTGGCAGTGGTTGTGGCTGTCGAACGCGGCCTTCGAGAAGGCCGGCGTGCCGGTGCCGAAGAACTGGAACGAATATGTCGCCGCCGCCCCGGCGCTGGAAAAGGCCGGAATCGTCCCGCTCGCGGTCGGCGGGCAGGCCTGGCAGGCGTCGGGCGCCTTCGACGTGCTGCTCGCCGCGGTGGGCGGCACCGACACTTTCCTCAAGGTTTACAAGGACAAGGATGCGACGTTCGCCGCCGGGCCTGAAGTCGCCAAGGTCTTCAAGGCGGCCGACGATGCGCGCAAGATGGCCAAGAACACCAATGTCCAGGACTGGAACCAGGCGACCAACATGGTCATCACCGGCAAGGCCGGCGGCCAGATCATGGGCGACTGGGCGCAAGGCGAATTCCAGGTCGCCGGCAAGACAGCCGGCAAGGACTATACCTGCCTTCCCGGGCTTGGCCTGAACGAGGTCATCGCCACCGGCGGCGACGCCTTCTATTTCCCGCTGCTCAAGGACGCCGAGAAGTCCAAGGCTCAGGAAGTGCTGGCCGAGACCTTGCTCGATCCCAAGACCCAGGTCGCCTTCAACCTCAAGAAAGGCTCGCTGCCGGTGCGCGGCGACGTCGACCTCAACGCCGCCAACGATTGCATGAAGAAGGGGCTCGACATCCTGGCCAAGGGCGCCGTCATTCCGTGGACGGACCAACTGCTCTCGCAGGACAGCCAGAAGCAGAAGGAGGACCTGTTCTCGGAGTTCTTCGCCAAGCCCGACATGACGCTTGAAGAAGCGCAGAAGCGCTTCGCCGACATCATCGCCTCGGCCGATTGACCCCGGCAAGCCGCCTCGCTCCCGGCCACCCCTCAGGGCCGGGAACGAGGGGTACTGACCTTGTCGCCCTTTCCCGATCCAGCATGGCTGCACCGATGAGCAAGAGCGAACGCCCGAGCCAACTCTTCCGCAACCTCAATGCGAAGGTTGCCTCGATCCCGATGATCCTCACCGCGCTGGTGGTGTTCGTCGGCGGCACAGCCTGGACGGTGCTTTATTCCTTCACGAATTCGAAGCTTCTGCCGCGGCTGCATTTCGTCGGGCTCGACCAGTACTACCGGCTGTGGGCGACGCCGCGCTGGCTGGTCTCGATCGAGAATCTCTTGATCTACGGCGTGCTGTCGCTCGTCTTCTCGCTGGCAATCGGCTTCCTGCTTGCGGCACTGCTCGACCAGAAGATCCGTTTCGAGGACACGTTCCGCACCATCTTTCTCTATCCCTTCGCGCTTTCCTTCATCGTCACCGGCCTCGTCTGGCAATGGCTGCTCAATCCCGATTTCGGCATTCAGGGCGTGGTTCGCGACCTCGGCTGGACAAGCTTCAATTTCGATCCGCTCTACAATTCGAGCATCGTTATCTACGGCATATTGATCGCCGCGCTATGGCAAGGCACCGGGCTGATCATGTGCCTGATGCTGGCCGGCCTGCGCGGCATCGACGAGGACATCTGGAAGGCCGCTCGGGTGGACGGCATTCCCACCTGGAAGACCTATCTCTTCATCATCATCCCGATGATGCGGCCGGTCTTCATCACCACGCTGGTGATCATCGCGTCGGGCATCGTCAAGGTCTACGACCTCGTCGTCGCGCAGACCAGCGGCGGGCCGGGCATTTCCTCTGAAGTGCCAGCCAAATACGTCTACGACTACATGTTCTTCGCCCAGAACCTCGGCCAGGGTTTTGCCGCCTCGACCATGATGCTCTTGTCGGTGATGATCGTCATCGTGCCGTGGGCCTATCTCGAATTCGGAGGCCGCAAGCGTGTCTGATCATGCCGTCTCCCTAGCCCCATTCCAAGCCGCCATCCGCGCCGATGCCTCGGGACCGAGCGGACCGAAGCCCCGGCACATGTTCTCGCGCCGCAACATCTTCCTGTACGGCACGCTCATCGTGGTGGCGCTCTATTACCTGCTGCCGCTCTATGTGATGGTTGTCACCTCGCTCAAGGGCATGCCGGAAATTCGTCTCGGCAACATCTTCTCGCCGCCGGTCGAGATCACGTTCGAGCCCTGGGTCAAGGCATGGTCGCAGGCTTGCACCGGTCTCAACTGCGACGGTCTCTCTCGCGGCTTCTGGAACTCGGTGCGCATCACCGTGCCCTCGGTGATCCTGTCGATTGCAATCGCTTCGGTGAACGGCTACGCGCTCGCCAACTGGCGCTTCAAGGGCGCCGACACGTTCTTCGTCATCCTGATCGTCGGCGCCTTCATCCCCTATCAGGTGATGATCTATCCGATCGTCATCATCCTGCGCGAAATCGGCCTCTATGGCAGCCTGAGCGGCCTGGTGATCGTGCATTCCATTTTCGGCATGCCGATCCTGACGCTCTTGTTCCGCAACTATTTCACCTCCATGCCGGAGGAGCTGTTCCGGGCGGCGCGCGTCGATGGCGCCGGCTTCTGGGGCATCTATCTGCGCATCATGCTGCCGATGTCGCTGCCGATCTTCGTCGTCGCCGTCATCCTGCAGGTGACCGGCATCTGGAACGACTTCCTGTTCGGCGTCGTCTATACGCGCCCCGACACCTATCCGATGACGGTGCAGCTCAACAACATCGTCAACTCGGTGCAGGGGGTGAAGGAATACAACGTCAACATGGCCGCCACCATCCTGACCGGGCTGGTGCCGCTGATCGTCTACTTCATTTCCGGCAAATTGTTCGTGCGCGGCATTGCCGCCGGCGCGGTGAAAGGGTGATGTCGATGGCGGCAAACGGCACCAGCGTTTCGATCCAGGACCTGTCGCTGAACTTCGGCTTGGTCTCGGTGCTGCAGACGCTCAACCTCGACGTCGCCGAGGGCGAGTTCATCGTGCTGCTCGGACCCTCGGGCTGCGGCAAGTCGACCTTGCTCAACTGCATCGCCGGACTGCTCGACATTTCCGACGGCCGCATCTTCATCAAGGGCAAGAACGTCACCTGGGAAGAGCCCAAGGACCGCGGCATCGGCATGGTGTTCCAGTCCTACGCGCTCTATCCTCAGATGACGGTGGAAAAGAATTTGTCCTTCGGGCTGCGCGTCGCCGGCGTGCCCAAGGACGAGATCGCGAAGCGCATCGCGCGCGCCGCCGAGATCCTGCAGATCGAGCCGCTGTTGCAGCGCAAGCCCGCGGCGCTCTCCGGCGGCCAGCGTCAGCGCGTGGCGATCGGGCGCGCGCTGGTGCGCGACGTCGACGTGTTCCTGTTCGACGAGCCGCTGTCGAACCTGGACGCCAAGCTGCGCTCCGAACTGCGCGTCGAGATCAAGCTTTTGCACCGCAAGTTGCAGAATACCATGATCTACGTCACCCATGACCAGATCGAGGCGATGACGCTGGCCGACCGTATCGCGGTCATGCGCGGCGGCGTCATCCAGCAGCTCGACGCGCCCCAGACCATTTATAACAAACCGGTCAACCGCTTCGTCGCCGGCTTCCTCGGTTCGCCGGCGATGAACTTCATCGACGGCAGGCTCGAGAAAGACGCCGGCGACTGGTTTTTCGTGGCCGATAATCTCAAGGTTCCGCTCGGCACCTATCAATTCGACAAGCAACCGGACGCCGGCCCTGCCGTGTTCGGCATCAGGCCCGAGCATGTCAGCCTGAACAGCGGCACGGGCTGGCCGTTCTCGACGGCGGCCAATGTCCAGGTGGTCGAACCGATGGGCTCCGACACGCTGGTGTGGCTGAAGCTTGCACAGCAGAATTTCAGCGTCCGGGTGACGTCCGAACGCACGCCCAAGAACGATGAGGCGGTGACGGTGGGCTTCGACCCGATGCGCGCCTCGCTCTTCGACGCCCAAACCGGCAGCCGCATCTAACGCCCGATAACCATCCCCAAGCAGAACGGACAAAGACGATGAACTGGTCATTCCAACTTTACAGTGCGCGCAATTTCCAGCCCTGGGAAGGCGTGCTCGAGATGCTCGGCAAGCTCGGCTACACAGAGGTCGAAGGCTTCGGCGGCGTCTATGACGATCCCAAGGCCTTCCGGGCCGAACTCGACAAAAACGGCCTTGCCATGCCGACCGGGCATTTTTCGATCGACGCACTGGAGAAGGATTTCGACGGCGTGCGCACGATAGCCGAAGCGCTCGGCATCGAGCTTTTGATCTGCCCCTACCTCATGCCCGATGCCAGACCGTCGGACGCTTCCGGCTGGCGCGGCTTCGGCGAGCGCCTGGCCAAGGTCGGCGAGACGGCGAAAAAGGCCGGCTACGGCTTTGCCTGGCACAATCATGATTTCGAGTTCAAGAAACTCGCCGACGGCTCGCTGCCACAGGATCACATCCTGGCTTCCGCGCCCGACATCGGCTGGGAGATGGATGTCGCCTGGGTGGTGCGCGGCGGCGCCGATCCGCTGCCCTGGGTCGAAAAGCATGGCAAGCGCATCGTGGCGGTTCATGTCAAGGACATGGCGAAACCGGGCGAAGGGCTGGACGAGGACGGTTGGTCCGATGTCGGCCACGGCACGATCGACTGGGCTGGCCTGATCAAGGCGCTGCGGGCCAAGAGCGCGGCCAAATACTTCGTCATGGAACAGGACAATCCCAATGACATCGAGCGCTTCGCCCGTCGTTCGATCGCAACCGTAAAGGCCTATTAGGAACAAGCATCATGGCAAACAAACTTGGCGTCGGCGTCATCGGCTGCGGCAACATCTCGAAGGCATATTTCTCGCTGGCGCCGCTATTTCGCGGCATCAAGATGCGGGCTTGCGCCGATATCAACATGGACGCCGCGAAAGCGCGGGCGAAGGAGTTCAAGCTGCGCGCCGAGACGGTCGAGGACCTGCTCAAGGCCGACGACATCGATATCGTCGTCAACCTGACCATTCCGGCCGTGCACTACGAAGTGTCGAAACAGGTGCTCGACGCGGGCAAGCATGTCTATTCGGAAAAGCCGTTCGTGCTTTCGGTCAAGGAAGGGCTCGACCTGAAGAAGCGGGCGGAGAAGAAGGGACTTCGCATCGGCTCGGCACCCGACACCTTCTTCGGCGGCGCGCATCAGCTGGTGCGCAACCTGATCGACACCGGCAAGCTCGGCAGGATCACCAGCGGCACCTGCCATGTCATGGGGCACGGCATGGAGCACTGGCACCCCAATCCGGACTTCTTCTTCCAGCCGGGCGCCGGCCCGGTGCTCGACATCGGGCCGTACTACATCACCAATCTGATCCAGCTGATCGGACCGGTGAAACAGGTGGCGGCCTTCGCCACAACCCCGGCCAAGGAGCGCACGATCAGTTCGAAACCGCGCGCGGGTGAAAGGATCCCGGTCAACACGCCGACCACCATCCACGGCCTGCTGGAGTTCGAGAACGGGGCCGTGATCACGCTCAACACCAGCTGGGACGTCTGGAGCCACGGCCACGCGCCGATGGAGCTCTATGGCGAGATGGGCAGCGTGTTCGTGCCGGACCCGAACTTCTTCGGCGGCGAGGTGCGCTTCACCGAGGCGGCCAAGCCCGTGAAGAAGCTGCCGAAATGGCAGCATCCGTTCGGCGTGCCCAATGAGATGCATTCGCAGGGCATGATGGCCAATTATCGCACCGCAGGCCTGGCCGACATGGCAATCGCGATCTCTGAGGGAAGGCCGCACCGCTGCTCGATGGAGCTGGCGCTGCACGCCGTCGACGTCATGACGGGGATCCTGCGCTCGGGCGAAACCGGCAAGTTCGTCGCCATGCAGACCACCTGCGAACGTCCAGCCGCGCTCGGCATCAAGGAAGCCAAGGCGCTGATGGCGAAGAAGAGCTAGATCCCGGATTATCGATAATTTTGATGAACCCTCTCCCCGTTTTCGCCGGGAGAGGGTAAGGGTTGGGGCGCTGGGCCTACGCGTCGCGTTCGCGATGACAGTGTCCAATCCATCCAGCTTCGAGGATTTTCCCCATGCCCTATGTCGCCGCCGAAAACCGCTATGAAAAAATGGTCTATAACCGCTGCGGGCGGTCCGGCCTGAAACTGCCGGCGATCTCGCTGGGGCTGTGGCACAATTTCGGCAACGACACGCCGCACAGGACCAAGCAGGCGATCGTGCGCAAGGCTTTCGACCTCGGCATCACGCATTTCGACCTCGCCAACAATTATGGGCCGCCGCCCGGCTCGGCCGAGATTGCTTTCGGCGAGATACTGCGCACCGACTTCGCCGCCTATCGCGACGAACTCATCATTTCGACCAAGGCCGGCTACGAGATGTGGGAGGGCCCCTATGGCCAATGGGGCGGACGCAAATATTTGCTGGCCAGCCTTGACCAGAGCCTGAAGCGGATGGGGCTCGACTATGTCGACATCTTCTATTCGCACCGCTTCGATCCGGATACGCCGCTGGAGGAAACGATGGGTGCGCTCGACCATGCGGTGCGCTCGGGCAAGGCGCTCTATGTCGGCATCTCATCCTACAATTCGCAGCGCACGCGCGAGGCGGCCGATATACTGAAGCGGCTCGGCACGCCTTGCGTAATCCATCAGCCGAGCTATTCGATGCTCAACCGCTGGGTCGAGGACGATGGCCTGCTCGATACGCTCGATGGGCTGGGCGTCGGCTCGATCGTGTTCTCGCCGCTGGCACAGGGCATGCTGACCGACAAATATCTCGGCGGCATCCCCCAGGGCAGCCGTGCCTCCCAGGGCAAGTCGCTGCGGCCGGCCTTCATCAACGACAAGACCATCGCCAACATACAGGCGTTGAATGCGATCGCGGGCCGCCGCGGCCAGACGCTGGCGCAGATGGCGCTGGCGTGGGTGTTGCGCAAAGGCAAGGTGACATCGGCGTTGATCGGCGCCAGCCGGCCGGAGCAGGTGGAGGACTGCGTCGGCGCGCTGGAGGCGCCCGATTTCAGCGACGCCGAGCTTGCCGAGATCGACAATTACGCGCGCGAGTCCGACATCAATCTGTGGGCCGCCTCAGCCGAGCGCAACGGCCCGCCAAGGAAGTAGGCATGGAAGCCGGCAAAACAACAACGGCAGGAGCCCTCCCGCCGTTGTCGTTTGCGCAATGTCGCGTCAGCGCGGTTCAACAGAAGAGTAGCAAAGACGGCGGTTCGTCGCTATCTGAATGGGCAGCGGGCCGTTTGCGTGTTGAAACGACCAGCATGTGACGCAAGACAGGTCGGAAACGGATCATGGCGGCAAGGGATGTGCTGACGAAGAACCAGTTGTGCGTGCTCGAGAAACTCGAGGCCGCCAGCGGGCCGCTCAGCGCCTACACCTTGCTCGACCAGCTGCGGGAGCGGGGTTTCCGCGCGCCGCTGCAGGTCTACCGCGCACTCGACACGCTGGTGAAGTCCGGCTTCGTGCATCGGCTGGAAAGCCTCAATTCCTTCGTCGCCTGCGTCGAGCCGCACGACCACAGCCATTCGATGACCGCTTTCGCCATCTGCGACACATGTGGCCAGGTGACCGAAATGTCCGACCATGATGTCGGCCACCGGCTGGACGAATGGGTGCGCTCCTCAGGTTTTGCCGCCAAGAAGGCGGTGATCGAGTTCCGTGGGACCTGTGCCAAGTGCTTGTCGGAAGCTGCCTGACGCGTTCTCGCAATCCGAAATATTCGCTCCACGACGACCAAGTCCACGCTAATGCGCCTCGTCCCAATTGTCAGCGGCGCGCGCATCGACATGCAGCGGCACCGACATCGACACGGCCGGCATGGCAGCATTCTCCATGACATGGCGCACGACGGGAATCGTCGCCTCGACTTCCGCCTCGATCGTCTCGAAGATCAGTTCGTCATGCACCTGCAAGAGCATGCGGGCCGAAAGCCTGGCCTTCTCCAGCGCCTCGTCCATGCGCACCATGGCGCGGCGGATGATGTCGGCGGCGGTGCCTTGCAGGCGCGCGTTGATCGAGGCGCGCTCGTTGAAGGCGCGGATCGAGGGATTGGAGGACCGGATCTCGGGGTAGTGGATGCGGCGGCCGAAGATGGTTTCGACGAAACCGTGCTCGCGGGCATAAGCCTTGGTCTCTTCGATATAGTCTCGGATGCCGGGGAAGCGCTCGAAATACTTCTTGATGTAGTTGCTGGCCTCCTCGCGCGGAATCGACAGCTGGTTGGCGAGGCCGAAGGCCGAGATGCCGTAGATGATGCCGAAGTTGATCGCCTTGGCGCGGCGGCGCACCTCCGAAGGCATGCCCTCCACGGGCACGTTGAACATTTCCGAAGCGGTGATGGCGTGGATGTCGGCGCCGTCGGCGAAGGCCTGCCGCAATTGCGGGATTTCGGCGACATGGGCGAGCACGCGCAATTCGATCTGGCTGTAGTCGGCCGAAACCAGGCGGTTGCCCCTGTCGGCGATGAAGGCCGTTCTGATCCTGCGCCCCTCGGCGGTGCGCACCGGGATGTTCTGCAGGTTCGGTTCGGAGGACGATAGCCGCCCCGTTGTCGTCGCGGCCAGCGCATAGGAGGTGTGGACCCGCTTGGTGTCCGGATTGACGAAGCCCGGCAGCGCATCGGTGTAGGTCGATTTCAGCTTGGTCAGCTGGCGCCAGTCAACGATCTTGCGCGGCAGTTCGTGGCCTTCGGCGGCGAGGTCTTCCAGAAGCTGCGCCGAGGTCGACCATTGGCCGGTCTTGGTCTTGGAGCCGCCGGGCAGGCCCATGCGGCCGAACAGGATATCGCCGAGCTGCTTGGGCGAGCCGATGTTGATGCGCTCGCCGACGAGCTGGTAGATTTCTTCCTCGAGCCGGGCCGCGCCCTGCGCCAGTTCGCCCGACAGCCGCGACAGGATCTGCCGGTCGACCGAGATGCCGCGCTGTTCCATGCGCGCCAGCACCGGCACCAGCGGCCGTTCCAGCCGCTCATAGACAGACACCAGGCCCTTGGCGGCGAGCCGCGGCTTCAGCACCTGCCAGAGCCTGAGCGTCACATCGGCGTCCTCGGCCGCATGGGCGGTCGCCTTGTCGATGTCGACCTGGTCGAAGCCGACGGAATTTTTCCCGGAGCCGGTCACGTCCTTGAGCTGAAGCGGACTATGGCCCAGCCATTTCTCGGCAAGCGCGTCCATGCCGTGGCCATGCGAGGTGCCGGCATCGAGCACGTAGGAGATCAGCATGGTATCGTCGAAGGGGCCGACGTCGATGCCGTAGCGGCTCATGATGACGAGATCGTATTTCAGGTTCTGCGCGATCTTGAGGACAGACTTGTCCTCGAGCAGCGGTTTCAGCACGGCCAGCGCCTCCCGCAGCGGGATCTGGTTGTCGATCGGACCACCGCCGAGCAGGTCGCCATTTCCGCTCCTGTGGGCGAACGGCACATAGGCGGCGCGACCCGGCGCCGTCGCCAGCGACAAGCCGATCAGTTCGGCCTGCATCGGATCGGGCGACGTCGCGCGGGCATCGAAGGCGACGATGCCGGTCTCCAGCGCCTCGGCGACCCAGGCCTTCAGGCTGGCGATGTCGCGGACGCACTGATAGGCCGAAATGTCGATCTTGCGGGCGGTGGCGGCCTCCAGGCGAAGCGCCGACAAAAGCGAGGGGGTGTTGCCTTCCTTCGTGCCGCCGCCTGCGGCCGGGACCGTCTCGCCGTCCTGCTCCGCCTCGGCGCTGGGGGCGACCGGCGCGCCGGCGCCGACATCAGGTCCATGCGCGGAGTCGGCGCGTTCGACCGTCACCGCGACCGCCTGCACGTCGCTTGCCTCGGTTCCCGTCGTTTCCGCCACGCGGCGGGTCAGCGAGGAGAATTCCATGGTCTTGAGGAAGCCGATCAGTTTCGGTCCGTCCGGCGCGTGCAGGACGAATTCGTCCAGCCCCTCGGCCACCGGCACATCGTTCTTCAACGTCACCAGCTGGCGCGAGATGCGCGCCTTGTCGGCATTGGCGATGATGGATTCGCGTCGTTTCTCCTGCTTGATCTCGCCGGCGCGGTCAAGCAACCCGTCGAGATCGCCGAACTGTTCGAGCAATTGCGCCGCGGTCTTCGGTCCGATGCCCGGCACGCCGGGAACATTGTCAACGGAATCGCCGGTCAATGCCTGCAGGTCGATCATCTTCTCCGGCGGCACGCCCCATTTCTCGATGACCTCGGGAATGCCGATCTGGCGATCCTTCATCGGATCGTACATGCTCACCGTCGGGCCGACCAACTGCATCAGGTCCTTGTCGGAGGAGATGATGGTGGTGTCGCCGCCGGCCTCGCAAGCCAGCCGGCAATAGGTGGCGATGAGGTCGTCGGCCTCGAACCCTTCCATCTCGAGGCAGGGCAGGTTGAACGCCCTGGTCGCCTGGCGGATGAGGCCGAATTGCGGGATCAGGTCTTCCGGCGGCGCCGAACGGTTGGCCTTGTACTCCGGATAGAGATCGTTGCGGAACGTCTTCGACGAATAGTCGAAAATGACCGCGAAATGCGTCGGCACGATGCCGACATCGGTGTTGCGGGCATCCTGCATCAACTTCCACAACATGTTGCAGAAGCCGGACACGGCGCCGACCGGCAGGCCGTCGGACTTGCGGGTCAGCGGCGGCAGCGCGTGATAGGCACGGAAGATGTAGCCGGAGCCGTCGACAAGAAAGAGATGATCGCCTTTTTTCATGCCGGCAGGGATAGCGCGGCGCGGCGGCTTGGTCCATGCCAAAGGCACCGCTTCCAGCAACACCCTGACAGGCAGGCGACAGGTTGGTTGGAAAGAGGTGAAATCGGCATTATTTTCGCACGCAGGACTGCCTGGCTCCGCCTGTCCAACGGCTGCTCACGGCCATGTTACAAAAGTGTAATATTCGTGCCCTTGAATCGCCACGTTCGATGACACAGATAAATGTCATCGGCAATTTTCGCCGACGTCCGGAGCAAGGCCCGTCCCCCGCCTATCCCGGACACCTGCGGCAGCCTATCCCCCCTCTCCGGGCTGCCGCATCGTTTCGAGTAGAAGGGCCGCCGTGGTTCCCCCTCCACCACGGCGGTCTTTTTTGTTCGAACACGCGCTTGGAGCCCGTGGTCCAATGGTCCCGGGCTTTTCGTTTGTCCGCTCTGCCTTTACGGTTCCGGCACTGAATCGAAAGGCTTGCCAAATGTCAGTTTCCCCCGTCCTCGACCGTCTCGACAAGAATCTCGACCAGAGCCTGGAGCGCCTGTTCGGCCTGCTCCGGATCAAGTCGGTCTCCACCGATCCGGCCTATGCCGCCGACTGCCGCAAGGCGGCCGAATGGCTGATGGGAGAACTCAAGGTGATCGGCTTCGACGCCAGCGTGCGCGATACGCCAGGCCACCCGATGGTGGTTGCGCATCATGACGGGCCGGCCGGTTCGCCGCATGTGCTGTTCTACGGCCACTATGACGTACAGCCGGTCGATCCGATCGACCTTTGGGAAAACGACCCGTTTGCGCCGGCGATCAAGGAGATCGGACCCGGCCACAAGGTGATCACCGGGCGCGGATCGGCCGACGACAAGGGTCAGTTGATGACCTTCGTCGAGGCTTGCCGGGCCTGGAAGCAGGTGCATGGCAATCTGCCATGCCGTATCACCATCCTGTTCGAGGGCGAGGAGGAGTCGGGCTCGCCGTCGCTGAAGCCGTTCCTCGAAGCCAATGCCGATGAACTCAAGGCCGACTTCGCGCTGGTTTGCGATACCAGCATGTGGGACCGCGATACGCCGTCTATCTGCGTGGGGCTGCGCGGGCTGGTGGGCGAGGAGATCACCGTCAAGGCCGCCGACCGCGACCTGCATTCCGGCCTCTATGGCGGCGCCGCCGCCAACCCGATCCGCATCCTGGCCAAGGTGCTGGCCGACATTCACGACAAGGACGGCCATATCACCATCCCGGGCTTCTATGACGGCGTCGAGGAAACGCCATCGCAGATCCTGAAATCATGGGAAACGCTGGGCGAAACGGCCGAGACGTTCCTTGGCCCCGTCGGCCTGTCGATCCCGTCGGGCGAAAACGGCCGCTCGCTGCTGGAACTCACCTGGGCACGGCCGACGGCCGAGTTCAACGGCATCACCGGCGGCTACACCGGCAAGGGCTTCAAGACGGTGATCGCGGCGCAGGCCTCTGCGAAAGTATCTTTCCGCCTCGTCCACAAGCAGGATCCCGGGAAGATCCGCGCCGCCTTCCAGCAATTCGTCAAGGAGCGCATTCCGGCCGACTGTTCGGTCGAATTCCACTCGCATGGCGGCTCGCCGGCGATCCAGCTCTCCTACGACTCGCCGTTCCTGGCCAAGGCCAAGACGGCGCTGTCGGACGAATGGCCGAAGCCGGCGGTGACGATCGGCAGCGGCGGCTCGATCCCCGTGGTTGGCGACTTCCAGACCTATCTAGGCATGGAATCGCTGCTGGTCGGTTTCGGCCTCGACGACGACCGCATCCACTCGCCCAACGAAAAGTATGAGTTGAGTTCCTTCCACAAGGGCCAGCGCTCCTGGGCGCGCATCCTGGACGCGCTGACGCGCTGAGCCGGGAAATCACGAAAGGCGGGGAAATCAAGTTTATGTTGATTTTTCCGCCGATCACGGCAAGGACGGGTTGCCAGCGCAACGTGCTGGAGCGCGCGCGTCCGCTTCTGGGATGCGTGCAAGGCGCGACCGGAGAAGACGATGAGCGACATCCGTTTCCACAGACACGATCTGCCCGACCTGTCCCGCTACAATGTCGGAGCGGTTGCCATCGATACGGAAACGCTGGGCCTGAACCCGCACCGCGACCGGCTGTGCGTGGTGCAGATCTCGCCGGGCGACGGCAGCGCCGACGTCATCCAGATCGCGCCGGGCCAAAAGGAAGCGCCGAACCTTGTGAAGCTCTTGGGAAACCACAGCGTGACCAAGCTGTTCCACTATGGGCGCTTCGACCTTGCCGTGCTCTACCATGCGTTCGGGGTGATGCCCGAGCCGGTGTTCTGCACCAAGATCGCCTCGCGGCTGACCCGCACCTACACCGACCGGCATGGGCTGAAGGACATCTGCTTCGAGCTTCTGGGCGTCGGCCTGTCCAAGGCGCAGCAATCGTCCGACTGGGCGGCTGAAACGCTGTCGCCCGAACAACTCGAATACGCCGCGTCCGACGTGCTCTATCTGCACCGGCTGCGCGACGTGCTGGCGTCGCGGCTTGCGCGCGAGGATCGCACGAAGGAGGCCGACGCCTGTTTCCGCTTCCTGCCGACACGCGCCAAGCTTGACCTCATGGGCTGGGACGAAGAGGATATTTTCGCTCATAGCTGACGGCGTCGCGGCGCCCTGCCGCCGATGGCCGTCCGGGACAGATGCCGGCCGTCGCGTTCCGTCGGCTCGAAAAGAGGGATGACATGGCCGACAGGAAGCCCATATCGACCGCGCCCACCGACGGTTCCAAGGTCACCGTGACCTGGAAGGACAGCGACGGCGTGCTCAACGAATCCATCGCCCAATACCGAGACGGCGGCTGGTGGGTCTACATCGACAGCAGCACGCAGAAGAAGGTCGAGCCGACCAGCTGGCGGCCCGCCGCGAGCGACGACGGCGACCCATGACCAGGCCGCTGGCGAGGCCGGCCGCTTTCGCATAGCGTGAAGCCGTTGATTGAGGCCGATTCGGAGCCTCCGCTCCGCGCTCGCCCTCTTGCTTGGAGGAAGTCCCTATGGGTGTCGAAAGCCTGCTCGTCTTCATCATCATCGGTGCCGTCGCCGGCTGGCTCGCCGGTCTCATCGTCTCCGGTTTCGGCTTCGGCCTGATCGGCAACATCATCGTCGGCATCATCGGCGCGTTCATCGCCGGCTGGCTTTTCCCGCGGATCGGTTTCTCCATCGGTGGCGGCATTCTCGCCTCGATCATCCACGCCACCATCGGCGCCATCATCCTGCTGGTGCTGGTCAGGGTCCTGAAGCGAGCCTAAGGCCCGGCACAGAGGAGCGCGCCATGAAACAGAATCCGCTCTATCTCGTCATTGGCGCGCTCGTCGTCGTGGTCATCGCGCTCGGCATCTTTGTCTATCGCGAACAGACCAAGCCGAAAGGCGTGGAGCTCAAGATCGACGACAAGGGCATCTCGATCCAGCAGAACTGAACGAAGCCCTCGCCATGCTGTCACGGGAGGGCCGCCGGAACACCCCTAGTTGTTCCTGGCCTCGGTTTCAAAAAATGCATGGCAAAATCTGAGCCCGTAGCGACAGCCCGTCTAAAGCTCGATCGTTTGCCATCTTGCGTCTTTATTATTTTTGCGTGATCCTCCTTGAATATTTGGGAGGGGACAATGAGCGTTGAAGAAAAACTGCGTGTACTGGCGGACCGGATCAGGACCCATTCGAGCGCAATGCTCACAGAGGAAGCACTTAAAACGGCAATTATCCTGCCATTCTTATCTGCCCTCGATTATGATGTGTTCAATCCGGACGAGGTAATCCCTGAATTTTGCGCAGATGCTGTTGGGAAAAAAGGGGAAAAAGTCGACTATGCAATCAAGTTAGACGGAGAGATCCGGATACTTATTGAATGCAAACCTATATCTATGGCGCTTGAAAAGGTGCATTTAGCTCAGCTCTATCGCTACTTTTCAGTGACGAACGCAAAATTTGCAATTCTCACAAACGGTCGAACGTTCCATTTTCATACCGATTTGGTTGCGCCCAATCGCCTCGATGATCGACCGTTCCTCACCTTCGACTTGTCCGACATGCAGGGGCAGCTCGTTACCGAGCTAAAAAAATTCGCCAAAGCTGAATTCAATATCGACGGGATTCTTCAGTCGGCACATAGGCTGAAATACACGTCTGCGATCAAGAAAGAGATCGCGAACGTCATGGAGAACCCTCCCGAGGACTTTGTTCGGATGGTGACGGGGGGACTCTATCAGGGTCGCTTTACGAGCCAGGTGAAAGAACAGTTCACACCTATGGTGAAGGCCGCGTTTCGTGAAATTGTGAGGGAGTCTGTTCAGTCAAGATTGTCAACGGCGTTAGCGGAAACGGAAGTTTCCGAGATCGGCGTCGAGGGAGAAGAGACCGAGGAGGTCGTTACAACGGAGGAGGAGCGCGAGGGGTTCATGATCATAAGAGCGATCGTGCGAGACACCTTGAAGCCTGCCCGTGTAGTGATGAGGGATCAGAAAAGCTATTGCGGCATCTTGATCGATAATAACAATCGTAAACCACTCGCGCGGTTGTGGTTCAATCGCTCCATAAGGTATCTTGGACTCTTTGATGGTGAAAAAGAGAATAAAGTCAAGATCGACACACTTGACGAGATCTATGATTATTCAGATCGCCTGAGGGCTACCGCGAAGGAATACACGGCTCCTGTACATATTTTGGCGCCGACAGTTATTTCGTAGAGATAGTACAGGGGGCCGCTCTGAAAAAACTATGCCGAGGGTCGTGGTTCGACAAGTCTGCCGAATGTGGGCGTGCAATGTGACAGGCACTGCGTGGGAGAGCTCTCGCCACCCGATATGGCATTTGCGCAGAAGCGGGTGACTTAACCCGCCTTTAAACCGCCGCATCTACTCTGCAACCCGAACGCCATAGGCATCGGGATATCAAGCGCAGCGCATGGCGAACCGCAGAGACAGCCGCATCGAACCCAGTTTCGAGGGACCGCCACAAGCGAGATCCCAGACAGGTCTTTCGGTGAGCGAGGAGGACCGCGTCGTGCCCAGCAACCGCAAAGCCTCCGCCAAACGCAAATCGCCGAAGGCAAAGTCGTCGCGTGCCAGGCGCGGCCGAAGCCGGCGCGGCCTGTTCGGCGTGCTCGGCCGGCTGGTCTACTGGTGCTTCGTGCTGGCCATCTGGGGCGGCATCGCCGTGGCCGGCGTCGTCGTCTACTACGGCGCCAAAATGCCGGCGGCAACAACCTGGTCGATCCCCGATCGCGCGCCCAATATCAAGATCGTCTCCGCCGATGGCCAACTGCTCGGCAATCGCGGCATGAGCGGCGGCGAGGCGGTCGGCCTGCACGAAATGTCGCCCTACATCCCCGAGGCGGTCATCGCCATCGAGGATCGCCGCTTCTATTCGCATTTCGGGGTCGACCCGATCGGCCTGTCGCGCGCCATGGTCGCCAACCTCGCCGGCGGGCATTTCTCGCAAGGCGGTTCGACGCTGACGCAGCAACTGGCCAAGAACCTGTTCCTGACGCCGGACCGCACGCTGGAGCGCAAAGTGCAGGAGGTGCTGCTGGCGCTGTGGCTGGAGCACAAGCACACCAAGGACCAGATCCTCGAAATGTACCTCAACCGGGTCTATTTCGGCTCCGGCGCCTATGGCGTCGAAGCGGCCTCGCGCCGTTATTTCGGCAAGAGCGCGCGCGACGTCACCTTGTCGGAGGCGGCGCTGCTTGCCGGTCTCCTGAAGGCGCCGTCGCGGCTGTCGCCGGCACGCGATCCCAAGGCCGCCGAGGAACGCGCGCAGCTGGTGCTCGCCGCCATGCGCGACGAGGGCAAGATCAGCGCCAAGGAGCTGACCACGGCGATGAGCGCGCCGGCGACGCGCGCGCCGTCCTACTGGACAGGCTCGGAAAACTACGTCGCCGACACCATCATGGAAGAACTGCCCGATCTGATCGGCGACGTGCGCGGCGACATCGTCATCGATTCCACCGTCGACCTGAACCTGCAGAAGCTCGCGGAACAATCGATCCGCCGGCTGATCGACGAAAGCGGCAAGAAGCTCAACGTCACCCAGGGCGCGCTGGTGTCGATCGACGATTCAGGTGCGGTGCGCGCCATGGTCGGCGGCTACGATTATTCGACCAGCCAGTTCGACCGCGCCTCGGAAGCGCGCCGGCAGCCCGGTTCGGCGTTCAAGCCGTTCGTCTACATGGCCGCCCTCGAGGCCGGCCGCACGCCCGACAGCGTGCGTAACGATGCGCCGATCAAGATCGGCAAATGGACACCCGACAATTACGGCGGCAAGTATTTCGGCAAGGTGACGCTGGCCACCGCGCTGGCGAAGTCGCTGAACTCGGTGGCGGCCCAGCTGACCATGGAGGTCGGACCGGACGCAGTGGTCGAGGCGGCGCATCGCATGGGCATCCAGTCCGATTTGCAAGCCAACACCTCGATCGCGCTCGGCACGTCCGAGGTGACGCCGCTGGAGCTGACCTCGGCCTATGTGCCTTTCGCCAATGGCGGCTACAAGCCGGATATCCATTTCATCCGCCGCGTGACATCAGCCGACGGCAAGGTGCTGTACGACGCCGGCAGCGGCAGCGCGCCACGCGTGGTGAAGCCCGAGATCGTCGGCATGATGAACTCGATGATGACCGGGACGGTGGAGATCGGCACGGCCAGGAAGGCGGCCTTTACCTGGCCGTCGGCCGGCAAGACCGGCACCAGCCAGAATTCGCGCGACGCCTGGTTCGTCGGCTACACCGCCAATCTCACCACCGGCGTATGGTTCGGCAATGACGACGGCAGCCCGATGAAGAAGGTCACCGGCGGCGCGCTGCCGGCGCAGGCATGGCACGAGTTCATGGTCGCCGCGCATGAGGGCGTGCCCGTGCGGCCGCTGCCTGGCACCTGGAAGTCGACGCCGGCCGATAGGATCGTGCCGGACGAAATCCCGTCGGCCGAGGCGACGCAGCCGGCTCCGAAGCCGCAAGCGCCTGTCGGCCAGTCGCCCGCTGCCGTCGCGGCGCAGCCAGCGCCGGTCCGCGCGCCCCGCCCGGCCCAGACGGTCGACGCCGACGGTTTCGATATGCCGGGCGACTCCGGAACCACCGCGTCGGTCGGACATCCGGTGCCGCCGGGCAGTGTCGGCGGTCCGCTCAAGAAGCGGCAGACCTCGATCCTCGACATTCTCGGCGGCGGCTAGCGGCAACTCGCCTCTCGCCAGCGCCACACCGTTCGGCTACACCTCCCGACATGGCAGAGATCGACACCAGGAAGACCATTGTGCTGACCGGCGCCAGCCGTGGCATCGGCCATGCCACGGTCAAGCGTTTCTCGCGCGAGGGTTGGCGCGTCATCACCTGCTCGCGCCAGGCATTTGCCGAGGATTGCCCGTGGCCGGCCGGGCCTGAGGACCACATCAAGGTCGATCTCGCCGACCAGGAGGATGTCGGCATCGCCGTCTCCGAAATCCGCCACCGGCTCGAGGCGCATGGCGGCCAGCTGCACGCGCTGGTCAACAATGCCGGCATTTCGCCGAAGCTCAAGGACGGCAACAGCCGCATGAACTCCATCGACACGCCGATGCATGTCTGGCGCGACGTGTTCCAGGTCAATTTCTTCGCGCCGATCATGCTGGCGCGCGGCCTGTTCAAGGAACTGGCATCGGCGAAAGGGTCGATCGTCAACGTCACCTCGATCGCCGGCACCCGGGTGCATCCCTTCGCCGGCACCGCCTATGCGACATCGAAGGCGGCGCTCGGCTCGCTGACGCGCGAGATGGCGCATGATTTCGGCCCGCACGGCATCCGCGTCAACGCCATTGCGCCGGGCGAAATCGATACCGCGATTCTCTCGCCGGGCACGGACAAGATCGTCGAGACCATTCCGCTCAGGCGGCTGGGTACCACGGCCGAGGTCGCCGACATCATCTTCTTCCTGTGCTCCGGGCAGGCGTCTTATGTGACCGGCTCGGAAATCCACATCAATGGCGGCCAGCACGTGTGAGCGGACTGGTCTCAGGCTAGGGATCGTTCATCCGGTCATGGTGAGAACGGCCTTGCCGCTGAAGCTGCGCTGTCGCAGCGCGTCCAGGGCTTGGGCGATGTCGGTCCATGGCATGGTCAGGGCGACGCGGGTTTCCAGCCGGCCGGCCGCAACGAGAGCGAGCAGCGAGGCGATGTCCGAGCCAATGCCCGCGCCAGACGTGTAGTAGGCGAAAGTCTGAAGCCTCGCCCCCTCGTGACCCGGAACGAACTGGCGGAAGCCAATTGGCGTGAGTTCGCCACTGCTCGAGCCGAACATGACGATCGTCCCGCCAGGCGCGACGCGTTCGATCGCGTGGGCAAGGCTTTGGCCGCCGACCGACTCGGTGATCAGGGAAAACGGCCCCTCAGCCAGTTCGATCGCCTCGACGACCTGCCCGGCACCCAGGCGGCGGAGATCCTCGCCATGCCGGGCGGCCGCGACCGCGGTCACGCTCGCGCCCTGTTCGCGCGCGATCTGGATCTGGAAACGGCCGACCGCACCGCTTGCGCCGGTGATCAGGACCCGCTGGCCGGCAAGGTCGCCGCCATGGCGCAAAGTCCTGAGCGCTGTGGTGCCCGCGACCGGAAGCGTGGCCGCGGAAACGAAACTGACGTCATCCGGCAGGACGGCGAGGCGGTCGGTCGAAACCGCGACGCGTTCGGCCCAGCCCGCCTGGTCCACCAGAGCCGCGACCCGGGCGCCCACGGGTGGCCCGGAGCCGTCGGCCGCTGGCCGTTCGACGATCCCGACGATGTCCTGGCCGGGTATCCAGCCGTCCGGGCGTATGGTGAGCAGGCGCAATTCGCCGCGATTCAACGAAGTTGCATGGACCGACACAAGCGCCTCGTTTGCGAGAGGCCGAGGGTCCTCGACCTCGGCAAGCGTCAGTCCGGTGGGGCTGTCGGAAGACATGACTAGGGCGCGCATGGACGTACCTTCCTGCTGGTTGTGGGCGCAAAGCGCGGTGGCATCCTGATCAACCGGTGCATGGGCAAGCTGGAACCTATCGACTTCCCAACTTGAGGAATTTAGCTATCATGGCGTTTAATCGCTAAAAGCCGTCAATCATGAGACAACCTCTTCGCTACCCATGGCTCGATTTCAATGTGGATGACGTCCTCGCACCGGCAATCGCCGTGCGCGTCGACGTTACCGAAACCAGGGCCGAAGTACCCTCCCATCGGCATCGCAAAGGCCAACTCGTCTTCGCGCTCGGCGGTGGCGTCACATGCCGCGTCCCGAGCGGCATGTGGATGGTGCCGCCGCATTGCGGGGTGTGGATTCCCGGCGACATGGAGCACAGCAATATCGCGACCGCCAACGCCCGGATCTTCTTCGTCTATATCGAGCCGGGAGCCACCGAATTGCCGGACCGGTGCTGCACCCTTTCGGTCTCGCCGCTGCTGCGCGAACTGATCATCGAACTGTCCGATGGCCTGGGGGATGATGAAGCGCGGGATGCGCTTTTGATCAGGACGCTGCTTGCCGAGCTGCCGCGCATGCCTGTCCAGCGGCTGCATCTGCCAATCCCATCCGAGCCGCGATTGAGGCGGATCGCCGAAGCGTTGGCGCAGGACCCCGCCGACCGCAGCACATTGTCGGAATGGGCCAGCCGGGTTGCGCTCAGCGAGAGCAGTCTCGCCCGTCTCGTCGTGAAGGAGACCGGCTTAAGCTTCGGACGCTGGCGCCAGCAGTTGCATCTGATCGTCGCAATCAGGGAACTGGCCTCCGGTGCGAGCGTGCAGCAGGTCTCCGGCGATCTCGGCTATGATTCCGTCACCGCCTTCATCACCATGTTCAAGAAGGCGCTTGGCAAGCCGCCGGCAAAATACCTCGGCAGCGTCGCGCAAAATGGCGGCTCTGCCTTTGTGGCGTGATCAACCTGGCTGCAGGCGGAGCACCTCGAGCATCCATTGTTAGACCAGGCGACGCCTTGTAGATTCGAACGACACCTTGGAGACTGAAACATGGCGCTCAAGCGGATGGACAACGTAGGAATCGTCGTCGAAGACCTCGGAGAGGCGATTGATTTCTTTCGCGAACTCGGCCTCGAGCTTGAAGGACGGGCCACGATCGAAGGAGAATGGGCCGGCCGTGTCACCGGACTGGGCGATCAGCATGTCGAGATTGCCATGATGCGTACATCGGACGGCCACAGCCGGCTCGAGCTCTCCCGCTTCCTCATGCCGCCTGTCGTCGCCGATCACCGGAACGCCCCGGTCAACGCCCTAGGCTACCTCCGCGTCATGTTCACCGTGGACGACATAGACGAGACGCTTGAGAGGCTCCGCACGCGCGGCGCGCAGCTCGTAGGCGAAGTAGTCCAGTATAAAGACGTGTATCGGCTCTGCTACATCCGTGGGCCTGAGGGGTTGCTCATCGGACTCGCCCAAGAACTCGGTTGAGTGCGATACGAAGACAAATGACAGGAGTGACCGATGTCAGCGGGCGCGTCCAAGGCCGCCCACCTGTCCAAGGTCCAGACCTCCACGGTCGGCCGCGTTCTCGCTAGGTACGGATGGGGTCCGTGCAGGATCGGCTCAGGCGGCGGACGGTTCAGCCGCCCGCGGCTTGTCACCAAGCACCTCTTCCACGATGCCGCGCGCGATCTCGCGTTCGCCCATGATCACCGTATCGGCGCCGAGCCCCTTGAGATGCTCGACCTCGGCATCGGAATGGGCGCGGGCGACGACGTTGATGGCGGGGTTGGCGGCGCGCGCACGCAGCACGATCTGACCGGCCTCGAAGGCATTGGGGATGGCCAGGATCAGCCGTTTTGCGCCTTCGGGATTGGCGGCTGCAAACACTTCGGCATTGGCGGCGTTGCCGGCCACGGTCTCGATGCCCTCGGCCTTGAGCTTCACCAGTGTCTTGTCGGCATCCTCGACCACCAGGAAGGGCAGGGCGGCTTCCTTCAACGCAGCGCCGACGAGACTGCCGACACGGCCGTAGCCGATCAGGATCGCGTGGCCGCTGAGGGCTGTTCTTGGCGGCGGTCCATCTTCCTGCTTCGCCGCCGAGGCGACTGAAGCCACCTGGCCGGGCGCCGTCGCCGGGCCGACCGGTTTGGGCTCCACAGGCGGCGCCGTCCTGGCGGCGCGGGCCTCGAGCCATGGCTTCATCCAGTCGATGACCAGGAACATCACCGGGTTGAGCACGATCGACAGGATGGCGCCCGCCAGGATGAGGTCGCGCCCCTGTTCGGGCAGCAGTTTCAGCCCGACGCCGAGTTCGGCCAGGATGAAGGAGAACTCGCCGATCTGGGCAAGGCTCGCCGAAATCATCAGCGCCGTCGCCAGGGGATAACCGAAGGCGACGACGATGAGGAAGGCCGCCAGCGACTTGCCGACGACGATGATGGCGAGCGTCGCCAGGATCGGCAAGCCGTTGCTGAACAGGCTGAACGGGTCGAACAGCATGCCGACCGAGACGAAGAACAGCACCGAGAAGGCATCGCGCAGCGGAAGCGATTCCTCCGCAGCGCGGTGGCTGAGTTCGGATTCACTCATGATCATGCCGGCGAAGAAAGCGCCCAGTGCCAGCGAGACGCCGAACAGCTTGGCCGCGCCGAAAGCGACGCCAAGCGCTATCGCCAGCACCGAAAGCCGAAACAGCTCGCGCGAGCCGGTATGGGCGACATAGTGCAGGATCCAGGGAATGACGCGACGGCCGACCACCAGCATGACGATGACGAAGGCTGCGACCTTGGCCAGCGTGATGCCGACGACGCCCCAGATTCCGTAGCTCGCGGGCAGGGACAACAGGCCGCTCGCATGGGCATCCGCCTGCTCCTGGCCGCCAAGCACGCCGGCAAGCGCTGGCAAAAGCACCAGCGCCAGCACCATGGCCAGGTCCTCGACGATCAGCCAGCCGACGGCAATGCGACCGCGCTCGGTCTCGATCAGTCGACGCTCCTGCAGGGCGCGCAGCAGCACCACGGTCGAGGCCACCGACAGCGCCAGGCCGAAGACCAGCCCTGCTCCCGCCGACCAGCCGAGCATCCAGGAAAGCCCCGCGCCGAGTGCCGTGGCAAAGCCGATCTGGACGATGGCGCCGGGCACGGCGATGGCGCGGACCGACAGGAGATCCTTCAGCGAAAAATGCAGGCCGACGCCGAACATCAACAGAATGACGCCGATTTCGGCGAGCTCATTGGCAAGGCCGGCGTCAGCGACGAAACCGGGCGTGTTCGGCCCGACCAGCACGCCGGCCACGAGATAGCCGACCAGCGGCGGAATGCGGAAGCGGTTGGCGAGAGCGCCGAAGACGAAAGCGAGCCCCAGACCGGCTACGATGGTGGCGATAAGGGGAGTGTCATGCGGCATTGTCTATGGAGCGCCTTTCAAGCCAGCGATGCAGGATATGCGCCGCCCGAAGCCGCCGCTTGTTTGCAATATGGTGGATTGAGTGTCGGCCATGCAACCCCACAAACCGGGAATTGCCGGTGACGCTACAAATACCTCGCCGGTGGGCAAGCAAGCCGGAATTCGAGATCAGCCGAAATCCTGCGCCGCAATGGCGGCGCTCGATAGCCAACGATCAAGCTGCCCGCAACAGAGCCTCGATCTCGAATACCGCGTGGTTGGTCAGCGTCTTGGGAATTTCCGCGCTGACCTTGTCGCTGACTTCCTTGTGCAAGGCCTTGCGCATCGCGCCGAGCACGAGCGGCGGCGCGATGAGGATGATTTCATCAAAAGAGCCTTGATGAGCCAGCTTGTAGAGCCGTTCGGCGAGTTCGTCGGCAAAGCGCTCCTTGCCGATCCGATGCCAATCCGTCTCCTCAACCGCGCTGCGGTGGACAGAGGGACCGTCATTGTAGCGGCCGGGACTGTCGCTGCCTTGCTCGCGCGTTGGCGGGTTGTCCTGTCTCATTTCCTGCACCACTTCGAGGTTCGGAAATTTGGTGTCACCTGCATTTCTGAGGAAGAGCGCTTTTTCTCCGTCGGCTACCATGATCCAGATGCCGTGCTTCAACTTGATCGCGCTCATGACGCCGGGCTCCTTCCTTCGCTGCCGCCACGCTTGGCTTCACGCCGCGGCCAGATATGATTTTGCATTGCGCATGCGGAAGGAACGCGCCTCGATCCGGTAATGTTCCAGCCAAAAAGCCAGGTCATACAGGCGCTCCGTCGGGGCGGAGACGCGCGCACGACCGCCGGGCAGCTTTAATCTACTAAATTAGTAGAATTTAGAAAAAACTGTTTCGTCATGAAGCGCGTTCGGCCCAAAAAGAGGAGAAATCAAGGCCCGCGACCAGCGGCTTGACGCCGGTCTCCGCAGCAAGGTGGAATATTTTTCTCTTGGCCGCAGCCCTTTAGAAAAAGCGATTGCATCCCGGGAGGTGATGCGCGAGTGGGTTTCTTCAGCTTTTTCGCGCCCACGCGTAGAAGTGAAGACCAGATCAGGATTCCGTTCGTATCCATGCCGCAGCCCGCCCCCAAGCTCAATGCCTTCCCCGTCTTCGTACGGGTCGAAGACGAAGCCGTAACGATCGTCGGCGGCGGCGACGAAGCTTTGGCCAAGGCACGATTGCTTGGGCAGTCCAGCGCTGCGCTGCGCATCGTTGCGGAGAGCGCCTCACCGGACATGCTCGGCTTCATCGCGCAGAGCGGCGCCACCCACATCGCGGCCTATGAGGCGAGCCGGCTGGAAGGCTCGGTGATGGTGTTCGCCGCCAGCGGCGATGAGGCGCTCGACCGGCGCGTCGTCCGAGATGCGCGCCGGCTCGGCATCCCCGTCAATGCGGTGGACCGGCCGGAGCTTTGCGATTTTTTCACCCCGGCGCTCGTCAATCGCGCACCGGTCGCGATCGCCATCGGCACGGAAGGCGCTGGGCCGGTGCTGGCGCAGATGCTGCGTGCCCGCATCGACCGCATGCTGTCGCCTTCGTTGGGCAGGCTGGCGGCTCTCGCCGCGTCCTTCCGGGCCGCCGCTGAAAGCCTGCCCAGGGGCAATTCCCGCCGCCGGTTCTGGAGCGAGTTCTTCGGCGGTGCGCCGGCGCGCGCCGTCGAAGCTGGCGAGCTTTCGCAGGCGCATGACGCAGCCGCCGATCTTCTGCTTTCGGATGCATCCGCTTCAGGCCATATCGCCCTGGTTGGCGCGGGCCCCGGTGCCGAGGACCTTTTGACGCTGCGCGCGCATCGGCTGCTGATGGAGGCCGATGTCATCGTCCACGATGCGCTGGTGCCGGAGGCTGTCGTCGCCATGGGCCGACGCGACGCCGAGCGGCTGGCGGTCGGCAAACGCAAGGGCTGTCACACCAAGAGCCAGGCCGAGATCAACGCGTTGCTGGTCGAGCTTGGCCGCGAAGGCAAGCGTGTGGTGCGGCTGAAGTCGGGCGATCCCCTGGTGTTCGGCCGGGCCGGCGAGGAGATGGCGGCGCTGCGTGATGCGGGCGTGGCCTATGAGGTGGTTCCGGGCGTCACCGCTGCTTTCGCCGCCGCCGCCGATTTCGAACTGCCGCTGACGCTGCGCGGGGTTTCCTCCTCGATGGTGTTCACCACCGGTCATGATCTCAAGGGCAATTCGCTGCCCGATTGGGCCAAGCTTGCCATTTCGGGTGCCACCGTTGCTGTCTATATGGGCCGCTCGGTGGCCGCGGAGGTTGCCGGCCGGCTGATCGAGGCCGGGCTTTCGCCGGATACGGCGGTAGCCGTGGTCGAGAATGCCAGCCTCGGCAATCGCCGCCGTTTCCATGGCACGCTTGCCGACCTGCCGTCGCTGGAAGCGCGCGCCGATCTCTCGGGTCCGGTCATGACCATCATCGGCGATGCGGTCGCCGGCGCCAATTTCGAACGGTCCGAACCGCTCGCGGCACACAGGCATGAAGGCGCGCCGATAGTTGCCGCCGAGGGAGTTCAGCAATGAAGATACTGACCGCCAACCGGCTCGCCGACGGCATCGCCGTCTGGTACGCAGACGGCGGCTGGGCCGAGAGGGCGGACCATGCCGACCTTGCCCATGACAAGGCGGCCGAGGATCGCCTGGAAGCGATCGGTGCCAAGGCCCACGCCGACAACGAAGTCCTCGACGTCAACCTCATAGATGCCGAAATCGTCAACGGCGTTGTCGAGCCGGTGCGGTTGCGCGAGAAGATCCGCGCCGCCGGCCCCACCATTCGTGGCGATCTCGGCAAGCAGGCCTCCCGGGCGGCGTAAGCCCAGACCAGAAGTGAACACGGGCGGACGCGCCCTGAAAGACGAAGCATGTACCGCTACGATGAGTTCGATCACGATTTTGTCCAGGCCCGCGTCGCCGAGTTCAGCGACCAGGTCCAGCGCCGGCTCGCCGGCGAGATCACCGAGGATCAGTTCCGGCCGCTCAGGCTGATGAACGGCGTCTATCTGCAATTGCACGCCTATATGCTGCGCATCGCGGTGCCCTATGGCACGCTGAACAGCAAGCAGTTGCGCATGCTCGGCCATATCGCGCGCAAATACGACAAGGGCTACGGCCATTTCACCACGCGCCAGAACATCCAGTTCAACTGGCCGGCGCTGTCCGACATTCCTGCGATCCTGGCCGATCTGGCGAGTGTCGAGATGCACGCCATCCAGACCAGCGGCAATTGTATCCGCAACGTCACCGCGGACCATTTCGCGGGTGCGGCCGCCGACGAGGTCGCCGATCCGCGTCCCTACGCGGAAATCCTGCGCCAGTGGTCATCGGTTCATCCGGAGTTTTCCTACCTGCCGCGCAAGTTCAAGATCGCGGTAACCGGCGCGGAGCGCGACCGCGCCGCCATCCAGACCCATGATATCGGCCTGCACCTGAAGAAGAACGCGGCCGGCGAGCTCGGCTTCGCCGTCTATGTCGGCGGCGGCCAGGGCCGTACGCCGATGGTCGCCAGGAAGATCCGCGATTTCCTGCCGGAAGCCGACCTTCTGTCCTACTGCACGGCGATCCTGCGCGTTTACAACCTACATGGCCGCCGCGACAACAAGTTCAAGGCGCGCATCAAGATCCTGGTCCACGAGACCGGCGTCGAGGAGATCACGCGCCAGGTCGAAGCGGAATGGCAGCAATTGAAGGACGCCGAGTTGAAGCTGCCGGAAGCAGACATCCGCGCCATCGACGCCTATTTCGCGCCGCCAGCGCTGACCGCACGGCCGGATGGCGACGAGGCTGTAAAGCTGGCACGCCTCGATTCCAAGGGCTTCTCGGATTGGCTCGACCAGAACGTGGTGACGCATCGCCACCCCGACTATGCGGCGGTGACCATCTCGCTGAAGGGTATCGGCGAAGTGCCGGGCGATGCGACCGACAGCCAGATGGAAGCGATTGCCGATATCGCCGAGAAGTATGGATACGACGAGTTGCGCGTCAGCCACGAGCAGAACCTGATCCTGCCGCATGTGGCGCGCGCCGACCTGAAGGCGGTCTATGACGCGCTGGTCGATATCGGCCTGGCGACCGCCAATTCCAACCTGATATCGGACATCATCTCGTGCCCGGGCCTCGACTATTGTGCGCTCGCCACGGCGCGTTCGATTCCGATCGCGCAGGAGATCTCGCGTCGCTTCGCCTCGCTGGAGCGGCAGCGCGAGATCGGCGAGTTGAAGCTGAAGATCTCCGGCTGCATCAATGCCTGCGGCCACCACCATGTCGGACATATCGGCATTCTCGGAGTCGAAAAGAAAGGCACCGAGCTGTACCAGGTGACGCTTGGTGGTTCGGCCGACGAGAACACTTCGGTAGGCGAGATCATCGGCCGCGGCTTCTCGTCGGAAGAGATCACCGACGCCATCGAGCAGATCGTCGAAACCTATCTCGGCCTTCGGCTCAATCCACAAGAGAAATTCATCGACGCCTACCGCCGTGTCGGTCCCGCGCCGTTCAAGGAGGCGCTCTATGCTGGCGAAGCCAAGGCCGCTTGACCCCATACTCGACGTCGATGACGGCATCGCCGCCAAAGCGGCGGGGCTTGACGCGCTCTATGGTCATCTGAAGCCGCTCGAGATCATCGAACGCGCGGCCAACGAACTGTTCCGCGACGAGATTGCCGCGGTGTCGTCTTTCGGGGCGGACTCGGCGGTGCTGCTGCACATGATCGCCGAGATCGACCGGACGCTGCCGGTCATCTTTCTCGATACGGGCAAGCATTTCGAGGAGACGCTCGACTATCGCGATGCGCTAGGCGCCGATTTCGGGCTGACCAACATCCAGGTGATCAAGCCCGAGGAAGCAGCACTCGAACGGATCGATCCGACCGGCAATCTGCACCAGAGCGATACCGATGCGTGCTGCAACGTGCGCAAGGTCGAGCCGCTGGCGCGGGGCGTGGCGCCTTTCCGCGCCTGGTTCACCGGCCGCAAACGCTTCCAGGCTTCGACGCGCGCAGCACTTCCGGTGTTCGAGGCGGTCGGCCCACGTATCCGCATCAATCCGCTGGCGCACTGGACGACGTCGGACCAGGCGGACTACATGCGCGCGCATGCGCTGCGCGAAAATCCGCTGGTCGCCTATGGCTATCTGTCGATCGGCTGCTTCCCGTGCACGCAACCGGTGCAGCCGGGCGAGGACGCGCGCAGCGGTCGCTGGGCCGGTCATGCCAAGACCGAGTGCGGCATTCACCTGTCGGGACTGGAGAAGTCGCTGACCGACGCATCGCTATAGGGTATGCTGATATTCAGGTGAGGCCAGCCTGCAAACGGCGGTTTCGGGGGCTCACGTACTACAAGTACGCTCCGCCCCGGCTCTCGGAAGCTACCGTTTTCGACCCAGCCTGACCTGAATCTCAACACACCATTGAGCTTCTTTGAATTTTTAGGAAATTCCTATGACTGAACCGACGATACCGGAGACCCGCCTCTGGACCCCGACGGGTTTTCGGGAGGATGAGTGGGCTCATGCCGAAGGCGCGGAAGCACTGTCCGGCAATGGCCGTTTCATCCTGCCGCTGCAGGCGTTTCTCGATCTCGATCCGGAGGTGCGCCGGTCGGCCAAGGAAAGGATCGGTGTCGTGCTGCAACCCGGCGATCAGCTCGAAAGGATCGCCGGCCTGCTCGACCAGCTGTCGCTGGTGGCGCTGGCCTTTCCGTCGTTCAGCGATGGCCGCTCCTTCTCAAAGGGCGAATTGCTGCGCAGCCGACATCATTTCGAAGGTGCCGTGCGCGCCACCGGCCAGGTGCTGGTCGACCAGCTGCCGCATATGCTGCGGCTCGGCTTCGATGAATTCGAGATTTCCAATCCCGTGCTCTTGAAGCGGCTGGACGAAGGCCGCACCGGCGGATTGGGACTCTACTACCAGCCTGCCGCCGTGCCGAAGCCCAAGGGACCAAAATACTCTTGGCGTCGGCTGCGTGCCGGCTGACATCACGATATTCCCAGCGGCAGGTTTATGCCGCCTGTCCTCTCCCGTCACGACGGCGGGATGGCCGCCGGTCGGCGGATCGGGGAGTAGCAGAGCCAGACAGAAAATGGCTACGCCGCCGTCCGTGCCTGACGAAACGATACCAGTTTCCCGCTGTTTTCATCCCACAGCGCCAGCTTGACGCAGCGCAGGCTCTCAAGAAGGGTGATGCGGCCTATGCCGCGCAATTCCGGATAATCGCGTAGCACTTCCTGCAGACGATAGCCTGGCACCTTCGCGGAGAGGTGATGGACATGGTGGACACCGATGTTGCCGGTGAACCAGTTCAGCACCGGCGGCAGGTCATAGTAGGAGGATCCGTGCAAGGCGGCGCGCTGGAACTCCCATTCATCGTCCTTCGCCCATTCGGTCTCCTCGAACTGGTGCTGGACATAGAACAGCCAGATGCCGGCCGATCCGGCGAGGATGACGATCGGTAGGTGGACCACCAGGAAAGCGCCAATACCGACGAACCATATCAAGATCGACGCCGCCAGCACGATGGCGAGGTTGGTGGCCATTGAGGATACCCAGGGCTTCAGGCCACCGCGCATCATCCCGATCGGCAGCCTTTGCTCGAAGATGAAGAGCCATATCGGTCCCAGTCCGAACATGACCAGGGGATGACGATAGAGACGATAGGCGAGGCGACCTCTCCAGGACATCCGCCGGTACTCCGCGACCGTCAATGTCTTAATATCGCCAACGCCGCGCTCGTCGAGATTACCCGCGCTGGCATGATGGGTGGCATGAGCACTCCGCCAGCAATCATAAGGCGTCAGCGTAAGCACGCCCAGGACGCGGCCTATCCAGTCGTCGGCGGTGCGGTTGGCGAAGAAGGATCCGTGCCCGCAATCGTGCTGGATCATGAAAATCCGCACCAGGAAGCCTGCCGCCGGCAAGATCAGCACCAGCCCCCACCAATGGCCATAGGCAAAGGCGATCGAGGACAGCGCCCAGAGCGCTGCGAAAGGGATCAGGGTGATCGCCAGTTCGACGGCGCTGCGCCGCCTGTCCGGCTTCTTATAGCGCGACAATATCTTCAACCAGGCGCGCTTGCTATTGGCGGCAGTCTCGGGGGAAATCATGTTCATCAGGGACCATAGACGGAGCCGGCCCGCTCCCGCAAGGCTGCACTCACGCAAAATTACCGCGTGTAATTGTCGCGATGGGCGAGGGCCCGTCCGGCCATTGGGCCGGTACCATCCGAAATTTCGCCGGCGCGCCTACTGACGTCCGCCGCCAGCCATCCCGCTGTCCATGCCGTCGAGACGATCGAGCAGGTCGCGGAAGCGGTCAGGAATGTCTTTCTCGGCGCGAAAGGCCGGCAGCGCATGCAGAAAGCGTCTCATCGCCGCGGTCCCCAGCTGGCGCCGGATTTCGGCGGCGATCCGATCTCTCTTTTCGCCTTTGTCGCGGAGTGTCATTTCAAAAATCCTGTGTCGGTTCGAAAATCCTCCAGCCAGCAAATGGTTCCCCGATCACGACATCGGGGCAAGGAAAGGCGATAGCTATGGTAAAGTTTGAATTAAAATCGAGACATAGCGCTGGCCGCCATGCAGTTCGAGCGGCTGGCCTTCCATCGCTTACCCCTTGATTTTTGCCCACTAAACCTCGATATCGGGCTCAAAATCCACACTATTCGAGATGACGGGAAACGGCATGAGCGACCAGGCAAAAGACGAACGCGCGCCCGACGAAATCGAGGCGACCGAAGCCGATGCCGAGCGCACGGAAGGCGGCATCGATGGCGATTATGAAGCGGTTGTGCGGCTGCTGAAGGAGAATGAAGAGCTGAAGGACCGGGCGCTTCGCGTCGCGGCCGAGATGGAAAATTTGCGCCGCCGCACCGCGCGCGACGTGCATGACGCGCGTACCTATGCGGTCGCGAACTTCGCCCGCGACATGCTGTCGGTTTCGGACAATCTGCGCCGCGCGCTGGACGCGATTCCCGCCGAGGCCAAGGCGTCCGGCGATGCGGGTTTCAAGGCACTGATCGAGGGCGTCGATCTCACCGAGCGTGCCATGCTGTCCGCACTGGAGCGGCATGGCGTCAAGAAGCTCGCGCCGGAAGGCGAGAAGTTCGATCCCAATTTCCACCAGGCCATGTTCGAAGTGCCCAATCCTGATGTGCCGGCCAACACGGTGGTGCAGGTCGTGCAGCCGGGCTATTCGATCGGGGAGCGGGTGCTGCGCCCGGCCATGGTCGGCGTCGCCAAGGGCGGCCCGAAACTCGCCGCCGGCGAAGCGCCGGTCGAGCCGGGCCCCGTGAACGAGCAGGCGGAGAAGGATGCGTAGTTAGGGGAGTAGGGGAGTAGGGCAGTAGGGGAATTAAGGCAGTAAGGGGTCGTACCAACAGTGCGGCTTCGTGCTAAACATACTCCCCTACTCCCCTACTGCCTTACTCTCTTGGTCCCGCCCTTGAACCCCATCGCGCTTCTCGACTATGCCGGCGTTGCTGTCTTCGCGGCGACGGGTGCGCTTGCCGCGTCGCGCAAGCAGCTCGATATTATCGGCTTCCTTTTCCTGGCGTGCGTCACCGGCATCGGCGGCGGCACTCTTCGCGACGTCATCCTTAACCTGCCGGTTTTCTGGATCGCCAATTCCAGCCATGTACTGATCTGCGCGGCGGTTGCGGTGCTGGTCTTTTTCAGCGCACACCGTGTCGAATCCCGCTGGAAGTGGCTGCTCTGGCTCGACGCCGTCGGGCTGGCCGCTTTTTCGGTGATGGGTGCGGCCAAGGGGTTGGCCATCACCGGTTCGCCGGTCGTTTCCGTCGTCACCGGCGTGCTGACCGCCACATTCGGCGGCATCCTGCGCGACGTGCTGGCAGGGGAGCCTTCGGTGCTGCTGAGGCCGGAAATCTATGTCACGGCCGCCCTGGTTGGCGCGTCAATCTTCACATTGGGCGATGTCGCCGGACTGCCGCAGATCGTCTCAGGCCTGGCCGGCTTCGCTGCGGCATTCGCCGTGCGCGGCGGCGCGCTCAAATTCGGCTGGTCGTTTGCGTCCTACAAGAGCCGGCCCGGCAGACGGCCAGAGGATATTTCGTGAAGTAGGGAGCAGTCTGTAGGGAAATAGTCAGTAGGTGTGAATTATGATGTCTTCACTACTCACTACTCACTACTCACTACTCACTACTCACTACTCACTATTGTTCACGCCGCGAAGCGTTGCGCTTCCCCGCCGTAATAATTGACGTAGCGGGCGCCGATCTCCTTGACCGGCATCACCACGAACACATCGACCGTCGAGAATTCACGATCGATGACGCAGCCGTCGCCGATGCGGGCGCCGACCCTGAGATATCCCTTGACCAAGGGCGGCATCGCCGCGATCGCCGCCTTGGCATTGACCGCCTCGATCGGCATCAGATCCATGGAACAATAGCGCCCGGCGACGGCGCGCACGTCCCAAGCCGAATTCGTGCGGCAGTGATGCGCCAGATAGGTGAGTGCCTCGGCATGGGCCGCCGGGACGGTGCCGTGGAAGGACGCACAGCCGGTCATCACGCCGATGCCATAGTGGTTGATATACGCCCAGATGCCTTGCCACAACGCCTCGATGGTGCGCTTCGAACGGTATTCCGGCAGGACGCAGGAGCGGCCGAGCTCGAGAAAGCGCTGCCCCGGGTGACGGGCGATGAGCTTGGTCAGCTCGAATTCGCCTTCGGAATAAAAGCCGCCGGCGGCAGCAGCGATTTCTTGCCGCAGCAGCCGGTAGGTGCCGACGATGCGGCGATGTTCGGGGCCGGAAAGCGAGGTATCGAAGACGAGCAGATGATCGCAGTGCGGATCGAAGCGGTCGGCATCACGGCGGTCCTGCACCTGAAACAGGTTCTTCCTGGCGCCAAGCTCGTCGTAGAATACCCGGTAGCGCACTTCCTGCGCGGCCGCGATCTCGGCCTCGTTGCGGGCCAGCCGCACTTCGAGGTTGCCGATACGGCCGAGCGGTGCGCCCTTTGTGACGGAATCGACGTTGCGCCCGGCAAGCAAGGCGCCGCCGGCGTTCGGCCGAGTGTCACATTCCGGCATAACTGTATGCACGAGTGATTCTCCTTCGAGCCATCCCTCTTGGCACGGGGATACGGTGTAGGTGCAACAGGATTGTGACAGTACCGTGATACGGCCTCGCGGGCAATACTTCGTCGGCTGGCGAATACGGTCAACCGGCTACGTTGTGCAGGGCAAGGTGGCGGCGCTCGGCAGGAGATCGATGGAAAAAAGGCTCAGGCGGCGACCTGCCCCTCGATGGCGTCGACCAGCGCATCGGGGTCGAGCGGCTTGGTGACAAAGCCGCTGGCGCCGTGGGCGAGCACTGCATGGCGGGTCTTTTCCTGGCTATCGGCCGACAGCACCATGATGGGCACGGGCGGCGCGGCCGTCTCCTCCTCATGGCGGCGGATGGCGGCGATGGCGTCCATCCCATCCATCACCGGCATGTGCAGGTCCATCAGCACCACGTCGAAGCGGTGTTTGTGTCCGGCACCGGTAACGGCCTCGACCGCTGCCTTGCCGTTGCCGACAACCTTGACGCGATGACCGGCCTTCAGCAGCGTGGCGCGAGCGAGCATGGCGTTGATGTCATTGTCCTCGGCGATCAGCACCGACAGGCCATGCTGGCGGTCACTGGCGGCGCGAAGCGCCGGCGGGTGGGGCTTTTCCGGCCGTGTCGGGGCAAGCGCCGGCGCATGACTGCTCAGAAGCACACGCAAAAGTGTTCCGCCTCGCACCGGTCTGGCGAGGAAGGTCGCGTAGCCGCTGGCGCGGAACTCGCCGAGCATGCCGCGGTCGGTCGGGGCGATCAGCGTGATGGCTTCGCAATCGGAAAAGCCGCTTTGGCGCAGCCGCTTGAGCAGTCTTCCGTCGCCCTCTTCCATGGCCGCGTCGACCAGCAGCACGTCGCAACCGCCGGAGAACGCTGCCGCCTGCGCCACGGTGGTGGCGATGTCGACCGCGCCGCCATTGGCGCGGATGCTGCGGGCGATGGCGTCGGCTTCGACGATGTTTCTCGACAGGATCACCGCGCGCCTGCCCTGAAGTGCGTCCGTCCGGCCCGGCGGTGGCTCGCTCGCGGATATGGCCGGGATATCGAAGACGAATTCCGAACCCTGACCCAGCCGGCTTGAGACGGAAATCGTGCCGCCCATGGCGGTCACCAGGCGCTTGGAGATGGCAAGACCGAGGCCAGCCCCGCCATGCGCGCGCGTCGAGGTGCCGTCGGCCTGTTCGAACTCCTCGAAAATGCGCTCCATGTCGTTTTCATGCAGGCCTGGCCCGGTATCGGCGATGGTGAAGCATATGCGGTCGGTGGTTTCGGTGCGGGCGCGCGCGATGCTCACCAGCACGCCGCCGCTGTCAGTGAACTTGATGGCGTTGCCGATCAGGTTGAGCAGCACCTGCCTGACCCGGCCCGGATCGGCGGTGATCAATTGCGGCACGTCGGGTTCGACATGACAGCCGAGGCCGATATCCTTGGCGAAGGCCCGCGCGGCGAGGAGCTCAACAATGTTGTCGGCGATCTCGCGCACCGACATCGGCTGCGGTTCCGGGTCGAAACGTCCGGCCTCGATCTTGGAATAGTCGAGCAGGTCCTCGATGAGGGCCAGCAGGGCGCTGGCCGAGGTCGAGATCGCGCCGACATAGGTCTGCTGCTCCGGCGACAGGCTGGTATCGGCCAACAGCCTGGCCATGCCCATGATGCCGTTCATCGGCGTGCGGATTTCATGGCTGACGGTGGCGAGGAAGCGCGATTTGGCCTGGCTTGCGTATTCGGCCCGCTCGCGCGCGGTGATCAGCGAGGATTCGGCACGTTTGCGGGCGGTGATGTCGCGGGCGATGGCGCGATGCGAGACAGCACCGCTGTCCTTGTCGCGCACCGACAGTTCGATCCACGAGAACCAGCGCGAACCGCCCGGCGTGCGGATGGCGACGTCGGTGGAACTCAGGCACTCATGGTCGGAAAACGCGGCGTCGGGAACGATACCGACCTCGATGCCGAGTTCCGCCAGAGTTTTGCCGGCGAGGTCGCGCTGATCGATCTCGACGAGATCGGCGAACACCTTGTTGGCATAGACGATATGGCCGTCGCGGTCGCGATGGATGACGAGATCGCCAAGCGCGTCGATCAGGCCGCGAAAGCGCTCTTCGCTCTCCTGCATCTCCCACATGCGGTCGGCCAGTGTCTCGATCTCGGCACGGCTGCGAGCCGTGGTTTCATCAAGCAGCGCGGCGGTGTGGTATTCGCTCCTTCTGGCGCGTAGGTGCAGGCCGAAGCCGGCAAGCCCGGTCACCAGCAAAGCGAGGCTGATGAAGATCGGCGCGCCGGTCAGGTGCGTCAGCCCCGCCAGCATGACGACGGCCACGAAGGTCAGCAGCGGCAAGCCTTCGCGGCTAGCCAATCGCGGCTCATGTGGGGCCTGTTGCGGCTCAGGCGCCAGCGGCGGTGCGGCGACGAACCGCCGCGCCGACGCCGGCGGGGGTACCGCATCGACGTCTTCGCCAGTCTCCGCTTCCTGGATGCCGGATTCCGCGACCATGCGAAAATCCTACCGGACAGAAATTATGGAAGCCTGCGGGGGATCGTTCGAATTTTAGCGGATAGGTTGTTTTACCCCCGCGAACTCACTGCATGTCGACGACGACGCGGCCGCGGATCTTGCCGTTGACGATGTCGCGCGCGGCGCCGATGATGTCGTCGAAGCCGATGGTCTTGGACAGGCTGGCGAGCTTGCGCAGGTCGAGGTCGGTGCCGATGCGGCGCCAAGCCTCGAGCCGCACCGGCTTCGGCGCCATCACCGAATCGATGCCGAGCAGCGAAACGCCGCGCAGGATGAAAGGTGCCACGCTCGAGGGCAGGTCCATGCCGCCGGCCAGGCCGCAGGCCGCGACGGCACCGCCATAGGAGGTCATCGAGAGCACATTGGCCAGTGTGTGGCTGCCGACGGAATCGATGCCGCCCGCCCAACGCTCCTTGGCGAGCGGCTTGGTCGGCTGGCTGAGTTCGTCGCGCGATATCACCTCCGCGGCGCCGAGATCGATGAGATACGGGCTTTCGGCATTGCGCCCGGTCGAGGCAATGACGTGATAGCCCAGGCTGGACAGGATGGAGACCGCGACCGAACCGACGCCGCCGGCCGCGCCCGTCACCACCACGGGCCCGCGATCGGGCATGATGCCGTGCCGCTCCAGTGCCATGACGCACAGCATGGCGGTATAGCCGGCGGTGCCGACCGCCATCGCGTCATGCGCGCTGATGCCGTCGGGAAGCGGCACCAGCCAGTCGCCGTTGACGCGGGCGCGCCCGGCATAGGCGCCAAAATGGGTCTCGCCGACGCCCCAGCCGTTCAGGATGACCTTGTCTCCCTTGCGCCAGTCGGGATGGGAAGAGGATAGGACCGTTCCGGCGAAATCGATGCCTGGCACCAGGGGCCAGCGGCGAATGACCGGCGCCTTGCCTGATATTGCGAGCCCATCCTTGTAGTTCACCGTCGTCGCTTCGACGGCGACGGTGACGTCGCCGTCCATGAGATCGGCTTCGGTGAGGTCGGTCACCGCCACCGACTGTTTCTTGTCGGCGTCGCGCGAAACGAGGATGGCTTTGAAGGTCTCGGGCATTTTTCTCTCCTCGATCTATCGACGTTGGGACTCTGCTGCGGCGGCCGCGCCGGGTCAATCGCTCAGGCGTCGGGACCCTGCGGCTTGGGCTGGCGCCGCCAGCCCAAAACTTCGTCAAGCACGACCAGCGCGGCGCCGACCGAAATGAAGGCGTCGGCGAGATTGAACACGGCGAAGGACCAGACCGGAGTGTGGAACAGGATGTAGTCGATGACGTGGCCGTAGACGGCGCGGTCGATCAGATTGCCGAACGCGCCACCGATGATCAGGGCAAAGCCGGTGCGGGCAACCACATGGCCCGCAGGCGTGTGCGTGGCCAGATAGAGCACGAAGGCGACGACGAGCACGGCGATGACCACCAGGCCGGTATCGCCAAAGGATGAGAACATCGAGAAGGCGATGCCGGTGTTATAGGTGCGAAACAGCGCCAGGAAGGGCAGGAGATCGAGCTTTTCCTGGAAGGGAAGGCCGATCTCGACCAAATGTTTTATCCACTGGTCGAGCGCGATGGCCGCGATGACCAGCAGCGCATAGGGAGACCATGATTTCACGATTGGGCAACCCTCATTGTGGATCCATCATCGGGTCCAGTTTCAGCGCGCCGCGGCGGATCTCGAACAGCATGACGCCGGTGGCGACGGCAAGATTGAGCGAATCGGCACGGCCTGCCTGCGGAATCCTGAGCAGCCTGTCGCAACTCGCCGCCAGGCTTTCGGGCAGGCCTTGCTGTTCATTGCCCATCATCAGCAGCACCGGCCCCCGGGAAAAATCGACCGAGCGGTAGTCGACCGCGCCTTTGAGGTGCGTGCCGGCGACGAGGCCAGAAAACCCGCCGCGCCAGGCGAGAAATGCCTCGGTCGTCGCCTTGGCCACCGGAACGGCGAAGATCGAGCCCATGGTGGCGCGCACCGTCTCCACCGAAAAGGGATCGGTGGTGTCTCCGACCAGGATCACGCCCTTGGCGCCGACGGCGTCCACCGTGCGGATGACGGTGCCGAGATTGCCGGGATCGCGCACCCGGTCGAGCGCCACCCAGACATCGCCATTGTCGGCGCGAATATCCTTCAGCGCCAGGAGTTTCTGCGAGAAAACGCCGATCACCATTTGCGGATTGTCGCGGCGGGTTATAGCGACAAGCACTTTTTCCGAGACTTCGAGCACGGTGCCGCCTGATGCAACCGTACGCGCAGCGACCTTCTCAACCGCCGCGTTGCCGCGTCCGGCCTTGGCGAAGACCAGGGTCCTGATCTGCCAGCCGAGGTCGAGCGCATCGATGACCAGCTTCAATCCCTCGGCCATGAAGGCGTTCTGCTGGTCGCGGAATTTTTTCAAGGCCAGCGCCTTGATGTCCTTGACCAGCGGATTGGCGAGGCTGGTGACCTCTTTTACCTGCCCGACCGGACGGGCGCCGTCATATCCACTCATCAGGCCACCCAGCGCGAGAACAGCGAGGTCGACAGCGCGCGGCCCGCCGATTTTTCGCGGATGATCAATTCGCCCGATTCAACCCTGCCGCCCATGCCGGCAAAGGTGTCGCGCATGAGGGCATGGATGGCGAAGAAGGAGGCGCGGATCGAATAAGCGGTCAGCACCACGGCTAGCGGTTTCGGGGTCAGGATCGATCGGCAGAGATCGGTCAATGCCGGCAGGTCCTCGAACAACTGCCAGACCTCGCCCTTGGGGCCGCGGCCATAGGCGGGCGGGTCGAACAGAACGATGTCATAGCGGCTGCCGCGGCGCTCCTCGCGCTCGGCGAATTTCACCGCGTCTTCGACGATCCAGCGGATTGGCTTGTTGCCAAGCCCGGCCATCTCCTGGTTTTCGCGGGCCCAGCCGATCGCCTTTTTCGAGGCATCGACATGGGTGACCTCGGCGCCGGCGCGCGCCGCCACCAGCGAGGCAAGGCCGGTATAACCGAACAGGTTGAGCACCTTGACCGGCCGCCTGGCCGCCGCGATCAGTCCGGCCATGTGATCCCAGTGCGAGGCCTGCTCGGGAAACACGCCGACGTGGCGAAACGAGGTGAAGCGGCCGAGATAATCGATGCCGTCGTGCTTCATCGGCCAGGTCTCGCCGAGCGGCGTCCCGGGGAAGCGCCAGCGGCCAATGCCTTCCTCGTCGGTATCGCCGGTGAAGACAGCGTCGGCGCGGTCCCATTCCCTTGCCGGCAGCGCCTTTTGCCAGATCGCCTGGCCCTCGGGGCGGACGATCCGATAAGGACCGTATTGTTCGAGCTTCTGGCCGGCGCCGCTGTCGAGCAGCGCATAGTCTGCATTGGGTGCCACTTCGAGGATCAGCGGAAGCTGTTCGGCCGGAAGAGCGCCGTCGCGACGGGCCAGGATGCGGGGCGCCGATTTCGGTTCGGGGCGCTCGTCGGCCCTGGCCTCGGGCCGCTCATGCGGCCTGGCCGTTCCACGACCTTCATGCGGACGCGCCTGTTGTGCACCGCTTTTTGCGGGCAGACGGCTGTCGCGGCGTTTGTCGCGAAAAGATTTCAAGCAGGAGCATCTCCGAGGCGTGGCCGCTTTTGACATAGGGCAACCGGCTTCGCAACCAAGTCCGCCGCGCGGGCGTCGCCTGGTCATGTCGGCTTGCGATGGACCAATGTCAAAGAAACAGGCAAATCTTCGATATGTCCCGCTCCGAACGCCTGCTCGACCTGATCCAGACATTGCGCCGGCATCGCATGCCGGTGAGCGTGCAGTCGCTCGCTGACGAGCTCGGGATTTCAATTCGCACGCTTTACCGCGACATCGCGACGTTGCAGGGCCAGGGGGCGCCGATCGAGGGCGAGGCAGGGCTCGGCTATGTGCTGAAGCCCGGCTTCATGTTGCCGCCGTTGATGTTCAGCGACGAGGAGATCGAGGTGATTGTGCTCGGTTCGCGCTGGGTCGCCAAGCAACCGGATTCGCGGCTTTCGGCAGCGGCCGTCAACGCGCTTGCCCTACCAAGGCGACATGGGCGGCGGCTTCACGCCCTTTCGCCGCGACGTCGACTGGGCGGCGGCCGGGGAAGCGCCGATCAAGCCATTGCTCGACAGGCTGGACTTCACGGCCGGCAAGCCGAATTGGGGGTATCAACTGCGCTTCGGCCTGTTCTCGGTAAGCGGGGCCGATTTCTCCGTAATCGCCGAAGCAATGGGCGCTAAACCAGCCGAGACAGTAAACTAGGTCCTGAGCGCCTTGTAGACGGCGATGCCGGCGGCAAGGTCCTCGAGCGCGGCGCCGACCGACTTGAACAGCGTGATCTCGTCGGCGCTCCGGCGCCCTTGCTTCTGGCCGCGCGCCAGCTCGTGCAAGTCGGCTATGACGGCTTCCGGTTTCAGCACGCCCGAAGCGAGCGGTATGACGATGTCGCCGGCCTCCTTGGTGGCGCCGGCGCGGGTGTCGACATAGACGCGGGCGCGCCTTATCGCCTCGTCGTCGCTTTCGCGCATTGTCGGGGTGAAGCCGCCGACCATGTCGACATGGCTTCCCGGCTTCAGGCGGGCGCCCTTGATCAGCGGATCGGTCGCGATCGTCGCCGACGAGACGATGTCGGCCTGGCCGAGCTCGGCATCGAGATCGGTCGCTACGCTCGCCGCGAAGCCCTCGGCGCGCAGTCCGGCGGCGACCTTCTCGGCGTTGTTCAAGGTGCGATTCCAAATGCGGATGGTCCTGATCGGCCGCACGGCGCAATGCGCCTTGGCGAGGAATGGCGACAGCGCACCGGCCCCGATCACCAGCAGCCGGGAAGCGTCTTCGCGCGCCAGATAGGATGCGGCGAGCGCCGAGGCGCAGGCCGTGCGCCATTGCGTCAGCCGCTGGCCGTCGATCAGGGCCTCCGGTTCGCCGGTGGCGCCGTTGAGCAGGAGATAGACCCCCATCACTGCCGGTTTGCCGATGGCATTGTTGTCGGGCGAGACGGTAACGATCTTGACGCCGATATGCCCCCCGGCCGAGATGCCGGCTGCGTTGAAATCGGTCCAGGCCGGCATCAGCAGCAAGGTCGAGGCCGCACCGTCCGGCCGTTCGACCGTGTGATGATGCCGGACGGGTTGCACCGCGCCGTCACGGAAAGCCACGCGCAGCGTGTCCACCAGCCCTGGGAAGGTCAACGCCTGGTCGACCTCTGCGGCCGAAATGGTCAGCATGGGAAACTCCGTGAAGAAAATCGCCGGCCCGAGAGGGCCCACAGCGCCGTGCGGCGGTCAGGTGGTCGGCTTCGGCAGCACCGGTCCCTGCGGTGTCGACGGGGTGCGGCTGATCGCCTGGCGCAGGTTCTCGGCCTCGACGCCGCGCTGGCGCGCCAGCTTGCGGTAGCGTCCCTGCTTGACCCAGGTCGCCAGGCTGCCGACGACCATGCCGACGGCGAGGGCCAGGAACAGGAAGATGAACAGCGGCAAAGTGAGCGTCAGCGCCGGATTGCCGGGATTGAACGGATCCAGCGTGAAGGCGACGAGTTCGCGATTGGCGACGGCCAGCGCGATCAGGATGACCGCCAGGGGCACGAAGACCACGATGAGCATGAAGCGATTGAGCATGATGTTTTCCGTCGGAAACCGGCGTCCCGGGAAGGGCCGGTCTGGCGTCGCGCCTACTTTCCGCCATTCAGCCTTTCGCGCAGTTCCTTGCCGGTCTTGAAGAAAGGCACCCATTTCTCCTCGACCTCGACGGATTCACCGGTGCGCGGGTTGCGGCCGGTGCGGGCGGGGCGATTTTTCACCGAAAAGGCACCGAAGCCACGCAATTCGACCCGGTTGCCTTCGGCGAGCGCGTCGGTGATCTCGTCGAAAATCGCACCGACGATGTTTTCAACGTCGCGCAGGAAAAGATGCGGATTGCGCGTGGCAATAATCTGCACAAGTTCGGACTTGATCATCGGACGGGTCCCCTGAAATCGGTGCGGTCGAAATTATGAGGATGATTTTGTTTGCTTTTTCATCCACCCCAAACGGCATCTCAAGGGTGCCAGACGGAAACGAGACCGTCAAGAAACAAGCGGTCGGCGCCAAGTTCATGGATGATATCGCCGCTGTAGTCCGGCAGGCCGAGCGCGCCGGCGATCGTTCTCACCATCGCTTTGGACAACAGGAAGCCGCCGCGCCGCTCCGTGTTCTTCCATTCGACCACGTTGAGTTTCGAGTCGACGCCCTTGGTCGCCAGCCAGTCGATCGCCTCGGTCTCGCCGCCAACGGCGTCGATCAGGCCGTTGGCGACCCCTTGGCGACCGGTGAAGATCGATCCGTCGGCGAGCGCCAGCGCTTGCTCGCGGGTCATCTTACGGCGTTCGGCGACGATGCCGACGAACCAGTCGTAGCTGTCGAGGATGAGCTTGCGGACCATGGCGCGCTCGTCGTCGTTGGTCGGCTTGAAAGGCGAGGGCGAGGCCTTGAGCGGCGAGGATTTCACTTCCTCCAGCTTGACGCCGAGCTTGTCCATCAGGCCGCTGACATCAGGATACTGGATCAGCACGCCGATCGAGCCGACGATCGAGGTCTTGCGGGCGACGATGTGATCGGTGGCGCTCGCGATCATGTAGCCGGCCGACGCGGCGAGCGTGCCGACCTCGGCCGCGACAGGCTTGTCGGCGGCGAGCTTGCGCACCTCCTCATAGATCGATTCACCGCCGACCGTCGTACCGCCGGGGGAATCGATGGCGAGGATCACGCCTTTTACTCTTGACGATTTGCGGATGGTTTCCAGCCGCTTGATCAACTCGTCGTCCTCGGTGATGGTGCCTTCGATCCTGACCTTGGCGATATGATCGACGGCCGAGCCGCTGAAATCATCGCGATAGAACCAGGCCGAGATCGCAACGATGCCGAGCGCAACGATGGCGATGGCCGCAACGCGCCAGAAAGTCAGCTTACGCCGCAAGCGGCGGCGGTCGATCAGGTCGTCGGCTCTCAATGCCATGGTCAGCCTCACGGTCGATGGAAAGAGATGCTTTTAGACCATGACGTCCCGGTCTGGAAGCAGTTCCGTCTGCGCATGACGCGGCAATCCGCGCGCGGCGCACGCGAGGCAAGTGCGCGTCAGCGTCCGCCAAGACGTCGGTTTCGTGATTGGTCCGTGAAACGAACGGCAGGTAAAGGGGAGAGCCGGTGGTAACGAAAAATGTACGCCAGACGTCTATTTCTGCTATGAAGCAGGGCTGCCGGTGTCGATCCGTTCTGATCTGCACGACCGCAACTGTCACATTTTCGCGGTTTTCGTCGGCTTGTGCTTGCTTGAAAGCGCCGACGTCCCACCTATAGGCGGTGTTGCCCGGCGGGCAGGGGTTTTAGAAGAAAGCAGTTATGTTAGCGCGAACGAGTGAAGCGAGCAGCACCGAGACGGAGTTGCCTCCCCCGGCGGACGGCCCGGCGAGGGGGGACGCGTTCGATCGCGCACGGCGGCATTCGCGCCGCGTGCGCGTGCTCAAATTCGCCGTGCCGGTGCTGGCGGCGTTGATCGCCATCGCCTTCCCGGTCTATTCCTACCTCGCCGCACCGGTGTCCGTCGCGGTCCAGGCGGAAGGCACCGCCTTTTCCAACGGCAAGCTGGTGATGGCAAACCCCAAGCTCAACGGCTTCACGAAGCAGAAATTGCCCTATTCCATGACGGCATTGCGCGCCATACAGGACGTCAGCACGCAAGGCATCATCGAACTCGACGGCATCGACGCCAAGGTGCCGATCGCGGCCGACAATGTCGCTGCGATCAAGGCCACGCATGGTACCTACGATCGCGAAGGCAATACGATGCACCTGACCAGCGACGTCACGATCGCCACGACCGACGGCCTTCAGGCCAGGTTCAAATCGGTCTTCCTCGACATGGGCAAAGGCACTATGAAGACGGATGATCCCGTGGACGTCAGCCGTGACGGGTCGCAGATCAGCGCGAATTCCTTGTCGGTGCAGGACAATGGCAAGGTTCTGGTGTTCGAGAACAAAGTGCGCGTCAATATCGATCCCGCCAATCTGAAGGCGGCAGAGGCAAAGGGCGAAGAAGCGAATGTGGCTCATTAGTTCGACACGGCTTGCCGCCGCAGCTTCGGCGCTGCTTTTGCTGGGGCTTGCGCCGGCGCTGGCGCAATCCAGCGCCGAGAGCGCGTCCGGGCTCAAATTATCGGGCGACAAGCCCATCCAGATCGAGAGCGACAAGCTGGAGGTCCGGCAGGCGGACAACGTAGCCGTGTTCACCGGCAACGTCACGGTCGTGCAGGGACCGACCCTGCTCAAGTCCGGCAAGATGATGGTCTACTACGTCAAGGACCCGAACGCGGCCGCAAAGGGGACGGAAGCAGCGGGAGCGGCGATGACCGGCTCCGCCAATATCGACCACCTTGAAGTCAGCGGAAAAGTCTACATCAAGTCGAATGACCAGATCGCGACCGGCGACAATGGCACCTTCGACATGAAGACGCAGGTGCTGGTCCTGTCCGGCAAGGAAGTGGTGCTGTCGCAAGGCCCCAATGTCCTCAAGGGCTGCAAGCTCACCGTGCAGATGAAGACCGGCCTCGCCAATGTCGACGGCTGCGGCGGACGTGTCATCATGTCGATGACGCCACCGCCGAAATCGGGAGCGACGAACCCCTGATGGCCAGCCTGTCGTCGCTGACGGCGCGTCTTCCGGGGCGGGCCGCCGGCAAGGTTTCGGCTCCGGCCACGGTCACCGCCGATAAGGCGAAGTTCAAGGGAACCTTGATCGCCAAGGGCCTGACCAAGAGCTACAAGGGTCGCAAGGTCGTCAGCGGCGTCACGCTCGGGGTGCGTGCCGGCGAGGCGGTCGGGCTGCTCGGTCCCAACGGTGCCGGCAAGACCACCTGTTTCTACATGGTCACCGGCCTGGTGCCGGTGGACGAGGGCACGATCGAGATAGACGGCTTCGATGTCACCTCCATGCCGATGTACCGGCGTGCGCGTCTGGGCATCGGCTATCTGCCGCAGGAGGCCTCGATCTTCCGCGGCCTCAGCGTCGAGCAGAACATTCGCGCCGTGCTGGAAGTGGTCGAAAAGAGCCGCAAGGAGCGCGAGCGCAGCCTCGACGAACTGCTCGAGGAGTTCCACATCAGCCATCTGCGCAAGGCGCCGTCTATGTCGCTTTCCGGCGGCGAACGTCGGCGCCTGGAGATCGCGCGTGCGCTGGCCACGCGCCCGGCCTACATGCTGCTCGACGAGCCTTTCGCCGGTATCGATCCGATCGCCGTCGCCGACATCCAGCAATTGGTGCGTCATCTGACGGCGCGGGGCATCGGCGTGCTCATCACCGATCACAATGTGCGCGAGACGCTCGGCCTGATCGACCGTGCCTACATCATCCATGCCGGCCAGGTGCTCACTCATGGCCGGGCCGACGAAGTGGTCGCAAATCCCGATGTGCGGCGGCTCTATCTGGGCGAGGGATTCACGCTCTGAGCGCGAAATTGTTTCCTGACGCGATTTTTGCCTGTCAGGGGCTGTTTTCTCGCGATTTTGCTCCGGGATAACGCTCCGGTAAGCGGGTTTTGCTAGCGTTTGCCTTGACAGGCAAAAGCCGGGCCAGTTTCTATCGGTCCGCGAAAATTCCTTCCGGCAGTCCGGATGCAGACGAGGCGTTTGAAACCGAACCATGGCGTTGGCGGCGAAACTACAGCTACGACAGTCGCAGTCGCTGGTGATGACGCCGCAACTGATGCAGTCGATCCGGCTGCTGCAGTTCACCCATGCCGAACTCGAGCACTTCATCGACGAGGAGATCGAGCGCAATCCGTTGCTGGAGCGCGCCGAGCCGCAGGACGACGCCGCCAGTGACCAGGTGCCGAGGACCGAGGCGGCCCCGGAAACGGCCGCCGATGGCGACTGGTTCGAGACCGAAGCGGGATGGAGCGCCGAGGCGATCTCGGAAAAGCTCGACACATCGCTGGAGAATCTGTTCCCGGACGACCCGGGCACCAGCGAGCGGCTCGGACCAGACCTCACGGCGCAGTGGAAATCGGCGACCGGCAATGGCGGCACTTCCTCGTCCGATGGCTTCGACGCCGGCGATATGGCGGCGACCGCGATCACGCTGCGCGATCATGTCAGCGAGCAGATTGCGCTCGCTTTCGCCGATCCGGCGGCGCGCCTGATCGCCGGCGAACTCGCAGATGGCCTCGACGAGACCGGCTATATGCGCGCCGATATGGCTGAGATAGCCTCGCGCCTTGGTAGCAGCGCCGACTCCGTGGCCAAGGTGCTGTCGGTATGCCAGACCTTCGAGCCCGCCGGCCTGTTCGCCCGCGACCTTGCCGAATGCCTGTCGCTGCAACTTGCCGTGCGCGACAGGCTCGATCCGGCGATGAAGGCGCTGATTGCCAACCTCGAACTCCTGGCGCGCCGCGATTTCCACACGCTGAAGCGGATCTGCGGCGTCGACGAAGAGGACCTGCTCGACATGCTGGCCGAGATCCGGGCGCTCGATCCCCGGCCGGGCATGGCATTTTCGGGCGGCGCCAGCGACGCCGTCATTGCCGATGTCGAGGTGCGCGCGGCCAATGACGGCAGCTGGACGGTGGAGCTCAACGCCGAAACGCTGCCGCGCGTGCTGGTCGACCACATCTATTTCGCCCAGGTTTCGCCGCACGCCAAGAACCAGGCCGAAAAGGATTTCCTGGCCGAGTGCCTGCAGAATGCCAATTGGCTGACGCGCAGCCTCGATCAGCGGGCAAAGACCATTCTCAAGGTGGCATCGGAGATCGTGCGCCAGCAGGATGCCTTCTTCGTCCATGGCGTGCGCCAGCTGAAGCCGCTCAACCTGCGCACGGTGGCCGACGCGATAGGCATGCACGAATCGACCGTCAGCCGGGTTACCGCGAACAAGTACATGCTGACGCCGCGCGGCGTGTTCGAACTGCGCTATTTCTTCACCGCCTCGATAGCCGCGTCGGGCGGTGGCGAGGCGCATTCGTCGGAAGCGGTGCGCGACCGCATCAAGCAATTGATCGACGAGGAAAAAACCGTCGACGTCCTGTCCGACGACGCGATCGTCGACATGTTGCGCGAAAGCGGCGTCGATATCGCCAGGCGCACGGTCGCCAAATACAGGGAAGGCATGAATATCCCGTCCTCGGTGCAGCGCCGGCGCGAGAAGCGGGCCCTTGCCAGCGCCGGGCGCTAGGTTCGGCGATTTTCCACAGCCTTCGCGCTTCATTGACAAGCTGCGGTGAAGTGGCTAGAAGCCCGCCCGCATGAGACGGGCTCGACGCCCGCTAGCGGATGGTCCGTCACGACAATGGCCTAGGGATGGTCAAGAAGGCGGCTTGTGATCAACCGGAAAGTTTGGATTTAAATCGGCGCGAGTGACGCCGCAAAGCTTGTGCGCACGGACCACGAGTATAAACTCCGGCCAGTTTGAAGCCTGAGCAAGGAAGGTCAGTTTTCAGATGAATCTGCGCATATCGGGAAAACACATGGATATCGGCGATGCGTTCCGTACGCGCATCAACGATCGTGTCGGCGAGGCGATCGGCAAATATTTCGACCGCGGCTTTGCCGGACATGTCACCGTCATCAAATCGGGCTCGCGCTATTCGGCGGATTGCATGATCCGGCTGGATTCCGGCGCTTCGCTGCAGGCGACCGGCGACGCCCAGGACCCGACGCTGGCCTTCGAGGCCGCGGCGGATCGTCTGGAAACCCGGCTTCGGCGCTACAAGCGCCGGCTGAAATCGCACAATTCGGGCAATGGCGAGCTCACCGATATCGCCTACACGGTGATGGCGCCGCTTGCCGATGACGACGAGGACATTCCGGAGGATTTTGCGCCGGCCATCGTCGCCGAATCGACCATGACGCTGAAGACCATGTCGGTGGCGTCAGCGGTCATCGAACTCGACACCAAGGACAGTCCGGTCTTCGTCTTCCGCAACGCCGGAAACGATCACGTCAACATCGTCTATCGCCGGCCGGATGGGAACATCGGCTGGATCGACCCGTCCACGACCAAGGTCGCACAAGCGTGACGACCGAGGTCGCACAGGGATAAGACCGGCCGCACGAGGGTGGGGACTGGTGACGGCAGGCGAACAAGGGATTTTCAAGTATGGATCTGAGCGATCTCATCAACGTTCCGGCGATATTGCCGGCGTTGAAGGCGAACTCCAAGAAGCAGCTTCTGCAATTGCTGTCGGAGAGGGCGGCCGCGATTTCCGGCATTCCGGAGCGGGAGGTGTTCGACACCATCCTGCAGCGCGAGCGGCTCGGCTCGACCGGGGTCGGCAACGGCATCGCCATTCCGCACGGCAAGCTGGCCGGCGTGAAGCGCATCGCCGGCGTGTTCGCCCGCCTGGAGACGCCGGTCGATTTCGAGGCGCTCGACGACCAGCCGGTCGACCTGGTGTTCCTGTTGCTGGCCCCTGAAGGGGCGGGCGCCGATCATCTGAAGGCGCTGTCGCGCATCGCGCGGGTGCTGCGCGATGCCGATACGGTGGCCAAGATCAGGGGAACGCGCGACGCCGTGGCGATCCACGCGCTTTTGTCGGACACCCAGGCCTCGCACGCGGCCTGACGTTTTCTGGATAAACGACGATCGAGGGCCGCCACGGGCGGCCCCGTTCGTTTTCAGCGGGAAATCGCTTTAATGGATGGCGACCGTGGTCAGGTCGTTTTCCATGGCGCCGGCCAGCGCGCGGTCGCGGGCATCCGAAAGCAGGATCGGCTGGCCATTGGCGGCAAACAGCGCCCACAATTCCATGCCGGGCGCGATTTCGCCAATGCCCGGGAAACGGCCGAGCAGTTCCTCGCTCGTGACCTTGCGCAGATAAGCGACCGAGCCCTCGCCGAGATGGGCGAATTCACCGCTGGTCATGGTGGGATTTTGGGTAGGATTTTGGTCAGTTCTGGTCATTTCAAGCCTCCTTGGCGCGAGACGCCGCCCTGGTCCTGGGCAGTAGGCCATCCCGCATGAGAGCCATCGGCAAAGATCAGTCTTTCACCGATATGTTTATTTTCCGTACCAGCCGCTCGGACTCGGGCCGATCGAGATCGATCGACAAAAGGCCGTTCTTCAGCTCCGCCGCGATCACCCGCATGCCGTCGGCCAGCACGAAGCAGCGCTGGAATTGGCGTGCGGCGATGCCGCGATGAAGAAATTCGCGCTCGGTATCGTCGGTCTGACGACCGCGCACGACCAACTGGTTTTCCTCCGTGGTGACATCGAGATCGCTTTCGGCGAAACCGGCGACAGCGAGCGTGATGCGCAGCCTTTCGGCCTTGCCGTCGGCGCCGCTGAGCCGCTCGATGTTATAAGGAGGATAGCTGTCACCGGATTTCGCCAGGCGCTCCAGCGTCTTTTCCATGGCGTCGAAACCCAGGAGAAGCGGGCTGGAGAAAGGCGTCATTCGGCTCATGTTACATTGTCCTCTCAAGAGCGACATAAACTGGAAAAACCCAGATGGCATTTTTCCCGATGGTCTTGATATGGTCCGCCCCACGACCAAGTTCAAGCCATCAAAACACCCGCCCAAAAAGACCACGTCGTGGACTCACAAGAATGATCGACATGGCGCTTGAAACGGCAGTGAGATGCAAGGAGAAGCGCTGCGCCGGGATTCGTCCCCCGGGCGGAGCGGTTCGGCAGCTCAAGGCCGGTTCGGTGCGTTTCGCATGCTCGCTCGGACGCATGAGCTCATGGCCAAACAAGGAATTGAAATGCCCCAAACACGCAAGATCATCATCGACACGGATCCTGGCCAGGACGATGCCGTCGCCATATTGCTGGCGCTTGGCAGCCCCGAGCTGGAGATCGTCGGCATATCCGCCGTCGCCGGCAACGTGCAGCTGAAGCTTACCGAGAAGAACGCCCGCAAGATCTGCGAACTGGCCGGCCGACCCGACATCAAGGTCTATGCCGGCGCCGTCCGTCCCTTGGCGCGTGAACTGGTCACGGCCGAGGCGGTGCATGGCCAAACCGGCCTCAACGGGCCGCAATTGCCCGAACCGACGATGAAGCTGCAGGAGAAGTACGCCGTCGATTTCATCGTCGAGACGCTGATGAAGGAGGAGAGCGGCAGCATAACCCTGTGCGCGCTCGGGCCGCTCACCAACATCGCGCTGGCGCTGATCCGCGAGCCGAGGATCGCGCCGCGCATCAAGGAAATCGTCCTGATGGGCGGCGGCTTCTTCGAAGGCGGCAACGTCACGCCGGCGGCCGAATTCAACATCTATGTCGATCCGCACGCGGCCGAGGTGGTGTTGAAATCCGGCATTCCGATCGTGTTGATGCCGCTCGACGTCACCCACAAGGCGCTGACCACCGCCAAGCGCACCCAGGCCTTTCGCAAGCTCGGCACCAAGGTCGGTACCGCGACGGCCGAGATGCTGGAGTTTTTCGAGCGTTTCGACGAGGAGAAATACGGCACCGATGGCGGGCCACTGCATGACCCCTGCGTCATCGCCTACCTGTTGAAACCGGAGCTGTTCGGGGGCCGCAACTGCAATGTCAGCGTGGAAACCAGCTCGGAACTGACCATGGGCATGACCGTGATCGACTGGTGGGGCGTCACCAAGCGGGAAAAGAACGCCAAGGTGATGCGCGACATCGACCATGACGGCTTCTTCGCGCTGCTGGTGGAAAGGCTCGGGCGGCTTTAAAAGCTCCCTTCTCCCCGTTCCACGGGAAGAAGGCGCCGGCAGGCGGATGAGAGGCGACGCAGGGGCCAACATTCTGCGGGGCGGCCCCGGGCTGCCCCGTAACTGCGAGGGAGGAGCCCTACTTTGACCGCGAAAAAGCCAGCCACAGGCCGCCGCCGACCATGAAGCTGCCGCTGATCCTGGACAGGAGCTTGACGCGGCCGGCGGACAGCATGCGACCGGCGCGGCCGGCGGCCAGCGCATAAGTCGAATCCGACACGGCGGCGAAGATCATGGCGGTGAGGCCCATGACGGCGATCTGCAGCGAATAATTGCCTTGCGGCGCAATGAACTGCGGAAAGAAGGCGCCGAAGAAGATCAGCGTCTTGGGGTTGCTGAGCGCCACCAGCAGGCCCTGCAGGAAAAACCCGCCACGCGGCTTCCGCGCTGTTCCGTCGGCATTCAGCTTGCCCTTGGACCGGAACATCTGCACGCCCATCCAGATCAAGTAGGCGGCGCCGATGAGCCGCACCCATTCGAACCAGTGCCCCATGCCCGATATCAGCGTGTTGAGGCCGATGCCGACGATGGCGATCATGACGGCCAGGCCGGCCTGCGTGCCGGCGACATTGGCGAGGCCGGCGCGGGAGCCATGGCGGATGCTGTTGGCGATGATCAGCGTGACCGTCGGCCCAGGCACCAGGATGATGACGACGCACGCAAGGACATAGGCGGCATAGAGTTCCAGCGACATGATTTTCCCTCGGGCAGAATGCCGCCTGCGCGGCGCCCTACAATCAATGCATGACGGCGATGCCGGTGCAAGCCGGCACATGAAGGCGCGCGATACGCAGATTCACCGGATTCAGGCGCCGGACGGCCACCGCAGCGTCGCCTCATAGGCCGCCGCCGCCTTCAGGACGGCCATGTCGCCGCGCGGCCGGCCGATCAGTTGCATGCCCATCGGACGGCCTCTGGCGTCGAAGCCGACCGGCACGCTGACGGCCGGGCAGCCGCCCATGGTGGCGGGCGCCGAGACCTGCATCCAGCGATGATAGCTGTCCATGGCGTGGCCGGCGACATCGCGCGGCCAATGCGTGCCGGCGTCGAACGGAAAGACCTGCGCGGTCGGCAATGCAATAAGGTCGAAGCGGTCGAACAGCGACAGCAGCGTCCGGTGCCAGGACGTGCGGACGACCGAGGCGGCGCGAATCCGAGGCGCCGTCAGGAGTTGCGCGTTCTCCACCTCCCAGACGGCTTCGGGCTTCAACAGGGCGCGCCTGGCAGGATCATCATAGTGCACTTTCAGCGCACAGCCGCTGCTGGCCTGGCGTAAGATCACGAAGGCCTGCCACAGCGCTTCGAAATCGAAGTCCGGCACCAGTGCCTCGGCCTTGAAGGATGCTTCCCCGAAGCGGTCGAGGGCGGCCTGGCAGAGCTCGAGAATGCCCGGCTCCATGGGCAGGTGGCCGCCCAGATCGCCGAGCCAGGCGACACGGCCGCCCGCGGCGGGCATCCGCAACCCTTCGAGGAAAGAGCCTTGTTTCTCATAGGACAAGGGTGCGTGCGGATGATAGCCCGCCTGCACGTCGAGCAGCAGCGCCATGTCGCCGACATTGCGTCCCATCGGCCCGTCGACGCCCATCTGGGCATGAAAGACCTCGACGTCCGGGCCGCCGGGGACGAGCCCCTGCGATGGCCGGAAACCATAGACATTGTTCCAGGCGGCTGGATTGCGCAACGAGCCGCCGAAGTCGCTACCGTCAGCGACGGGCACCATGTCGAGCGCCAGCGCCACCGCGGCGCCGCCGCTCGAGCCGCCGGCGCTCAGATCAGGATCAAAGGCGTTCAGCGTCGGCCCGAACACGGGATTGTAGGTGTTGGAGCCGAGGCCGAATTCGGGAACGTTGGTCTTGCCGATGATGATGGCGCCGGCCCTGCGCATGCGCTCGACGAAGAAATCGTCCTCCTGCGGCACGAACTCGGCAAAGATCGGCGAGCCGAAGGAGGTGCGCAGGCCGCTCGTCATTGCGAGATCCTTGACCGCGATCGGCAGGCCGAAAAGCGCACCGGCACCGGCGCGGTCCGGATGGGCATCGGCTGCATCGGCCTCGCGCAGGAGATCGCTACGATCGCGCAAGGAAACGATGGCGTTGACGAGCGGGTTGACGACTTCGATGCGGTCGAGGAATGCCGTCACCACCTCACGTGCCGAAAGTTTCCTTTGCCGGATCGCGTCGGCCAGTTCGACGGCGGACAGGCGACAGATGTCGCCGGCCGGTGGCGCGGCATGTTTCGTCTGGGGGCGCATTCTGGCTATCTCAACGGGATTTCAGGAGTGCCTGGTCGACATCGGCGGCCAACGGGATTGCCGGCTGGGCGCCCGGCTTCAGGCATGCCAGCGAGCCGGCCGCGCCGGCCCGGGCGAGCGCCTGCTCGAGAGGCAGGCCCGAGGATAGGCCGGCGGCGAAATAGCCGCAAAATGTGTCGCCGGCACCAACGGTGTCGACCGGGGTGATCTTCAATGCGGGAACGGTCAGGGAATCGGTCGGGGTCGCCGCCATCACGCCGTCGCCTCCGAGCGTGACCACGATGGTGCGGCCGGTTTTCCCGGCAAAGTCGCGCATCCGTGCCGCGCGGTCGCGCCCGCTCAGCGACAGCACCTCGCCATAGAGGTCGAACTCGGTCTCATTGGCGACGACATAGTCGGCCTTGCCGAGCAAGCCGGCTGCGTCGCGATGGAAGGGCGCCGTGTTGAGCACGGTGACGGCGTCGGCTCCCCTTGCCTGGTCGAGCGCGGCATCGATCGTCGCGAGCGGGATCTCGTGTTGCAGAAGCACGACATCGCCCTTTTTCAGAAAGGTCTTGGAGAGGTCTCCGGGCACCACGGAAGCATTGGCGCCTGGCACCACGGCGATGATGTTCTCGCCGTCGTCGCCGACCATGATCAGCGCGGTGCCGGTCGAGGCAAAAGTTTCGCTCACGCCAGACAGGTCCACCTTGGCCTGGCGCAGCAGGGCCAGGGCCTCGCCGGCGAAATTATCCTTGCCGACGGCTCCCACCATACGCACCTTGGCGCCGGCGCGCGCGGCGGCCAACGCCTGGTTGGCGCCCTTGCCACCGGGCGCGGTGGCGAAACCGGAGCCGCTCACCGTCTCCCCAGGGCTCGGCAAGCGGTCGACATTGGCGATAAGGTCCAGATTGATCGAGCCGACGACGATGATCAAGGATGCCTCCTGATGAATGCGAGGGAGGCTATCCTGTAAGATCACGGCTTTCCAGAGGATGCTGTTGGGACAGGCCTCAGGACGCTGCGCCATTTGCGCGGGGCGGCAGGGCGATGCTGGCGAAGGCCTTAGCCGATGTTGCCTTGTCCGGGGCCTTCAGGACGAAATCTGCCCAGCTTCCCAGCCCAGGATCGCGCGCTTGCGGGTCAGGCCCCAGTGGTAGCCGGTGAGGTCGCCGGACTTGCCGATGGCGCGGTGGCAAGGCACCACGAAGGAGAGCGGGTTGGCGCCGTTGGCGGCGCCGACGGCGCGGCTGGCGCTCGGCGCGCCGATGCTGGCGGCGATCGAGGAATAGGTGCGAGCCTTGCCCATCGGGATCTGGAGCAAGGCCTCCCAGACGCGAACCTGGAAGTCGGTGCCGATCATCACGACATGCAGCGGCTGGTCGGGGCGCCACAGCGTCGGGTCGAAGATGCGCGCGGCGTAGGGGCCGGTCGCGGCCATGTCCTCGACATAGACGGCATTCGGCCAGCGGCTGGACATATCGGCGAAAGCGGCGCGCTCCTCGCCCGGATCGCTGAAGGCGAGGCCGGCAAGCCCGCGGTCGGTGGCCATGATCAGGGCGGTGCCGAATGGCGAGGCATGATAGCCATAGCGGATGGTGAGCCCGGCGCCGCGCGTCTTGTAGTCGCCCGGCGACATCGCCTCATGGGTGACGAACAGGTCGTGCAGCCGGCCGGGGCCGGACATGCCGAGCTCGAATGAGGTTTCGAGCAGCGGCATGCCGGAATCGAGCAGCCTGCGGGCATGGTCCAGCGTCACCGCCTGCAGGAATGCCTTGGGCGACAGGCCGGCCCAGCGTGTGAACAGCTTCTGCAGGCCGGTCGGCGTCTCGCCGACCTCCTCGGCAAGCTCCTCGAGAGAAGGCTGGTCGCGATAGTCGAGGCTGATCTTCTCGATGGCGCGGCGCACGATTTCGTAGTCGTTGCCTTCGGGCGTGATGTCCTTCTTGAGGACCGCTGTCTGTGTGCTCATGGGACTTCTCCTTGAGCCGGAATATCAGCCCTTGGGACGCCGATCGCCACCCGAAACTTGCCTTCTTGCGGCGCATACCCAGATAAACTCTGGTTTTGAGCCCAGGAGTCGTCATGGCGGGCGAAAAGGTAAATCTCGCCGGCGCGAAAGAAACCTTGCTGATGACGCTCTACGGTAAGGCGCTGGAAAGCCGGATGCCCCATTCGCTGCTTGGGGATCGTTTCGCCGACGAGGCGGTGCGCAAGATCGACTATGATTTCTCAAGGCTCAAGGTCGACAGAAATCTCGGCATCGGCCTGGCGATCAGGGCAAAGACGCTGGACGTCCGCGTCGAGGAGTTTCTGGCCAGAAATCCTGGGGCCATCGTGCTGCATCTGGGGTGCGGGCTCGACACGCGCATCTTCCGGGTCGATCCCCCACCAGGCGTTGACTGGTTCGATGTCGACTATCCGGAAGTCATTGAACTCAGGCGCAAGCTTTATCCGCCGCGCGACCGCTACCGTCTCATCGCTTCGTCGGTGACTGAACCGGACTGGCTGGCTGAAGTGCCCCGCAACCGACCGGCCATCGTGGTGGCGGAGGGGCTGACGCCCTATCTTCCGGCCGAGGAAGGATTCCGCCTGTTCTCGCGCCTGGTCATACATCTTGCCGGCGGCGACCTGATTTTCGACGCTTACAGCGGTTTCGGCCTGAAGCTGCTGCGCCTCAATCCGGCGATCAAGGCGACCGGCGCCGAGGTCCACTGGGCGATCGAGGATCCGCACGAACTGGAGCTGGCTGTCCCGAAGCTGCGATTCATCGAAGACATTCCGGCCTATAGACCTGAACATGCCGCCCGCATGAGTTGGTCCGCGCAGCTGTTCGTTCGGCTTTGGAAACACATCCCCGCACTGCGCAAGATCGGCAGGCTTTTGCGCTATCGCTTCTAAGTCGTCGTACCACTTGTTCGAAGCGGGCTGGACGCAAATCGTTTCGGCTAGCGCGCCTTGGCGGTGGCGAGCGCACGTGAAAAGGCGGTGGCGAAGCTTTCGCGGGAATCGGGGTCGAGAAAGCTGCCGATCGGCACGTTTTGTCCCTGCGCCTCGACCGCCATCCGGGTGATGCCGATTTCGGCGTGACGGGCGACCGAAAAGCGTGCCCAGAACGGGTTGAAGCGGTGCGCTTCCGATTTTCCCGACGGCGCGGTTTTGCGGATATTGAGGCTGGTGCGCGAGATCGACACCTCCTCGCGGGCGCGGGCGGCGCGATAATTGATGCGGAAGGCGATATAGACGGCGACCACGTCCAGACCGAAGAAGCCGAAAACCGGCCAGGCGCCGCGCGACAGAAAAAAAGCCCCGGTCACCAGCCAGCCGAACAGCAGAGCGCCCATCAGCACGGCGAAGCCGGTCTTGCCCAGCGACCGATGCGGGGTCAGCAAGGCGCTGAAGAAGGGTTCGTCCGCCTGGAACGAGGCGTTTGTGTCGTCCATATCTGGATATTATAGGAAGGAAATGGCAAGCCCCAAGTCCAAAGTACCCGCACAATCCGAAAAGAAGCCGTTGCCTGGACGGCGCGACGGCTCGAACGCCAAGCCGCGTCCGAGGCCCGTCCGATCCAGGCCGCTCTACAGTCCGGCGGAGGTGCACGAGATTTTCCGACGCTTTGCCGTCCAGCGGCCGGAGCCGAAGGGCGAACTCGAACATGTCAACGCCTTTACGCTGCTGGTGGCCGTCGTGCTGTCGGCGCAGGCGACCGACGCCGGCGTCAACAAGGCGACGCGGGCGCTGTTCAAAGTCGCCGATACGCCGCGCAAAATGCTGGATCTGGGTGAGGCAAGGGTGGGCGACTATATCAGGACCATCGGTCTGTGGCGCAACAAGGCCAAGAATGTCATCGCGCTCTCGCAGGCGCTGATCCGAGATCATGGTGGCGAGGTGCCGGACAGCCGGGACGAACTGGTCAAGTTGCCGGGGGTCGGGCGCAAGACCGCCAATGTCGTGCTCAACATGGCCTTCGGCCAGCACACGATGGCCGTCGACACGCACATCTTCCGCATCGGCAACCGCATAGGACTGGCGCCCGGCAAGACGCCCGAACAGGTCGAGCAGGGGCTGTTGAAGATCATTCCCGACGAATATATGCGCCACGCGCATCACTGGCTGATCCTGCATGGCCGCTATGTCTGCAAGGCGCGCAAGCCGGATTGCCCGGCCTGTGTCATCGCCGATCTCTGCAAGGCGCAGGAAAAGACGACCAGCGTGCCGGCGCCGCTGGTCGAGATCGCACCGCTCGAGGAAGCTAGCGGAATTCAAATAAGTTAACTCTCCTCCACAAACACCTCTTCGCGCTTCTTCTTGACCGCGGGCAGGAAAACGATGACGAGCACAGCGAGCGCGATGAGGAGCAGGCCGGCGCTGATCGGTCTCGTCACGAAGGCGCTGGGATCCCCACGCGACAGAATCATGGCCCGGCGGAGATTTTCCTCAAGCAGGGGGCCAAGCACGAAGCCGAGCAGCAGGGGCGCGGGTTCGCAGCGCAGTTTGGTCAGGAGATAGCCGAGGAAGCCGAAAAAGGCGACGGCGTAGAGGTCGTAGACATTGGTGTTGACGCTGTAAACGCCGATCGAGCAGAACGCCATGATGATCGGGAAAAGCACGTAATAGGGGATCGTGAGCAGCTTCACCCAGAGCCCGATCAGCGGCAGGTTCAGGACGATCAGCATCAGGTTGCCGATCCACATGGAGGCGATGATGCCCCAGAAAAGCGCCGGCTGTTCGGTCGCGACATTCGGGCCGGGCACGATGCCCTGGATGATCATCGCGCCGATCATCAGTGCCATGACCGGATTGGCTGGAATGCCGAGCGTCAGCATGGGGATGAAGGAGGTCTGCGCGCCGGCATTGTTGGCCGATTCCGGTCCGGCGACACCTGCGATCGCGCCCTTGCCGAATTCTTCCGGATTTTTCGATACGCGCTTTTCGACCGTGTAGGAGGCAAAGGCCGCGAGGATCGCGCCGCCTCCCGGCAGGATGCCGAGCGCTGAACCGATGATCGTTCCGCGCACGATGGGCGCCGCCATGCGCCTGAAGTCGTCGCGGGTGGGCATGAGCCCTGAAACCTTTCGGATCATCACCGAGCGCTCATGCTCGTTCTCGAGGTTGCGCAGGATCTCGGCGATGCCGAAGACGCCGACCGCCACGGCGACGAAATTCAGTCCGTCGGCATATTCGGGGATACCGAGCGTGAAGCGCGGCGTGCCGGTGTAGATATCGGTGCCGACAATGCCGAGCAACAGACCGAGCACGACCATCGCCAGCGCCTTGACGATCGAACCGTGGGCAAGCGCGACCGACGAGACAAGGCCGACGACCATCAGCGAAAAATATTCGGCCGCGCCGAATTCCAGCGCAATCGAGGTCAGCGGCGGGGCGAAGATGGCGACGAGGAAGGTCGAGACGGTGCCGGCGAAGAACGAACCGATCGCCGCAATCGCGAGTGCCGCGCCGGCGCGGCCGTTCCTGGCCATCTGGTAGCCGTCGATCGCCGTGACGGCCGAGGACGATTCGCCGGGCATGTTGATGAGAATGGCCGTGGTCGAGCCGCCATATTGCGCGCCGTAATAGATGCCGGCGAGCATGATGAGGGAGGAAACCGGATCGCCGATCTGGAAGGTGATCGGCAAGAGCATGGCGATGGTCGCGGTGGCGCCAATCCCGGGCAGGACGCCGATCAGCGTGCCAAGAAGGACGCCGATCAGGCAGAAGCCAAGGTTCGTCAGCGATGAAGCGGTCGAAAAGCCGAGCGCCAGATTGTCGAGGAGCTCCATGCTCATCTCCTCACAATGGCAGCCACGGAGTGAGCCATGGGCCGAAGCGCCGGAACGGAAGGCCGAGTGCGTAGCTGAAGACGACGAACGCAAACAGCGTCAGAGCGGTCGACAGCACGAACGCGGTCAGCGGTCTCATGCGGCCGCTGGCAAACGATGCGATCAGCGCCGTCAGGAAGATTGACGGAATGAAGCCGAGGCCGCGCACCGTCAGGCCGAAGAAGATCGGAGCGGGAAGGATGAACAGCAAGCCGCGCCATGCAATGTGGCCGATCGGATCGCCCTCGAATCGCATCGCCTGGACGAGGATGACGAGACCAAGCAGGATCAGCACGATCGCCAGCACCAGCGGGAAATAGCCCGGCCCCATGCGGAAGGCGGTGCCGATTTCCAGGCCGAGCGACTGCAACGCGAAAAATGCGCCGAAACCGATGAACAGCGCAGCGCATATGCCGTTCGTCCTGTCGATTGCGAAAGCCTTCATGACGTTCCTCCCAGGCTGCGGGCGCGACGATCCCGAAGCGAAAACGGGGCGCGGGCGGCGCCCCGTTCAAACCTCAGTCGGCGTACTGGCCGGCAGCTTCGATGATCGGCTTCCAGCGCGCAATCTCGTTTTCCAACTTGGCCTTCAGCGCGGCCGGCGTCGCGTCGGCCTCGGGCGACGGCCTGGTGCCGAGCTCGGCGAAGCGGGCGGCGACGTTCTCGTCCTTCAGTGCGACCTGCAGGGATTTCGACAGCCGTTCGGTGATCTCCGCCGGAGTGCCCTTGGGGGCATAAAGGCCGTGCCAGATGCTGACCTGCACTTCGGGAAGGCCGGCTTCCGTCGTCGTCGGGACATCGGGCAGCACATCGAGGCGCTCCGGCGAGGTGACGGCGTAGGCCTTGATCGTACCGCCCTGGATCTGCTTGGTGGTGTTGGTCGTCTGGTCGCACATGATGTCGACCTGGCCGCCGAGGAGATCGGTCATGGCAGGGCCGGTGCCCTTGTAGGGGACGGTGACCAGCGGCGTCTTGATAGCGCTCATGAACAGCATGCCGCAGAGATGCGAGGCAGCACCTATGCCGGCATTGGCTACGGTGACGCTATCCTTGTTGGCCTTGGCGTACTCGACCAATCCCTTCAAATCGGCCGGCTCGAGGTCCTTGCGGCCAACGATGGTCATTGGCACCTCGGTGACGAGGCCGACATATTCGAAGGCGTTCAGCGTGTCATAGGCGAGCTTTCTGTAGAGTGTGGCACTGGTGGCCATACCGATGTGATGGAGAAGCAGGGTGTAGCCATCCGGCTCGGCCTTGGCGACGCGGCCTGCGCCCAGCGTGCCGCCGGCGCCGCCGACATTCTCGACGATAACCTGCTGGCCGAGATCCTTCGACATGGCTTCCGCGACGAGACGTGTGACCGTGTCGGTCGGGCCGCCGGCCGCAAATGGCACCACGACGGTGATGGTGCGTTCGGGATAGGTTTGCGCGCCTGCGGCGAGCGGATAAAGCGTGACAGCCACGGCGGCAGCCAGAGCGGCGACAAATCTTCTCATCGTGATTTCCTCCCAGAGCTTAAATCTTCAACCGCTGCGCGGAGTTCTCCTCGACACCGGCTGCACGGGTACAACTAGGGCAGGCTAACAGATTGCAATCGTACTCAAATGGCAAAGTGCTGATATCCGCAACCGTTCTGGCTTGCGGTCCATGAGGCGCGGCCGGACCATCGGAGGAATGGCTGTCCCGGCTGGATCGGGCACGCCAAGCGCGCGCCGTCTGTCTGGAAGATGATCCGTCCTGGCCTGGCCCTTGCTCGCAGCCGGTGATTTGCTAGGTGCTTTGCAGGTTTAAGCGAGGGCGACCCCATGAACCATCACGACGCAAGCGGCGTTCCGGTGATCGAAACGGCGCGCGCCATCCTGCGAGCGCACCGGCTGGAGGATTTCAACGCCTATGTCGCCATGTGGGCCGATCCGGTCGTCACCCGCTTCATCGGCGGCAGGCCGCGCACGCGGGAAGAGAGCTGGATGCGCTTCCTGCGTCACGCCGGGCTCTGGTCGCTGCTCGGCTACGGTTTCTGGGCGATCGAGGATAAGGCGACGGGCCGTTTCGTCGGCGAGGCCGGTTTTCACGACCTCAAGCGCGATATGGAGCCGCCGATAGAGGGCATTCCGGAGGCCGGGTGGGCGCTCGCTCCGGCCGCCCACGGCGCTGGCCTCGCCACCGAGATCGTCAGCCGCGTGCTTGGCTGGGGCGACGAGACCTTCGGACGTGGCAAAACCGTCTGCATCATCGACCCCGAAAACACCGCTTCCTTGAACGTGGCGACGAAGTGCGGCTACCGGGAGGTGGCGCGGACCGTCTATCACGAAACCCCGACCATCCTGCTGGAGCGGTTGGCCTGAGCACTCGGCAAGTGTCTAAAGCGCGTCGCGTGGAAACGGACTCATGCGCTGCGCTTAGCGTTCTTGTTTTATGTCGTTCTCCAGAAACCGAGGTCCCTTTGGGCGGCATGCATTAGCGGTCGTTCCGCAAGGGCGTCGAAATGATCCGAGAACGCCGTCTGCTCCTGATAACCGCGCCGGGACTGGCATTATCCGTTTGCACCGCGGCTTCGCGAGCCGCTTCATCGAGCATCGAGGCATCCTCGCCGAAGGCGCGGGTGGCGCGGGCCGCCGCCTCGAGCAGCGGCCGCCGCATGCGCCGCAGGAAGGGCGCGTCGACGCGTGTGCTCGGGCCGGCCAGGGTCAAGGCGCCGAGCAGAACCCGCCCCGGCCCGAACACCGGCGCCGACAGGCCCGCCGTCTGCGGGTCGCGGTCGCCGATGGCGAGGCAGTTGCAGGTCTTGCGGATGGTTTCGTAGGGTTCGCCCGGCTGTCCGGAAAACGCCGCCAGCACACGCCCGCCGGAGCCCACCAGCAACGGCAGGACGTCACCCTCGCGGATCGTATAGCGGATAGGATGCTTGGACTCGACCCGGTAGAGACAGGTGCGCACGTCTCCCGAGCGGACATAGAACGCAACGCTTTCCCAACTTAGCTCGCAGAGGTCGCGCATGATCGGCAGCAGGATGTCGACCGCCACGACCGACCGCTGATAGAGCGCGCCGAGCCGGAAGCTGGCTGGTCCGATGCGGTAACGGCCGTCGTCCAGGCGCTCGAGCAATTGTCCGCGCAAAAGCGAATTGGCCAGGCGCAGAATGGTGCTCTTGTAGAGGCCGGTTCGGGCCGCGATCTCGGAAAGGCTGAGCGAGCGGTCCGCCGTGGTGAATGCATCGAGGATGGCAATGGCCCGGTCAAGCGCGGCAACACCGTCGGCTGACGTACTCCGGATTTCGATGCCAGCTGGTTTGCCTGCCGAATTCATTGGTCCCCAGTCGAACAAAAGTCGAGCGGCGCGATTGTGTCGCGCAGCTCGAGCATTCTGTCCAGCAGAATATCGTTCCTGTTGACGGAACGCGGTAAAGTCTGCTTGAACTCAAGCACGGGTCTGGTTTCAGGCGCGTTTTTGGCGGGCACCGGAGGAGGTGTCGTGATTTGGAGGAATCCCATGCTGAACAGACGCAGATTTTTGATGAGCACCGCTGCCGCGGGGGCCGCCGGGCTGGTGGCGTCGCGTCTTTCTCCCGCCCTTGCCCAAGGCACGCCGCAGATCCAGATTTTCGTGCCGGCGGCGCCCGGTGGCGGCTGGGACCAGACTGCGCGCACGATGGACCAGGTGCTGCGCAGCGAGAAGCTGATCTCCGGCTCGCAGATCACCAATGTCGGCGGCGCCGGCGGCACGGTCGGGCTGCCGCAATTCATCAGTCAATGGAACGGCAAGGGCAATTCGCTGATGGTAGGCGGCATGGTCATGGTCGGCGCCATCATCGCCAACAAGGCTGCCAATAATTTGACGCAGGTCACGCCGATCGCCCGGCTCACCGGCGAGTTCGAAGCGCTGGTGGTACCGGCGGCCTCGCCGTTCAAGACGGCCGCGGATTTCGTCGCCGCGCTTAAAGAGGATCCGACGAAGGTTCCCGTCGCCGGCGGTTCGGCCGGCGGTTCGGACCATATCCTGTTCGGGCTGATCGCCAAGACGGCGGGCGTGCCCGCGACAAACCTGTCCTATGTGCCGTTCGCCGGCGGCGGCGAGGCCCTGTCGGCGCTGCTCGGCAATCAGGTGGCGGCGGGCATTTCCGGCTTCGGCGAGTTCTCCGAACAGGTCAAGGCAGGGGCGCTGAGGCTGCTCGCCATTTCCGCCGACAAGCGGCAGGAGGGCATCGATGCGCCGACGCTGAAGGAAGCCGGCATCGACGTCGAACTGTTCAACTGGCGTGGCGTCTTCGCGCCCCCCGGCGTCTCCGATACCGATAAGGCGTCGATGATCACGCTGGTCGAGACCATGGCCAAGAGCGATGCCTGGGCCACGGAATGCAAGAACCGCAACTGGACGCCCATCCTGCTCACCGGCGACGATTATGCGAAGTTCCTTGCCGAGGATACGGCTCGCATCGAAGCCATCCTCAAGGATCTCGGCCTCGCCTGATTTCCAGTGAGGGCGGTCCATGGTCCGCTCTTTTTCCTCCCGCCGTTCGCATGGACATGCGATCCACCGGGGGTGAAGATAGGATAAAAGCCGGCTGTGAGACGCCGGCTGTCTTGGGAGGACATTCATGAGCACCAGCGACCAGCAGGCTGCGTTCTCGCGCCTTGCCGTACCCGAACTGCTGATCGGCATCGGGCTTCTGGCCTGTGCCGGGGCGGTTGCCTGGCAGACCTTGGCGATCCCGGTGTCGCCGCTCTACTCCAAGGTCGGCCCGACCGTCTTTCCCTATCTCACCATGTTCGGGCTGGTGGTTCTTTCGCTCCTGCTCATCGTCGCCGCACTGCGCGGCGGCTGGCAGCCGGAGGAGGAAAGGGAGACGCCGACCGACTGGAAGGCGATGGGCTTCGTCGTCATCGGTCTCATCGCCAACCTGCTCCTGATCCAGCCGCTCGGCTTCACCGCGGCATCCGTCATCATGTTCGTTCTGGTCTGCTACGGCTTCGGCAGCCGGCATACGCTGCGCGATGCGCTCACTGGCCTCGTGCTGGCGCTGGCCGCCTATTTCGGCTTCGCCAAGGCGCTCGGCGTCAATATCGGCGCCGGTTTCATCGAGAACCAGCTGAATACGGTGATCGATGCGTTCACCAGCACGCTGGGAGGCTGACGCCATGGAAACGCTAGGCCATCTCGCACACGGTTTCGCCGTCGCCTTCACCCCGGTCAATCTTCTGTGGTGCCTGCTCGGCACCACGCTTGGCACCGCCATCGGCGTGCTGCCCGGCCTCGGACCGGCACTGACCATCGCGCTGCTTCTGCCGATCACCTATCAGGTTGCGCCGGAGGCTTCCTTCATCCTGTTTGCCGGCATCTATTACGGCGCCATGTATGGCGGCTCGACGACGTCGATCCTGCTCAACACGCCAGGCGAAAGCGCCACCATCGTCACCGCGCTGGAAGGCAACAAGATGGCCCGGTCCGGGCGCGGCGGCGCAGCACTTGCCACCTCGGCGATCGGCTCCTTCGTCGCCGGCACGCTCGGCACGCTGGGCGTCGCCTTCCTGGCGCCTATCGTGGTCAGGTTCGCGCTGGCCTTCGGCCCGGCCGAGTATTTCTCGCTGATGGTGCTTGCCTTCATCACAGTTTCGGCGGTGCTCGGCTCGTCCTCGGTGCGCGGCTTGACCAGCCTGTTCGCCGGCTTTGTTATAGGCATGATCGGGGTCGACCTGCAGACCGGCCAGCCGCGCTTCACCTTCGGCATGACCGAACTGCTCGACGGCGTCGACGTCATCATCGCCGCCGTCGGCCTGTTCGCCGTCGGCGAGACGCTCTACATGGCCTCGCGCCGTTATGCCGGCAAGGACGAGATCGTGCCGCTGAAGGGCTCGCTCTATATGACGGCGGCCGAATGGGGGCGCTCGTGGAAGCCCTGGTTGCGCGGCGCCGCGATAGGCTTCCCGATCGGCGCCATGCCCGCTGGCGGCGCCGAGATACCGACCTTCCTGTCCTATGCCATCGAAAAGAAGCTTTCGAGACACAAGCAGGAATTCGGCACGGTTGGCGCCATCGAGGGCGTCGCCGGTCCGGAGGCCGCCAACAATGCGTCGGCCGCCGGCGTGCTGGTGCCGATGCTGACGCTCGGCCTGCCGACCTCGGCGACGGCGGCGATCATGCTTTCGGCCTTCCAGAGCTACGGCATCAATCCAGGCCCTCTGCTTCTGACGACACAAGGCAATCTGGTCTGGGGACTGATCGCCAGCCTGTTCATCGCCAACGTCATTCTCGTCATCCTCAATCTGCCGCTGATCGGGCTTTGGGTGCGGCTGTTGAAGATCCCGGCGCCGCAGCTCTATGCCGGCATCCTGGTTTTCGCCACCGTCGGCACCTACGGCATCTCGCAGTCGCCGATCGACCTCGCCATCCTCTATCTCCTGGGCGCGGCCGGCTTCCTGATGCGGCGCTTCGATTTCCCGACTGCGCCCGTCATCATCGGCATGATCCTGGGACCGCTCGCCGAAACCCAGTTTCGCCGTGCCATGACGATCTCGAACGGCGACTGGTCGGTGTTCTACAAGCACCCGCTGTCGCTGACCCTGCTGACGCTGGCCTTCATCGGCCTGGTCGGGCCGCATATCTGGGCCTACATCGAACGCCGCCGATTGCGCGGTCCGGAGCATGTGCCGGGCGATGCCTGATCGATTTGAAGTGACATGACAGACCTGCTTTCCGGTATCCGCGTGCTCGACCTGACCAACGTCCTGGCCGGGCCCTATTGCGCTTACCAGTTGGCGCTGCTCGGCGCCGACGTGATCAAGGTCGAGGCGCCGCAAGGCGGCGACCTGGCGCGCCAGCTCGGCGGTTCGCCGGAACTCAACCAGGCCGGCATGGGCGCTTCGTTCCTGGCGCAGAATGCCGGCAAACGCTCCGTCGTGCTCGATCTCAAGAAGGAAGCCGAGCGCGAACGCTTCCTGGACCTGGTCGCCAGCGCCGATGCGCTGGTGGAGAACTTCCGCCCCGGCGTCATGGACCGGCTTGGCCTCGGTTACGAGGCGCTGAAGGCGGTTCGCCCCAGCCTTGTCTACTGCGCGATCTCGGGCTTTGGCCAGACCGGGCCGATGCGCGACAATCCGGCTTATGACCAGATCATCCAGGGCCTTTCGGGCATTATGAGCATCACCGGCACGCCGGAGACGGCACCCTTGCGGGTCGGCTATCCCGTCGCCGACACGCTGGGCGGACTGGTCGGGGCCTTCGCCATCGTCTCGGCGCTGGTGAGGCAGAAGACGAGCGGCGAGGGTGCCTTCCTCGACGTATCGATGCTTGAATGCACATTGTCGGCGCTTGGCTGGCCGGTTTCAAACTATCTGACGGCCGGGGTCGATCCCATGCCGATGGGCAATGAGAACATGACGGCGGCACCGTCGGGCGCCTTTCGCACCGGCGACGGTCTGCTTAACATCGCCGCCAACAAGCAGGAGCAGTTCGTAACGCTTTGCCGGCTTATCGAGCGGCCGGAGTTGGCGTCGGATCCGCGCTTTGCCGAGCGCGAGACGCGCAAGAGGAACCGTGCGGCGCTGAAGATCGAGATCGAGGAAGCGCTGGCGAATGGCCCGGCGGCTGCGTGGGAGGAAAAACTGAACCGCGCCGGGGTGCCGGCGGGCAGGGTGCTGACGATCCCGCAAGTGCTGGCCGAACCGCAGGTGCTCGAGCGCCAGATGACCAGGGATTTCGACGGCGTGGCTGACATGGAGAGGCCGCTGACGGTTCTGCGCGGCGGCTTCACGGTCGATGGTGCCGCGCCCTTGCCGACGCTGCCGCCGCCGGCCCTGGGCGAGCATATGGACGAGGTGTTCGCCGGCCTGTCGCCGCGAGCCAAGGCAAAGGCACTGACATGAGCGGGACGGACGAGAAAACCGGCCGCGAGCGCGGCGAGGAGTGGTGGCAGACTGGCATCATCGAAATGCGGCCGGGCGTCATCCGGCTGCGCGGCTATGAAATCCAGGACCTGATCGGCCGCGTCAGCTTTCCGGCTGTCATCTGGCTGATGCTGCGCGGCGAATTGCCCAGCGAGGAAGAGGCCGCGCTGCTCGGCATTGCCCTGGGCGCCGCAGTCGACCACGGGCCGCAGGCGCCGTCGATCGCCATTGCCCGCATGGCGGCGACCTGCGGTGTCGGCATCAACAGCGCCATGGCGTCGGCCATCAACGTGCTTGGCGACGTGCATGGCGGCGCCGGCGAGCAGGCGCTTGCCTTCTATGGCGACATTGCCGCGGCGCTCGATGGCGGTACGACGCTGAAAGAGGCTGTCTCGGGGCGGCTTGACCGGTTCTTTGCCGGGGGAAAGGGCTACGTGCCGGGGCTGGGCCATCGCTTCCATCCGGTCGACCCGCGCGCGCCGCGCCTGATGGAACTGACTCGGGAGTTTGCCGCCCGCGGCGTGATCAATGGCCGCTTCGCCGACATCGCCGAGGCGATCGAGGCGGAGGTCGCGCGACGCAAGGGCAAAAAGATACCGCTCAACATTGATGGCGCGACCGCCGTCATTTACGGCGAGCTCGGCTTTCCGCCGCCGCTGACGCGCGGGCTTTTCGTGCTGTCGCGCTCGGTCGGCATCCTGGCGCATGCCTGGGAACAATCGCAGCAAGCCGAGCGGAACAAAGGTCCGCTGCCACGCGAATGGCTGTGGGCCTATACCGGTACGCCGGTGCGATCGCCCCCCGAAGAGAACGGCGCCGGGGCGTGAGGCCTTTACGCGGGGCCGATTTGTGCGGGCTGGGGAAGCTTCAAGGTCCTTACCAGCGTCGAAAGTTCGGGTTCGTCGATGAGCATGGCCGCATCGGCCGGCGCCAGCCAGGCCCGTTGCCGCCGTTTGGCTTCCTGCCAGTCGGCAAGCTCTTGCGTTACTTCCAACAGATAGACGATGACATCGACGCGGACGAAACGGTTGGCCAACCGCTTCCAATAGGAATAGGTGCCCGCCGGCTGCTTCAGGGTCTTGCCGAGTACGCCCGCTTCTTCCTGCGCCTCGATGGTGGCCGCCTTGCGTCCGCTCTTGCCTTTCATCGGCCAGCCCTTGGGTACGATGAAGCGCCTGGTGGTGCGCGAGGTGACCAGCATCACCTCGATGTCGCCGCGCTGGTCCAGCCGAAAAGGGATAGCCGCGACCTGGCGGATCGTGTCGCCCTTTTTGGCCTTGCGCACGGCCTTTTTCTTGGTGGCTGCCATTCGTAAAATCCAGTCGGTGCAGTGCCCATACCGTGACGCGGTGTCGTTGCAAAACCCAAACTGCCGCAGGGGCACCTGAACGCCCCTACCATGTAAGTCGGCTAAATAAAAGGGAAGCCCGCCTCAGCGGCAGGTGCTTACGGCGGTGTTGCCGATTATCTGCGTCTGGCAGTTCGGCCTGACCCGCGGCACGATGGGCGGCGGCTGTTGCACGATCACCCGGTCCTGAGCCCGATTCTGTTGCTGCTGCTGCTGAAACTGCTGCCGCTGGACACGATTTTGCAAGGCCTGCAGATCGTTCTGCTGGATCAACGCGTTGTTGTCGACGGAGGGAATGAGCACCTGCGCGGAAGCAGGCAGACAAATGCCCGCCAGCGTCGAGGCTGCCAATGCCGCCGTCATGAAAACCGTCGATGGCCGAAGCGCCAACATTTGCTTATTCCCGCACAAACAAAACTTCACTCTACATATAGTGCGTTTGTCCTCTCATGCTACGCCAGAGTGCCGATTAACAGGAAATCGCGTGATCGCACCCCCTTCGCGGCGGAGGAGAATCTGCCCCCGCAACCCGGCATCGCACTTGACGGAAGCGGTCGATTCACCGCTCTATCGGGTTGACGCTGGCCTCGAATTCCATGGCGTCAACGGCGTCGGCATGTCTATCGGATGTAACGGCGCCTTCGAAGAAACGGTCAAACAGAACGCCGACAGTGCGTCCCTCAGGGTCAGCATCCAGCTGGCTCAGGGATGGAGCCGGGCAAAAGGGGTCCTTATGAGGAAGCATGCGTATCTGGTAGCGATGCTGGGGGCTGCCTGCATTGCCGGTCTGCCGGCCGCGGCGGCGCAGACAAAAGGCGACAAAGCGGCGGCCGCGCCCGCCGCCAACCAGCCACAGTTGCCCGGCGGCGCATCGGCCCTCTCCGAAACCCATGGCGACTGGGCGGTCAACTGCCAGATATCGGGCGCTGCCAAGGCATGCAGCCTGTCACACCAGCAGTTCAACAAGCAAAGCAACCAGCGTCTGCTGGCGATAGAGCTGTCGAGCAGGACGGGCGAAGACGCGACCGGCACGCTCGCTTTGCCGTTCGGCCTGGCGCTCGCCAAGGGCGTCAGCCTTACGATCGACGACCAGAAACTGGACGGCAGTTTGCAGTTCAACACCTGCCAGGCCGTCGGCTGTCTGGTGCCGGTGGCGTTCGATGCCAACGCAATCCCCATGCTCAAGGCGGGCACCACCTTGAAGATCGATGCCTTCGCGGCGGATACGGGCCAAGCGGTCAGCTTCTCCATTCCGCTCAATGGCTTCGGCAGTGCGCTTGCACGGACCGCGGAGCTACTTGCCGACTAGCGGTTCAGGGTTCCATAGAATCGCTAGCCTGCGCTAAGCCTTTGTTTTTGCGGAATTCCGACGGTCCAGCTCGTCACGCTGCGGTCGTCTTCAGCCGTTCTGCGATCAGGGTGGCGAGCCGGGTCGCCACTTCGTCCTTGCTCATCTCGGGCCATTCCTCGACGCCGGTCTTCGAGACGATGCGAACACGGTTGCGGTCGCCGCCCATCACACCGGATGGACCGATGCCGCTTTCGAGCGACACGTCATTGGCGACAATGAAGTCGGCGCCCTTCTTCCTCAGCTTGGCTTCGGCGTTGCGCAAAAGGTCCTGCGTCTCGGCTGCGAAGCCGACCACCAGCGTCGGCCGCTGCTTGTGATGCCCGACGCCCGCAAGGATGTCGGGGTTCTCGATCATGCGCAGCACCGGCGGGCCTTCGCCCGGCGCTTTCTTGATCTTCTCGCCGGCTGGGCTGTCGGTGCGCCAATCGGCGACGGCGGCGACGAATACCGCCGCATCGGCCGGTAGAAGCTGTTCCACGGCATCGCGCATCTCCTGCGCCCGCTCGACATGGATGGTCTTCACACCAGCCGGATCGGCGATGCTGACGGGACCGGAGACCAGCCTCACCTCGGCGCCGAGCCTGGCCAATGCCGCCGCTATGGCATGGCCCTGCTTTCCCGACGATCGGTTGGCGATGTAGCGCACCGGGTCGATCGGCTCATGCGTCGGGCCCGATGTGACGATGATCCTCTTGCCGGCCAGCGGCTTGGGAGCGACATCGAGCAGCGCTTCGATCGCGGCGACGATCTCCAGCGGCTCGGCCATGCGGCCTTCGCCAGCCTCGTTGCTCTCGGCCATCTCGCCTTTGGCGGGGCCAACGAAGGTGATGCCATCCTTGTGCAGCGCCGCACGGTTGCGCCGCGTCGCCGGATGCGCCCACATTCTGGGGTTCATGGCCGGCGCCATCAACACCGGCTTGTCGGTGGCCAGGAGCACGGTGGAGGCAAGATCATTGGCGTGGCCGTTGGCGAGCTTGGCCATCAGATCGGCGGTGGCGGGCGCCACAACCAGCAGATCGGCCTCGCGCGACAGCCTGATATGGCCGACATCGTGCTCGTCATTGCGGTCGAACAGGTCGGTGAAGACATGGTCTGCCGAAAGCGCGCCGACCGAGAGCGTGGTGACGAACTCCTGCGCCGCCGATGTCATCACTGTCCGCACCGCAGCGCCCCGCTCGCGCAGCCGGCGGATGAGGTCGAGCGCCTTGTAGGCGGCGATGCCGCCGCCGATGATGAGCAGGATGCGCTTGCCGGAGAGGCTCATGCGGCTTCCCAAGGATTGACCCCGTTGGGGCAAATCAATTGCGAAACCGCCGTGCGGTTCGACCAAATCTCGGATAGCCGCATAAAGGGTTTTACCGTCGGACGCAGCATCTGCTTCCACGGATAGAACGCTTTTGGCGAGCACCTCACGCGCCTCTTCTTCCATCGACACACCGCGCGCCGCAGCCCGCTCTCGCAGCTTCTGCTTCACGTCGTTGGCAAGATTGCGGACAGTGATCGTGCCCATTTTCACTCCTCGGTCGCTTGCAATGCTAGCAATGATATTGCTAGCATTGCAAGCGATCAAAACAGCTTCCAGGCTATATAGACCAGCGTCAGGGCTATCACCCAAAGCGCCACGCGGCCGGAGCGGTTGTAGCGCGCTTCGGCCTTGCCGATGGCGCGGGCCGTCGCCTCGTCGAAGCGCAGGCCATGCTCGGCCATCAGGTCGATCTCGCGCGACAGCCGCTCGGTGCGCGCTGCCAACTCGGGGGCTTGGCGGATCAGCGTCAGCATCGCCTTGCCGCCGTCGCGGGCGTCGGCCAGCAGGCCGCTTGGCCCAAGATTTCCGGATATCCAGCCGCTGACCACAGGTTCGGCGGTCTTCCACATGTTGAAGGCCGGATCGAGCGTGCGCGCCACGCCCTCGACCACCACCATGGTTTTCTGCAGGAGGATCAGTTCGGGCCGCGTCGCCATGTCGAAGAGTTCGGTCACCTCGAACAGCAGCGTCAGAAGCTTGGCCATGGAAATGGTTTCGGCCGGCTGGCCATGGATCGGCTCGCCGATGGCACGGATCGCCTGGGCGAAGGCCGCGACATTGTGCTGGCGCGGCACGTAGCCGGCCTCGAAATGAACCTCGGCGACGCGCAGATAGTCGCGCGTGATGAAGCCGTAGAGAATTTCGGCTAGGAACCGGCGCTCCTTCTTGCCGAGCCTGCCGGCAATGCCGAGATCGACGGCGACGATCGTGCCATCAGCCTCGACGAACAGGTTGCCCGGATGCATGTCGGCGTGGAAGAAGCCGTCGCGCAGCGTATGGCGCAAGAACGACTGGATCAGGTTGGCCGCGATTGCCCTCAGATCGTGTCCCGCGGCGGCGAGTCCGGCGATGTCGTTCATCTTGATGCCGTCGACCCACTCCATGGTCAGCACGTCGCGGCCGGTGCGTTCCCAGTCGACGGAAGGGACGCGAAAGCCCGGATCCTCCCTGGTGCCTTGACCAAGTTCCGAAAGCGCGGCCGCCTCGAGGCGCAGGTCCATCTCGATCTTGGTGGTCTGCGCCAGCGTCTCGGTCACCTCCACAGGCCGCAGCCGGCGTGAGGAGGGGATGTATCTCTCCTGCAGACGGGCGGCGAGGAAATAGCTTTCGAGATCCTGGAAGAAGCGGCGGCGCACGCCCGGCCGGATCACCTTGACCGCTACCTTCCTGGCGACGCCGCCATCGACCGTTTCAGCGGCATGGACCTGGGCGATGGAGGCCGCGGCGACCGGGTCGCCGAACTGCGTGTAGAGGTCGCCGAGCTTGCGTCCGAGCGAGCCCTCGATGGCCGCCACCGCCTCGGCCGTCGGGAAGGTGTGCATCTTGTCCTGCAGCATGGCGAGATCGAGCGCCATGTCGTTGCCGACGACGTCGGGTCGTGTCGCCAGAAACTGGCCAAGCTTGACATAGGACGGCCCAAGCCGGACCACCGCCTTGGCCAGCCGGTCGCTGCGCTCATAGGCGAGCGCGCGGCGGCGGGTAAACAGCCGCGCCAGCCGCCAGCCTAATTTCGGCAGGCCGGACAGTTCCTCGCCAGGCAAAGCGGCGACGACGCCCTCGCGTACAAGCACCCAGCCGGCCCGCATGAGCCGAAATCCAGCGCTGACGGTGCTCATGCCCGGGCCTGCCTCAAAGCTTCCAGCCCGAATGAAGCGCGGCGATGCCGCCGGAATAGTTGCGGAACGAGACCCGATCGAAGCCCGCGCGGGTTATCATGGAAGCAAAATTCGCCTGGTTGGGGAATTTCGCGATCGACTCGACGAGATAGGAATAAGGCTCGCCGTCGCCGGTGACGGCCTTGCCGATCTTCGGAATGGCCTTGAACGACCAGGCCTCATAGACCTTGTCGAGCAACGGCATCTCGACCTCGGAAAATTCCAGGCACAGGAATCGACCGCCCGGCTTCAGCACGCGGAATGCTTCGCCGAGCGCGACGTCGATCCTGGGCACGTTGCGGATGCCGAAAGCGATGGTGTAGGCGTCGAAGGTGGCGTCCGCGAAGGGCAGTTCCTCGGCATTGGCTTCGACGAAGTCGGTGTTGCCGGACATGCCTTTTTTTTGCGCCCTGTCGCGACCGACGGCGAGCATCGAGCCGTTGATGTCGAGCACGGTGGCATGAGCATGCCCATGGCTGGCATCGACGACGCGAAAGGCAATGTCGCCGGTGCCGCCGGCGACATCGAGCACGCGCCAGCCCGGCCGCTTCGGCGGATTGAGCCAGGTTACCATGGCATCCTTCCACAGCCGGTGCAGGCCGCCCGACATCAGGTCGTTCATAAGGTCGTAGCGGTTGGCGACCTTGTGGAAAACATCGTTGACCAGGGGCTGCTTGTCGCCTGCCCCTACACGCTTGAAACCATAGGAGGTTTCCATGCCGCCGGCGGCCGTGGTTCTCTCAACTGACATTTTTTTGATCCGTCATAAAACCGGCGGGACCATAGCCGATCGATGGTGCGGGCGCTATTGTTTAAGGCGCGGTGTTCGGCCGCGCTTCCAGGTGGCGGGTTTCGAGACCTGGACTGACCGACGGGATGTTTGAATGCCTTTGAAAGCGGAACTGCACTGCCACATCGAAGGGGCAGCGGCACCGGAACTCGTCATCCGACAGGCGCAGAAATACGGCAAGGACACCTCGCCCTATATCCAGAACGGCTCTTTCGTCTGGCACGATTTCACCTCCTTTCTCGCCGCCTATGATTTCGCCTCCGACCTGTTCCGGACCGAGGAAGACTATGCGCGGCTGGCTGACCATTATCTGACCAGCTTGGCTCGTGACGGCGCCATCTACTCAGAGGTCTTTACCTCGCCGGATCATGCCACGAAGGCGGGCCTGTCGCCCAAGGCCTATACTGACGCGCTCGGCGAAGGCATGGCCCGCGCCAAGGCCAAGACCGGCATCGAGGGCCGCATGATCGTCACCGGCGTGCGCCATGCCGGCGTCGAGTCCATAGAGCAGGCAGCGCGCTTCGCCGCGCGCTGCGGACATCCGCTGGTGACCGGCTTCGGTGTCGCCGGCGACGAGAGGGTCGGCGAGATGGAGGACTACGTCAGGGCATTCGAAATCGCCCGCGAGGCCGGGCTCGGGATTACCGTCCATGCAGGCGAACTGACGGGGTGGGAGACGGTCCAGGCGGCGCTCGATCACATCCGCCCGTCGCGCATCGGCCATGGCGTGCGCGCCATCGAGAATCCCGATCTTGTCCGGCGCATCGCCGAGGAGGGGGTGGTGCTGGAATGCTGTCCCGGCTCCAACATTGCGCTGAAAGTGTTCGACAGTTTTGCTGCTCACCCATTCTCCGCCCTGCTCGCGGCCGGCTGCAAGGTGACGCTCAACTCGGATGACCCGCCCTATTTCTGGACCTCGCTGAAACGCGAATACGACATCGCGGCGGAATATTTCTCGATGAACGAGAAGGCGCTGGCCGCCGTCACCCGAACGGCCATCGAGGCGGCTTTCGTCGACAGGAAGACCAAGGCGACGCTGCTCAGCCGGCTGGATGCGAAGGCCAGGTGAATGAAGGCAGGGTGAACAGTGACTGGCCAGCAGTGGGCAGTTGGGCCGAGCGAGCATCGGGACTCGCAAATCGGCTCACTATTCACTACTCACTATTGGCTACTCACCACGAACCACGTCGGAGCACATCATGAAGGGCGTCACCGTCGTCGACCACCCGCTTGTCCAGCACAAGCTGAGCATCATGCGCAAGAAGGAGACCTCGACGGCCGGTTTCCGGCGGCTGCTGCGCGAGATCTCGCTGCTGCTCGGCTATGAGGTGACGCGCAATCTCGAACTCACGACGACGACCATCGAAACGCCGATCGAAACGATGGAGGCGCCGACGCTGGAAGGCAAGAAGCTGGTCTTCGCCTCCGTGCTACGCGCCGGCAACGGCTTGCTCGAAGGCCTGCTCGATCTGGTGCCGGCGGCCCGCGTCGCCCATATCGGCCTCTACCGCGACCATGAGACGCTGGAAGCGGTCGAATATTTCTTCAAGGCGCCGAGCGATCTCGCCGACCGGCTGGTCATCGTCGTCGATCCGATGCTGGCCACCGCCAATTCCGCGATCGCGGCGATCGACAAGTTGAAGGGGCGCGGCGCCACCAACATCCGCTTTCTGTGCCTGCTGGCGGCGCCCGAAGGCATCGAGCGCTTCACGAAGGCACACCCCGACGTTCCCGTCTTCACGGCTTCCATAGATCGCCAGCTCAACGAGAAGGGCTACATCATGCCCGGCCTCGGCGACGCCGGCGACCGCATGTACGGGACAAAGTGATTTACCGAAAGTTTACGCAACGGCGCGGTTTCGAGCGGCGTTAAAACGGCAAACACCATCCCGGTGTTAAGGATCGGCCTTCACGACAGCGCCGCGCGTCCTGTCGGACGCCGCAGCACTTTGATTTGCGCGTGATCCTTTCCGAAAATCGATCCCGATTTTCGGGGTCATGCGCCGGGGCCGATCCATGCTGCGCAAGCTACTTATCCTCAGCGTCCTTGCCGGTACATCGGCATCCATCCCGATTGTCTATCAGTCGAATCCGCAGATGTTCGAAAGCCTGCTGAAAAAGGCGATGACGGCCAAGCCGGCGGGCGACGCCCGTCCGGAAGTCGCCTTGGCAGCGGCTTCCGACAAGCCGGTGGCGCCGTTGCCGATGGGCCGCAAGGTTGTCGTCACGGCTGACGCGCGAGGGCATTTCTCGTCGGCCTTCAAACTGAACGGACGCCAGATCGACGGCATGATCGATACCGGAGCGACACTGGTCGCCGTCAACACCTCGACGGCGCGCAGGATCGGATTGTCGCTGAACCCGTCGGACTTCAGTCATGAGGTCAACACGGCTAACGGCACGATCAACGCGGCGGTGGTGATGATCGACCGTCTGCAGATCGGCGGCATCACCGTCAACGACGTGCAGGCCATCGTGCTCGATGACAAGGCGCTGCGCACCAATTTGATCGGCATGAGCTTTCTCAATCGGCTGGGCAAATACCAGGCCGAAAACGGCACACTGCTTCTTGTCCAATGAGCGGGCATCGCCGGTCGGAACCGTACACACTTTCCTGGAGTTGCTTTAGCCACGCGGCAGGATGCGCCGGATGACCGACTTGTCGGCAGGCGGCTTGGAAGCGCCGATCGCATAGGCCGAAAGCACCGTTGCCGCCGCAGCTTCGGCGTCGGACACCGAGCGGGCATGGACCAGCGCCAGCGGCTCGCCAGCTCGAACCTCGGCGCCGACCGGCAACAGCCTGGTGATGCCGACCGCCGGGTCGACCTTGTCGTCGGGCCGGGTGCGGCCGCCGCCCAGCCCGACCACGGCAAGGCCGATATCGCGCGTGGCAATGCCGGTAACGAAGCCGTCCGCGGTCGCTCTCACCGCGTGTTCCGTTGGCGCAACGGGCAAATACCTTTCCGGCTTGTCGATGAAATCGGCGGGGCCGCCGAGCACCGTCACCATGCGCGCGAAGGTGGCGGCGGCGCGGCCGCTGGCAAGCGTTTCGGTGGCGCGCCGCATGCCGTCCTGGTTGGACGGCACCAGACCAGCCGCCTGCAGCATTTCGGCGGCGAGCGCCAGCGTTACGTCCTCCAGGCGCCGGTCGCGAAGGCGGCCGGTCAGGAAATCGACGGCGTTGCGCACCTCGACCGCATTGCCCGCGGCCGAGGCCAGCGGTTCGTTCATGCCGGTGACCAACGCCGAAACTTTCAGTCCGGCGCCGCTTGCGACTTCGACCAGGCTGTTGGCGAGCGCCGTCGCGTCGCGCGACTTCTCCATGAAGGCGCCATTGCCGACCTTGACATCGAGCACCAGCGAGCCCAGGCCCGCCGCCAGTTTCTTCGACAGGATCGAGGCGGTGATCAGCGGCACCGACTCCACGGTTCCGGTCACGTCACGGATGGCATAGAGCCGGCGGTCGGCCGGCGCGAGGTCCGCGGTCTGGCCGATGATGGCACATCCCGCTTCCAGCACGGCCCTGCGAAACAGCGCGATGTCGGGCTGGCTGGCGTAGCCGGGAATGGAATCCATCTTGTCCAGCGTGCCGCCGGTATGGCCGAGGCCGCGGCCCGATATCATCGGCACATAAGCGCCGCAGGCAGCGACGATGGGCGCCAGCATCAGCGAGACGTTGTCGCCGACGCCGCCTGTCGAATGTTTGTCCGTGACCGGGCCGGGCAGGTCCGACCAGTCGAGCACGTCGCCGGAATCGCGCATGGCCAATGTCAGCGCCACGGCCTCGTCGCGGCTCATGCCGTTGAAGAACACCGCCATGGCGAAAGCCGCGACCTGGCCGTCGGTGACGGCGCCATCGGTTACGCCGGCGATGAAGTCGGCGATTTCGCGCGCCGGCAGCCTGTGGCCGTCACGCTTGTGGCGGATGATTTCCTGCGGAAGCATCAGTTCTCCAACAGCCCGTCGCGGAACACACGCTTCAGGATCGTCGCCAGCCGCGCGCCGCCGACCGGGGCCATATCCTTGGTCTCCTGGTGCGAAAGCTCGGCTCCGGTCATGCCGGCGGCAAGATTGGTGATGATCGAGCAGGCGGCGACACGCAGGCCAAGGAAGCGGGCAAGAATGACTTCCGGCACGGTCGACATGCCGACGGCGTTGGCGCCCATGATGCGCGCCATGCGGATCTCGGCCGGCGTTTCGAAGCACGGGCCGGAGAACCACATGTAGACGCCCTTGTGCAGCGCCGTGCCGGTCGCCTTCGCCGCCTGTTCGATCGCCGTGCGGATGCCGGCATCGTAGGCTTCGGTCAGGCCGACGAAACGGCGGTCGCTCGGCTCGCCGATGAGCGGGTTGGTGCCCGAGAAATTGATGTGGTCCGATATCACCATCACCGAACCCGGCCCCATCTCCGGATCGACCGAGCCGGCGGCATTGGTGAGGATCAGCTTGGTGATGCCAGTGCCGGCAAGCACCTCCAGCACGGGCCGCATGGCCGCCGCGTTGCCGTGCTCGTAATAGTGGGCGCGGCCCGACAGCATCAGCACCGGCGTGCCGGCAACCAGCCCGGCTACCACCTCTCCGGCATGGCCGGAAACGCCGCTTCGGGGAAAGCCGGGCAGGTCGGCATAGGAGACACGGATCGGGTTCTCAACCTGGCTGACCAGCCCTCCCAGGCCAGACCCCAGCACCAGCGCCGTGGTCGGCGCCAGGCCGTCCAGCCGTTCGATCAGATGGTCGAGCGCTTCCTTCATTTCAGCATGTCGCCGCGAAAGCCGTAAGGCAGCATGTCGCCCATGGCCACGGTTTCGGCGACGCCCGCATTGTCGCAGAGATAGAGTTTCGTTTCCGGACGGCAGAATTCGGCCAGCCGCTGCCGGCAGCCGCCGCAAGGCGAGCATTTGGCCATGCGCTCGGCAATGACGGCGATCTCCACGATCTTGCCGCCGCCGCCCATGATGTAATGGCCGAGCGCCGTCGTCTCGGCGCACCAGCCTTCCGGATAGGAGGCGACCTCGATATTGGCGCCTGTGAAGACGCGCCCGTCTTCGGTACGAAGTGCCGCACCGACCGGAAATTTCGAATAGGGGGCATAGGCCTTGGCCATGGCAGCCTTCGCCGCTTCGAACAATTCATGCGACATTTCAGTGTTCTCTCCGATGAACTTGTCCAAAAGCCGGCGCTTCTTTTGCGCCGGGCCGCGCCTCGATCCTCAGCGTTCCTTGACATAGGGCACGCCGCCGGCGCGCGGCGGGATCGCCTTGCCGATGAAACCGGCGAGCAGGATGACGGTGAGAATATAGGGCAGAGCCTGCATGAACTGCACCGGCACCTTGCCGATGAGCGGCAGCGGCGAGCCTTGCAGGCGGATCGACAGGGCGTCGAGGAAGCCGAACAGCAGGCAGGCGAACATGGCGTTGACCGGCTTCCACTTGGCAAAGATCAATGCGGCCAGCGCGATGTAGCCCTTGCCGGCGGTCATGTCCTTCACGAAGCCGCCATTCTGCACCATCGAAAGGTAGGCGCCGGCGACGCCGGTAAGGATGCCGGTGCAGATCAGCGCCCTGTAGCGCAGCCAGGCGACCGAGATGCCGGCGGTGTCCACGGCGGCCGGGTTTTCGCCGACCGCGCGCAACCTGAGGCCGAAGCGCGTGCGAAACAGCACCCACCAGGTGAACGGCACCATCGCGAAGGCGAGATAGACCAGTATCGAGTGGCCGGAGATCAGTTCCGAATAAATCGGTCCCAAGATCGGCACATCCCTGACTGCGGCAGCGCCCGGCCAGACAATCGCGTCGAACCGCTCGCCCGGTTGCAGCGCCGGCGTGCGCCCGCCCTGCTGGAACCAGGCCTGGCCCAGGATAATGGTCGAACCGGCGGCGATGAAGTTGATCGCAACGCCCGAAACGATCTGGTTGCCGCGATGGGTGATCGAGGCAAAGCCGTGCACCATGGCGAAGGCAACCGAGATCAGGATGGCCATGCCGAGACCGAGAAGGGCCGAGTGGAAGACCGACGCGGCGGCGGCGCCCGCGAAGGCGCCGACCAGCATCTTGCCTTCGAGGCCTATGTCGAAAATGCCAGCCCGCTCCGAGTAGAGGCCGGCGAGACAGGCAAGCAGCAGCGGTACCGACAGGCGGATGGTCGAGTCCAGAACCTGGACGATGGCGTTGAGGAGGTCCATCAGGCGCCCTTTCCCTTGACCGCTTCCATGCCGACGGATCTCGGATTGAAGGAGGCAAACAGTGCCTGGATGTAAGGCCTGAACATGTGCTCGAGCGCGCCGGCGAACAAGATGACCAACCCTTGAATGATGACGATCATGTCGCGGCTGATCGCGGGCATCTCGAAGGCAAGTTCGGCGCCGCCCTGGTAGAGCATGCCGAACAAGATTGCCGCCAGCACGATGCCGACAGGGTGCAGGCGGCCCATCAATGCCACCGCGATGCCTACGAAGCCGGCGCCTGAGACAAAATCGATCGCGACATTGTGCTGGTCGCCCATCACCGGATTGAGCGCCATCATGCCGGCAAGCGCGCCCGAGATCATCATGGCAGTGATGATGATGCGGGTTTCCGAAATGCCGGCATAGCGCGCCGCCTTTGGGCTGTGGCCGTAGGTGCGCATCTCATAGCCGAGCTTGGTGCGCCAGATCAGTAGCCAGACCAGGAAGGCCATGACCAGCGCCAGCAGGAAGGAGATGTTGAGCGGTGCCGAGCGGATCTTGGCGCCGAACAGCTCGATGACCCAGTTGAGTTTCGGCAATTCCGCGCCCGCCAGGAAGTTGCGCGTCTGCGGCGCCTGCGAGGCTGCCGGTTTCAACGGGCCGACCAGCAGGTAAACCATGATCGAAGCGGCGATGAAGTTGAACATGATGGTGGTGATGACGATGTGCGAGCCGCGCCTGGCCTGCAGATAGGCGGGGATCAGCGCCCACAAGGCGCCCACGGCCGCCGAAGCCACGATGGCCAGCGGAAATGTCAGCCACCATGGCAGCACGCTGTCGAAGGAAAGACAGACGATGGCGATGCCGAGGCCGGCGATGTAGGCCTGCCCCTCGGTGCCGATGTTGAACAGGCCGCAATGCGCTGCCACCGCCACCGAAAGCCCGGTGAAGATGAAGGTGGTGGCATAGAAGAGGGTGAAGGCGATGCCTGTTCCCTTGCCGAAGGCGCCCTCGACCAGGATGACGGCGGCACGGAACGGGTTCTCGCCGACCAGAAGCACGACGAAGCCGGCGACGATGAAGGCCACCGACAGATTGATCAGCGGGATCAGCCCATAGTCGGCCCAGGCCGGCAATTTGGCATAGGGCGTGCTCATTGCGCCGCCTCCTGGCGCTCAACACCCGCCATCAGCAGGCCGAGCTCGCCCTCGCTCGCCTCCGGCCCGCGCTCGCCGACAATGCGGCCGGCAAACATCACCAGGATGCGGTCGGAGAGCGAGCGGATCTCATCGAGCTCGACCGACACGACCAGCACGGCCTTGCCCTGGTCGCGCATGGCGATCAGGCGCTTGTGGATGAATTCGATGGCGCCGACGTCGACGCCGCGCGTCGGCTGGCCGACGATGAGAACGCCAGGGTCCTGTTCGATTTCCCGCGCGAGCACGATCTTCTGCTGGTTGCCGCCGGAGAAGTTGGCGGTCTTCAGCCGAGGATTGCCGGGGCGGATGTCGTATTTCTCGATCTTGTCCTTGGCATCGGCAACGATGGCGTCGATGTTGAGGAAGGGCCCTCTGAGGTAGCGGGGATCGTCATGATAACCGAGGATGGAATTCTCGTTCTCCTCGAAGGCCAGCACCAGCCCGACATGATGGCGATCCTCAGGCACATGGGCCAGGCCGCGGTCGCGCAGTTCGCCGGGATCCGCCTTGCCGGTGAGATCGATCGGCTTGCCCTCGAGCATCACCGAACCGGAAACGGCGTGCCTGATGCCGGAGATCGCCTCGAGCAGTTCGGACTGGCCGTTGCCGGCGACACCGGCGATGCCGACGATCTCGCCGGCGCGCAGGTCGAAGGAGATGTCGTCGACCATGGTGACGCCGCGGGAATCCTTGACCGTCAGGTTCTTGACCGCGAGTTTTACCGCGCCGGCTTCCGCTTCGCCCTTCTCCACCCGCAAGAGCACGCGGCGCCCGACCATCAGCTCGGCCAGTTCCGCGACGGTGGTCTTCTTCGTTTCCCTGGTTGCCACCATCGTGCCCTGGCGCATCACCGAAACCGTGTCGGTGATGGCCATGATCTCGCGCAATTTGTGGGTGATCAGCACCACCGTCTTTCCCTGCTCCTTCAATTGCTTGAGGATGCGGAAGAGGTGGTCGGCCTCGGCCGGCGTCAGCACACCGGTCGGCTCGTCGAGGATCAGGATCTCGGCGCCGCGATAGAGCGCCTTCAGGATCTCGACGCGCTGCTGCAGGCCGACCGGCAATTCCTCGATGATAGCGTCGGGATCGACTTCGAGGCCGTATTCACGCTCCAGCCGCTGCAGTTCGGAACGCGCCTTGGCGATGCTTTTCTTCAGCAAGGCGTCGCTTTCGGCGCCGAGGATGACGTTCTCCAGGACCGAGAAATTGTCGACCAGCATGAAATGCTGGTGCACCATGCCGATGCCGAGCGCGATCGCATCGTTGGGCGTGCTTATCGATGCCGGCTTGCCGCCGACGCGGATCTCGCCGCTGTCGGCCTGGTAGAAGCCATACAGAATCGACATCAGCGTCGACTTGCCGGCGCCGTTCTCGCCGACGATGCCGTGGATGGTGCCGCGCGCGATTTCCAGGTTGATGTCGCGGTTGGCGCGCACGGCGCCAAAACTCTTGTTGATGCCGATCAGTTCGATTGCAGCCAGTTCGATCGCGGCATGCGCCATGCAGCCTGTCCCACTCTTATTTTTTTATCGCTTGGTCAAAATGCCTAGCATGACGCTCCGCCCGTGCCAATTGGCCGGAGCAGCGTCCACTCTCGACAAATCCCGGCGCGCTTGTCAATTTCGAACGTGGCCGAAGCTCTCATATTCGCTAATATGGGCAATCCGGTTTGACGCTGCGACGCAACGCCTGAGGACTTCGCATGACCATGCCCGCCGACCGGCTGACGACGCTGGAGATCCGCTCCGCCGAGCAGGAGAAGACCATCGAGGAACTGTCAGGCCAGATCGCCGAGCAGTGGAAGGTGATCGAACGCATGCAGCGCAAGCTCGACGCGCTGACCGACCGCTTCCTGGCGCTGGAGGAACAGGCGGCACCCGACGTGCCGGTGACCAAACCGCCGCACTGGTAGGGAAGGGAAGCGGGAGCGATGGCCAGCGACCGCATTGCAAGGGCCGGCGACTACGTGCTTGGCCTGATGAACGATGCAGAGCGCGAACGGGCAGAGCGCGATCTGGAGATCGACCCCGCCTTTCGGGATGCCGTGGTCCAGCTTGCCGAGCGCATGCATCTTTTCGACCGCGCCGAACCTTCCGGCGACGATCGCTGGCGGCTAATCTCGCAGCGCATCGCCGAACTGCCGCAGATGCGCCCGCCCGGCGATGACGAGGCGAAACCTTCGGTGGTGATCCGCAAGCTGGGGCGCCAGCCCTACGGCGTGGGCGTGCACGCGCTCGGCGGCCGGCGCGGCGCGGTCATCGCCATCTTGCTGATCGCGGTCTTTGCCCTTGGCTACCTCGTGGGGGCTTGGTCGACGGGCGGGGCGCTTCTGCCCTGACGTCCACGACAATCTCACGGGCGCTCCCCACTGGCACTGTCCTATGCGACCGGGCCCGACCTCCGGCCTCAAAAACAAACCGCCGGACTTTCACCCGGCGGTTCGAAACTTAGTGCTTACCGATCAATACGGGCAGGCGTTGTCGGCGGTGTAGTCGTGTACCTCGACCTTGCCGGCGATGATGTCGGCCTTGGCCTTCTCGACCGCCGCCTTCATCTCGTCGGTCACCAACGCCTTGTTGTTGTCGTCCATGGCGTAGTCGACGCCGCCTTCCTTGAGGCCGAGATTTTCGACGCCACCCTTGAAGGTGCCGTTCTTGCCGTCCATGAAGGCGGTGTAGACGGCAACGTCCACGCGCTTCAACATCGAGGTCAGAACCTTGCCGGGCTGGAGGCCGTTCTGGTTGGAATCGACACCGATGCCGAGCTTGCCGGCATCAGCCGCCGCCTGCAGCACACCGACGCCGGTGCCGCCGGCGGCCGCATAGACCACGTCGGAACCCTGGTCGATCTGCGTCTTGGCGATCTCGCCGCCCTTGGCCGGGTCGTTCCAGGCGGCCGGCGTGTCGCCGGTCATGTTCTGGATGACGTCGGTCGCGCCTGCCGATTTGGCGCCGCCGACATAGCCGCATTCGAACTTGCGGATCAGCGGAATGTCCATGCCGCCGACGAAGCTCACCTTCTTCGTCTTGGAGGCCATCGCCGCCATGATGCCGACGAGATAGGAGCCTTCATTCTCCTTGAATACGAGCGAGCGGACATTGGGCAGGTCGACGGCATCGTCGATGATGGCGAAGTTGAGATCGGGATATTCGGTCGCGACCTTCTTCAGCGCATCCTCCCAGGCGAAGCCGGCCATGACGATCGGGTTGTGGCCGTCCTCGGCGAAGCGGCGCAACGCCTGCTCGCGTTGCGAAGCGTTGGAGACCTCGAACTCGACATAGGGAACGCCGGTCTCGGTCTTGAACTTTTCGGCGCCATGGTAGGCCGCCTCGTTGAAGGATTTGTCGAACTTGCCGCCGAGATCATAAAGGATGGCCGGCTGCACATCCGCGGCGAAAGCCGGAAGAACCATTGCAGTTGCGGCCAGAAGGCCGAGAACGATACGTTTCATGTGATCCACACCCTGTCGGTTATTTTTTCCGTTACGCCCCGCCCGCCTGCCCGGTTCTCCGGCATGCGCGCGACGTCAGCCAGGAGTGTATATTCCCCTCCCGCTCAGCGGCAATCTGGCACGGCCCGAAACAAAATTCACGTGGAATTTTGACCTTTTGGAAAAGCATGGCGGGTGTGATGCCGGTGCCCTTCAGGCAAATTGTCCCGTGCGCCGCTGCCGCCTGTAGCCGATGGCGTAGAGCAGCAAGGCAAGCACCGCAAACACGGCAAAGCCCGGCTGGTTGAGCACCCAGGCGATGGCGCCGTCCCATAGCAGCGGGCCGGCCTTGGCGCGAACGAAGCTTTCAAAGGCGGCGCGCGTGTCGGGCGACACGGCCAGCCAGCTTGCATTGAGCGGGGTCAGCACCAGTGCCGAGGCGGCGACCGTGCGCGTCGTGTCAAGCACCGCCATGATGACCGAAATCGACAGCGCGACCATGGCCGCGAGACGAAAGACAAAGCGAAACATCAAAGACCCTTCCCCTGGCCGATCCCCAAACTCCCGAGGATCACCGGCGGTGTTCCGAACGAGAAATAGAGCGCGCAGGCCCCATTCGCAATCACGGCACGCGAATTGAATCGCGGCCGACGCAGCCTACCCGGCCGGCCTGCGCTTGCGCCGGTTGGCGAGCCAGACGGCGAGAATGCCGCCGGCAATGGCGCCGACCACCAGCCCGACCAGGCCGATGAAGGCGGCGAAGTAGCCGCACGCACCCTCGAAGCAACTCACGTCGGTGACATCGGCGATGAGCGAACCGGCCAGGAAACCGCCCACCGCGCCGACGACCGCGCCGAGGATGATGCCGAGCAGCGCGGCGACAATGGAAACGAAGACCGACGGCGCTTCGGCTCGCGGCTTGGCATAAACGGTCTCGGCGCCGGAGCCGCGGCGCAACAGGTAGATGCAAAGCAGGCCGATGGCGATCTCGGCGGCGGTGCTGGCTAGGCTTCTGGCGGAGAAGACGAAGCCCGGCACGACGAGTGCATAAGCGTGACTTGCCAGCAGCCATATGATCGTGGCGGCCTGCCAGATGGTGAAGTGGCTGGGGAAGCGCGCCGACCGGCCGAAGGCGAGGCCGAGCAGGTAAAGTCCCCATAGGATGGTGATGACGTCGGCGACGAGCCCGCTGAAGACGAAATAGAAAACGGCGTCCGGCAGGCCTGAACTCCCCACCAGCCACAAGGCCGACGCCAGCCAATAGACCGACAGGGCCATGACGATAACGAGCCAGCCCACCGGGACGTAGGAAAGTCCGCTGTCCGGATGTCGGGCCGGGACCTTTCCCTCGGCCGGTGGCTGCCCATTGTCAGGCTTACCGCCCGGAATTCCGCTGCTCGACGCCATGTTGCGACGATGCCCCCGCAAAGCCTTTCGGACACTCGACAGGCCGCTCGGGACGAAGTCAAGCGCGGCTGGCCTCGCAGCCTTGCCCGTGCACATCATCAAGCAGCGATTGAAGTGGCGGGCCTCCGATCGGATGTGCCGGCGGCCCCCATGAACGCCGTGTGGCCGGCAAAGCGAATTGACCGCCGTTATGGCTTGGCATTCGGCGCCGGATCGACTAGATGAGCCCCGCGCCTGTTGCTTTGACGGCTCAGGTGCGGGCAGGGCGTCCGCTGGTTGGCGGCGCCCGGTGCGGGAAGTTCCGCAGCCCCAAAGGGAGAGCATCTCCCCAACCCGCGCGGCGAAACCGGCCGACGCGAAAGGCAAGGACGGAGAGGTGGCCGAGTGGTTGAAGGCGCACGCCTGGAAAGTGTGTTTACGGGAAACCGTAACGCGGGTTCGAATCCCGCTCTCTCCGCCAGTTTTCGCCGATTGGCTTGATCGATTGAATTTGTTCCGCCTTCGGCGAGGGCAGATGTCTCACGCCGATACCTTGGAGTGGAATGCGCCCGGGTCGAACCGCGATCAGCGGCGGCGGTTTTTGTTGTGTTGTTCCATGCGCCCGGCAAGCCACCACCCGCGCATGCCTAAAAATGCGTCTCTCCGCTCTGGAACTTCCCGCCCCATACCGCGTTTCCCGGCGTCTCATTAGTCGATCCCGCCAGGATTTTCAAAGCACTGTGACAACCAGGAGCCCGCTTCATGCACGACAAGCTGTTTCACTCACCGGTCGCGTTGACCGTCGGCCTCGGCTTCAAGCGTGAAATTGCCTCGCTCGCCGAAATGCACGATTTCCTCACCGAGTGGACGACCTCCCGCCGCGGCCCGCTCTATCGCAATGCGGTGAAGGCATGCGCCCTCGCCATCCCCGGTTACATCACCATCGAGCAGGCGCGTCGAGCGCTGGTCGAATTTGCGGAAGCCGCCGGTATCCTTTGGCCCGAGGTCGATCCGGCCCTGGGGGCACGCGTCGTTGCGCGCGGCCGCGGCGGCTACGCCGCCTGATCATCGTGGCGTCGCGGTGACCTGATCCGCGCCACCTCCAAAGGCCCGGCCTGGTCTCCCAGCCGGGCTTTTCCTTCGCGGACTATGCGGCCTCGGCAGTGATAGCGCCGGCAATCGTCGAAGGCGATGGCTTGCGGGCCATCGCCCGAAGACCGGACGACGACAGATAATTCCGGACATCACACTGGAATTGGCTGATCTGAAATTCCATCGGACCCTGCCAACAGCCGCAACGGCAACAGCTTGTCTGTTCTGAGACTCTCAAAGGAGAGCGACCCGTTTGCGCGAAGAGTCTCGGGCACCGGCAGACGTACAAAAACTCCAAAGAAAAGAGCCAGAAGGCCGCCGATTCGACCTTTCAGATGGAGCCGTGCTGCATCCGCTTGCGCGTCGGTGCGAAAATCTCCTCCGCCAGCGTTTTGGACCGCAGGGGGACGCCGGTGGTGTGAGTTTTTAGCTCTGCGCTAGCGTATCGTGCACACGCATTTACTCTATCTTCCTCAACCTGTAATAGAGTGCCCGTGGCGGTTGGTCTGAACGGTGCCCACTGCTAACCAATGCGAAACGCCAGTTCGGGGTGGCGGCCTCGACGGTGGAGGGGGACTGCTGGTGTCTCATATTCTTTATCCAATTGGCAGGGGTAGAGGGTTCATGTTGCGGCAAACGACCGCGATGAGCAGCAACGGCATTTCGCCGGCCAGGAAACCGTCGTTCACCGGTCACCCCGGCTACCCGACAGGAGCCGCCTGGGAACGGCCGTCTTCGATCGGCGAGCAAGCCAGGTGCTTGTCGGCCTCGCAGTCGAATCCGCTTTTGCGCGCTCTGGTCGCTGCCGGATTATTCGTCGGCATCGCTTCGCCTGCCATGGCGCAGGTGGTTTGTTCTCCCGTGGCAGGCACCGCCTGCGGTGCGGCGGGCGGAGCTGGGGGGCCTGACCGTGCTTCCAATGGCGGCGAAGGCAATGGGCAGGGTGGGGCGTCACAGGACCTCTCGCAAGGGCGCGCGCCTGTTTACGGGCTGCCGGCATCCGATGGCCACGGCGGCGCTGGCGCCACTGGCACTGATTCAGATGGTTCCAGCGGCCCTGCGGGCGGACAGGGCGGTAACCTGGGCACGCTGGCCGGCAGTGTCGTGACCGGAGGACGTGGTACGGATGGCTCCCTGGACGAACACATAGCGAGCGGCGGCGGCGGCGGCGGGGCGGCTGAATTTATCCCAGGGGGCGTCTTCACGTCCGGTGGGATCTCTTATGTAGGCGGCGGAGGCGGCAACGGTGGCGCGCCCACACAAGCCACCGGCGGCGGCGGCGGGGGCGGCGGCGGCGCTGGGCTCATCGTGGGTACGGCGAGCGGCAACCATCAGCTAACGATAACCGGTGGATCTTCCGTCACAGGTGGCGCAGGCGGCAATGGCGGCGAAAACATAGCCGCTACCCCCCCCACTTGGGGCGGTGGCGGTGGCGGCGGCGGTGACGGCGTGCTGCTGCTTGGCCAAGATGCCGCGGTCGTCATCGATGCCACCGGCCTTGTTGCAGGCGGCGCCGGCGGCGCGGGCGGCTATGGCACCTTCGCTAAGGGAGACGACGGCGATTCTGGCGCGGGCATCCGGGCCATGGGTATCGGCCTCAACGTAGACAACCATGGCACGATCCGAGGTGGTAGCGGCACTGGCGGCGGCGCGGCGGGCGTCGGCATCATCACGCAGGGTGCGGCCAACATCACCAACTACGGCATGCTTTCGGGCGGCACGGACACAAACGGCCGCGCATCCTCGGTGCTGTTCAACGGGACGAACAACACGCTCAACCTACAATCCGGATCGACGGTGCTTGGCGCCGTCGAGGTGGGCTCCGGTGCTTCCGCGACGATCGATCCGGACACCACGGTCACCATCGACGGAGCCAGGCTGGATGGCGGTGGCGCGCAGCTTCTGCTCGACCTGGCATCGGCGTCGCTCGACATGGGGTCGAGCATCACCGGCACAGGGGACGTCTCGGCTTCCGGCACCGGTGCGTTGACGCTGCACGGCGTCAACCTCATGGGCTCGCTCGATCTCGCCAACTCGGGCGGCGTGGTTACGTCCGGTGGCGTCATCGGCACCAGCGGCCTGCAGCACTATGCCGGCCCCGTCCAGATCGGCGCCGACACGACATTCTCGAGTACGAGCAATTCCATCACCTTCGACCGATCCATCGACGGCAGCCATGCGCTCGAGGTGGATGCGGTGACGGGCAATGTAAACTTTGGCGGCGCGCTTGGTGGATTGCAGGCGTTGAGTTCAGTGGTTGTGCACTCGAACACGCTCTCAATCGGCGGGGTAAACGCCGGGTCGCTCTATCTCGATGTGGCAACCAGTATCACGCAGTCCGGCGCGTTCTCGATCACCGGCGCCAGCATCTTCCAGACCGATGGCGATCTTACCCTCACCAATGCGAGCAACGCCTTTGGCGGCGCTTTGCAGATTCAGAGCGCCAATGTCGACGTTACCGCATCAGGCGACCTGAATGTCTCGTCGCTGTCGGCCGCCCCTCTCGGTGACATCACGCTGACCAGCGGCGGCGTCCTCACCTTGCCCACGACCGGTCTCTCCACGGGTGGTACGATCATCCTCAAGGGCGCCTTTGTTCCTGGCGAGCTGTCCGCGCGATCCATCGATCTGGACGCAACAGGCGGCCTCATCTTCGACGACAATGTCATCGCGACTGAAGACCTCGCGCTGCATGCCATCGGAAACATCAGCCAGACGGCGGGCGTGATCGTCGCTAACATGATAAGCGCCGATGCAGGCAGCAACGACGTGACCCTGAGCCAGGCCGGCAACGCGATCAATACGGTCGAGGACATATCCGCGCGCGCTTTGAGCATCGCGAACAGCACGGCGCTGACCTTCGCAGGCACCGTCCATGTGGATACGCTCGATCTGAACGTCGGAGTGGGTGCATCCATCACTGGATCGGTCACGGCGGATACGGTTGCTAATCTGTCCACCGGCACCACGCTTACCGTCGGCGCCGGCGGAACGGCCGGCACCCTTCAGGCCGACGTCGTCGATGATGGTGTGTTGGCATTCAATCGCAGCGATGCGGTGAGCTTTGCCGGTGCCTTGAGCGGCTCGGGAACTCTCGTACAGCGCGGAAGCGGCAGCCTAGTCTTCGACGGCGATGGCTCGGCCTTCCAGGGTCAGACGCGCGTCGAGGCTGGCGAATTTGTGGTCGGCAGTGTCTCGGGAAGCGGCGCCAATCTGGCGGGCGACATCACCGTTGCCGATGGCGCGACGCTTGGCGGGCATGGTTCGGTCGGCACGACGACAGTGCTGAGCGGTGGCACGCTGGCGCCCGGCGCCTCGATCGGGACGCTGACCGTCAATGGCGACCTGGTGATGGCACAAGGGACGAAGCTGGACTTCGAGTTCGGCGCGCCGGGAGTGGGCGACAGCGTAAGCGTCAACGGCAATCTCTCGCTCAATGGCGTCGAGCTGGACGTCACGGATACCGGGACGATGGGACCTGGCGTCTACCGTATTTTCGATTATAGCGGCACGTTGTCGGAGACCAATGGCGGGATTACTTTCGGCTCTATTCCAGGCGGCTCGCAGTTTCAGTTGCAGACGCTGCTCGGACAGAAGCAGATCAACCTGCTCAATGTCGGCGGAGCGACGCTGAATTTCTGGAATGCCAACGGCCTGGCATCGGGCAGCCAGCGCGGAGGCGGCGACGGCACCTGGTCGACCACGTCACCGGTATGGACGGATGAAAACGGCTCGATAACGGGAGCGATGAGCCCGCAGCCGGGCTTCGCCATTTTCGGCGGTGAGGCCGGCCTCGTCTCGGTGGACGGCATCGACGGGAACGTCGTGGCATCAGGCATGCAATTCACCTCGGACGGCTATCATTTGGTTGGCGATGCATTGACGCTGGTGGCGGATGCCGGTCATCCGGCTCCGGTGGAGATCAGGGTCGGCGACGGCGGCGCGGGTTCGGAGAACTGGATCGCGACGATAGACAACGAGGTCGCCGGCACCGACGGGCTGAGGAAAACCGGCGCCGGCACACTGGTGCTTGGCGGGACCAACACCTATTCGGGCGACACCGAGATCGACGCCGGCGTGCTTTCTGCTTCGGCGGATGCCAATCTTGGGGACTACAACGGCGCGCTCACGTTCAATGGCGGTACGTTGCAGGTGACCGGCACCACCTTCGACGCGACGGCCCGTGCGGTGACGCTGGGCGCCGCCGGCGGCACGATCGACATCGTCGATGCCGGCAACCAGTTCCGGATCGGCGCGAGGATCGAAGGCGACGGAGGCCTGACCAAGGCCGGCGCGGGCGCGCTGCGGCTCGGCGCGGCGAGCTCCTATGCCGGTGCGACGGTGGTCGAGGCGGGCACGCTGGCACTGGATGGCGACGGCTCGGTCGCGGCGAGTTCCAGCCTGTCGCTCAATGGCGGCAGCTTCGACATCGCCGGCATCGCCGCCGATGCGACCGGCGTCAACACGCTCTCTGGCGCCGGCGGTAGCATCGCGCTGGGCGGCAAGACGCTTGTCGTGAGCCAGGCCGCGGATGCCGTCTATGCCGGTACGATCAGCGGCGGCGGCGTCTTCGTGAAAGAGGGCAATGGCAGCCTCACCATGACTGGCGACAGCAATGACGGCGCCGGCGGCAGCGTGACGGTGGAAGGCGGCGTGCTTGCCCTTGCCGGCACCGGCTCGCTCGCAAGCCGGTCGCTCGTCGTCGACGGCGGCATATTCGACATTGCGGCTCTGGCGGCCGGCGGCACCACCGTGCAGGGCCTTTCCGGCACGGGCGGCGTGCTTTCGCTGGGCGACAAGACGCTGACCACCGATCAGGCTGTGGACGCGACCTTCGCCGGCGTGCTGAGCGGCACGGGCGCCTTCGTCAAGGAAGGCGATGCAGAGCTGACGCTGACCGGCGACAGCTCGGCCTTTGCGGGTCTGGTCTCGATCATGGGCGGTGGTCTGTCGACGCAGGCACAGCTTCTCAGCGGCGATGTCGATATTGCCGCCGCGGGCACCCTTACCTTCGACCAGACGAGCAATGCCGCCTACGCCGGTGCGTTTTCAGGTGCTGGCGCCTTCATCAAGCAAGGATCGGCCATTCTTGCCTATGACGGCGACGGCTCGGGCTTCACCGGCACCACCACGGTTGCGGAAGGATCGCTGATCGTCGGTTCGGACAGGGCGCATGGGGATGCCGTGCTTGGCGGCGCGGTCGATGTGCTGACCGGCGCGTTGCTCGGCGGCCATGGCACGTTGGGCTCTGTGACGCTCGGCAGCGGCGCCACCATCGCGCCCGGCAACTCGATCGGCACGATAAACGTCGCCGGCGATATTACCTTCGCCGCCGGCTCCACCTATGAGGTGGAAGTCGATCCGGCCGGCACCGACAGCGACCTGATTCACGCCACCGGCCAAGCCACGCTCAATGGCGCCTCGGTTGCCCATATCGGGCTCGGCGGAACCTACAAGCCGTCCTCCCTTTATACGATCCTCACCGCCGATGGCGGGCTGACGGGCACCTTCGGCGACGTGACCTCCGATTTCGCGTTCCTCAACCCGGCGCTCAGCTACGATGCCGACAGCGTCAATCTGCGACTGGTACGCAACGACGTCGACTTCTGCATGGCCGGCATGACGGCGAACGAATGCGCGACCGGCACGGGGGCAGAGTCTGTCGGCTCCGGCAATGCCATCTATGACGCCATTGCCGGCCTCAGCGCGTCCCAGGCCGGCAATGCCTTCGACCAGCTTTCGGGCGAGGTGCATGCGAGCGTGAAGAGCGTGCTGATCGACGACAGCCACTTCGTGCGCGATGCCGCCACCGACCGCATCCGCTCAGCCTTCGCAGCCGTCGGTTCCGAGATCACGCCGGTGCTTGCCTATGGAGAAGACGGCAACAGGCTGGCCGCCGCCGATACGCCCGGCACCGCCGCCTGGGGCAGGGCTTTCGGGGCTTGGACCGATCTCGACGGCGATGGCAATGCGGCGGCGCTTAGCGCCTCCACCGGCGGCTTCCTCACCGGCATCGATGCGGGCCTCGGCGACAACTGGCGCGCCGGCGTCATGGGCGGCTACAGCCACACCTCGTTCGACGTCGGGGGCCGAGCCTCTTCCGGCGACAGCACCAACTGGCATCTCGGCCTCTATGGCGGCGGGCAATGGGGAGCATTGGGGGTAAGAGCCGGTGCAGCTTACACTTGGCACGACATCGAGACCGCCCGTTCCGTCGCCTTCCCGGGCTTCGCCGACAGCCTGTCGGGTGATTATAGCGCCGGCACCGCGCAGGTGTTCGGCGAAGTAGCCTACGACATCAAGGCGGGCGCGATCGGTCTCGAGCCCTTCGCCAACCTCGCCTATGTCAACCTGCACACCGACGGCTTCACCGAGAAGGGTGGGGCGGCGGCGCTGACCAGCGCCTCCTCCGATACCGACGTCACCTTTACCACGCTCGGCCTTCGTGCCTCGACCAGCCTCACGCTCGGCACCGTCGAGGCGACCGCGCGCGGCATGCTGGGCTGGCTCCATGCCTATGGCGACACCGCGCCGCTGTCGTCCTTCGGCTTCGCCGGCTCCGACGCCTTCTCGATCGCAGGCATCCCCATCGCCAAAGACGCCGCCTTCGTCGAGGCCGGACTCGATCTCAATCTCTCCCCCAACACAACGCTGGGCATCGCCTATCAAGGCCAGTTCGCAGGTGGCGCAAATCAGAACGGATTCAATGCGACCTTCAAGGTTCAGTTCTAGGGAAGGCCAGCCAACCATGCCTATTTCCGAAAGCATTCTGTCGCAAATCGGAAACAGGGCCACACAAGGGAAGCCCATATGTGGAACGGCTCAGGCTGCAATGATTTCGAACTGCTCGTGAGTGAAGGACGCGGATTATAATAGGCAACCTCGCCGGTTGTGTCGCCAATCCGGGATGAGGTCGCAGTGAGACGCCTTGCGCTAATCAGGCCGGCGAGGACAACCGCAACGTGGCGCGCATGTCGTCCCTGCTCGCGGGCCTGCCGGTCGATGTTCCAGGAACTACCATCAACCGGCTTTGCGGCTCCGCATGGATGCCGTCATCACCGCCGCCCGCGCGATCAGTGCGGGCGAAGGCCGAGCTGATGGTCGCTGGCGGCGTGGAAAGCATGTCGCGCGCGCCCTTCGTGGCGCCGAAAGCCGAGGCCGCATTTTCGCGTAATGCCGAGATCCACGACACGACGATCGGCTGGCGCTTCGTCAACCCCCTCATGGAGAAACTCCACGGAACCGACACCATGCCGCGGACCAGCCAGAACGTCGCCGACGATTTCGGCAAGGTGTGGTTCTGATCGCGGCGATCGACAACAATCCCTAAGGCGAGGTTTACGCCGATCGCCTTGACGCGCTCGCCGGCGGGGCTGGCTGCGGCTTCGAGCGTCTTTCGCCGCGCGAGGAGGACTGGAATGCTGAACGGAAGGCCAAGGGTGATGAGTAAGCCAAAGGCAGGAAGAAGAGAGGAGGAAGACCGGCTGCCGCATGCCCGCCGCTAGACATGGCTGGGCTTCTTGGAAGCTTTTCGAACTTTCTGGGTTGCGCCTCCGCCCGAATTGCGCGTGTTTATGAGACTACTTGGGACATCGCAATAGCCATGATCGCCCGCCGCCCGGCGTGATTTGGAGCATGAGCCCGGCAACACCGCCAACGGCAAACAGAGCGTTGACCGGTTTGATCGATCCGGGGTGTTTCAAGTTCTTGACGGTTAGTGCTGAAAGCTCCTTCACGATCTTCGGCATTTCTAAACCCATCATCTTACCCGCCAAAAATATTGGCATTGGATGATGCGAATTGCAACGGCGCGAGACAGCCATTTCAGATTAACACGTTGATATGTCTATATGGTTTGCACTTGTTGAGACAACTTGAGATCGCAATAATGGCTGTCGCTCTCTCCGCCATCCTGCTTCGCTCTTTCGAGCTTTGCAGGACAAAGCTCGCAACGGCGGCTTTCAAAAAATTCGGATAGATCAATTGCGGAACATTCAGCCTGGTTGTTCCGGAACCTCCTGCTTCCTAATGCTTTCCCGGCGTCTCATTAGTCGATCCCGCCAGGATTTTCAAAGCACTGCGACAAACCAGGAGCCCGCTTCATGCACGACAAGCTGTTTCACTCACCGGTCGCGCTGACCGTCGGCCTCGGTTTCAGGCGCGAGATCGCTTCGCTCGCCGAAATGCACGATTTCCTCACCGAGTGGACGACCTCCCGCCGCGGCCCGCTCTATCGCAATGCGGTGAAGGCATGCGCCCTTGCCATTCCTGGTTACATCACCATCGAGCAGGCGCGTCGAGCGCTGGTCGAATTTGCGGAAGCCGCCGGTATCCTTTGGCCCGAGATCGATCCGGCCCTGGGGGCACGCGTCGTTGCGCGCGGCCGCGGCGGCTACGCCGCCTGATCATCGTGACGTCGCGGTGACCTGATCCGCGCCACCTCCAAAAGGCCGGCCTGGCCTCCCAGCCGGGCTTTTCCTTCCCGGACTATGCGGCCTCGGCGGTTGACAGCGCCGGCAATTGTCGAAGGCGATGGCTTGCGGGCCATCGCCCGAAAACCTTTATAAAATTCCTATTTCTTTCCCACCCGCACCGTCTCGAACCTTTATGGCGGTCGGGTCCATATTCGCCTGACCAAATTTGAAGCGTCGTGCCATGAAATTACGCCGGTCGTCTTCGCGGTATTGCGGGCCATTCAACACAAGATTCGCAGTACAAGGTTCATAAGGAAAAATTCACAATGGACATCGTCGTTCTCGGGATAGGGGCTTTGTTTTTCGCCCTGTCCTTCGCTTACGTCAAAGCCTGCGACAGAATTTGAGCGGAAGATCGGACCATGCTTATCGATTACATCCTCGGTGGCGGCGTGACGTTGTTCCTGCTCGCCTATCTGACATACGCCCTGATCCGCCCGGAACGCTTCTGACCGGCGCACGGAAAGCCAAATCATGACTATCAACGGATGGATACAGATCCTTCTCTATTGCGGGATCCTGGTTTTGCTCGTGAAGCCGCTGGGCGGCTACATGCATCGCGTATTCACCGGCGACCGCAGCTTGCTGTCGCCGGTGCTCGGCCCCGTCGAGCGGGGCCTTTATCGCCTGGCTGGAACCGGCGACCAGGAGCAGCACTGGACGGGCTATGCCGCCGCCATGCTGTTGTTCAACCTTGCCGGTTTCCTGTCGCTCTATTTCCTCCAGCGCCTGCAAGGCGGCCTGCCCTACAACCCGGCCGGCATGAGCGCGGTCGAATCGGGGCTCGCCTTCAACACCGCGGCCAGCTTCATGACCAACACCAACTGGCAGAACTACGGCGGCGAGAGCACGATGTCCTATCTCGTGCAGATGGCCGGCCTCACCGTGCAGAACTTCCTGTCGGCGGCCACCGGCATCGCCATCGCCATGGCGCTGATCCGCGGCTTTGCCCGCGCTTCCGGCAAGTCGATCGGGAATTTCTGGGTCGATATGACCCGTGCCACGCTCTACGTGCTTTTGCCGCTCTGCGTCGTGCTCACCATGGTCTATGTCTGGCTCGGAATGCCGCAGACGCTGGGAGCCTATGTCGACGCCACCACGCTGGAAGGCGCGCAGCAGACCATAGCCGTCGGGCCGGTCGCCTCGCAGATCGCCATCAAAATGCTCGGCACCAACGGCGGCGGCTTTTTCAACGCCAATGCCGCGCATCCCTTCGAGAATCCGGGCGCCATCTCCAACCTGATCCAGATGCTGTCGATCTTCGCCATCGGCGCGGCGCTCACCAATGTCTTCGGCCGCATGGTCGGTAACCAGCGCCAGGGCTGGGCGATCCTGGCCGCCATGGGCGTGCTGTTCATCGCCGGGGTCGCCGTCTGCTACTGGGCGGAAGCCGCGGGCAATCCGCTGCTCCATGCGCTGGGCATCGACGGCGGCAACATGGAAGGCAAGGAAACCCGCTTCGGCATCGCGCTTTCGGCGCTGTTCGCGGTCATCACCACGGCGGCTTCCTGCGGCGCGGTCAATGCCATGCATGACAGTTTCACCGCGCTCGGCGGCATGATCCCGCTCATCAACATGCAGCTCGGCGAAGTCATCGTCGGCGGCGTCGGCGCCGGCTTCTACGGAATCCTGATGTTCATCCTGATCGCCGTCTTCGTCGCCGGTCTGATGGTCGGGCGCACGCCCGAATATCTCGGCAAGAAGATCGAGGCCAAGGAGGTCAAGATGGCGATGCTGGCGATCCTGTGCCTGCCGCTGGCGATGCTGATCTTCACGGCCATTGCGGTGGTCCTGCCGAGCGCCGTGGCATCGATCGCCAATGGCGGTCCGCACGGCTTCTCCGAGATACTCTACGCCTATACGTCGGCGGCGGCGAACAACGGCTCAGCCTTCGGCGGCCTCACCGGCAACACGCCTTGGTACAACATCACGCTGGGCCTCGGCATGCTCATGGGCCGCTTCCTGGTCATCATCCCGGCGCTCGCCATCGCCGGCTCGCTGGCGGTGAAGAAGACCGTGCCCGCCTCGGCTGGCACGTTCCCGACCGACGGCCCGCTGTTCGTCGGACTGCTGGTCGGCGTCATCGTCATCGTCGGCGGCCTGACCTTCTTCCCGGCACTCGCCGTCGGACCGATCGTCGAGCATCTGGCCGCCATCCACTGGCAGACATTCTGAGACGGAAGTGTCGTGGCTGAAACGGAAATGTCCTGGTTCAATAACAGGCATCGCAACGATCGCCATCCCGCCCACAACGGAAAGGAGGAACGGCCTCCTCCTTTCCCCACCATGTCGACATTCCTCGGCATCGCCGCCGTCATGATCGTTCTGTGGTTGCTGGCCTACGGGCTTCTGCATCTTGTTTCGGCCTCCGACCGTTCGGTGCCGTCCAACAACACCGAAGCTGGAGCTTCAAAATGAGCCAGTCGAAATCAGCGAGCATCATGGATGCCCGCATCCTGTGGCCCGCCATCGGCGGAGCCTTTAGAAAGCTGAACCCACGCACATTGGCCAGGAACCCGGTAATGTTCGTCGTTGCCGTCGTCTCGGCGCTGACATCAGTGCTTTTCGTCAAGGACCTCGTCAGCGGCGGCGGCAATCTCGGCTTCACCATCCAGATCATCATCTGGCTGTGGTTCACCGTGCTGTTCGCCAACTTCGCCGAAGCCGTCGCCGAAGGCCGCGGCAAGGCGCAGGCCGATTCGCTGCGCAAGGCGCGCACCGAGACCCAGGCCAAGCTCCTCGCCGGCGAGGACCGGACGAAATTCAAGCTGGTGCCCGGCACCAGCCTGAAAGTGGGCGACGCGGTGCTGGTCGAGGCCGGCGACATCATCCCCTCCGACGGCGAGGTGATCGAAGGCGTGGCTTCGGTCAACGAGGCGGCGATCACGGGCGAATCGGCGCCTGTCATTCGCGAATCCGGCGGCGACCGCTCCGCGGTCACCGGCGGCACGCAGGTGCTCTCGGACTGGATCCGCGTGCGCATCACCGCCGCCGCCGGCCACACCTTTCTCGACCGCATGATCTCGCTGGTCGAGGGCGCCGAGCGCCAGAAGACGCCGAACGAGATCGCGCTCAACATTCTGCTCGTCGGCATGACGCTGATCTTCGTGCTGGCCACCGCTACCATCCCGAGCTTCGCTTCCTATTCGGGCGGCTATATCCCGGTCACGGTGCTCGTCGCTTTGTTCGTGACCTTGATCCCGACCACTATCGGCGCGCTTTTGTCGGCCATCGGCATCGCCGGCATGGACCGTCTGGTGCGCTTCAATGTGCTCGCCATGTCCGGCCGCGCCGTCGAAGCGGCCGGCGACGTCGACACACTTTTACTCGACAAGACCGGCACGATCACGCTCGGCAACCGCCAGGCGACCGAATTCCGGCCGGTGAAGGGTGTCACCGAGCAGGAACTGGCCGACGCAGCGCAGCTTGCCTCGCTCGCCGACGAAACGCCGGAGGGCCGCTCGATCGTCGTGCTGGCCAAGGAGAAATACGCCCTTCGCGCCCGCGACATGGCGACACTGCACGCCACCTTCGTGCCTTTCACCGCGCAAACCCGCATGAGCGGCGTCGATTTAGACGGCTCCTCGGTACGCAAGGGCGCGGTCGATTCAGTGCTCGCCCATGTCAACCAGTCGACTGTCGCCAGCCACGCGACGCGCCCGAACAGCGATACGATCAGGGATCTCCAGGCGATCGCCGACGAGGTCGCCAAATCGGGCGGCACGCCGCTTACGGTCGAGCGCGACGGACGCCTGCTCGGCATCGTGCACCTCAAGGACATCGTCAAGGGCGGCATCCGCGAGCGCTTCGCCGAGCTGCGCAGCATGGGCATACGCACGGTGATGATCACAGGGGACAATCCGATGACGGCAGCGGCCATCGCGGCCGAAGCCGGCGTCGACGACTTCCTTGCCCAGGCGACGCCGGAGGACAAGCTGAAGCTGATCCGCGACGAGCAGGCCAAGGGCAAGCTGGTCGCCATGTGCGGCGACGGCACCAACGACGCACCGGCCCTAGCCCAGGCCGACGTCGGCGTCGCCATGAACACCGGCACGGTGGCCGCGCGGGAAGCAGGCAACATGGTGGACTTGGACTCCGATCCGACCAAGCTGATCGAGATCGTCGAGATCGGCAAGGCGCTGCTGATGACGCGCGGCTCGCTGACCACCTTCTCCATCGCCAACGATGTCGCCAAGTACTTCGCCATCATCCCGGCCATGTTCGCCGTGTTCTACGTCGCGCCCGGCCAGACCACAGGTCCGCTGCAGGCGCTCAACATCATGCATCTGGCGACGCCGCAGAGCGCCATCCTGTCGGCCATCATCTTCAATGCGCTGATCATCATCGCGCTGATCCCGCTGTCGCTGCGCGGCGTCAAATACCGGGCGATCGGCGCCGGGGCGCTGCTCAGCCGCAACCTGCTCGTCTACGGCCTCGGCGGCATCATCGTGCCGTTCGTCGGCATCAAGATAATCGACATGGCCGTCACGGTCCTCGGCCTTGCATAAGGGATCATTCCGATGCTCAAGCAAATCAGACCCGCGATCGTCATGGTCGTCTTCTTCACCGTGCTGACCGGGCTCATCTATCCCCTCGGCATGACCGGCATCGCCCAGGCGCTGTTCCCGAAGCAGGCCAATGGCAGCCTGATCGAGAGGGATGGCAAGGTGATCGGCTCGGAGCTGATCGGCCAGGCCTTCGCCAGCGACCGCTATTTCCACGGCCGGCCCTCGGCCGCCGGCAACGGCTATGACGCCGGTGCTTCCGGCGGCTCGAATCTCGGCCCGACCAACCCCAAGCTGATCGACCGCATCAAGGGAGACGCTGGGAAGCTGAAAGCCGAAAACCCCAATGCGCCGGTTCCGATAGGCCTCGTCACGACATCGGGCAGCGGGCTCGATCCCGACATCAGCCCCGACGATGGTTATTTCCAGATTCCACGTGTCGCCAAGGCAAGGGGCATCGATGAAGCCAAGGTCAAGGCGCTCGTCGACAGCCATGTCGAGGACCGGGAGCTCAGCGTCCTGGGCGAGCCGGTGGTCAATGTGCTGGCCCTTAACCTCGCATTGGACGACATAGCCAAGCAATGAAGAACAGCCCCGGGGATCGACACCGTCCCCTGCGCCGTTCAAACTGGATGCCGATGCCGGACGACAGAAGCAACGTCGAAAACAGACCTTCCCCCGACGCGCTGCTCGAGCATGCCGAGCGCGAGGGCCGCGGCCGTCTGCGCATCTTCCTGGGCGCGGCACCGGGCGTCGGCAAAACCTACGAAATGCTGATGTCGGGACGCGCCAGGCTGGCCGACGGCATCGACGTGGTGATCGGCGTCGTCGAGACGCACGGCCGCAAGGAAACGCTGGCCCTCGTAGAGGGCTACGAGGTCATTCCCCGCCGTCCGGTCGAATACAAGGGGCGTACCCTCGACGAGATGGACATAGACGCCATCCTGGCACGCCGCCCGGCTCTGGTCCTGGTCGACGAACTCGCCCACACAAACGCGCCCGGCAGCCGCCACCCCAAGCGCTATCTCGACGTGCAGGAAATCCTGGCGCGCGGCATCGACGTCTACACGACGCTCAACATCCAGCATGTCGAAAGCCTGAACGACGTCGTCGCCCAGATCACGCGGGTCAGGGTGCGCGAAACGGTTCCCGATTCCATCATCGACCAGGCCGACGACGTCGAGATCATCGATCTGACGCCCGACGACCTGATCAAACGGCTGGAGGAAGGCAAGGTCTATTTCCCCAATACCGCCCAACGCGCCATCGAGAACTATTTCTCGCCCGGCAATCTTACGGCGCTGCGCGAGCTGGCGCTGCGCCGCACCGCCCAGCGTGTCGATGAACAACTGCTCAACCACATGCAGTCCCATGCCATCCAGGGCCCATGGGCGGCGGGGGAAAGGGTGCTCGTTTGCCTGGACGCGCGTCCGGGCGGGGCGGCGCGCGTGCGCTATGCGCGCAGGCTGGCCGACCGGCTCCGCGCCCCATGGACGGCGCTTCATGTCGACACGCCCCGTTCGGCCGCCATGTCGGAGGAAGAGAAGGACCGGCTGGCGACCCATCTGCGCCTCGCCGAGCAACTCGGCGCCGAGGTGACGACCATTCCGGGCCAGAACGTCGCGCAAGACATCGTGCGCCATGCGACGGCGAACAATTTCACCCATATCGTGGTCGGAAGGCCGACCCGGTCGCGCTGGCGGGAATTGATCGAGGGCTCGCTCACCTATGATTTGATCCGCAATGCCGGCGACATCAGCGTCCATGTCATTTCGGGAACCGAGCGCGATACCGACGCAGCATCGAGAAAGGTCCGGACGGCGGCCGAGCAGCGGCCGTTCCAGATATGGCCATATCTGTTCGCCACGGCCTATGTCGCGGGCTCGCTGGCCGTCGGCACGGTTCTCGATCAGTTCCTCGACGTGCGCAATCTGGCGATCGTGCTCTTGCTGGCGGTGCTGACATCGGCGGTGACGTTCGGACTATGGCCTGCGCTGTACGCCTGTTTTCTGAGCGCCCTTGCCTTCAACTACTTCTTCCTCGAGCCGCGCTACACGCTGACGATCAGGGATCCCGAGAGCATCGTTGCGTTTGCCGTCTTCCTTGTCGTTGCCGTCATCGCCAGCAACCTGACGGCGCGCGTGCAGCGCCAGGCCGCCGCCGCCCGCTCACGGGCGCGGGCGACGGAGGACATCTATCTGTTCTCGAAAAAACTCGCCGGCGCCGGCACGCTCGACGACGTGCTGTGGGCCACCGCCTTCCAGATCGCCTCGATGCTGAAATTGCGCGTCGTGCTGCTTTTGCCCGAAAATGGCGCCATTACCGTCAAGGCCGGCTATCCGCCCGACGACACGCTGGCCGAGGCCGATATCGCCGCGGCGCGCTGGGCCTGGGAACACGACCGTGCCGCGGGCCGTGGCGCCGATACGCTGCCCGGCGCGAAGCGGCTCTATTTGCCGCTGCGCACCGGCCGCACGGCGGTGGGCGTGGTCGGCCTCGACAATGACAAGCAAGGTCCGCTGCTGACGCCGGAGCAGCAGCGCCTGCTCGACGCGCTGGCCGACCAGGCAGCGGTCGCCATCGAGCGCATCCAGCTCGTCGCCGACGTCGATCGTGCCAAGCTCGCGGCCGAAGCCGACAGGCTGCGCTCGGCGCTGCTGACCTCCATCTCCCATGATCTGAAGACGCCGCTCGCCGCCATCATGGGGGCGGCCGGGACGCTCAGGGAATTCGCGCCTGACCTGCCCGAGCAGGACCAGACGGAGCTGTTGTCGACGGTGGTCGACGAAGCCGAGCGGCTGAACCGCTTCATCGCCAATCTGCTCGACATGACCAAGATCGAATCCGGTGCGATGGAGCCGAACTATGCGCTGCATTATGTCGGCGACGTCGTCGGCACCGCGCTCGACCGCGCCCGCAAGATCACCAGCGAGCACAAGATCGAGGTCGACATTCCGCCCGACCTGCCGATGTTGAAGCTCGACCCAGTGCTGTTCGAGCAGGTCCTGTTCAACCTGCTCGACAATGCATCGAAATATTCGCCGCCCGGCTCGACGATCCGCCTGCAGGGCTGGACCGACATCGGCTCCGTCGTGCTTCAGATCATGGATGAGGGATTGGGCATCCCTCCGCAGGATCTTGAGCGCGTGTTCGACACTTTCTACCGGGTGCGCAAGGGCGACCAGGTGCGCGCCGGCACCGGGCTCGGCCTGTCGATCTGCCGCGGCTTCATCGAGGCAATGGGCGGCACGATCTCGGCCGCCAACCGGACCGACCGTTCGGGTGCTGCCTTCACCATCAGGATGCCGGTGGCGGCGGAACTGTCCGGCAATCGTATCGGCTCCAGCGCGGATCAGCCTCGATGACCAATTCGAGCGTCAGGATACTGGTCGTCGATGACGAGCCGCCGATCCGCAAGTTGCTCCGGGTCGGCCTCGCCAGCCAGGGCTACGCGGTCAGCGAGGCACCGAACGCCAAGGCGGCTATCGAGCTGATGGTGCAGGAAAAACCGGATCTCGTGCTGCTCGACCTTGGCCTGCCCGGCATGAGCGGCCATGAACTGCTGCGCAAATGGCGCGACGACGGCTTCGACATGCCGGTGGTCATTCTCTCCAGCCGCACCGACGAGGCCGGCATCGTCGGTGCGCTCGAACTCGGCGCCGACGACTACATCACCAAGCCGTTCGGAATGAACGAGCTGGTGGCGCGAATCCGCGTGGCACTGCGGCACAGATTCCAGCAGCAGGGCGAGAGGCCTGTATTCCAAACCGGTGATCTCAGCGTCGACCTGGTCAAGCGCATCGTCAAGGTCGGGGGCAAGGAGGTGAAGCTGTCGCCCAAGGAATACGACATTCTGCGCATTCTCGTGCAGTATGCGGGCAAGGTTCTCACGCACCAGTTCCTGCTGAAGCAGGTGTGGAACGATTCGACCGACGTGCAGTATCTCAGGGTTTATGTCCGGCAGTTGCGGCAGAAGATCGAGAAGACGCCGGACCAGCCGCGCTACATCACCACCGAGACCGGCGTCGGCTATCGCTTGCGCGAGGTCGAATGAGCGTTGCCTGGACTGATTAATGCATGTCGCCCAAAAGTGAATCTCGGTTTTGGGATAACGACATGCATAAACAAAGGGCTAAAGCGCGTCGCATGAGTTCGTTTCGACGCGACGCGCTTTAGCCGACAGCTTCCGGCAGCCGGTTCGCGGTCGTCGATGTGCGCAGGGCGGCGAGGCAGCCAATAATGCCGAGCGGCACGAAGGCGAGGAACAGCCAGGTCGCCACGTCAGCCGCCGCGTCCTGGTTCAGGCCTTGCGAAAAGCCGCTGGCATTGGCGACGATGCCGGCAAGGGCGGCACCCACCGCATAGCCGATACGCTGCATGGTCGGCACCGCGGCCGAGGCGATGGTCTGCTCATCTTCCGGCGCGGAGGCCACGATGACGCGCGTCAGGAACGGCCAGGCAACGCCGAAGCCGCCACCCTGCAAAAGGGCGCATACCAGGATCAGCGGGATCGAGCCTGCCGGGATGGTGTAGGCGAAACCAGCGAGGCCGGTTGCGATCATCAGGGCGCCGATGACGATGATCGATCTCTCACGCTCCTGTGGCGCGTTGGCGACAAGGATCGACAGGATCGACCAGGCGATGGATTCGGCGGCGATGATGTAGCCGGTGGTCAGGAGCGGAATGTGGTGCAGCGTGGTCAGAAGCAGCGGGCCGTAGATGGCAAAGGAACAGGTCGCCACCGAGAAGGCGGCGACCATGGTCATGCCGCTGCCGACCGGCGTGCGCCACGAGAACAGCTGCGAGGGGAAAAGCCGCGATTTCGGCTTCAGCGCATCGACACGGAAGAACAGCACAAGGCCGACCAGGCCGAGCACCATCAGCAGCGATGAGCGCAGAAGGGCGATGTCGACGCCCGCCGAGGCGATCAGCACGACGGCGACGGCGAGGCAGCCAAGCGCTATGAACGGGAAGGGTGGTGCCTTGCCCGCGCCGGCACTAGGCCTCGTCGCTTCCGGCGTGTCGAGCACGACGAAGCTCGCCAGCGCCATCGCAGCACCGCCGAACACGAAGATGCCGAAGGCCCAGCGCCATGACAGAAGCTCTGTCATGATCGCGCCAAGCATCGGCCCGCTGAAGGCGGCGACGCCCCAGATCGCCGACATGATACCGAAAAGCTGCGGCCAGATGGCCTGCGGGAACAGGCGCTCCACCGAGACGAAAGCCAGCGACACCAGCGCGCCGCCGCCCAGGCCCTCGATCAGGCGCCCGGCCAGGAACAATTGCATCGAGGGCGCGGTGGCGCAGATCAGCGCGCCGGCCGCGTAGAGCAGGGCCGCGACCATCATGTTGGTGCGCAGCGCCACATAGCTGACCAGCCGTCCGGCCGCGGCACCGGCGACGATGGCGCCCAGTTCATAGATCGCCAGCGACCAGCCGACGAGCTGCACGCCCGCCAGTTCGCCGATCATGGCGGGCATGACGGTCGCCACCATCGTCTCGTTGGTGGCGTGCAGCAGGATGCCGAGGCTGATGAAACAGAAGCGCGCGAGGTCGCCGCTCGCCCACAATGCGCGCCAGTCGACCCTGTTTGTGCTGATGTCGGTCACTTCGGTCCCTCGAATTTTCATATCCCGATGCAAACGCATGGCGCCAGGAGCCAGCTCGGGTGTCCGGCAGGACCACGGTCGGATGGGTTTGTAGAACCTCAACCAAGCTTGAGCTCAAGCGATTTTCTTGGACATGTTCGTGATGCCCGCATCCCTGGCCGCCATCGCCGGCCGATCAGTTCTCCGTGCTGCGCAGCTGGAACTGGCTGACACCGATGGCGAAATTGATGCCGGTCTGGGTCTGCAGGCTGAGCGGCTGCAAGTGAAGGACTGCGAGAAGCCGCCAACCAGCAGATTGGCACCGGCGCCGACGGTTGCCGTCACCTCGGCGCTGGCGCCGACATAGTCGCCGGCCAATGCGCCCGGCGCGTAGATGTTCTTCAGCGGCGTCAGCACCAGCCATCGCATCACCGCCTGCTTGGTCGTGCCGATGTCGAGTCCATATTTGTTGACCGCGCCGAAATAGGCTTCCGGCGCGAAAGTCTTGTCGGCAGGGGTGAAGGTGCAGCTCAGATCCTTGCTCGAGCCGAAGATGAAGCCGGTGCCGCCTGATATGGCGCATTCAAGCGTGCCGAGCTCGACGCCCCGGTCCTGCGCCTGAGCCACGGCGGGGCTGGCCATGCCAATGATGGCTGCAAGGATCATTTTGCGCGTCATGGGCCCTCGTACGGTTGCTGCAAGCATCATTGCGGCAAAACAGATGACACTGCTTCTCCGGCGAAGGGAAGATGGTGCCGGCACTGCGTGCCAGGTTAGTGCACGGGGTCCGGCCGGTGATCGTCGGACTTTGGCCGGCAACCGTCTATGGCGGGATGTATCGTCCACTGGTTTTGAGGCTCCTGCTGGGACGCGACGGTCAGTGGCGATCCTGCCGTCTCGACCGCTTCACACCAGCGGGCGGGACTGCCGTCGGGAACCGGGGATTCGTTCCAGCTGCCGTTCCAGGTGCCGATCTTCTGGCAGTGCTTGATCGGATGGATTTCGTTCCAGCCGTCATGTGCCGAATCGTAAACCCACGTTCCCTTGACGAACAGGATGTCCGCGCCGCGGCGCGTCGGATCGTTGACATGAAGATCGCCGAGATTCTCATCGAGGTCCGTCGGATTGGCTGTGTCGAGCAGGCCGACTATGCCGCCGACAATGACGATGGCCGCGGCGATGAGCGACAGGACCGCGCAGGCGATCCAGCCGAAGAAGGGAATGGCGCAAGCAACCGCCGCGGCCGTGGCGACGGGAATTGCGGCAAGGCAGGCTATCATGAGGTCGTAGACGCCGGCCCCTTCGAACTCGCAATGCAGCACCGCGGTCGGGTCATCATTGGCCCATTGCCGCGCTTCCAGCCCTTTCCAGTCGAGGCCCGCGCCCTGGATCGCAGGCGTGTTGGCGATCAGGCGTCCAAACGGCGCGATCTTTTCGGCCGTTGCCTGGTTGGTGAATTCGACCACATTGCCCGGGACCAGATTGAGACTGTAGTCTGTGTCGAAGCGATCCAGTCCCGACTTCTCCTCCGGCGGATCGATCTTGAGCAGCCAGCCGACCGCGCATTCGTCGCCACCGAGACAGATCAGCCGGTCGTAGAGCCACCAGCGGCAATAGGCCAGTATGGCCGCAAGCGCCACGAGCATGACGGCCGGTCCGGGGATGGCGCCCAACAGGATCAGTGGCAAAGCGACCACGGCCGCTGCGATGATCATCTGCCCGTATTGTTTGCCTTGGTGATTTCCGACCGATATGCATTTGGTGTAGTGCCGATAAGCCATGGCGATCCCCTATCGCTCCACATAGAGCGTCACGCCGCCGGCGAGACCGCGCGCCGAGAAAGCATGAACGTTGATTGCCTTGCGGCCGGTGAAAACGGCTGGCGGTTCGATGTCGACCGTCACGGAGATTTCTTCGCCCGGGGCGAGATCCGCTTGCGTTGGCTCGAACGTGACGAGCCAGCCCGCGGGTAGAGGATGCGATTGACGGCTGTGGCCGGCAGGCACCGCCGCGATCGTGCCGGGGAAGGTGCGCAAGGGCCGGCGACGCGGCCTCGGGCGAGGGCGCGGCTCACAGACCGGCAATTCAGGAAGGGAATAGGCGTCGGCCTCAAGGCGAAATCCCATCCGCTCTCGCTCGCCGTTGCGCAGACGAAACTCAAATCTTGCGGGCGAATGGGCGACACCGACGGTGGTGTTATCCTGGCCAAGGTTGTTGTTCGGGTTCACATCGTCGAGCCAGTCGAGCAGGACCTGGATGCAATAGTGACCAGGCACCGCCGGAGTTCGCCATTTGACCGACGCAAAAGCCGGGTGATTGGCTCCGCCCTTGACGCCGAGATCGGTCCTTGTCTCATCGATCCAATGCGACACCGTGCCGATGCCGAAACTCAGATAGGAGAATTTCACCGGCAGATCGACGACCGGGGCTTCGGTCGAGTTGTTCCAGATACGGGCGACGATTTCGTATTCGGTGTCGGGCGCCAGCATATGCGGCGCGACAGGATTGCCGCCGCTTCGGATCTCGATGTCAGGGTTGTCCCAGGTGACGGCGAGGCCCTGGGCCACCAAATAATACTGGGCATAGATCAGGGGATCCGGCCGCTTGTAAGCGGGGTCGCTGATCTTGACGCAGCGTTGCGGCCCGCTTCGGTCCAGCCGATCGGGGAGCTTCATTCTTTCGCAGAGCAGTTTGGCGAGGGCGCAGATCCGGGCAGCGATCTGGCGCAAGTTCGATGGCCAGTCGGTGAAGGCGTCGGCGAATGCGTTCAGGAAATCCAGTATTTTGGGGAGCGGGTTCATGGCCGGTCTGAGGCCACTTCGTCAACGTCGTTGTCGACGCATGAAAAACCAGACAGCGGCAATCAAGAATGGTGCGAGTATCAGAAGAAGTTCGAACGATCCCGACCCGCCATCGGGCGAAAATCCGAATAACTGCTCGATGAAATCCATCACGGCCTCCGGCAGCTGCAACAAAATTGCATTCGACGATGTCTTTACATCTGCCGGAGCTCGCGCGCGTTTTCACGCAGGGCCACCAACATTTCCGGTTGGTAGCACAAAAGGAACAAGTCTTCCATCTTCATAATCGCGAGTTGCTATCTTGGCATGGCGACAACAAATGCAAAGCGCGCGGCGAAAACCAAATCCGCCGCGCGCTACCTGATCACCGCGCGGTTGCTGTCCGCGCCGAGAAGATCGGCGTACCGTCACTTCAACGAGTGGATCAGCTCCAGCGAGGTGACGGCAACCGCCAGGTTCACGCCGGTCTGTGCCTGAACGCTGAGCGGCTCCAGCATGAAGGCACTGTCGAAGCCGCCGACCATCAGGTTGGCGCCGCCGCCGGTCACGACGCTCGCCTCGGCGTTGACGCCGTAGTAGCTGCCGGCAAGGTCGCCCGCGTCGCGGTCACGGGTCGCGGCAAACACGGCCCAGACCAGCTGGCCCTGGTGCGTCTGGCCGAGATCGACGCCGAGCTTGGAGATGACGCCGGTGTAGATCTCGGACGGTCCGTGATGATAGGGCCGGAAGACGCAGGACACGCCCTTGTTGGACGTCACGATATAGGCGGTGCCGCCATCGATGGTGCAGTCGAGCGTGCCGAGCTGCAATCTGCCGGCGCTTGCCGGTGCAACAGCGAACATGGTCGTGGCGAGCGCAGCGGCGCAGACGAGTTTCTTGATCATGGGAGGTCCTTTCGCAAAACGCTTCAAAGTAACGGCTGGGTGGCCAGAGCGTTCCGCTGAAACCTTGGCGCGAACAAGGCAGGCGATCACGGCTTGCAGCGAGGTTAACGCGCGGTTGCCGGATCGATGGCGATCTTCAGGGCCGCGTGTCCTTTCGGCCACGCAAACAACCCGTAATGGTTAGCCGGGTTTGCTGAAGCCGACGTCAGCTGGCGCTGGCGCCGACACGCGACAAGCCATCCTTGGCCGGCTGGTAGGTTGGGTCGAGGCGCACCGCTTCGCGGTAGGATTTCTGCGCCTTGGCCTTGTCGCCGCGCCGCTCGTAGATCAGCGCCTGGTTGGACCAGGCTTCGGCGTTCTTGCCGTCGAGCTTGATGGCCATGTTGAAATCGGAGAAGGCATTGTCCTCGTCATTGGTGGCGAGGTAGGAAAGGCCGCGGCCGTTGTATGGTTCGGCGGCGTCCGGGGCCAGCGAGATGGCGGTCGAGAAATCCTCGATGGCGAATTTGTGCTGGCCTTGGCTCTGATAGATCAGGCCCCGATTGTGATAGGCGCGGGCATCGGTCGTGTCGAGCTGGATCGCCTTCTGGAAATCGTTGAAGGCTTCCTGGGTGCGGCCGGCCTTGCGGTAGAGATTGCCGCGGCCGATATAGGCGGCATCGTAGTTGCCGTTGATCTGGATCGAGCGGTTGTAGTCCGCCAGCGCTGCTTCCTGATTGCCGAGGAAGCGCTGGATGAGCGCGCGGTTCGAATAGGCCTGGTAGAAATTCGGATTGAGCTGGATGGCCTGGTTGAAATCCTTGAGCGCCGCCTGGTACTGGCCGCCCCGGCCATAGGCCGAGCCGCGCACATTGTAGCCTTCAGGATCCTGCGGATTGCGCTGAATCACCGCCGAGAGCGAGGAGATATTCTCGCTCGACCCTTGCGCCTTGTCGATGTTGTTGAACTCGCCGGTCGGGCCTGAGGTCTGGCAGCCGGCAAGCATCAATCCGGAAAGCAGGGCTGTCGCCAGGGCAAAGCCACGAAATGTGGTTTTGCTCTCCACGCTGATTGCGTTCATGTCTGCCCTGTCCTCACTTGCCGCGTCATTCAGGTCCGGATCCCCCCTCCGGGCCGGGTCATATCAAAATAAAAAGGTGGCGGCGATTCCGCATCGCGCCACCTCTGGTATCCTTCGAAAAGGACGAAATATTGGCGCTGGTCAGCGCGGCGGACGCGCTGCACCGGCTGCACCGCCGGCAGCCACCGGACGCGGCGTCATCGGCAGCAGGCCTTCGCGCTGTGCGCGCTTGCGGGCCAGCTTGCGGGCGCGGCGTACGGCTTCGGCCTTTTCACGGGCGCGCTTCTCGGAAGGCTTCTCGTAGTGACCGCGCATCTTCATTTCGCGGAAGATGCCTTCGCGCTGCATCTTCTTCTTGAGAGCGCGAAGCGCCTGATCAACATTGTTGTCGCGGACGAGTACCTGCACGGGCAATCCTGTCTTTCGGGTTTGATATCAATAGGCAAGCGGCCATAGCCACTAGCCTCCGCGGCGATTTACACCACGAATTGTGGCGGCTGATAGCAGAATCACGCCCCGCTGTCCACAGCCGAAATGAAGGGAGGCGGCCAAATCGCCCAGCGGGCGCTCGCAAGACAGGCAGCCAATTACGCGGTGGCCAGATGCAACCGCTCAAAATCCTCGAAGAATTCGCCATAGTCGCAGGTTATCTCTTCGCCCGCCGCTATGTCGCGGGTCGCGGTTGCCCCGCCATATTGCGAAAAGTCTGTGTTCGGCGTCGCCGAATGGTTCATGAAGCGGCCATTGTCGACCTCATAGACCATGAAGCCGGGCCGGTCGGGACTGGGATAGGCGTAGCGGTCGAGCAATTCCCTGAGATGCGAGGGTGCCGCCTGGTATTTTTCCAGCGGGATCAGCCGGTCGAAATCCGGGTCGAGCCGCCAGATCGAGGCGCCTTTCCTAATCGGTTCGGCGGCGAACACGCCGACGCCCTCGATTGTGCTCTGGGCGACATAGGTTTTGATCAGCAACATGGTTCCGGCCCGTTTTCCAAGGAGAGAACGGAATCGTCAATTCGAGCCCAAATGCAAGCCCGGATTGCGACATCGTGGCCTGTTGATCCGGATGCCGGCGCCGAAACCATTCACGTCCGGTTGATCGACACGCCGCCGTCGGCGAACAGTGCGGTTCCGGTGATGAAGCTCGATGCGTCGGAGGCAAGATAAAGCGCCGAGCGGGCGATCTCCTCCGGCTCCGCGACACGCTTCAAGGCATGCAGGCTTTCCACGAAGGCCCGCGATTCCGGTGTCTTGAAGGTTGCCGCCGGTGTGTCGGTGCCGCCCGGCAGCAGCGCGTTGACCCGAACACCTTTCGAGCCGTATTCGGCGGCAAGCACCTGCGTCAGCCCGATCAGGCCCGCCTTGCTTGCGGCATAGCTGGTCATGCCGGGCATGCCGACCGTGTGGCCGACGAAGGTCGAGGTGAAGATCAGCGAGCCGCCGCCGCGCGCGACCATGGCCGGCACCTGGTATTTCGCGCCGAGAAACGCGCTGGTGAGATTGGTGTCGAGCGTCTCACGCCAGCCCTCCAGCGACAGCTCGGAAACCGGCCCCATCTGGCCGACGGCACCGACATTGTTTAAGGCGATGTCGAGGCCGCCGAATTTTTCGGCCGCAAGATCGACGAGGGCTTTTGCATAGGCTTCTTCCCTGACGTCGCCGGCAAGGGCGACTGCCGTGCCGTCGGCGTCCTCGATCTCGGCGACCAGCGCATCGAGCTCGGCTTGCCGGCGGGCGGCAACGACGAGCTTGGCACCCTGTCCCGCGAAGAGCGTCGCGGTGGCGCGGCCGATGCCGGAACTGGCGCCGGTGACGATGGCGATCTTGTTGGTGAGTGCGAACATGTCTTTGCGTCCTTCTTCATGCCGGCCTTGCCGGCGGTCGGATGCGTCGTCGCAAATGAGCATGGCCGCAGCCACCCGAAAGCTGCGAACCCACCGATTTTCCCTAGCCTCGCACGCCGCGGCCGGTTGCGGCGCAAAACGGCAAGAGCCGTCGCAAACAGCGCAAGGGTGGCAGCGCTGTTTCGCTAGTGATACACCTCGCGCGCCGGGGGAAATTGCTAGCCCGGCCGCAAATCCGCGAGACTTTGGCGCGAGGCTGGAACGTGAAGAAATACTCTGTATTCGCCATCGCGCGTGAGGCCATGCGCGGCCACAAGGGCTGGGAGGAGCAATGGTCCTCGCCGGAGCCGAAGAAGGAATACGACGTCGTCATCGTGGGCGCCGGCGGCCATGGCCTGGCCACCGCCTACTATCTCGCCACCGTGCACGGCATCACCAATGTCGCGGTGCTGGAGAAGGGCTGGCTCGGCGGCGGCAATACCGGCCGCAACACCACCATCATCCGCTCCAACTATCTCTATGACGAGAGCGCCGGTATCTACGACCATGCGCTGAAATTGTGGGACGGGCTCAGCCAGGAGCTCAATTACAACGTCATGTATTCGGCACGCGGCGTCATGATGCTGGCGCACAATGTGCACGACATCCAGGTGCTGAAACGCCATGTCCACGCCAACCGGCTGAACGGCATCGACAATGAATGGCTGACGCCGGAGCAGGCGAAGGAATTCTGCCCGCCGCTCAACATTTCCAGGGATGCGCGCTATCCGGTCGTCGGTGCCGCCCTGCAGCGGCGCGGCGGCACGGCGCGCCATGACGCGGTCGCCTGGGGGTATGCGCGCGGCGCCTCGGCGCGGGGCGTGCACATCATCCAGAACTGCGAGGTCACTGGCGTCAAGCGTGCGGCCAACGGCGCGGTGACCGGCGTCGAGACGACGCGCGGCTTCATCGGCGCCAAGAAGGTCGGCGTGGTCGCCGCCGGCCATTCCTCGGTCATCATGAACATGGCCGGCGTGCGCATGCCGCTGGAAAGTTACCCGCTGCAGGCGCTGGTATCGGAGCCGGTCAAGCCGGTGGTGCCCTGCGTGGTGATGTCGAACACGGTGCATGCCTATATCTCGCAGTCAGACAAGGGCGAACTGGTGATCGGCGCCGGCACCGACCAGTACGTCTCCTACTCGCAGACCGGCGGCCTGCACATATTGCAGCATACGCTCGACGCTATCTGCGAGATGTTCCCAATCTTCACGCGCATGAAGATGCTGCGCTCCTGGGGCGGCATCGTCGACGTAACGCCCGACCGCTCGCCGATCCTGGCCAAGACGCCGGTGCCCGGCCTCTACGTCAATTGCGGCTGGGGCACGGGCGGCTTCAAGGCGACACCCGGCTCCGGCCATGTCTTTGCCCACACCATCGCCAGGGACGATCCGCATCCGATCAACGCGCCCTTCACCATCGAGCGTTTCCGCACCGGCCGGCTCATCGACGAGGCGGCGGCGGCGGCGGTGGCGCACTGACGATGACTGAGCTGTAGGAACGAACAAGAATGCTTCTCATCCGCTGCCCCTATTGCGAGGAAGAGCGTCCGGAACTCGAGTTCCGCAACGCCGGCGAGGCGCATATCGCGCGCTCGGCCAACATGTCAGGCGAGAGCGACGACGATTTCGAAAAATTCTTCTTCATCCGCTCGAATCCCAAGGGCATCATCTACGAGCGCTGGCGGCACATGCATGGCTGTGCGCGCTTCTTCAACGCCGTGCGCGACACCGTCACCGACAAGTTCGTCATGACCTACAAGGCCGGCGAGCCGAAGCCTTCCAAGCTGCCCAAAAACTCCAGCGAAGTGGTTGCCAAATGAGCGGCGCGTTCCGCATACCGAGCGCCGGCCGCCTGAGCCAGGCCAAGACCGCCCGCTTCAGCTTCGACGGTCAGTCCTTCATCGGCATCGAAGGCGACACGCTGGCTTCGGCGCTGCTGGCCAACGGCGTGCACCTGGTCGGCCGTTCGTTCAAATATCACCGGCCGCGGGGCGTGCTGTCGGCCGGGGCGGAGGAGCCCAACGCGCTGGTGCAGATCGTGCGAGACGACGCGCGCAAGACGCCGAATGTGCGCGCGACCGTGCAGGAGCTCTATGACGGGCTCGCCGCCAACTCGCAGAACCGCTGGCCGTCGCTGTCCTTCGACGTCAGCGCGGTCAACGATCTGGCGTCGCCGCTGTTTTCGGCCGGCTTCTACTACAAGACCTTCATGTGGCCGAAGGCGGCCTGGAAGAGCCTCTACGAACCCAAGATCCGCGAAGCCGCCGGGCTTGGCGTGTCCCCCGACAGGCCGGACCCCGATCATTATTCGTCGCGTTACGCTCATTGCGACGTGCTGGTGCTGGGCGGCGGCGCGGCCGGCATCGCGGCGGCGCTGGCAGCGGCTGAAACCGGCGTGCGTGTCATTCTGGCCGATGAGCAGGCCGAATTCGGCGGCAGTCTGCGCTTCGAGAGCGGCGCGAAAATCGACGGTCAGGGCGGCTTTGCCTGGGCGCAGGCGGCGATCGCCAGGCTGAAAGGCATGGACAACGTCCGCGTGCTGTCGCGCACGACCGCGTTCGGCTATTACGCACAGAACTTCGTCGGCCTGGCCGAGCGGGTCAGCGACCATCTGCAAAATCCAGGCCACGACCTGCCGCGCGAGCGGCTGTGGCAGGTGCGCGCCAAGCGCGTGGTGCTGGCGTCCGGGGCCATCGAGCGCCACATGGTGTTCGCCAACAACGACCGGCCGGGCATCATGCTGGCCTCGGCCGCGCGCACCTATCTCAATCACTATGGGGTCGCGGTCGGAAAAAACGTCGGCATCTACACCGCCAATGATTCCGCTTACGCTGCGGCGATCGACCTGAAGAAGGCCGGCGTCAACATCGCGGCTATCGTCGATCTGCGCGACAATCCGACCGGGCCGGTGATCGATGAAGCAAGGACGCTCGGCATCGAGATCAATTTCGGCCGCGCGGTGATCCGCGTCGGCGGCAAGCTGCGCGTCTCGTCGATGACGGTGCAGCCGAAGAATGGTGGCGGCGAGCGCACTATCGCGGTCGATGCGATCCTGATGTCGGCCGGCTGGACGCCGTCGGTGCACCTGTTTTCGCAGTCGCGCGGCAAGGTCGCCTTCAACGACGAAACCAAGCGCTTCGTGCCCGGCACCTATGCGCAGGACTGCATCTCTGTCGGCGCCTGCAACGGCACGGACGGCCTGTCGGCGACCCTCGACGAGGCCTATGCGGCAGGGGCCAAGGCGGCAAAGGACGCCGGCGCAAAGACCGCCAAGGGTACAAAGCCAAAAGTAGACGCCTCGGAAAGCTGGTCGCGTGGCATGCTGGGCGCCGCCCCCGGCGCCGGTCCGGATACGACGGTGAAGGCCTTCGTCGATTTCCAGAACGACGTCACCGCCAAGGACATCCGCCAGGCGGTGCATGAGGGCATGCGCTCGATCGAGCATGTCAAGCGCTTCACCACCAACGGCATGGCGACCGACCAGGGCAAGACCTCGAACATGCACGGCCTGGCGATTGCCGCCGAGACGCTTGGCAAGCCAATCCCCGAGGTGGGCCTCACTACGTTCCGCGCCCCTTACACGCCGGTGACCTTCGGCGCCATCGTCAGCCATGCGCGCGGTCCGCTGTTCGATCCGACGCGCAAGACGGCGATCCATCCCTGGGCTGAAGCCCACGGCGCCGTGTTCGAAGATGTCGGGCAGTGGAAGCGCGCCTGGTATTTCCCCAGGGGTGGCGAGGACATGCATGCGGCGGTCGACCGCGAGTGCGTCGCCGTTCGAAACACGGCGGGCCTGTTCGACGCCTCGACGCTCGGCAAGATCGAAGTGGTCGGCCCCGATGCGGCCAAATTCATGGAACTGCTCTACACCAATCCCTGGGAAAAGCTGGAGCCCGGCCGTTGCCGTTACGGCATCATGCTGCGCGAGGACGGCTTCATCTATGATGACGGCGTCGTCGGCAGGCTGGCGCCAGACCGTTTCCATGTAACGACGACGACGGGCGGCGCGCCGCGCGTCATGAACCACATGGAGGACTATCTCCAGACCGAGTTCCCGCATCTCAATGTCTGGCTGACCTCGATCACCGAGCAATGGGCTGTCATCGCCGTACAGGGGCCGAAATCGCGCGACATCATCGCGCCGCTGGTCGAAGGCATCGACATGTCGGACGAGGCGCTGCCGCATATGTCGGTGCGCGAGGGCATGATATGCGGCGTGCCGACAAGGTTGTTCCGCATGTCGTTCACCGGCGAGCGCGGCTTCGAGGTCAATGTGCCGGCCGATTACGGTCAGGCCGTGTGGGAAGCGCTGTGGGCCGAGGGCCAGAAGCATGGCGCCACGGCCTACGGCACCGAGGCAATGCACGTGCTGCGCGCCGAGAAGGGCTACATCATCGTCGGCCAGGACACCGACGGCACGGTGACGCCCAACGATGCCGGCCTCGACTGGGCGGTCGGCAAGAAGAAGGCTGACTTCGTCGGCATTCGCGGCCTGACGCGGCCGGACCTGGTCGCCAAGGGGCGCAAGCAGTTGGTCGGCCTCAAGACCAAGGATCTCAAGGTGGTGCTGGAGGAAGGCGCGCAGATCGTCGAGGATCCCAGGCAGGCGATCCCGATGAAGATGATCGGTCATGTCACGTCGAGCTATTGGTCGCAGAATTGCGGCCGCTCGATCGCTCTGGCGCTGGTCGCCGGTGGCCGCGCACGCACGGGCGACACGCTCTACGTGCCGATGCCGAGCGGCACGATCGAAGTGGAGGTTTCCGGCATGGTGTTCTTCGACGAAACGGGAGGCCGCCTCAATGGCTAAGGCAGTCGCGAAAAAGACGGCTCCGGCCGCATCGCCGGCGGCCGAGCGCCGTCCGGCGCTGGCCGGGCGCGCTATTTCCGCCGCCGGCGCCAAGGTAGAGGTGCTGGCGCCTGCCGAGCGTATCTCACTGCGCGCGCCGGAGGCTTCGCTTGCCGCCTTGTCGAAGGCGCTCGGCGTGATCTTGCCGGAAAAGCCGAAGACGTCCGTGTCGAAAGGCGGGCGCACCGCGCTTTGGCTTGGACCGGATGAATGGATGATCATCGACGAGGCCGGCAAAGACCCGCTCGCCGATTGTGCAAAGATTTCCGCCTTGCATTCCGCTGTCGGCATCTCGCATCGCAACGTTGCGATATCGGTCGCCGGTCCGGCCGCGGCCGCGGCAATCAATTCGGGCTGCCCGCAGGATCTGTCGCTCGAAGCCTTCCCGGTGGGTGCCGCCTCGCGTACCATTCTCGGCAAGGCCGAGATCGTTCTGCTGCGCACGGCGCAAGACGCTTTCCGGGTCGAGTGCTGGCGTTCCTTCTCGGATTATGTCTTTACTTTCCTCTCCGAGGGAGCACGCGACGCGGCGGCCTGATCCCGGAACGTTTGCCGCCCGCGTCCGTTTGCGACAACAGGTCGAGGGAGAATGCCGATGCCATCGAAGTCCACGCCGAAGTCGCCCGGGAAAAGCTCGGCCGTGCGCTCCCTGGAGCATGAGCGGCATCACGGCGCCGACGCCGAAGAGGAACTCGAGGAAGGCCTCGAGGATACGTTCCCGGCCAGCGATCCTGTGTCGATCACGGGGACGGCTATCCCCGGCGCCCCCGCAAGGCCGGGCAAAGCCAAGACCGTTCCCGGACGCAAACCCCGCTGATTTCCCCAGTTTCGGTTGAGGAGCCATCTTCCCAAGACGGCGCCAAGTGAGATATTCAAAGCGCTTTGGGAGATCGTAAAATGCCGGTAAAAGCCGTCGTCTGGGGCGAGAATGTCCATGAGCAGACCAATGCCGCCGTGCGCGGCCTTTATCCCTTGGGCATGCATGGGTCCATCGCAGCCGCGCTCAACCAGGATAAGGGCATCGAGGCGACCACCGCCACCTTGCAGGAGCCGGAGCACGGCCTGAGCGAAAGCCGGCTGGCTGCCACCGATGTCCTGCTCTGGTGGGGCCATGCCGCCCATGGCGAGGTCAAGGACGAGATCGTTGAGCGCGTACAGAAACGGGTCTGGGAAGGCATGGGTCTGATCGTGCTCCATTCCGGACACTATTCGAAGATCTTCAAGCGGCTGATGGGCACGCCTTGTTCGCTGAAATGGCGCGAGGCGGGCGAGCGCGAGCGCGTCTGGGCCATCAACCGCGGCCATCCGATCGCGCAAGGCATCGGCGAGTGCCTGGAGATCGGCGAGACGGAGATGTATGGCGAGCCCTTCGCGGTGCCGGAGCCGCTGGAGACAGTGTTCGTCTCCTGGTACGAAGGCGGCGAAGTCTTCCGCTCGGGGCTGACCTATCAGCGCGGCGCCGGACGGATCTTCTATTTCTCGCCCGGCCACGAGACCTACCCGATCTACCACAATGAAGGCGTGCAACAGGTGCTGCGCAACGCCGTGCATTGGGCGCACAATCCCGCACCCGCATGGTCCGGCATCGTCAGTGCGCCGAACGTGCCGACAGACCAGGCCAAGGAGAAGATCGTCCAGAAGGGCCTGCGCCTGCATGCCGACGGCGACAAGGGCCTGAGTTAGGCGTGAGTTGAAGATGCACCGCCTCCTTCTGCTCGGCACCGGTGGCATTGCCGGACATCATGTCGAGGAGTTCGCCAGGATTCCAGGCTGCACAATCGTCGCCTGCGTCGACCAGGTGCCGGGCCGGGCGGCGACGTTCGCCGCCGCCAACAAGATCAGCCATTCTTTCGAGAGCCTGGAAGCGGCGATCGGCTGGAGCGCGTTCGATGCGGCCATCAACGCGACGCCGGACGGCGTGCATAAGGCCACGACGCTGGCGCTGCTTGCCCAGGGAAAACACGTTTTTTGCGAAAAGCCGCTGGCGCCGAACCATGCCGACGCGCTTGCGATGACGGAAGCGGCCGAGGCGGCCGGGGTCGTCAACATGGTCAACCTGACCTACCGCAACTCGCCGGCGATCCAGCAAGCGCGACGCATGGTGCAGGCCGGCGAGATCGGCGCATTGCGCCATGTCGAGGCGAGCTATAAACAGAGCTGGCTGGTCAGCAAGTCATGGGGTGACTGGCGGGTCGAGGACAAATGGCTGTGGCGCCTGTCCAACCGGCACGGCTCGACGGGCGTGCTCGGCGATGTCGGTATCCACATTCTGGATTTCGCGAGCTATGGCGCCGACCAGGACATCGCCACCCTGCACGCCGACCTGGTGACGTTTCCCAAGGCCGAAGGCGATCGGATCGGCGATTATGTGCTTGATGCCAACGACAGTGTCGCAATGACGGCGCGGTTCAAATCCGGAGCGCTCGCGACGATCGTCGCCAGCCGCTACATGACCGGCCACACCAACGACCTGTCGCTGGCCATGCATGGCACCAGGGGCGCCATCAAGGTCGAGACCGACGGCAAGGTTTCGCGCCTGTCGGCCTGCCTGGGCGAGGACATCGACCAGCAACGTTGGCGGACACTGGCGCTGCCGGATGCGAAGCGCAACGCGCTGCGTTTTGCCGAAGCGCTCGATACGGGAAGGAACGGCGATCCATCCTTCCGTCGCGCCGCCGACATGCAGAGGCTGATCGACGCGGCCTTCAAGAGTTCGTCGGCCAGGCTACCGGTCACGATCGCCTGAAATCACATCTGGCCGACTGCACCGGCCAAGCGTGTGTTGTCGCTATCAGAATGCGCTCGGCACGATCCAGGGATTGATGCTGATGCCGAGGCGCGGCCTCTTGCCTTCAGCGCTATTTTCCGTGACGCCCTTTTTCTCGAGCGAGCCGGTCGATCCGCAATCGAGCTTCACATTGGCCTTGGTGTCGACGCAGGTCGCGGCGGGCACGTGCTTGACCGGGTGGGTGGTGTTGGCGGCAAGGGCCGAGCCCGAAAGTGCCAGCACGGCGGCGAGGGTGAGGAGGGTCTTTTTCATTGTCGCTTTCCGGGGTTCGATGGGCGAATTTATTTCCGTACATGTACGGTATTCCGTACAAATACGCCCACCGATCGCGAAGTTCAAGCCAGAATCGTACGCGTACGGAAATTTTTTGTTAACCAAGAAATCCGCCCCGCTTGGCACGTAAAACGCGGAGCGGCGATGAAGCGTCGAAACGCCAGGAGATATCGTTCAGCAGTTGACCGGCGTCTCGGTCAGCGGGGGCACGTTCTGCGTGCTGAGCGTGGCAAGGGTGAAATCGCACATCCGTTTCACGAAAGCCTGCGGATCGCCGAAAGGATAGAAGGGAAAAGTGATCAGCAGTGAAATGGTGCCATGGCCGACCGCCCACAGCATGGTGGCGATGGCGCGCGGATCGCCGTGCAACTTGCCGGCGGCGACACAGGCCTCGACCCTGCTGATCAGCACCTTCATCGCCGGGTTGCCTTCCTCCATGTCCCCGTAGCTCCTGCCTTCCGGCAGCCTGGTCTTTTCGGTCATGAAGACAGTGCGATATTCGTTGGGATTGCCAAGCCCGAAGGCGGCGTATTCCGTCATTACCGCTTGCAGAGCCTCGATCGGATCATCGGAAGGATGCTCCTCGATGCGTCGGGCAAGCGTTTCGAACGCATCTTCGGCTAGCGCAAACAGTATGTCCTGCTTGTCGGCGAAGTATGAATAGACAGACATCGGCGCATAACCGACGCGTTTGGCCAGCTTGCGGATGGTCAGGCCTTCATAGCCTTCCTCCTGCACGAGCTTGTGCGCGGCCTCGACAAGTTCGGAACGCTGTTCGGCTTTTTGTTTCTCGCGGCGTGTCTGGGCGCTCACCGGCAATGTCGCCTGCCTCTGCTGGTTGGGGCTGAGCAAATTATATACGCTGTACGGCAACGGACAAGGAGTATCAGAGGTTCCACGGAAGTGGCCATGCCCGTTTGCGGCTATCTTGCGGTCGACTCATCACCGATCGATTACCTCTTGTCCAATCGCACAGCATCGGATCGTTACACACGAAAACTAATTAGCGGCTCTGCAAGGAATTTATTTTTGTGAGGCCGATATGGCAACGACCGAGCTTTCGTCCGCTCTGCCGGACGCGCATCCCCTTTCGAACGGTGCCAGGCTGGCGCTCAGGCGTGTCGTCCTCGTCGCATGGCTCGCGATCGCGCTCGGCTTTGCCATGGAGGCGCTCATCCTGACCGCCAGGTTCACAGCCGGTTCGCATCCAGCCACCACACAAGTTCTGATCGAACTGGCCCAAGGCGTCACATGGTCATTCTTCGTCTGTGCGGGTGTCAGCCTCGGCACGGCGATGGCCAAGGTGCAGGCCTTGCTCGGCGGCTTGATCGGAGCGATGTCAGCGCCATTGGCAATGGGCATCGCCAAGGGCACGCAAAAGGTGATGGTAAGCGCGCTCGATGTGGCCGCAAAGCCTGCGATCCTTTCGCTCACCACGCTGGGCGTGTTACGCGCGATCGAATACGGTTTGCTCGGCTGGATATTGGCTTGGCTGGCGGCGAAAGCAAAACCTCGCCCGTTCCATTTCATGCTGGCGGGAGCTTCGATTGGAGCCGTGTTTGGCGGCGGCATTACGGCGTTGACCATAGAAACTGCTGCCGCAAACGAGCTGGCGCTTGCTTTGCCCCAGGCAATCGCTGTCGGCCTCAACGAAATCGTGTTTCCGATCGGTTGCGCACTGGTTGTCTACGTCGCCCTGCAGGTCAGCCGGCACATGAAGTTTATCTCTGTCAAAGCTCGCTAGACTCTTTGTTTTACGCAATTCCGGACTTTCCCTGGAATTGCTCCAAGCGCGAGCGGAATTGCTCTAAACGGCGCCGATGCTCCGTCGAAGCGGTCCATCGATCACTCCTCGTCGATCAGTTTCGGTCGATCAGTTTCGCGGCGAGATGCGAAAGCAGTTTCACCGCCTCGCCATAGGTCCTTGCCTTTTCGGGATTCGAGGCATTGCCATCCAGGGCGCGCTTGTAGACGCCCTGGCAGATAGCGGCCAGCCGGAAGAAGGAGAAGGCCAGGAAGAAGGTCCAGTTGCCGATGCCGGCAAGCCCACGCCGCCGGCAATAGGTGGCGACATAGTCTTCTTCCAAGGGCAGTCCGAGCGCGGCGCGGTCGATCCCGCCCAGACCGCGAAAGCCCGAGCTATGCGGCAGGCGCCATTGCATGCACTGGTAGGCGATATCGGCAAATGGGTGGCCTGATGTTGAAAGTTCCCAGTCGAGCACCGCCATCACCTTCGGCCGGTCCGGCGCGAATATCAGGTTGTCCAGCCGGTAGTCGCCATGCACCAGCGAGACACGGCCGTCGTCGGCGGGCATGTGCGTTTCCAGCCAGTCGATCAGCCGGTCCATATCGGCAATGGCACCGGTCTCCGAGGCGCGGTACTGGCTGGTCCAGCGCGCCAGCTGGCGCTCGAAATAATTGCCTGGCCGGCCGAAGTCGCCGAGACCCACGGCCCCGATATCGACATCGTGCAGGGCGGCAAGCGTGGCGTTCATGGCATCGTAGATGGCAGCGCGCTCGCCATTGTCGCGCGCTTCCGGCAGTGCCGGATCCCAGAAGATGCGGCCGTCGATGAAATCCATGACGTAGAACATGCGGCCGATCGGCGAGTTCTCGGCCGAGAGATGCAGCATCCGCGGCACCGGCACGGCGGTGCCGGAAAGGGCGCTCATCACCCTGAATTCACGGTCGACCTGGTGTGCCGATTTCAGCAACTGTCCCGGCGGCTTGGCGCGCAGCACGTAGCGGCCGCTGGCCGCCGCCAACAAATAGGTCGGGTTGGATTGGCCGGATTTGAATTTTTTGATCGAGGAAAGCCCGGCAAAACCGGGGATCCGCGCCTCGAGATAGGGCGAAAGCGCTGCCTGGTCGAGCGCGTTCGGATCGTTCATGCGGTCTCGGGCTGGCGTTCGATCAGAGTCAGCGTCAGCCAGCGGGCGGTGAGCGCCGGTTTCTTCGAGCCTTCGATCTCGATCGTCACGTCATGCGCGGTCTGCACCCAGCCCGAGGGCCTGACCTTGACATCGGCCAGCACGAAACGGGTGCGGATGCGCGCGCCGGTCTTTACCGGCGCCAGGAAGCGCAGCGAATCGAAGCCGTGGTTGACGCCCATCTTGCCGTTTTCCAGCGGCGGCATGGTCTCGAACGTCATCGCGGAGAGCAGCGACAGCGACAAGAAGCCATGCGCGATGGTGCCGCCGAACGGCGTCTCGCGCTTGGCCCGCTCCGGATCGCAATGGATGAACTGGTGGTCGTCGGTGGCGTCTGCGAACTGGTCGATCATGCGCTGCGTGACCACCCGCCACGGCGAGACGCCCACCTCCTTGCCGACGCTGGCCAGAAGCACATCGAGACTGATCGGTTCCACGCGGATGTCCTCCAGTTTCATCCCCGGCTTCCCCGGCCGGAAATGTCATTCCTTGAACAGGGTCAGCCCATGCTGCACCGACTGTCCGCCGTCAATCGGCAGGATGGCGCCGGTGACATAGCTGCCTGCACGGCTGCACAAATAGAGCGTTGCGCCGGCAATGTCATCCGGGGCGCCGATACGGCCGATCGGAACGTGGCTGCCGACATGCCTGGCCTGTTCCTCCGTGGCGGTAGCAAACGCCGTCATCCGGCTCTGGAAAGGGCCAGGGGCAAAGGCGTTGACGGTGATGCGGCGGCCGGCGAATTCCAGCGCCAGGGTGCGCGTGAGGTGATGAACGGCCGCTTTGGAGACGGTGTAGGAGTAGGCGTCGTCGGCCAGCGGCTGCGTGCCCATCACCGAGCCCAGATTAATCACCCGGGCCGGATCCTCGTCGCTGGCCGCGGCTTCGAGCAGCGGCAGCAGTTCGCGGGTCAGGTGGAAGACCGCGGTGACGTTGACGCCGAACACCTTGGCCCAGGCATGATAGGGGAAGCTCTCCAGCGGCGCCCCCCAGGACACGCCGGCATTGTTGACCAGGATATGCAGCCGGTCGGCCCGCGCCTTGACCTCGCCGACCAAAGCGGCAATGCCGGCCTCGCTGGAAACGTCTCCGGCAAAGCCTTCCGCCCGGCCCGGCGCGCCAAACCCGTTCAATTCCTCGGCGACCTTGATGCAGTCCTCACCCTTGCGCGAGGCGATCATCACCGTTGCGCCGGCCTTGACGAGGCCCGTCGCCGCCATGCGGCCGATGCCGGTCGCCGCGCCCGTGACCAGCGCGGTCTTGCCGGCCACCGAAAAAAGATCGTCGAGATAGCCCATCGAACTCCTGCGCCTTTCATCGGCGGATCGGGGAAAGCGTTCGCGTTGACAAGGCTATCCGAAGTACGGTCATCCTTGCCACTGACAAAATGCCCGGCCTGAATGAAGGGTTAGCGACCGATGACGGAGATGAATCTCGGCATGACGGAGCGGCTGAAGCCGATCCACGCGCGCGTCGCGGCCATGGTGCGCGACGAGATCATGCCGCTCGACAAGGAATTCCTCGGTGAAGTCGGCAAGGCGGGCGACCGCTGGACATACACGCGGCGCCAGACCGAGATCCTCGAAGGGTTGAAGACGACCGCAAGAGAGCGCGGCCTTTGGAATTTCTGGCTGACCGGCTCGGAACGCGGCTATGGTCTTTCCACCGTCGAATACGCCTATCTGGCCGAGGAGATGGGCAAGGCGCATCTCGGCGCCGAGACCTTCAACTGCTCGGCGCCCGATACCGGCAACATGGAGGTGCTGGAGCGCTACGGCTCGACGGAGCACAAGAAGGCTTGGCTGGAGCCGCTTCTCGACGGAAAGATCCGCTCGGCCTATCTGATGACCGAGCCGGACGTCGCCTCGTCGGATGCCACCAACATTTCGATGCGCTGCGAACGGCGCGGCGACAGCTATGTGCTGAACGGCGAGAAATGGTGGGCCTCTGGTGCCGGCGATCCCCGCTGCGCCATCTATATCGTCATGGTGAAGACCTCCGATGGGGAGCCGAAGCACAGGCGGCATTCGATGATCCTTGTGCCGGCGGACACCAAGGGTGTCAGCAAGCTGCGCCCGATGCAGGTCTATGGCGACGACGACGCGCCGCATGGCCACATGCACCTTCGCTTCGACAATGTGCTGGTGCCGGCGTCGAACCTGATCCTCGGCGAGGGCAGGGGTTTCGAGATAGCGCAAGGCCGCCTCGGCCCCGGCCGCATCCATCACTGCATGCGGGCCATCGGCCAGGCCGAGATGGCACTGGAGCTGCTGTGCCAGCGTTCGGTCCGCCGCGAAGCGTTCGGCCAGTCATTGGCGAAACTCGGCGCCAATTTCGATATCATCGCCGAATGCCGGATGGAGATCGAGATGGCCCGCCTGCTCTGCCTCAAGGCGGCGTGGATGATCGACCAGGGCGACGCGCGCGCCGCCGCGCCCTGGATCAGCCAGATCAAGGTGGTCGCGCCACGCGTGGCGCTGAAGGTCACCGACGAAGCGGTGCAGATGTTCGGCGCGCAAGGCATCAGCCAGGACACGCCGCTGGCGCGCTCGTGGACGCATCTGAGAACCCTGCGCCTCGCCGACGGGCCGGATGCCGTGCATCGCCGCCAGGTGGCGCGGGCGGAGCTTAAGAAATACACGCAGGAGAAGGTCTGAGATGGCCCGGTCCGAGCGGGGAGACAGCCGATGAGCATCCCGTCCGAAATGAAGGCGCTGCTGCTGGTCAGCGACGGCTACACCAGGACGCCGAGCGGCAGCACGCTGGAGGCGATGGAGCCCTATATCCAGCCAGGCAGTATCGCAGTGCCGGCGCCTGGGCCGACGCAAGTGCTGATCAAGGTCAGCCTTGCGTCGATCAATCCGTCCGATGTCGCCTTCATCAAGGGCCAGTACGGCCAGCCGCGGGTCAAGGGCCGGCCGGCCGGCTTCGAGGGCGTCGGCGTGGTCGTTGCCGGCGGCGACGAGCCCTATCCCAAGAGCCTCGTCGGCAAGCGCGTTGCCTTCGCCACCGGGCTCTCCAATTGGGGCTCATGGGCTGACTATTCCGTTGCCGAAGCCGCCGCCTGCATTCCCCTCCTCGACACCGTGCGCGACGAGGACGGGGCTGCCATGATCGTCAATCCGCTCACCGCGCTCGCGATGTTCGACATCGTCAGCCGAGAAGGCGAAAAGGCCTTCATCATGACCGCGGGCGCCAGCCAGCTCTGCAAGCTGATCATCGGGCTGGCCAGTGAGGAAGGATTCCGGCCTATCGTCACCGTGCGCCGCGACGAGCAGATCGCGCTGCTGAAGGAAATCGGCGCCGCCCATGTACTCAACGAGAAGTCGCCCGATTTCGAAGCCTCGCTGCGCGAGGTGATAAAGGCCGAACAGCCGCGCATCTTCCTCGATGCGGTGACCGGGCCACTGGCCTCGGCCATCTTCAACGCCATGCCGAAGCGCTCGCGCTGGATCATCTATGGCCGGCTCGATCCCGAGGCCACGATCATCCGCGAACCCGGCCAGCTGATTTTCCAGCACAAGCACATAGAGGGCTTCTGGCTGAGCGAATGGATGCGGCAGCATAAGGATCGCCGCGGTCCTGCGATCCTCGAGGCGCAGAAGCGCTTTTCCGACGGGCGCTGGACGACCGACGTGACGGCTGTGGTGCCGCTGGCCGAGGCGATGGCGCGCGTGCCGGCGGAACTGGCCAGCCCCAATGGCAAGGTGTTCATTCGGCCATAAAGCAGGGGGTGTGCGGTTGAGCTGCATTCCGGTCCATCCAGCATAGCTGCGATAGCCTTCGAGGGCCGGAAAGGGGGTGGTTTGTTGGCTGCGATCGTTCAATGTCATCGGCGGCCACACCGTTCGATCCCCCTATGCCACCCCGCTTTGTCCGTGATATGCCGCCGCCAATGAACGCTGGGACAGTGCTGGACCGGGCCTGTTCCGGATTGGTGTGGGGTGCTTGATGAGGATTTCCAAGCCGGTTTTCGACCGTCTGGGGCTTAGCCTGTGGATCGGAGCATTCGCGGTCGTGCTTGGCCTGGTCCTGTGGTCGCCCGACGCGCGCACCGTGTTGCACGCCTACAGATATGGCAGCGTGGAGTTTCTGGCCGGCCGGCCGCTCTACGACCTCGAGTCCGAGATGGGATACCTTTACACGCCCGCCTTCGCCGCGCTCTATATTCCGTTCTTGACTCTGGGGCCGCATCTTGGCGGGCTGGCCTGGCATGCCCTCGGTTTCGCCGTTCTCACCCTTGCCGCGGCGCGGCAGGTGCGCAAGCTGGGCGGACAGGAGCAGACCTGGCTGCTTTCCTTCGGCCTCTTCCTCGCTTTGCCGATGACGCTGGGCGCCATCCGCAACGGGCAGGCGACAATCCTGCTGACCGGCGCCTGCTGGCTCTTGACCCTCTCGGCACTGGAAGGACGGCGTGCGGAGACCTTTCTCTGGGCCTCGCTTGCCATCACGGCCAAGCCGACCGCGATCATCATGCTGCTGTTGGCGGGGGCGTTGCGCCCGCGGCTGATACCGGCCCTTGTGCTGGCGGTGCTGTTCGTGCTCGCCATACCCTACGCTTTCGCTCCCGCCGGCTACCTGAACGAGCAGTATGGCGATTTCGCCCGCATGCTGACGTCGATGGCCGTCGACAAGACCAGCCATTTTGTTCCTACCGATTTCACTGCGCCCTTTATCGAGATGGGGCTGCCCGTTCCGGACTCGGTTGCCACGGCGGTGCGCGTCGTGATCGGCCTGCTGACGCTCTCGATCGTGCTCTGGTTCGACCGCAAGCTCGAACAAGGGCCGGCCGGACTCGCCATCTTCCTGACGGCGGCCTTCTACATGTGCGTCTTCAACCCGCGCGTCGAGCCCAACACCTATGCCATGATTGCGGTGCCCGCCGGCCTTGCCATTGCGCTGTTGTGGCGCGAAGAAAAAGGTGGCGTCCTGGCCTGCGTGCTGTCCATGACTTTATTCCTGACAGGTTTGACCGGTGTCGAGCGCCACATGCATGACTTTCTCTATCCCTGGTTTCGGCCGATCACGGTCACTTTCATCGCCTGCTTCCTAATACGGTGGTTCTGGGCCAAGGCGCGACAAAAATTGGTGAATGCGGAGCCTGTCGCCCATGGCTGAGATGCGCCCGACACTCGATATCGTGGCGCCGTTCTTCAACGAGGCGCAATCGGCAACGGCTTTCGCGGCATTGCTCGACGCGCTCGAGGCGGCGGTGTCGAGCCGCTTCGGCATGCAGGTCCACAAGATCCTGGTCGACGACGGCAGCCGGGACGATAGCGCCGGCCGGTTTTCGCATGCGCTTTCGGGATCATGGGAAATCGTGCGCCTCAGCCGCAATTTCGGCAAGGAGGTCGCCGTGCTCGCCGGCCTCGACCACTCGCGGGGCGACATGGTGCTTGTCATGGACGCGGATCTGCAACACTCCCTGGAGACCAGCCTGAAGATGATCGTCGAGCTGGCTGAGAATCCGGACGTCGATGTCGTCTACGCGCAGAACGACCGGCGCGGGGCAAGCTGGCGGCGCAGCCAGTTGGCGAAACTGTTCTACAGCCTGATCAACAGCAGCCAGCGGTTCGATATTCCCGAGAATGCAGGCGACTTTCGCGTCATGCGCGGCACCGTGGCGCGCGCATTGACCAGCCTGCGCGACAAAAGGCGCTTCAACAAGGGCCTGTTCGCCTGGGCCGGCTTCCGCCAGAAGGCCATATCCTATTCGCCGGAAAACCGCGCCGGCGGCAAGTCGAAATGGAGCCGGCTCAACCTGATCGCCTTTTCGCTAGAGGGGTTTACGTCCTTTTCGGTGATTCCGCTGCGCCTGATCAGCCTCAGCGGACTGCTTGCGGCGTTTGCCGGCGCGGTCTACGGCGCGAAAGTGCTCTTCGAGGTGCTGTTCTACGGCATTGCCGTTCCAGGCTATCCGAGCCTGCTGGTCGCCGTGGTGCTGCTCGGCGGCCTCAACCTGACACTTCTCGGGCTGATCGGCGAATATGTCTGGGTCACGCTCAGCGAAAGCAAGGACCGCCCGGTCTACATCGTGCGCGATATCGTGCGCAGCGATGTTCCCGCCAGGTCGGCGCCGGGCGTTCCCGGGGCATGATGCGCGGCATCCGCCTGATCGCCGACGATTACGGCCTGGCGCCCGGCGTCTCGGCGGCGATCCTCGACCTGCTCGATCGCGGGCGGCTTACGGGCACCGGTTGCATGACCGGTTTCGCGGAATGGCCGGGGGAGGCGGAACGCATCAAGCCGCTGTGCGGCCGGGTCGCCGTCGGCCTGCATCTGACCTTGACGGACCAGCCGGCCGTGACCGGCCCGTCGAGCCTGGCGCCGGAAGGCCGGCTGCCGCCGCTCCGCTCGCTGGCATTGCCGATCCTGCGCGGCGGCATCGAGACCTGCGACGTCCATGCAGAGCTCGACGCCCAATTTGGCCGCTTCGTCGAGGCGCTCGGGCGCCGGCCCGATTTCATCGACGGCCACCAGCATGTGCATTTCCTGCCTGTCGTGCGCAAATGGCTGCGGGGGCGTTTCGCCGGAGATGCCGGCGGACCGTGGCTGCGCGGGGCGCCGGCGCTGGCCGGCAGCGGAGCGGCGGCATCGAAAATTGCGGCGATCGCCGCCATGGCAACTGGTTTCAACCGATCCATGCGGCGCGCCGGCTTCACCGTGAGGGCGCCGCTCGCCGGCATCTATGACTGGCGGCAGCCGGAAAAGTTCGCGCCCGCCCTGCAAACCGCCGTTGAAAGCCTGCCGGAAGAGGGACTGTTCATGTGCCATCCCGGGCATGTCGACGAGACGTTGCGTGCACGCGACCCGATGCAAGATGTGCGCGAAGTCGAATTCGCGGTTCTCGCCTCCGATCATTTCGGCGCAAACCTGGCTCGCGCGCGTGTCGGCATCATGGACGGCATGGCATGAGTGCCGATCAGTCCCGGCGTTCGACCGGCAACAAGATTATCCGCTTCGCCATTGTCGGCCTGGTGAACACGGCCATCGACCTTGCCGGCTTCTTTCTGCTGCTCAAGCTGCACGTGCCGCCGCTGCCCGCCAACGTTGCGTCCTGGTTCATTGCCGTCACCTTCTCCTTCGCGGCCAACGGCTTCTGGTCGTTCGAGCGCGATCCGGCCATCCGGCTGCATCATGCCTTTCTTCGCTTCGCCTCGCTCGGCGCGCTGATTTCGCTCGGTGTCTCCAGCCTCGCGATCGCATTGTTCGCCGGCGTCGTCGGCGTGTGGCCGGCAAAGATCGGCGGGGTGGTTGTGGCGGCGGTGCTGAATTTCCTCGCCGCGCGCTGGTCGATCGAGGGCCGTCTTTTGAAATAGCAGGCTGTTTCCCCACGAAAATTCCGGACTCGCTACACGGCCTCCTGAAATTCCCTATTCAGCCGGCTCGACATCGGTGTAGGCGGCTTCCTCAAGTTCGCGCTTCAGCCGCGCCTCCTCGTGGGTCTTCGGCGTGACGAAGCGGCCGAGCAAGAGATAGGCGACGGGGGTCAGGAACAGCGTCGAGACGGTGGCCAGCCCCAGTCCGCCGACGATCACCCAGCCGAGCGCGATACGGGCCTCGGCGCCGGCGCCCGCCGCCAGCACCAGCGGCACGCCGCCGAGCACGGTGCAGATCATGGTCATCATCACCGGGCGCAAGCGAATGGTCGAAGCCTGTTCGATCGCCTCGCGCACGCCCAGTCCGCGATCGCGCAGCTGGTTTGCGAATTCGACGATCAGGATGCCGTTCTTGGCCATGACGCCGACCAGCAGCACCAGGCCTATCTGGCTGTAGGCGTTGAGGCTGGTGCCCGAGAGCAGAAGCGCGAAGATGGCGCAGGCGAGGCCGAGCGGCACTGTCGCCATAATGATGACAGCGCTGACGAAGCTCTCGAATTGCGCGGCAAGCACCAGCAGGATGATGACCAGGGCAAAACCGAAGATGGTGACCATGGCGCTGTTGGTCTCACCCAGCGTCGCCGCCTCGGCCAACGGCACGATGCGGCTGCCCGGCGGCAGAAGCGGCGTTGCGATCTCCTCGGCGCGCGTAAGGGCCGAGCCGAGCGCGAAATCGCCGCCGAGGTTGGACGTGATCGCCACCGACGGCTGCTGCTGCTCGCGCGACAGCGAGGGCGGCACGGCACGCTCGGCCAGCGTGGCGATGGTCGACATCGGCACGAAATGGCCGTCAGCCGTCTTCAGGAAGACGTTCTCCAGGTCGGTCGGATCGTTGATCGGGTTGGTGGTCGAAACCAGCTTCACCCCGTAGCTGCGGTCGGCGATGTAGACATCGACGACGTCGTTGCCGTCGAGCATGGCCTGCATGGTGTCGGCCAGCCCGGTGATGTCGATGCCGAGATCGGAGGCGCGCTCGCGGTCGATGGCGACGGAGAGCTGCGGCTGGGTCGGGTCGATGGAAAGACGGGGTGTCTGGAAACGCGGATCCTTCTGCATCTCGGCGATGATCTTGACGGCCGCGTCGCCGAGCGCCTTGCGGTCGTTGCCGACCAGCGCGAACTGGAGGCCGTTGCCGGCGCCACGGATGCCGAGGCTGTTGGGCTGCACCGGGAAGATGCGCACGCTGGGCACCTGGCGGGTGAGCTGGCTGATCTCGGCCATGATCTCCTGCTGGCTGCGGCTGCGCTCGTCCCAGGGCGCCAGCGTCATCACCATGAAGCCTGAATTATAGGCGCCGTTCTGGCCGGCGCTCTCGAAAGTGCTGACGATTTCGCCGGAATCACGCAGCGGCTGGATCAGCTTTTCGATCTTCTGCATCTGCTGCGTCGTGTAGTCGAGGCTGACGCCTTGCGGGGCGCTGATGCGAAGCAGCACGACCGCGCGATCCTCGGTCGGCGTCAATTCCTGGCGGATGGTGCCGAACAGTGCGAATGCGGTGCCGGCGAACAGCAGCGCCACCAGCACCACGATCCAGGGCGCGTCGAGGCAGACATGCAGGCTGCGCCGGTAGGCCGCGTTCAGCGCGCCGCCGATGCGTGCGCCGACGCCGTTGCCTCCCTCGTGGTGGTGGGCAGCAGTGGACAGCATGCGCGAGGCAAGCATGGGGCAAAGCGTCAGCGCGACCACGCAGGACAACAGCACCGACATGGCGAGCACGAAGCCGAATTCGCGGAACAGGCCGCCGGTCTGGCCCGGCAGGAAGGAGATCGGCACGAAGACGGCAACCAGCGTCAGGGTGGTGGCGATGACGGCGAAGAACACCTCCTGTGCGCCGAGCACTGCGGCGGCACGCGGCCCCATGCCTTGATTGCGCCGCCGCACGATGTTTTCCAAAACGACGATCGCATCATCGACGACAAGCCCCGTCGCCAGCACCAGGGCCAGCAGCGTCAGGATGTTGATCGAGAAACCAGCGAGATAGATCGCCGCAATGGTGCCGATCATGGCGACGGGCATCGACAGGCCCGGAATGAGCGTGGCGCGCCAGTCGAGAAGAAAGGCATAAATGACGACCAGAACGATGGAGACGGAAAGCGCGAGCGCGATCTCCACCTCGTGCACGGCGCCATTGACGAACACCGCGTCGTCGCTGGTGACCTTGATCGACATGCCTTCCGGCAGATTTGCCTGCAATTCCTCGACGGCGGCCTTGACGCCGGTGGAGATATCCAGCGTGTTCGATTCCGCCTGGCGGATGATGCCGATGCCGATGCCGGTCTTGCCGTCCGAACGCAACGTGGTCTGGCCGATGTCGGGGCCGAGCGTGACGGTGGCGACATCGCGGATGCGCGTCGTGCCGCCAATGATGATGTTCTCGAATTCTTCCGGCGTCGTCACATCGGCCGTGGTGCGAACGATCAGGTCTTGATCGGTCGTGGTGATCGAGCCGGCGGGTGAATCGAAGGCGACCGAGGCAAGGGCGGTCCTGAGGTCGGCGACGGTGAAGCCCAGGCTAGCGAGCTTGTTCTGGTCGACGTCGATGCGGAAGATCTTGTCGCGGTCGCCATAGACCTGGACGTCCGCGACGCCTGGAACGGCGGCCAGTTCATCCTCGATCTGGTCCTGGACCACGACGGTCATGTCCTGCACCGACATGGTGTCGGAGGTGACGGCCAGGCGCATCACGGGGTCGGAGTTGGCGTCGGCCTTGACGATGCGCGGCGGATCGGCCGTCTCCGGCATCTGGTTGGCGACGCGGCCGACGGCATCCCGCACATCCGAGGCCCCGACATTGAGGTCGACGCCGTCGTTGAATTCGATGGTGACGCGGCTCGAGCCGAAGGACGAGGTCGACGAGATCGACTTGACGCCGGAGACGCGGGCAACAGCTCCCTCGATCGTGTCGGTCAGTTCGCGATCGACCGTTTCGGCCGCCGCGCCTTCGAAAGTGGTGGAAACCGTGACGACGGCGCGGTCGACATCAGGCAGTTCGCGGATCTCGACGCCATAGAAGGCGGCAAGGCCGGCGACCGCGATGAGGACATTCAGCACCAAGGCCATGACCGGCCTGCGAATGAACAGGGCGGTAAAGCCGGTCTCGCTGGCGGCGTTGACGGCTCCGGTCATGAGCCTTCGGCCGCGTTCGCAGCGCGCTGCTCTCCACGGGCGATGCGGACTTCGCCGCCCTCGCTGACGCTCTGGGTGCCTTCGGTCACCACCATGTCGCCACTGTCCAGCTCCGCGTCGATCAACACGGTTTCGGTGTTGCGCTGGATGATGCGCACCGGCACCCGCTTGGCCTTGCCGTTCTCGACCGCCCAGACGTAAGCGCCGTCCGAGCCCCACAGGATCGCCAGCGGGCTGACGGCGGGATAGGTCTCGCCGGGGAATTTCATGGTGATGGCGAACGACATGCCGGCGCGCAGCGAATCGGCCGGGTTGGCGATCGTCGCCTTGACCAGAAGCGTACGGCTGTTCTCGTCGATGTGGTTGTCGATGGCCGAAACCGTGCCGGTATAGCTGTTGCCGGGGTTGGCGATCGGCGTCGCCGACAATTGCGCGCCGATCTTGACGGCGGCCGCGAAGCGTTCCGGCACCAGGAAATCGACAAGGATCGAGGAACGGTCGTCGAGCGTGGCGATCGCCGACTGGTTGGTCACGTAGTTGCCGGCGGAGATCGGCAGGATGCCGACCGTGCCGGAGATCGGGGCGAGAACAGACCGACGGTGCAGTGCGAGTTCCGCATCCTGTAGAGCCAGCTTGGCACCGGCCAGCACCACTTCGGCATCGGCGACGGCGACCGGTGTCGCCGCATTGGAGGCGCGCAGAGACCTGACCCGGTCGAGCTTGGCCTGGGCGTCCTGAAGCGCGAGCCGGGCACGGTCCTGGGCGATCACTTCGGTTTCGGAATCGAGGGTCGCGATGACCTGTCCCTTGTCGACATGGGTGCCGGACGAAACCAGCAATTCGGCGAGACGGCCGGAGGAGTAGGGATTGACCGTCACCGACGCATTGGCGCGGCCGGTGCCAATGGCCTGGAGCCGATCGTTTATGGTCGCGGAAATAGCGGGCACGACGACGACGTTGACCTGACGGGCTCGCTCGCCGCCAGCGGATTTCGTGCCGACGCCGGTTTTTTCAGCCGGAGACGTTGCCGCGTAGACCCAGTCTATTCCCCAGCGCGCCAGCACGTCCGGCGCGCCCGGAAAAAAGCGCAGCCAGGCGGCAGCCGCCACCACCAGCACCACAAGGGCGAAAAGTATCTGTTTCCAGGCGGCCATCGGCACTCCGGTTGGCAAAACAATCCTTCCGTCCACCGGTTTCCCGAAATAAGCAGACGCAGCGGGGCTATTGTAAGGCAAGAAGCAAGCCCCCGATATCGTGCCTTTATGACAATTCTTCAGTGTCCGCGCACATTAAATATGCGTAACGTTGCCGGTGTCCGTGCCGTTTTGATTTTTTAGTTCACTTCGAGCCGGACTTTCGAGATTACAACGCCGGTTATGCGGCCCCGGCGCCAGTTTCGGACCGAAATCGTTTCAGACTTGTCCCGGGGCTGCATCAACGCAGGCCTTCCATCTCGCGGATGCGCCGGGCGCCGTCGGCCTCGAGTTGCCTTGTGACGGCGCCGATCAGCGTTTCGGCGACGACGAAGAGCGCCGCCGAGGAGTCCCATGCTGAAGGCACGGCGGTTCGCCCGGCGATGACGTGGCGGGCGAAGCGGGCGATCGGCGACAGCCACTGGTCGGTGAACAGCACGATCTGCACGCCACGCTGATGCGCCTTCTCGGCGAAACGGATGAGGCTGTCCTGGTAGCGCCTGATGTCGAAAATGACCAGCACGTCGCGCTTGCCCATGTCGATCAGCCTGTCGCGCCACATGCTTTCCTGGCCGGCGAGGTGAATGACGTCAGGCTGGATGATGGCGAGGTGGGCGGCCATGTAGCGTGCCAGCGGGTCGGTGAAGCGGCCGCCGATCAGGAATGTCTTGCCGCGACGCTCGGCGAGGCGGGACGCGATGTCGGCAAGCTGCTTGTCGGACAGGTGCCGGAACGTCTCGCGCATGTTGTCGAGCGTTGCCTCCAGCATCGGCGACGCCGTGCCGCCGGGCAAGGGCGGATTGAGCGTGCGGGTCGCAGGGGACTGCAATTGCGCCGCCAGTTCGTCCTGCAGGCTCGACTGGAACTCCGGATAGTTCTGGAAGCCGAGCCTGGCGACGAAACGCAGGATCGTCGGCGAAGACACGCCGGCCGCGGACGAGAATTCGGCGACAGTCTTCAGACCGATCATCGGATAGCTCGCTATCAGCGCCTGGGCCGCGCGCCGCTCGCCGGTCGGCATCGTGCCGATGCGGTCGGCGATCAATTCAGCAATACTGGAAATCATCTTTTCCCACCCATGGCCCGGCCGACGGTGTTTTCCCCAAATCGCATTTGACAAAGCCGGACAAACTGTATGAAATCATCCATAGGGACGCAATGAGGCAAAATACGTAACATACGATACAGCGCTCCCCGGGGACCGCAGACTATGGAGAAAGCACGGCCCGCCAGCCTTGCATCGCCTGATGCCGTAAGGGTGACCAACCCGGGCGGATCGAGCCCCTTCGTGCTCACCTGCGACCACGCCTCCAATTTCCTGCCCCCCGAATTCGGCACGCTCGGTCTCACCGCGGAGGACCTGTCGCGCCACATCGCCTGGGACCCGGGCGCACTGCCGGTTGCGCTGCGCATGGCGCAGGCGCTCGATGCGACGCTGGTCGAAACCTGCATTTCGCGTCTCGTCATCGACTGCAACCGGCCGCTTGACGCGCCGGACCTGGTGCCGCCGGTCAGCGAAACCACGGCCATACCGGGCAACACCGGCCTGTCGGAAAAGCAGCGCGCAGCGCGGGTCGCCCTGTCATGGCAGCCGTTCCATAGCGCCATCGAGCATATTGTCGAAGACAGGCTGGCGCGCGGCCAGGAGACGCGGCTGGTATCGGTGCATTCCTTCACGCCGGTCTACAAAGGCCGCGACCGGCCCTGGCATATCGGCATCATTCACGATGACGACCGCCGGCTGGCAGCGCCGCTGATATCGGCGCTGCGGCGGCTTGCCGGCATCACCGTCGGCGTCAACGAGCCCTATTCGCCGGCCGACCGCGTCTATTTTACGCTGGAACGCCATGCGCGCCCGCGCGGGCTGCCCTGCGCGATGATCGAAATCCGCAACGATGAAATCTCCGGCGAGACCGGGCAGCGGAAATGGGCGGATTTGCTCACAGGCATCTTTTCGGATCTGGAGCCCGAGGAGACCAGGGGCGCCAGGGAACACGCAGTGGGAAAGTCAGTTCAATCGGCTAGCTGAGAACGCAAGGGGACTAAAAATGGCAGCACCTGGATATACCGAAGTTGACAAGGCGGAGGACGTCAAGGTCCTCCACAGCATGGGCTACGCCCAGGAACTGGAGCGGCGCCTCAGCCGCTTTTCGAATTTCGCCGTTTCCTTCTCCATCATCTGCATCCTGTCGGGCGGCATCAATTCGCTGGCGCAGGCAACGTCGGGCGCCGGCGGCATCGGCATCGGCATAGGCTGGCTGGTCGGCTGCTTCGTCTCGTTGACGTTCGCCGTCGCCATGTCGCAGATCAGCTCGGCCTATCCGACGGCCGGCGGGCTCTATCATTGGGGCTCGATCCTGGGCAACCGCGGCACCGGCTGGGTCACGGCCTGGCTCAACCTTCTCGGCCTGATCACCGTGCTCGGCGCCATCAATGTCGGCACCTGGACCTTCTTCATCGGCGCCTTCGGACCGGCGCTCGGCATCGAAGGCACGCTGACCAACCAGATGATCTTTCTGGTCATCATCACCGGCGCCCAGGCGCTGATCAACCATCTCGGCATCAAGCTGACGGCCAAGCTCACCGACTTCTCGGGCTACCTCATCTTCTTCGGCTCGATCCTGATCGCGGTGGTCTGCCTGCTCTCCGCCGAAACCTGGGATTTCAGCCGGCTGTTCACCTTCCATAACTACTCCGGCGATGCCGGAGGCGGCGTCTGGCCGTCGGTTTCGAACGCCTGGGTGTTCGCGCTCGGCCTCCTGCTGCCGATCTACACCATCACCGGCTACGACGCCTCGGCGCATACGTCCGAGGAGACCATCAAGGCGGCCAGCTCGGTGCCGCGCGCCATGGTCATGTCGGTGATCTGGTCGGCCGTATTCGGCTATCTGTTCCTGGCCGCCTTCGTGCTGATGATCCCGAATATGGACGATGCCGCCAAGCAAGGCTGGAACGTGTTCTTCTGGGCTTTCGACCAGCGCGTCAGCCCTGGCCTCAAGGAGTTCGTCTATCTCGTCGTGTTCATCGCTCAGCTGCTGTGCGGCCTCGCCACCGTCACCTCAGCCTCGCGCATGATCTTCGCCTTCTCGCGTGACGGCGGCCTGCCGGGTTCGTCGGCACTGGCCAAGGTCAGTCCGACCTACCGCACGCCGGTGGCGGCGATCTGGACGGCATCGATCCTGTCGGTGCTGTTCGTCTGGGGCTCGACACTGGTTTCGGTTGCCGGCACCTCGGCCTACACCATCGTGGTCTCCTGCACCGTCATCTTCCTGTTCCTGTCCTTCACCGTGCCGATCGTGCTCGGCATGCTGGCCTGGGGCACGCCCAAGTGGGACAAGATGGGACCCTGGAACATGGGGCGCGGCGTGTTCATGCTGTTTGCGGTCCTGTCGATCGTGTCGATGATCCTGATCTTCGTCATCGGCATCCAGCCGCCGAACGACTGGGCGCTCTACATCACCGTCGGCTTCTTCATCCTGACCGCGATCGTCTGGTTTGCCTTCGAGCGCAACCGCTTCCAGGGTCCACCGCTCGGCGACATCATCGCGGCGCGCCAGGCGGCGATCAAGGCGGCTGAGCAGGCCGTCGGCGAAACCGGCCACTGAGGCCAGCATCTCACAGCCATGGCCGGCGCATCGCCGGCCATGGCTTCGACCCTTCGAAATCGACAGCCCGAAATGACAAGCACTGGAGCGCCAAAGGAATGGCCGGAAATTTCACGTTCGATCAGTTGAGGAAAGCGGTTTCCGGCGGGGAGATCGACACGGTGCTGGCCTGCATCGTCGATATGCAGGGGCGGCTGGCGGGAAAACGGTTCCTGGCCCAGTACTTCGTCGATTCCGCGCATGACGAGACGCATGGCTGCAACTATCTCCTGGCCGCCGACATCGATATGGAGCCGGTGCCCGGCTACAAGGCGGCAAGCTGGTCGAAGGGCTATGGCGATTTCGTCATGAAGCCCGACCTCGCGACGCTGCGGCGCATTCCGTGGCTGGAAAAGACAGCGCTCGTGATCTGCGACGTGCTCGACCACCACACCCATGACGACCTGCCGCATTCCCCGCGCGCCATCCTGAAGAAGCAGGTCAAGCGGCTGACGGAGCGCGGCTATATCGGCTATTTCGCCTCCGAACTCGAATTCTACCTCTTCAGCGAGACCTACGAGTCGGCGCGCAAGAAGCACTGGCAGGGCCTCGACACCGCCTCGCCCTATATCGGCGATTATCAGATCGGCATCACCACCAAGGAAGAAGGCGTCATGCGACGGCTTCGCAACGAGATGGAAGCTGCAGGCATCCCGATCGAGAATTCGAAGGGCGAGTGGGGGCCGGGTCAGGAAGAGATCAATGTGCGCTATGCCGAGGCCCTCGACATGGCCGATCGCCACGTCATCCTGAAGAACGGCGCCAAGGAGATCGCCGAATCCGAAGGCAAGGCGATTTCCTTCATGGCCAAGTACAATTACGGGCTCGCCGGCAATTCCAGCCACATCCACAATTCGCTCTGGAGCGCCGACGGCAAGACGCCGCTTTTCTTCGACAGACAAGCCGACTGGACGCTGTCGAGCCTCGGCCAGCAGTGGGCGGCGGGCCAACTCAAATACGCCAAGGAGTTCACCTGGTTCCTGGCGCCCTACATCAATTCCTACAAGCGCTTCCAGGCCGGCACCTTCGCGCCGACCAAGATCATGTGGAGCGAGGACAACCGCACTGCCGGCTTCCGGCTGTGCGGCGAGGGCACCAAGGGCATCCGGATGGAATGCCGCATCGGCGGTGCCGACCTGAACCCCTATCTCGCCTTCGCTGCATTGATCGCGTCGGGCCTTGCCGGCATCGACGAGAAGCTGGAACTGCAGAAGCCGTTCGTCGGCGATGCCTACCAGGCCTCGCAGCTGCCGGAAATCCCGAAGACGCTGCGCGATGCGACCGAGACCATGGCGAAATCGGAGATGCTGAAGCAGTCGCTCGGCGAGGATGTGCTCGAACACTATGTCCACACCGCCAAGTGGGAGCAGTTCGAATACGACCGCCGCATTACGGATTGGGAACTGCATCGGGGGTTCGAGCGATACTAGAAAGATAGTAAGTTACTAGCCTTACCTTGATCGGAAACGCGGATTGAACTAGATTTATGCGATGACCGAAGGAACCAAATACCATCCGCTTTTCGAGCATCTTCTGTTCTCGGGCCAAGGCCGTATGTCCATGAGCTTCGCGGAGATCGAGCAAATAATAGGCGGCCGCTTGCCGCCGTCGGCGCGACAGCGGCAGGAATGGTGGGCTAACAGCCCGAACGGGCACAGCCAGGCACGCGCCTGGATGCGCGCAAACTATCGGGCGTCCCATGTCGACCTTGCGAACGAACGCGTGGATTTTAAACTGGAGGGATGGCCCGAGGGCTATCGAAAGCCGGACATGGCTACCATGGACAAGACTCCTCCGGGAATGGCGGAGCCAGCGCAGGCTAGCTACGAACTTCCACGGGAAAATATCGACCATCCGCTTTTCGGCATATGGACGGGCAAGGTTACGCTTTGCCCAGGGCATGATTACACTAGGCCGGCTTTTGAGCCTGATGTGCAGCCGTGACGCATAGGTTGCTGCTCGACACGTGCGCGATCATATGGATAGCGCTGAACGAGCCGATCAGGCCGGAAGCCAAGACTGCGATCAATACCGCCGCGGCTGTTGACGAGAAGATCCGGGTTTCCCCCATTTCGGCCTGGGAATTGGGCCTGCTGAGCGCCAAGGGCCGATTGGCGGCAGCAAAGTCGCCAACAAGCATTTTTGGGGAAGTGATCGCCACGCCAGGCATCAAGGTAGAGGCTCTTTCGCCGGGCTTATTGATTGAATCGTCCTTCTTGCCCGGATCGCTTCACGGCGATCCGGCAGATAGAATATTGATCGCGACGGCACGGGCGTTCGATCTGACGCTCGTGACGCGCGATCAGTCGATACTGGATTATGCGAGAGCGGGGCATGTTCGCGCCCTTGCCTGCTGACGCTTTGCCTTTCGATATGGAGACATCTTCTTGGAAATCGTGAAACTCAAATCCCCTATCGATGGTTCGGTCTATGCCGAGCGTCCGATCGCCACCGACCAGGCGGTCAATGCCGCTGTCGAGCGCGCCAAGGCAGCGCAGGAAAAGTGGGCGCAGACTCCGATCGTCGAGCGCGGCAAGTACATGCTGGCGATGCTCGAGGCGTTGGTCGCCATGACCGACGAAATCGTGCCGGAGATTGCCTGGCAGATGGGGCGTCCGGTGCGCTATGGCGGCGAGTTCGGCGGCGTCAAGGAACGCACCAGCTATATGGTCGAGATCGCCGAGGCGGCGCTGAAATCGGTCCCGGCTTCCAATCCGAAGGACGGGTTCCGCCGCTATGTGAAGAAGGATCCGCTCGGCGTGGTCATGGTGATCGCGCCCTGGAACTACCCTTACCTCACCGCGGTCAACACCATCGTGCCGGCGCTCATGGCCGGCAACACCGTCATCCTCAAACATGCCGCGCAGACGCTGCTGGTCGGCGAGCGTTTCCAGCAGGCTTTCGACACAGCAGGCCTACCCAAGGGCGTGTTCCAGAACATCGTGCTGAACCATGCCCAGGCAGAGAGATTGCTCGGCTCGGGCAAGATCGACCACGTCAATTTCACCGGCTCGGTCGCCGGCGGCCGCGCCATCGAAAAGGCGGCGGCGGGCACCTTCATGACGCTCGGGTTGGAGCTTGGCGGCAAGGATCCGGCCTATGTCTTGCCCGACGCCAAGATGGACCATGCGGTCGCCAATCTGGTCGATGGCGCCTTCTACAATTCCGGCCAGTGCTGCTGCGGCATCGAACGCGTCTATGTGCATGAAAGGGTCTATGACGAGTTCGTCGAAGCCTTCATCGCCGAGACGAAGAACTATGTCGTCGGCAACCCGCTCGAACAGGCGACGACGATGGGGCCGATGGCGCAGGCGCGTTTCGCCGACCTGATCCGTGAGCAGAAGGCCGAGGCGCTGCGCAAGGGCGCCAAGGCGCATATCAACATGAAGGTGGCTCAGGACAAGGCCGGCTCGCCCTATCTGGCGCCGGAGGTGCTGACCGGCGTCGACCACCAGATGAGCGTCATGCGCGAGGAAAGTTTTGGCCCGATCGTCGGCATCATGAAGGTGCGCAACGACGAGGAGGCGATCGCGCTGATGAACGACAGCCCCTACGGCCTGACCGCCTCGATCTGGACGCGCGACACCGAGCATGCGGTGGCGATCGGCGAGCGCGTCGAGACCGGTACCGTATTCATGAACCGCTGCGACTACCTCGACCCGGCCCTGGTTTGGACCGGCGTCAAGGACACCGGCAAGGGGGCCGGCTTGTCAGCCATCGGCTACGACAACCTGACCCGGCCGAAATCCTTCCACCTGCGCGAAGCCATCTGATTTTTTTGAAAGACAAACATGTCCAAGCTGATCTCCAAATGGAACTACCCCACCACCGTCCGCTTCGGCGCCGGGCGCATCAAGGAATTGCCCGAGGTGCTCGCCGCCACCGGCATCAAGCGGCCGCTATTCGTCACCGATCCGGGGCTGGCGAAACTGCCGGTCGTCGCTTCGACGCTGAAAATTCTCGATGACGCAAAAGTGCCCTACGGCGTTTTCTCCGAGGTGAAGCCGAATCCAGTCGATTCCAATCTCACCGCTGGCATCGCGGTGTTCAATAAGGGCAAGCATGACGGCGTCATTGCCTTCGGCGGCGGCTCGGCGCTCGACCTCGGCAAACTGATCGCCTTCCAGGCGGGACAGACGCGGCCGGTCTGGGATTTCGAGGATGTCGGCGACTGGTGGACACGCGCCAACTCGGATGCGATCGCGCCGATCATAGCGGTGCCGACCACGGCCGGCACCGGCTCCGAAGTCGGCCGCGCCGGCGTCATCACCAACGAGGCGACCCACACCAAGAAGGTCATCTTCCATCCGAAGCTGCTGCCGGCGATCGTCATTGCCGATCCGGAGCTGTCGATCGGCATGCCGGGCTTCATCACCGCGGGCACCGGCATGGACGCGCTGGCCCATTGCCTCGAGGCTTATTGCGCGCCTGGCTACCATCCGATGGCAGACGGCATCGCCGTGGAAGGCATCAGGCTTGTCTTCGAGAACCTGCCAAAGGCCTATGCCAACGGCAGGGATCTGGTCGCCCGAGCCAACATGATGAGCGCCGCGGCGATGGGCGCGGCAGCCTTCCAGAAAGGGCTGGGGGCGATCCATTCGCTGTCGCATCCCATCGGGGCGCTCTACGACACCCATCACGGCATGACCAATGCGGTGTTCATGCCCTATGTGCTCGCCTTCAACCGCGCGGCGATCGAGGACCGCATCGGGCGGCTCGCCGCCTATTGCGGCATAAGGGGCGGCTTCGATGGCTTCGCCAAGGCTGTCATAAAGCTTCGCAAGGAATTGAAGGTGCCGCATGCGCTGCCGGGCCTGATCAAGGGGCTCGACATGGACAAGAAGCGCAAGGCCTTGATCGCCGATATGGCGGTGGTCGATCCGACAGCCGGCGGCAACCCGGTCAAGCTGACCAAGAAAGCAGCGCTGACGCTGCTCGAAAATGCAATCGCCGGCACGGTGTGATACCGCTTTCAGGGTAAAATTGATCTGGAAAATCAGGGGCAACCAAGGGGAAAGGGTGAAGTGCGAAGCAAAAAGTAATTAGCCGGAAAATTAAGTGGGGGCTAATTGCTACCGTCGATTAAAAGGAGTTAACTTTCGTGCTGCCAGCGGTGGGGTTTCATAAAGCTTTCATCTGGCTGTCACACGAAAACGATACCGCATCGCAGGCGTCCAACGGCGTCAGTTCAACGGAGAGAACACATGTTCAAATTCACGGGGAAAGTGCTTTCCCTTTCGGCCGCGGCGCTGTTTGCGTCGACGGTGATTTCGTCCGCGGCTCCGCTGGACGATCTCGTCAAGGCCGCGAAGGCGGAAGGCCAGCTCACCACCATCGCGCTGCCGCATGACTGGTGCGGCTACGGCGACGTCATCGCCGGGTTCAAGGCGAAATATCCGGAAATCACCATCAACGAGCTCAATCCCGACGCCGGTTCGGGCGACGAGGTCGAGGCGATCAAGGCCAACAAGGACAATAAGGGCCCGCAGGCGCCCGACGTCATCGACGTCGGCCTGTCCTTCGGCCCGACCGCCAAGGCCGATGGCCTGCTGATGCCCTACAAGGTGTCGACCTGGGACTCGATCCCCGACAGCGCCAAGGATGCCGACGGCGCCTGGTACGGTGATTACTACGGCGTTCTGGCGATGATGGTGAACAAGGATCTGGTCAAGGAATCGCCTACTGACTGGGCCGATCTGCTGAAGCCGGAATTCGCCAATTCGGTGGCTCTGGCGGGTGATCCGCGCGCTTCGAACCAGGCCATCCAGGCGGTCTACGCCGCTGGCCTTTCGAGTGGCGCCGCGGCTGGCGAAGCCGCGGGTACCGCCGGCCTCGACTTCTTCAAGAAGCTCAATGCCGCCGGCAACTTCGTACCGGTCATCGGCAAGCCGGCGACACTCGCCCAGGGCCAGACCCCAATCCTGATCAACTGGGACTACAACGCGCTCGCCGGCCGTGACACGCTGAAGGGCAACCCGCCGGTCGACGTCGTCGTGCCGAAGACCGGCGTCGTCGCCGGCGTCTACGTCCAGGCGATCAGCGCCTATGCGCCGCATCCGAACGCAGCCAAGCTCTGGATGGAATACCTCTATTCCGACGAAGGCCAGATCGGCTGGCTCAAGGGCTATTGCCACCCGATCCGCTTCAACGATCTCGCCAAGAACGGCAAGATCCCGGCGGACGTCCTGGCCAAACTGCCGCCGGCGGAAGCCTATGCTTCGGCGGTGTTCCCGACGCTGGACGAGCAGGGCAAGGCCAAGGAAGCCGTCACCAAGAACTGGGACTCCGTTGTCGGTGCCAACGTCAAGTAACAGTTGAAATCCACCGGGCGGCCTCGCGCCGCCCGGTTTTCCCCTCGAAGAGGGTAGCCGGCGCATGACCGATCTCTCGCTTTCCAATCACGATGCCGCGGGCAAGACCGCGCCGCCGGCGGAGGCACGCGCGTTGCGGTTGCCGACGCAATGGCTCGGCGTCGCCCCGTTCTTCATCTTCGCCATCATGTTCCTGATTTTGCCCACGCTCTATCTGATGCTGGGCGCGTTCCAGAATGATGCCGGCGAATTCACGCTCGAAAACATCGTGGCTCTGGCGCAGCCGTCGATCGTTGCCGCTTACTGGATATCGATCAAGGTAAGCCTGGCCTCGGCGCTGATCGGCGCTTTCGCGGGCCTGGCCATCGCCATCGCCATCGTGCGCGGCGGGCTGCCGGACTGGATACGCTCGGCCACCCTGACCTTTTCCGGCGTTGCCTCCAATTTCGCCGGCGTGCCGCTGGCCTTCGCCTTCCTGGCGACCCTCGGTCGGCTCGGTCTTGCCACGGTGATCCTGAACACCGTGTTCGGCCTCAACATCTATGCCCACGGCTTCAACATCCTGTCCTTCTGGGGCCTGACGCTGACCTATGTCTATTTCCAGATACCGCTGATGGTGGTCATCATCACGCCGGCGATCGACGGTTTGAAGAAGGAATGGGGTGAAGCTGCCGCCACGCTTGGCGCGACCACCGCGCAATATTGGCGGATCGTGGTCATCCCGGTGATCTGGCCGAGCTTTCTCGGCACCGTGATCCTGCTTTTCGCCAACGCCTTCGGGGCGATCGCCACCGCCTATGCGCTGACCGGCTCGTCGCTCAACATCGTGCCGATCCTGCTCTACGCGCAAATCCGCGGCGACGTGCTGCACAATGCCCATCTCGGCTACGCGATCGCCTTCGGCATGATCGTCATCACCGGCCTGGCCAATGTCTTCTACATCTGGTTCCGGACCCGTTCCGAGAGGTGGCTGAAATGAAGTCGGGCAAATTCTGGGCCTGGGTGGTCTTCATCCTCGGCGCGGCCTATTTCTTCATCCCGCTGATCGCGACGGTGGAATTTTCGATGCGCATGCGGCGCGGCGCCTATTCCTTCGACGCCTACCGGATCGTGCTCGGCGACGCGCGTTTCCAGGCGACCTTCCTGTATTCGGTGGTCGCCGCCATCTTCACCATCATTCTGGGTGTGCTGATCGTGGTGCCGGCAGCCTATTGGATCCGATTGCGGCTGCCGCAGCTCAGGCCGATCGTCGAGTTCATCACGCTTTTGCCGTTGGTCATTCCGGCCATCGTCATCGTCTTCGGCTATATCAGGATGTATGGCTCGAATTCACCCTTGCCGTTCCTCGGGTCTGATATGGGAACCAATGCCTTGCTGGTCATCGGCTACGCGACGTTGGCGCTGCCCTATATGTATCGTGCCGTCGATACGGGGCTCAGAACCATCGACGTGCGGACGTTGACGGAAGCAGCCCAGATCCTCGGGGCCGGCTGGGGTACGATCATCACCCGCGTCATCCTTCCCAATGTGCTGATTGCGGTGTTGTCCGGCGCCTTCCTGACATTCGCCATCGTCATCGGTGAGTTCACGATGGCGAGCCTTCTGAACCGGCCGGCTTTCGGCCCGTATTTGCAGAATGTCGGGGCCAACCGCGCCTATGAGCCGGCGGCCCTTGCCATCATCGCCTTCGTCATCACCTGGGGCTGCATGTCGCTGATCCAGATCCTGTCGCGCTTCGCGCCGAAATCGGCTAATCGTCCGAACTGACCCGAAAGAAAAAGCCATGGCCGAGCCATTCCTCTCCATCCAGCATGTGCGAAAATCCTTCGGCGCCACCACCGTTGTCGAGGATTTCAATCTCGACGTCGAACCGGGTGAGTTCGTCTCGTTCCTCGGCCCGTCAGGCTGCGGCAAGACGACGGTGCTGCGCATGGTCGCCGGCTTCGAGGAGCCGTCGGCCGGCAAGATCGTCGTCGGCAGCAAGGACATCACCAGGCTGAAGCCGAACCAGCGCAATGTCGGCATGGTGTTCCAGGCCTATGCGCTGTTCCCGAACCTGACCGTGGCGCAGAACATCGGCTTCGGACTGAAAGTCGCCGGCATGTCCAGGGCGGATATCGACGCCCGTGTCGCCGAAATGCTCGGCATCATCAAGCTGCCGCAGATGGCCGACCGCTATCCTTATCAGCTCTCGGGCGGGCAGCAGCAGCGCATCGCGCTGGCCCGCGCCATCGCACCGAAGCCGAAGCTCTTGCTGCTCGACGAGCCGCTGTCGGCGCTTGATGCCAAGGTGCGCGTCTCGCTGCGCGAGGAAATCCGCTCGATCCAGAAGAAGCTCGGCATCACCACCATCTTCGTCACCCATGACCAGGAAGAGGCGCTGTCGATCTCCGACCGCATCGCGGTGATGTATGGCGGCAAGGCCGAGCAGGTCGGCACGCCCTTCGAGATCTACAACCGGCCGGCAACCAAGTTCGTCGCCAATTTCGTCGGCACGCTGAATGTGCTGGAAGGCACCGTCACCGACGCGGCGTCGGGCAAGGTTCGTGTCAACACCGAGGAAGTCTCGCTCAAAGGCAGGCTCAACGGCTCGAAGTCCGGCGATACGCTGTCATTGGCGCTGCGGCCGGAAGCCATCTCGCTCGGCCGCCAGCCCGGTCGCGATTCAAGCCTGTCCGGCGAGATCTCCGAAGTGCACTTTCTCGGCTCGGTGATCCGGGTCCGGGTCGGCATCGGCGGCAACACCGTCTCGCTCGACACGTTCAACAGTTCGACGACGCCACCGCCGGCCGTCGGTGAGAAGGCGGAGATTTCCTTCTCGTCGGGTGACCTGCTGGTGCTGCACTGACGCGGCCGGAGCGCCCTGCCGATCCGGTCACCGGTCCAGATGCCGGACGATGCACTCCTATTGGACAATCAACAGCATCTTGCCGCTTTGCCACTGCCAAGAGCTCTGCTTCGCCGCTACGATGAGCCATGGCGCTGTTTGAGCTCACCCTTATCCTCCTGCTGATCGCCGTCGCGCTGACGGCGCTGTCGCGGCGCCTGCAGGTTCCTTACCCCGCCTTGCTGGCGCTGGCGGGCGCCGGCCTTGGCTTCCTGCCCGGCGCGCCCACGATCGAGATCGATCCGGAACTGGCGCTTGCGCTGTTCATTGCGCCGGTGCTGCTCGACGCGGCCTTCGACACATCGCTGCGCGATCTTAACCGCTACAGGCTGCCGCTTGTGCTGCTGGCGCTTGGCGCGGTCGTTTTCACGACCGCCGTCGTGGCCCTGGTCGGCTGGAAAATGGCCGGCCTGCCGATCGCCGCCGCCATAGCCCTCGGCGCCATCGTGGCGCCGCCGGACGCGGTTGCCGCGAGCGCCGTGCTCGGGCAGTTCAAGGTGCCGCACCGCATCACGGCCATCCTTCAGGGCGAAAGCCTGCTCAATGACGCCACCGCGCTTTTGATCTACCGCATCGCGATCGCTGCCGCCGCCGGTCCCGTTCTTTTGGGCAGTGCCGTTCCGATGGTCCTGCTGTCGACCATCGGCAGCCTGGCCGCGGGCTATCTGCTCGGCCGTCTGTCCCAGGCGGTGCTTGGACGTATCGAAGATGCGGCGAGCGGCACCGTCGTGCAGTTCACCGGAACGTTCGGCGTCTGGATCCTGGCTGACAGGCTGGGGCTCTCGGCCATCATCACCATCGTGGTCTATGCCATGACCATCGCGCGCACCGCACCGCGGCGCATGTCGGCCAGAAAGCGCGTCAGCTCCTATTCCGTCTGGGAGACGGCGGTGTTCGTGCTCAACGTGCTGGCTTTCGTGCTGATGGGCCTGCAGGCGCGTCTGATCGTCGGTCGCCTGGCCGAGCAGGGACAGTCCGAGGCGTTCCTGTTTGCAGGGACTGTCCTGGCCGTCGTCATCCTTTCCCGCCTTGCCTGGGTGCTGGGCTGCGGCGCCCTGATCCGATGGCTTGCCCGCTTCGGCAATGCGGAGCAGCGGCAAGAGGTGCCGTCGTTTCGCAGCGGGGTGCTGATCGGCTGGTGCGGCATGCGCGGCCTGGTGACGCTGGCGGCTGCCTTCGCATTGCCGGCGGACTTTCCCGGCCGAGATCCGATCGTGCTCACCGCCTTTTGCGTCGTGCTGGGCACGCTTGTCCTGCAAGGCATGAGCCTGAAGCCGTTGCTGCGCCTGCTTCGTCTCGAACCGGACGAGACCATAGACCGTGAGGTCGCGCAGGCCCGTGTCGCCATCATGCAAGCGGCACTCGACATATTGAGCGGCAAGACCTCGACGGCGGCCGCGGCGGTGCGCGAGCAGTATGCCGCCCAGCGCAAGATCGCCAAGAACCCCGACGACGCGCAGGCAGCAACCGAGTACGACCGGCTGCGGCTCTATGCCATCAAGCGCCAGCGCGACGCGTTGGAAGAACTTCGCCGCAACGGGACGATCGGTGACGAGGCCTATCACCGCCTGGAAGAAGAAATCGACTGGTCGGAGCTGGCGGCTTCCCCGGCGGGACGGTTCCAGCCGCTGACGACGTAGGCGAGGGGATTTTGCGTCGTGGCCCAGCCGGGCCGCCGCGGCGGTCCATTGCAAGGTCGCCGTCGAAACGCTACTGCCGTCACCAAACTGAGCCGGATAAGCAATGAAGCTGGTCAGCTACAATATCCAATACGGGTTCGGCAGCGACGGCCTCTACGATCCGGCCCGCGCCGCGCGCATTGTTGCCGGCGCCGATATCATCGCCTTGCAGGAGGTCGAGCGGCACTGGCAGCGCAGCAATTTCGACGACCAGCCGGAGCTGATTTCGCGCCTGCTGCCGGACTATCATTGGGTCTACGGCCCGGCCTTCGACATGGATGCCAGCGAACAGCGTGACGGCCGCATCATCAACCGGCGCCGGCAGTTCGGCACCATGGTGCTGTCGAAGCTGCCGATCGTCTGGTCGCGACTGCATGCGCTGCCGATGCGCCGCACGCTGCGACCGCTCAACACCCGCAACGCGGCGCTCGAATGCATGATCCGCACGCCGGCGGGTCCGGTGCGGGTGCTTTCATTGCATCTCGCCCATATCGCGGCTGAAGAACGGCTGGAGCAGATCGACTACCTGCTCGCCGAGCATCGCCGGGCGCCCTCCGATGGCGGGCCATGGAGCGGGGCCGACGACGAGCCGGCGCGCAACTGGAGCAATGGCGGGCCCGAGCCGGAGAACCCGCTGGCGGCGATCTGGATGGGCGATTTCAACATGGAGCCGGGCAGCGCCGAATACCACCGCATCGTCGGCAGTACGCCCTATCATCGCGGTGCCGCCTATCTGGACGGGTTCGTCGATGCCGCTGCCGTGGCGATTGAACCGGCGGATGACTTCCACACGCACGAGAAGATCATCGACGGCAGGTTGGCAAAACGCCGGCTCGATCATTGCTTCGTCGGCGGCCTGTTTGCCGGGCGGGTGCGCTCCGTCAGCTCGGAAATTGGCGAAGTGGCTTCCGATCATTTTCCCGTCAGGATCGACATCGATCTCGAAACGCCCGCCGGCCCAGGAGGCGGATGAGCCCCAAATGACGCTTTTCGTCTTCTTCGCGGTGCTTGCCGCGGCCGCCATGCACGCGATCTGGAACGCGCTGGTGAAGGTCCATCTCGACCGCTTCCTGTCGATCACGCTTATGACGCTCGGTATGGGCGCCGCCGCACTGCTGGTGCTGCCCTTCGTCGAGGTGCCGAAGGCGCAAGTCTGGCCCTATATCATCGCCTCCGTCGTCTTCCACATGGGCTACCGGACCTTCCTGATCGGCGCCTACCAGGCCGGCGACTTCGCCCAGACCTATCCTCTGGCGCGCGGCACCGCGCCCTTGCTGGCGGCGCTTGGCGGTATGTTCGTGGTCGCCGAAGTGCCGGCGCCGCTCGCCATTCTGGGTATCCTTTTGCTGTCGGCCGGCACGCTGGTGATGTCGTTTCGCGGCGGCGCGCATCTGGAACGATTGAACCTGCGCGCGGTCGGCTTTGCGCTGGGGACCTCGATCTTCATCGCCAGCTACACGCTGTCCGACGGCAGCGGGGCGCGGCTGGCGACCACGGCGCAGAGCTATGCCGCCTGGCTGTTCGTGTGCGATGCGCTTGGAGCGCTGGTGCTGTGCCTGATCTTCCGTGGACCGCGGGCCTTGCCGGTGCTGGCGCGGGACTGGAAAGCGGGGCTGTTCACCGGCGTGCTGAGCGGCGCTGCCTACTGGATCGTCATGTGGGCGATGACCAAGGCGCCGATCGCCTCGGTGGCGTCGCTGCGCGAGACCTCCATCCTGTTCGCCATGGTGATCTCGGTGTTCGCGCTCGGCGAGAAGATGACGGGCTGGCGCGGCGCCGCCGCGCTCAGCATCGTCGCCGGCGTCGTGGCGCTCAGACTCGGCTGACGTCGTGGTCCAGCACGGTCATCACCTGGCCGCGCCGTTCCGGACTGAAGCGGATGACGATGATGATGCAGACGGCGACCACGCCGGCGAACAGCGCCAGCGCGTAGCCGTAGCTGCCTCCGGGAGCCTCAGCTATGCCCGCCTGATAGGGACCGCCATAGGAGGCCGCGAGATTGCCGGCCTGGTAGATGAAGCCGGGCAGGGTCGCGCGCACCGCGCCGGGCGAGAGCTCGTTGAGGTGCACCGGAATGACGCCCCAGGCCCCCTGGACGGCGACCTGCATGACGAAGGCGCCGATGGCCAGCATGAAGGGCGTCGAGCTGTAGGCCCATAGCGGGATGGACGGCAAGGCGATCAGGCAAGCGAGCGTGATCGCATTGACGCGGCCGATCTTCTCGGACAGCGCGCCGAACGCCAGGCCGCCGACGATGGCGCCAATGTTGGCGACGATGGTGATCCAGCTCACCGTGTGCGGGTCGAAGCCATGCTGCTTCTTGAGGAATGTCGGGTAGAGATCCTGCGTGCCGTGGCTGAAGAAGTTGAAGAACATCATCAGCACGACCGCATAGAGGGCGACGCCCCAGTGCTTTTGCAGCGTCTCCAGCATGCCGGGCCTCGCGGTCTTCCGCGCCTCGACGAAGGCCGGCGATTCCGGAACATGCGAGCGGATGAAAAGGACGATCAGGGCCGGGATGAAACTGAGCAGGAACATGGCGCGCCAGCCGATCGTGTAGCCGGCGATCGTCTGCTGGTAGAGCAGGCCATAGACGATCGCCGCCAGGAGATAGCCGGCCGGATAGCCGCATTGCAGGATGCCCGAGACCATGCCGCGGGCGCTGGGCGGAATGGATTCCATGGCAAGCGAGGAGCCAAGTCCCCATTCGCCGCCCATGGCGATGCCGAACAGGGCGCGCAGCGCCAGGAATATGCCGAGATTGGGCGAGAAGGCGGCCAAAGCGCCGATCACGGAATAGCTGACGATGTTGAGCATCAGGATGGGCTTGCGGCCGAATTTGTCTGCCAGCATGCCGAAGAAGAACGCGCCAATGAAGCGCGTCGCAAGCGTCAGGAAGAGCGCCTTTGACACCGCCGGGACGTCGGTCTGGAATTCAGACGCAATATCGGTGAGCAGGAATGTCAGAAGGAAGAAATCGAAAGCGTCGAGCGTCCAGCCCAGGAAAGAGGCAAGGACGGTTTTCTTCTGCTGCGAATTGAGCTTCACGGCGTTCCTCCTGATGTCGAGGAACGTTATCGCGTCCAGGCGAACAACCGTCAGTCACTTTTCAGAGAACCGGGTCACGTTTGCGTAGGGGATCACCGAGTCCACGGCTGCATTTCCGGATCATTGCACGGGCAAACAAAAAGCCCGCCGCCGGAGCCGACGGGCCGAAGTTTCATCAGCCCAGCAGGTGGTTTCCAGCTGACGCGAAGCACCTGGAAGCCGAGGTTGCGGGTCGAGACATCAGCGGCAATGCGGTCAGCAACCTTCCGTCGTCGTTTTCATCTGGCCAGGGGCCGCGGACTTGGCGCTCGTATCCTGCTGACCGGGAGCTGCCTCCTTGGCGCTGCCTGTCTGTTGGCCCGGTGCGCAATCCTTCGCGGAGTTGGAGTTGGTCGACTTGGTCGTGGTCGAGTCCGTGTTCTGATCCGTCGGCATCGTTGTCGTCGTGGAGGAGGATCCGCCCGACGTCGTATTGCTCGATTGCGCCAGGGCAAGGCCGCCGGAAAGAATCATTACGGCGGAAGCGAGAAGAAGTCGTTTCATCATTCATCTCCTGGTGAGTATCCCTTCCGCCGCATAACAAGGGAGTCGGCGAACGGTTCCGTGGAGTTTCTGGCGCTGTCGCCGTGGCATCAGCGTGCCGGTTGCGGTGCGTCGATGACGACACACGACGCGGTCCGGAACAAAGAAAAGCGCCGTTAGTTTCACCCACAGGGCACTCAAACAGAAGGACGAGCATGATGAAAATGGCTTCATTGGTAATCGCGCTTGCGGTGTCGTTTTCTGCGGGCTCTGCAATCGCGGCATGTCCGGACAAATCGGCTGCCAACACCGGCGCCGACACCCAACAGACCGCCGGTATTTCGAAAGATGGCACTCACGCGCCCTTGGAGACTCCGAAGGCCAAGGACAGTGCCGGCAAACCGGCCGCCAAGGATGGCAGCACAATGCCGTTGGCAGGGGCGGAAGGCGGCGGTGACAAGAATCTCGCAACATCGCAGCAGGATATCGAGGCGCAGCAGCATGGCGACAAGACCGCGGCGGCAAAGGCCGACGACAGCTGCAATGACTGACGACGGAACAGGGCCGGAGCGGTTGTCGGCTCCGGCCTTTTCACCCAGCGAGACGAAACCGCCTCCGGCAAGTTCGAAGAGCCGGCCGGCCGGAGCCAGCGGGGCCTTCGACGGACCGTGAGTGTTGCCTTCAGCAGGCAGAGCTATACCTTGGACGAGGCGGCCTCAGAGTTCCGCGTCGTTCGATGGCCGAAGGGGAAGAGGAAGCCAAACGAAGAGCACTCCTCCGCGGCCAGGGCTATGATCATCTCATCGATTCTCTCAACCGTCTCTCTGCTCACTTGATCATCCCCATGAAGGCACTGACGCGCGCGCTTCAGGTGTCGTCGTGCGGCCTCGAAATCGCTGCCCATCCGTTCCTCCCGCTTAGAGAGACTCCAGATTTGAACAGTTCACTCCTTTAAGAAAGTCACCCGAAAGAGCGATTCGGTCGGCAATTGGAGGTAGATGCCCAAAACGCAGAAAGCCCGCTTCGACGCGAGCGGAGACTATTGAGCCGACGGAGGGCGGAGGGAAGCGTGCCGCCTAACCTCTCACGGCGCTGGGTGTTCCGTTCGGCTTTCCTGACGCCCATCATATCGGGCGCAACACACAAGCTGTCACGGATCGGCCCCCATCGGAATACTGAAGGGCACTATTCAGGCGCTCAGTGGGCGTTTCGTGCCGTTTCTGTGCCAATCGGCACAAGAAGCTAAGTCTTTGAAAGGGTGGTGGGCGTGACAGGGATTGAACTTGTGACCCCTGCAATGTAGCCAGCGCGGTGTCATGCATCGGCGAGGGGAGGGCGTTGCTGAAACGAACAAGCGTCAACCGCCGGTGCGGCTTGGCAAGCGGATTAGGGCCCATCTGAGACGCTGGAAGCTCATCGACGACAATGCTCGGGATGAAGCCGCCAGGCAGGCCGGCGAACCTGTGGCGGTCTATCTGCATGTCGTCAGCTACATCGGTCGAGGCGTAGCCTCCGTGCGCACCGCCTGGGACATGGCCATCGGAAACGCTTGGCTAGATCCGGCCGTCACCGGACAGCGATCACCCCGCATGTTCTACGCCACACACGCGCAACCTGGATGATGTTCAAGGGCGTGGATGCCTGGGAAGCAGCCGGCGCGCTCGGGATGTCAGCCAAGATAAGGCCTACGGCCACCACGTCGACTTTCAGAAGAACGCGGCCGAGGTTTAGAGTTTCGACGATACGGCAGCGCCAATCAATAGCGCGGCAGTGACAAGCCAAAGGGAGAGAATCACCTTCCATTCTCTCTTTCGATTTTGGAAGAACGAACTCATATAGCGGCCCTGTCGGTCCATAATCGGCAAGTCTTTCAGGACGACATATCCGATCAGACCAATGAATGCCAAAGCCGGCACAAACGTTGCATAGGCGAGAACGTATGTGAGAAGACCATGCGGGCCGACAAGCTCAGTCATGCACCACGCTCACGCATCGAAGCAATCCCTTTCCGGTAGTTGCCACAGCAAGCCTACGCGCGATTGGCCTAGAGCACCAGTCGCACCCTCTTCGAGCCCCGTTTCTGTGCCAAGAGACACAAGGGATTAGCTAAGTTATTGAAAGGATGGTGGGCGTGACAGGGATTGAACCTGTGACCCCTGCAATGTCAATGCAGTGCTCTCCCGCTGAGCTACACGCCCATCCGAAGCCGCGCATACACCATTTTTGATCCGGCGCGTCAATAGCAGGAAAGGGGAAAGAAGGCTCCGTTTTGCCGCACCGGCCGATAGTCGTCGATGCCTTGGGCAAAAACGGCTCAGGCCGCCTGCAGCATCTTCTCGACCTCGTTGACGAGGTCGCGCAGATGGAACGGCTTCGACAGCACCTTGGCGTCTTTCGGCGCCTTGGAATCCGGGTTCAGCGCAACGGCGGCGAAACCGGTGATGAACATGACCTTGAGGTCGGGATCGATCTCGGTGGCGCGGCGGGCCAGCTCGATGCCGTCCATCTCCGGCATGACGATATCGGTCAAAAGCAGCGAGAACGGTTCCTCGCGCAGCCGCTCATAGGCACTGGCGCCGTTGTCGAAATCGCTGACCTGGTAACCGGCGCGCTCCAGCGCCTTGACGAGGAAGCGACGCATATCGTCGTCGTCTTCCGCCAGAAGAATGCGTGCCATGGTATCCCGTCCGAATCACCCGCCCGGACTCTGCCGAAAGGCAGGGCCGTTAACCATCCTGTATATGAGGAGGTGAGGGTAAACATCAAGTGAACGAGGCGCGGCATAATCCGCATTCGGAAAGGCGGCGCCGGCGCCGAAATGCTGGACATGCGCCCCTCAAGATGGCACTTTCATCCGATGATGCATTGGTGTTTTCGGGTTCGTTCAAATTGAAGACGGCAGCCGAGGATTTTTCGGTCGTTCCCCCCTTCGAAATCCGGTCGGGCGCCGAGCAGCGCGTCCCCTTCCTCTTCAACTCACCCCACAGTGGGCGCCATTATCCGGAGCGCTTCCTCGCCATGGCAAGGCTGGACCGCAACGCCATTCGCCGGTCCGAGGACTGCTATGTCGACGAGCTGTTCGGCGGCGCGGTGGCGCTTGGCGCGCCGATGCTCGCGGCAAATTTCCCGCGTGCCTATCTCGACGTCAACCGCGAGCCGTGGGAACTCGATCCGCGCATGTTCGCCGAGCCGGTGCCGTCCTTCTGCAACATCCGTTCCGCGCGCGTGGCCGGCGGGCTCGGCACCGTTCCGAAGCTGGTCGGTGAAGGCCTCGACATCTACTCCGGCCGCCTGCCGCTGGCCGAAGCTGTTGCCCGCATAGAGGCCGTCTACAAACCCTATCATGAGACGCTGAAACGGCTGTTGACGCGAACCCACGCGCGTTTCGGCTTTGCCGTGCTGATCGACTGTCACTCGATGCCGGCGAGCATCCGTGTCGGCGACAGCGGCCTGCGGCCCGATTTCATCATCGGGGACCGCTTCGGCATCTCAGCCACCGCGGCATTGACCGAGACCGCAATCGGCCTGCTCAACGCCATGGGCTATACAGTCGCCCACAACAAACCCTATGCCGGCGGCTTCATCACCGAACACTACGGTCGCCCGGCGCGCCATCTCCATGCGCTGCAGATCGAGGTCAATCGCGGGCTCTATATGAACGAGCGGACATTCGAGAAAGCGGCGGGCTTCGACGCACTGGCCGACGACCTGGCGCGATTTTCGGCCGACCTGATGGCCATGCCCGACCACCATTTCATGGATCTGCCGCTGGCCGCGGAGTGAACAGAGCCTGTTTCATTATTTGGCGCCATCCCCCAGCCGCCGCATAATCTCGGGCGACATGGATCGGGATTGGTGGGGATTGGAATTGGCGGCGAAAAAAAGACCGCATCGTTTGCACGATACGGTCGAAGTCTAGGGAGGAAACGCCCAAGGAGGGCATGGACAGGAAACCCTGTCCGAGATCAAGGGTATGGTGCGCTGCACAAATGTCAAGCGACCTACCGGCCTTTTTAATTCAGAGTGATGTGGAAATTGCGTTTCGGTGGCGCTGGCGTGTTATTCTGGCAACAGTCGGCGCGGCGAAAATCCTTGAACACCCTTGTCTTGGCGCGGAACTGGCGGCACACGTGGGCTCGGGCATGCTGCAATGCGGGAGAATCAGTTGGACATCAGCATCGATTTCATGCGCCGCATCGCGCAGGCGGCGGCGGCGGAAACCTTGCCGCGCTTCCGCAGCCAGGGTGCGGTCGCCAACAAGGAAAAGGGTAGCTTCGATCCTGTCACCGAAGCCGACCGCGAAGCCGAGCGTGCCATCCGGGCGCTGATATCGGCGCAATATCCGGACCATGGCATTCTCGGCGAGGAACATGGAAGCGAGAATATTTCCAGCAGGCATGTCTGGGTAATCGATCCGATCGACGGCACGCGCGCCTTCATCTCCGGCCTTCCGGTGTGGGGGACGCTGGTCGGATTGACGGTGGAGGGCGATGCTGTTGCCGGATTGATGTCGCAGCCCTTCACCGGCGAGCTCTTCTACGCCAACGCCTCCGGCTCCCACTATGAGGGGCCGGGCGGGCCGCGCAAACTGGTCACACGCAAGACGACGAGCCTTGCTGAAGCAACGCTGTTCACCACCACGCCGGCGCTGTTCAAGGGCGAGGCGCGCCTGCGCTACGACCAGTTCGAGAGGCAGGTGCAACTCGCCCGGTACGGCACCGACTGCTACGCCTTCGCCATGGTCGCCGCGGGAAGCGTCGACATCGTCGCCGATCCCGGACTGAAGCCCTATGACATCGTGGCGCTGATCCCCATCATCGAGAAGGCGGGCGGCGTGGTCACCACCTTCGATGGCGGGCCGGCCGAGAATGGCGGCGACATATTGGCGGCGGCGACGCCCGAGCTTCATGCGGCGGCGATGGCGGCCCTGCGCGGCTGAGCATCCGGTGCCCTGTCCGATTGGTGCAAAGGCTCTAGGCGTCTGAGAGACGCAGGCCCCATAGAATGAGCGCGAAAGCGATGAGACCGGTCGGCGCGGACGAATAGGCGATGCTTTTGATCGCGTATTCCTGAAAGGCGCTGCCATGGGCGGCTCCTGCGGCCAGCGGCATCGTCTCGTTGCCGGCCCCCCAGAGGCTGGCCATCACATAGGCCGCCAGGATGGCCAAGGCTGAATAGATCAGGAACCAGAACGCAATCCGCGACATCGCGACGCCGAGATTGAGCCTGGACCAGACGAGACCCAAGACCAGCAGCAGGACGCCCTGCAAGGCGCTGAGCGTGTGAACCGACAATCCGAGCCGCGGTGCGGCGAGGTATGGGATGGCGAACCCTTCGAATGACGAAAACAGCAGGAGGGCGATGCCGAGCTGCAGCAGGCGATGGCCCTGGCGTGGCAGCGTGTCCGATGCGTTCATGACCGCTCCTCCCGATCCCGTCGACTGACCTCTGCGGACGGTAATTAGCGCCCGGCGCCTGAACGGGAACCAGGCGTCGAGCTGCCTCCGGCCGAACGGCCGAATTGAGAAGCATGCGTAGCCGTTAAAACTGCCGAGGCGTCGGCGCGATCATCGTCCGACATTGATCGTGCAAGACGCGGGCGTGCCGGGAATGGGCGTTGTCAGCGGATAGCGGGGGTTACCAATCGGGATCATGGAGTTTCGCCCGCCAGGCATGAACCGGCGCCGGCTCGGCAATACGCGCCATCAGGCCGTCGGGTCGTCGCTGCCGGGAATGAATGCGTCGAAGGCGGCGAGGAATTGCTCGCGGTAGATGTCGGCCTCCTGCAGGATCTCGTGACGCGCGCCGTCGATCATGAGCAGCGAGCCGAGGCGCAGACGCCTGGCATAGGCTTCCACGGCCTTGGTCGAGACGACCTGATCGCTACCGGCGGCGATGACCAGCAGGGGGACCCGGATGCCGGCCATGAATTCGGGATCGCTTACCGCTTCCGCGGCTTCGGCAGCCGCCCTCAGCCAGCGGATCGTCGGGCCGCCCAGTGCCAGTTGCGGGTGATCCTCGTAGATCCTGGTGTTGCGCCGATAGCGCTCCGGATCCGTCGTCACTTTGTTCGTGTCGAAGGGAGCGGTCACCTTCGGCCGCGGCCCCCAGGCAGCGTAAAGTCGGCCAAGGCCCAGGGCACAAAACAGCGAACAGACGCGGCGGACCGTCCGGATCGAGACCGGCAGGTCGGGCAAGGTGAAGAACGGCGCGATCAGCACCATGCGCCGCACGCGGTTGACCATGGAGGGCGAAGCAAGCAGCGTGATCACGGCGCCGGCCGAATGGGCAAGGATGTAGTACGGCCCGCGGCAGTCCGGCAGCACGATCTCCTCGAAGAATTGTTCAAGGTCGGCGGTGTAGTCGCGAAAGGACCTGATATAGCCGCGCTGGCGATCGCGGATCAGCCGGTCGGAGCCGCCTTGGCCGCGCCAGTCCAGCGTGGCGACGCCAAAACCGCGCGCCGCAAGATCGCGGATGGTTTCGAAATATTTCTCGATGCACTCGTTGCGGCCGGACAGCAGCACCACGGTGCCCTTCATCGGGCGGGCGACCGCGGCGAACAGGCCATAGCGTATCTTCTTGCCGTCGCGTGCGGTGAAAAAGCCGCCGGTGGCGTTTTCCGGTCGCGGATTGCCCTCAGTTTCATGAAAAAGGGGAGTTTCGGGAAAAGGGGGCGTTTCGTGGAGGAGATCCGTCATTCGGCGCTTCGTGCTCGGCGTCTCGCATGCCTGCCTGTCGTGGCCGGCCTCGCCAAGGTTGATAGCCGTCCATGGGCCAAAAGCAAAGGAATTCCGGGAGGCGTCGGATCGGCAACAGGGAAGGCCGGAAGCCGCTCTGAGCGCGCTTCCGGCCCCTGTCGATCCGGGAGGAAGGGACGTTGCACCCGGTTCGGCCTCGTCGCGGCGCCCGGTTCATGCAAATCCGGCGCCGCTTGTCCTTGATGTCGAGAGCAGTCTAGCGGCGGCTGTCTGAACGCGCGCAAAAGCGCCGGTTCATCTGCCGTTCATCCTCGATTTTTACCGGGAGGCAAAATCTTGAAATGGCTTTGCCCGGTCCCCAAATGTGGATTGCGACCGCCAATGTCGGGGTCGCTGGTCAAACCGGAACGCCGCTCACGGGTTTCGCACCGGCCAAACGCAAACCTTGTTGCTCAACAGGAGAACACACCATGCGTCACGTTGATTTTTCCCCGCTCTATCGTTCGACCGTCGGCTTCGACCGTCTCTTCACCATGCTTGATTCGCTTGCGCAGCCTGATGGCGCGCAGACCTATCCGCCCTATAATATCGAGCGCACCGGTGAGGATGCCTACCGCATTTCGATGGCTGTCGCCGGCTTCTCGGACGAGGAGATCTCGATCGAGGCCCACCGCAATGTGCTGACCGTGAAAGGCGAGCGCAAGGATGAGGGCACCGGCGAGGGTTCCGAACTGCTCTATCGCGGCATTGCCTCCAGGGCCTTCGAGCGCCGATTCCAGCTTGCCGACCACGTCGAGGTCGTGGGCGCCACGCTGAAGAACGGCCTGCTCTTCGTCGACCTGAAGCGCAACATCCCCGAGGAGTTGAAGCCGCGCAGGATCGCGATCACTTCGGCTCCGGCCAAGGCCAAGCAGATCGAGGCCAAGACCGCTGCGTAATCCCTAAGTCTCCTCCCGAGACGGGAAGCGGCGCCGGAAGGCGCCGCTTCTTTTTTATTTGCCGGGAATAGCAATTATCCTGCGATCAACTGGCCAAAGCGGTCGACTTCCTCTGACGTCGTGGCGAAACTGGTGACGAAGCGATAGAGCAATTCGTCCTCGCCGATATGGCCTTCGAAGCCATGCGGCCTGTGCCAGTCGTAGAAAACAGCACCCGCCGCCTGCAACCTGTCCGCTTCGGCTTTTTTCATGATCGCGAATACCTCGTTCGCTTGCGGCAGCCAGGCCAGTTTCACCGTCTGGGAATCCTCGATCGCCGCGGCAAGGCGGGCAGCCATGGCATTGGCATGCCTGGCGGTGTCGAGCCACAGGCCGTCGCGGAAATAGGCCTCGAACTGTGCCGCGATAAAGCGCGATTTGGAAAACAGCTGGGCAGCGCGCTTGCGCAGGAAGGCCAATTCCCGGGCACGGTCGAGATCGAACAGCACGATCGCCTCTGCGCACCAGCAGCCGTTCTTGGTGCCGCCGAAAGACAGGATGTCGACGCCGCTTTTCCAGGTCATTTCGGCCGGCGTCGTGTCGAGCGCGACCAGTGCATTGGCAAAGCGGGCGCCGTCCATATGCAATGGCACGGAATGTTGCCGGGCGATGGCCGAGATCGCGGCGATGTCATGCAGGCCGTAGACGGTGCCGACCTCCGTCGACTGGGTGATCGAGACCGTCATCGGCCGGCCCCAATGGACCACCTCGCCGGCGAAACGGCCGATCGCCGTTTCCAGATTGTGCGGATCGATCCGGCCCAGCGCGCCGTCGACGGCATGCAGCCGCGAGCCGCCGGAGAAATATTCCGGTGCGCCGCACTCATCTTCGATGACATGCGATTCGCGATGAGCGAAGGAAATGCCGCCGGGCTTGTTGTAGGCGGTCAGCGCCAGCGAATTGGCGGCGGTGCCGGTGGCCACGAAGAACACCGCCACCTCGCGTTCGAAGATTTCGCTGAAGCGCTGGGAGACGGCCTGGTCGAGCGCGCCCTCGCCATAGGCAGTGGAAAAGCCGCCGGCGTGGGCCGAGAGGCCGGAGGCGATGTTGGGGTGGGCGCCTGCCCAATTGTCGGAAGCGAAGAACATGCATCTGCCTGTGCTGGGAAAATCGCTGCAACCTTGACCGGTTTCATGGCTGGCTCGCAAGGGCCAGACGCCAGAAAACGGGTAAAGCCAGCGAGCTGCCGAAAACCGGCAGGGACCGAAGCTTGCGTTTGGGGGGCATCTCACGAAACTTTGTGTCGCGGAACGCCGAAGTTTTTTGTGAATCGGTCTTGTATGCGCCCGGCTTTTCTGCCATAAAAATTTAGGACAGTAGTGCTGTCTTATTTTGTCGCGCAAAACAGGCTGGATTGGCGTATTCTAAGCCTCTCCGGCTTTTGCCGCGAGCGACAGGTGGACGGCCGTGCTCTGGCCTGTACGATACCGGATGCGAACCGCGCGGTGAGCCGCATGGTTCGGCAAGGATTTCGCAAGACGTGCCGTAAGGATGAAGGGGAAGCAATGCGCTTCCCGAGGCAAACCAGCGCCCGCAAGGACGCGGAATGGAGGACAGGACGATGACGGAATTGACGCACGCTGCGACGAACGGCAAGGCCGCGCAGACGAAAGCGGCAGCCGTCAAAACCCTGACCAATACCCGCCGCACCGGTTTGACCGCCCAAGGCCTTTACGATCCGCGCAACGAGCACGATGCCTGCGGTGTGGGCTTCATCGTCAACATGAAGGGCGCGAAGTCGCACACGATCGTCGAGGACGGGCTTTCCATGCTCGAAAACCTGACGCATCGCGGCGCCGTCGGCGCCGATCCGCTGATGGGCGACGGCGCGGGCGTGCTGGTGCAGATACCCGACGGCTTCTTCCGCGAGGAGATGGCCGCGCAGGGCGTCGAGCTGCCGCCGGCGGGGCAGTATGGCGTCGGCCATTGGTTCATGCCGCAGGATGCTGCGCTGCGCGCCCATGTCGAGGACATCATTGCCGAATCGGCGCAATCCGAGGGGCTGCCGCTGCTCGGCTTCCGTGACGTGCCGGTCGACAATTCGTCGCTTTCCAAGGCTCCGGATATCGTGGCATCCGAGCCGTTCCACCGGCAGGTCTTCATCGGCCGCACGGCCGACATTCCCGACGACGAGGAGTACGAAGCCAGGCTCTATCTGCTGCGCAAGGTCATATCGGGCCGCATCTACGCCGAGAACGACAACAAGGACATCGGCGCCTACTGCGTGTCGCTGTCGGCGCGCACCATCGTCTACAAGGGCATGTTCCTGGCCTATCAGGTCGGAGCCTATTACAAGGATCTGTCCGATCCGCGCTTCGAAACGGCGCTGATCCTCGTCCACCAGCGCTTCTCCACCAACACCTTCCCGTCGTGGAAGCTGGCGCATCCCTACCGCATGGTCGCGCACAATGGCGAGATCAACACCGTGCGCGGCAACAACAACTGGATGGCGGCGCGCCAGGCGTCGGTCGATTCCGAGCTGTTCGGCAACAACATCTCCAAACTCTGGCCGATCTCCTATGAGGGCCAGTCCGACACCGCATGTTTCGACAATGCGCTCGAGTTCCTGTTCCAAGGCGGGTACAGCCTCAGCCACGCCATGATGATGCTGATCCCGGAAGCCTGGGCCGGCAACAAGCTCATGGACGCCGACCGCAAGGCTTTCTACGAATACCACGCGGCGCTGATGGAGCCGTGGGACGGGCCGGCCGCGGTCGCCTTCACCGACGGGCGCCAGATCGGCGCCACGCTCGACCGCAACGGCTTGCGCCCGGCGCGCTACATCGTCACCGACGACGACCGGGTCATCATGGCCTCCGAGGCCGGCGCGCTGCCGGTGCCGGAGGAAAAGATCGTCCAGAAGTGGCGGCTGCAGCCCGGCCGCATGCTTTTGATCGATCTTGCCAAGGGCCGCATCGTTTCCGACGAGGAGATCAAGTCGGAGATCGCTACCAGGCATCCCTACAAGACCTGGCTCGCCAACACGCAGCTCATCCTGGAGGACCTGAAGCCGGTCGAGCCGCGCGCGCTGCGCAAGGATGTCAGCCTGCTCGACCGCCAGCAGGCGTTCGGCTACACCCAGGAAGACACCAAGCTCTTGATGTCGCCGATGGCCACCACAGGCCAGGAAGCCGTCGGTTCGATGGGCACCGACACGCCGATCTCGGCGATGTCGGACAGATCAAAGCTGCTCTACACCTATTTCAAGCAGAACTTCGCCCAGGTCACCAACCCGCCCGTCGACCCGATCCGTGAGGAGCTGGTGATGAGCCTGGTGTCCTTCATCGGGCCGCGGCCCAACATTTTCGACCTGGTCGGCAGTTCGCGCCGCAAGCGGCTGGAAGTACGCCAGCCGATCCTGACCAATGGCGATCTCGAAAAGATCCGCTCCATCGGCCATACCGAAGACCGGTTCGACACCAAGACGATCGACATCACCTATGCCTCGATCGAGGGCGCGGCCGGCATGCAGGGCGCCATCGACCGCCTCTGCGAGCGGGCGGAAGCGGCGGTCGCCGGCGGCTACAACATCATCATCCTGTCCGATCGCCAGCTCGGACCGGACCGCATCGCCATTCCCGCGCTTCTGGCGACGGCCGCGGTGCATCACCATCTGATCCGCAAGGGGCTGCGCACGTCGGTCGGGCTCGTCGTGGAATCCGGCGAGCCGCGTGAAGTGCATCATTTCTGCTGCCTCGCCGGCTACGGCGCCGAAGCGATCAATCCCTATCTCGCCTTCGATACGCTGCTCGACATGCACAAGCGCGGCGAACTGCCTGAAGAGGTCGACGCCTACGAAGTCGTCTCGCGCTACATCAAGTCGATCGGCAAGGGCATCCTCAAGGTGATGTCGAAGATGGGCATCTCGACCTACCAGTCCTATTGCGGCGCGCAGATCTTCGACGCCATCGGGCTGAAGACCGATTTCGTGGAGAAGTATTTCACCGGCACCGCCACGCTGATCGAAGGCGTCGGGCTGGACGAGATCGCCGAGGAGACGTTCAGGCGCCATACGGATGGTTTCGGCAACGATCCGGTGCTGCGCAACAGCCTGGATGTCGGCGGCGAATACCTGTTCCGCATGCGCGGCGAGGCGCATATGTGGTCGCCCGACGCGGTCGCCACCTTGCAGCACGCCGTGCGTCAGGGTTCTTGGGACACCTTCAAGGAGTATTCCGCGCAGATCGACAGCGAGACGGCGCGCGCGCAGACCATTCGCGGCCTGTTCAAGATCAAGATGGCCGCCGAAACCGGCCGCAAGAAGGTCGCGCTCGACGACGTCATGCCCGCGGCCGAGATCGTCAAGCGTTTCTCGACCGGCGCGATGTCGTTCGGCTCGATCTCCAGGGAAGCGCACACGACGCTGGCGCGCGCCATGAACGCCATCGGCGGCAAGTCGAACACCGGCGAGGGTGGCGAAGAGGCGGACCGCTATCTGCCGCTGCCCGGCGGCGGCAAGAACCCCGAACGTTCGGCGATCAAGCAGATCGCTTCCGGACGGTTCGGCGTGACGGCCGAATATCTCGTCAACTCCGACGTCATGCAGATCAAGGTGGCGCAAGGCGCCAAGCCCGGCGAGGGCGGGCAGTTGCCCGGCCACAAGGTCGACGCCACCATCGCCAAGGTCCGGCACTCGACGCCCGGCGTCGGCCTGATTTCGCCGCCGCCGCATCACGACATCTATTCGATCGAGGATCTGGCGCAGCTGATCTACGATTTGAAGAACGTCAACCCGGCGGCCGACATTTCGGTCAAGTTGGTGTCGGAAGTCGGCGTCGGCACGGTCGCGGCGGGTGTCGCCAAGGCACGCGCCGACCACATCACCATCTCGGGCTACGATGGCGGCACGGGTGCCTCGCCGCTGACGTCGCTCAAGCATGCGGGCAGCCCGTGGGAGATGGGCCTTGCCGAGACGCACCAGACCCTGGTGCTCAACGGTCTCAGGTCGCGCGTGGCGCTGCAGGTCGATGGCGGATTGCGCACGGGCCGCGACGTCATCATCGGCGCGCTGCTCGGCGCCGACGAGTTCGGCTTCTCGACCGCGCCGCTGATCGCGGCCGGCTGCATCATGATGCGCAAATGCCATCTCAACACCTGCCCGGTCGGCGTGGCGACGCAGGATCCGGTGCTGCGCAAGCGCTTCAAGGGCACGCCCGAGCACGTCATCAACTTCTTCTTCTATGTCGCTGAAGAGGTGCGCGGGCTGCTTGCCGAAATGGGCTTCACCCATATCGACCAGATCATCGGCGACGCCGATCTCCTGGAAAAGCGCGACGTGATCCAGCATTGGAAGGCGCGCGGGCTCGACTTCTCGAAGATGTTCTACAAGCCGGATGCGCCCCATGAGGCGGTGCACTGGACCGAGCGGCAGAAGCACCCGATCGACGACGTGCTCGACCGCAAGCTGATCGAGCTCGCCAAGCCGGCACTGGAGGCCAAGCAGCCGGTCAAGATCGAGGTCGACATCCGCAATGTCGATCGTTCGGCGGGCGCCATGCTGTCGGGCGAGGTGGCCAAGCGCTTCAAGCACAAGGGCCTGCGCGAGGATACGATCCAGGTGAAGCTGACCGGCACGGCCGGCCAGTCCTTCGGCGCCTTCCTGGCCCGCGGCGTCTCCTTCGAGCTGGTCGGCGCCGGCAACGACTATGTCGGCAAGGGCCTGTCGGGCGGCCGCATCGTCATCCGGCCGCCGGATGAAGCCAAGATCGTCGCGGCCGAGTCCATCATCGTCGGCAACACGGTGCTCTATGGCGCTACCGAAGGCGAGGCCTATTTCGCCGGTGTCGCCGGCGAGCGCTTCGCGGTGCGCAACTCGGGCGTCGTCACCGTCGTCGAGGGCGTCGGCGATCATGGCTGCGAATACATGACCGGCGGCATCGTCGTCGTCATCGGCAAGACCGGCCGCAACTTCGCCGCCGGCATGTCAGGCGGCGTTGCCTATGTGCTGGACGAGGCGGGCGATTTCGCCGAGCGCTGCAACATGGCCATGGTCGAGCTGGAGCCGGTGCCGGAAGAAGACGACCTGATGGAAAGGCTGCTGCACCATGGCGGTGACCTCGACCACAAGGGCCGCGTCGACGTCTCGGGTGACATGACCAGCCATGACGAGGAGCGGCTCTATCAGCTGATCTCGAACCACGTGCACTATACGGGTTCGGTGCGCGGCCGCGAGATCCTCGACAATTGGGCGGGGTTCCGGCCGAAATTCCGTAAGATCATGCCGGTCGAATACCGCCGCGCGCTGATCGAGATGGAACGCATGCGCATGAGCGTGGCGGCCGAATAGATCTTCGCAAAGGCCGGGAAGCCCAGGCTTCCCGGCTCCATGTCACTGACAATTTGACCTCTTGCGGAAGGTTGCCACGGCTGCCTGAAGAGGTTAACGGGTGCGGCGAAAACCGCACCATCTGGACAGCAGGAACTGGACTATGGGCAAGGTAACAGGCTTTCTCGAGATCGACCGGCAGGTGCACAAGTATCAGCCGGCCTCCGACCGCATCCGGCATTTCCGCGAGTTTACGCTGCCGATGTCGGACAAGGAGGTCGAGAAACAGGCCGCGCGCTGCATGGATTGCGGCATTCCGTTCTGTCACGGGCCGACCGGCTGCCCGATCCACAACCAGATCCCGGACTGGAACGACCTCGTCTATAACAGGGACTGGGACAATGCGATCCGCAACCTGCATTCGACCAACAATTTCCCCGAATTCACCGGCCGCATCTGCCCCGCGCCTTGCGAGGAAGCCTGCACGCTGAACCTCGAGGACATTCCGGTGGCCATCAAGACGGTCGAGCAGGCGATCGCCGACAAGGCCTACGAGACCGGCCATATCAGGCCCTATCCGCCGGAGAGGAAGACGGGCAAGCGCGTCGCCGTCATCGGCTCTGGCCCGGCCGGCATGGCCGCCGCCCAGCAGCTCGGCCGCGCCGGCCATGATGTCCATGTCTACGAGCGCGAAAGCCGGCCAGGCGGGCTGATGCGCTACGGCATTCCCGACTTCAAGATCGAGAAGCACTATATCGATCGCCGCATCGAGCAGATGCAGGGCGAAGGCGTGACCTTCCATTGCGGCGTCAATGTCGGCATCGACAAGCCCGTGGCCGAACTGCTCGCCGAGCATGACGCGGTGCTCTATTGCGGCGGATCCGAGACCCCGCGCGCGGCCAACATCCCCGGCGACGATCTCGGCGGCGTCTATGACGCGATGCCGTATCTGGTGCAGCAGAACCGGCGTGTCGGCGGCGAGCCGATCCAGTCGGTGGCGTGGCCGTCGCACCCGATCATCGCCAGCGGCCAGCATGTCGTCGTCGTCGGCGGCGGCGACACCGCTTCCGACTGCGTCGGCACCGCCTTCCGCCAAGGCGCCGTGCGCGTCACGCAGCTCGACATCCGTCCGCAGCCGCCGGAGAAGGAAGACAAGCTCGCCGTCTGGCCCTACTGGGCGACCAAGATGCGCACCTCCTCCTCGCAGGCCGAGGGCGCCGAGCGCGAATTCCAGGTGGCGACACTCGAATTCATCGGCGAGGAAGGCCAGCTGACCGGTGTCAAATGCTGCGAGGTCGACGACAAGCGCCGGCCGATCGTCGGCACCGAGTTCGTCATCCGCGCCGATCTCGCCTTCATCGCCATCGGCTTTGCCGGGCCGGCCATGGCCGGCGTGGTGTCGGAGCTCGAAGGGGAGATGAAGATCGTCACCGACAGCCGGCGCTCCCGCAATGTCGAGGCCAATGACCGCGACTACCGGACCAGCGTCGACAGGCTCTATGCCGCGGGTGACGTGCGCCGGGGCCAGTCGCTGGTGGTCTGGGCGATCCGCGAGGGTCGCCAAGCAGCGCGTTCGATCGACGAGGCATTGATGGGTTCGAGCGTCCTGCCCCGCTGAGCCCGTTTGGAAACTCTACTCCTGCGGCCATCTGAAGGCGTTTTCTGCGCTTCCGGTGCTCAGGTACCCAAAGTACGTTCCGCTCCGATCATATGACTTGCAGGAGCGAGTTCCGAAACGGTCTCGGCTCTCCGCGCTGCTAAGGAATGATGGCCGTCGTCGTGCCAGCGGCGGCCGCTGGATTTGTCTTGGGCGGCCAGGCGAAATCGTCGGCGCGGCCGGGCGAAGCCACCGGCGCCTTGCCCTCGACCACCAGTTTTTCGCCGGGCAGGCCCGGGTTGGCCTTCGCGGGCGGTCCGGCGCCGAGCAGTTCCGTGCCGCCGTCGAGCGCGGGATCGCTGAGCAGCATCGGCGCGGTGCGGTCAATGACGATGGGAGCGGCGGCGGGCGCCGGCGCCTCGACCGGCGCGCCGGCAGGAGCAGCGGTCGGGGCGACGCTTCCCGGCGCGGCCAGGCCCAGGACCTTCATCAGCGGCTTCTCGGTATAGAAGGCGAGCTTGCGCTTGCCGGCCTTCGACATGTTGATGCCGTCATCGGAGCGCAGCCGCACGGGCTGGCCGTTGATGTCGGGGCCACTGGTGACGAAGGCGCCGTTCTCGTCGACGAATCCATCCCAGATATCGACGAATTCGCCGCCATGGCTTTCGGCCGCCTGGCGATAGATGTCGTTGAAGGCGAGCATGTCGGATGTCATCTTCGAAACCCTGAACGCCGGCATGCCGACCCACAGGAAAGGCACCTTGGCCGTGGCGATGGCCTTGCCGAACGCTTCGGTGCGACGTTCGTATTCCTTGGTCCAGGTCTCGGAACGGGGCTGCTCGCGCACATCCCCCACCTTCATCGGCTGGCGGTCGTTGGAACCGAGCATCACGACCACGGCGGCGGGCTTTTCGGTCTCTATCAATGATTTGATCTGTTCCGGCCAATTGTAGAAATCGTCGCGCACGAAGCCCGACGAGCCATTGGAGCGAACGACGATCCTGACGCCGGTATTCTCGGCAAAGGCGGTGTCGAGACCTTCGGCGAGCCCGGCCGCCATGAAATCGCCGACCACCAGGACGGCACGGGCGTCCGGCGCCTTCTCGGCGATCGGGGTTTCCGGTTCCGCGGGCGGACGCGGCGCGCGCGGCTTTTTTGTCTTGGGCCTGGGCCTTGGTTTCTGGATGTCCAGCGGCGGCTCGATCCGCTCGCTGCGGCGCGGGAACAGAAGGTCACGCAATGACCAGCCGCGGCTTTGCTGCTCCTGCGCCATGGCAGGCGCATGGAAGGCGCCTGCCATGGCGACGGCGAGCACGGCGACGGCCAGGACCAGCACCAGCATGCGGGGAACGAACGTCCCGATGCGCGCAGCCCAAGCCAATCGCTCCTCCCTAGACTCTTTGTTTTGACGCAACTCCGGACGGAAAACCGTTCACACTTTTCCTGGAATTGCTCCAGTTCATGACAGGCCCTATTTTTGCCTGAGCCATTTGAGCACTTCCATGCTCGGATAGCCGTCCTGGGTCAAGCCGACCTTTGCCTGATAGGCCATGATGGCCGACTTCGACCCGTCGCCGATCTTGCCGTCGAATTTGCCATCATAAAGGCCGTGCTGGGAAAGCCGCTTCTGCAATTCCTGCCGTTCCTCGAACGTCAGCTTGGTGAAAGGCCGTTTCCAGTCCTGTACGAGGCCGTTAGAGCCGGCGATCTCGTCGGCAAGAAGGCCAACGGCAAGCGCGTATTTGTCGGCGTTGTTGTAGGCCTTGATGACCGAGAAATTCCTGATCATCAGGAAAGCGGGGCCGCCGCGGCCATCCGGCACTTTCAACGTCGCCTTGTCGCTTAGGTTCCTGAACGGCTTGCCGCTGGCCCTGACCACGCCGAGCGCCTGCCATTGCGCCAGCGTCCTGGAACCTGCGGGCAGCTTGCCGGCCGGCAAGGCCACCTCGTAGCCCCAGGTCTTGCCTGCCTGCCAGCCATTCTTCTTGAGCAGATTGGCTGATGTCGCCAGGGCATCGGGAATGGAATTCCAGATGTCGCGCTTGCCGTTGCCATCCATGTCCACGGCATAGTGCTGGTAGCTGGTCGGAATGAACTGGGTCTGGCCCATGGCGCCCGCCCAGGATCCCGTGAGGTGGCTCTCGTCGATGTCGCCGGTCTGGAGGATCTTCAGTGCGGCGACCAGTTGCGTGCGGGCATATTTCGACCGCTTCCGATCGCCATAGGCCAGGGTCGCCAGCGAGCGGACGACATTGCGCATGATGTCGTCGCGCTTGAGGATCTCGCCATAGTTGGATTCCATCGACCAGATGGCCAGCAGGACGTTGCGGTCAACGCCGAACCTCGCCTCGATCCTGTCCAGCCACGGCTTCCATTTCCTGGCCATCTGCTGGCCGACCGCGACCGACTGGTCGTGGACGCGGTTGTCGAAATAATCCCAGGCGGGCGCGGTGAATTCCGGCTGGGTTCGGGCTTTTTCCAGTACAACCGGATCGGGTTCGTCGATGCCCCTGAAGGCCCGGTCATAGACGGCGCCGGAAACGCCTCCCTGCACCGCGGTGGCGCGGAAGCCGGCGACCCATTGCCGGAAGCCGGCATCGGCGAAGGCCGGGCCGGCAGGCATCAGCATGGCGAGCGAGAGGCTGGCGGCCGTCATGACGCTGGTGAAACGCTTTGCGGCATTGCGAACGGACATCTTTTCCTCCTTCTCCGTCTTGGGAAAGATCATTCATCGCCGAACCAGGTTAGGAATTGGTTTACCATAGGCCGCCCCTGGAACGAAAAGGCGCCTCGATGCTTCTACCGGTGGAAGTTTCCCTTCATCCGCCCGATAATCCTCAATTCCGGCGTGAAAATGTCGCGGCGCGGGATTGCGGAGCCGGCCTGCAAACGGATAATTGAAGGCATGAAGAGAGTTCGCAAGGCAGTTTTCCCGGTCGCAGGTCTCGGCACGCGGTTTCTCCCGGCCACCAAGGCCGTCCCCAAGGAAATGCTTACCGTCGTCGACCGGCCCGTCATCCAATATGTGGTGGACGAGGCGCGCGAGGCGGGCATCGAGCATTTCATCTTCGTCACCGGCCGCAACAAGGCGGTCATCGAGGATCATTTCGATATCCAGTTCGAACTCTACGACACGCTCGCCCAGCGCGGCAAGGATGACCAGCTCGCCAGGCTGCAGCGGCTGCAGCCTGCGCCGGGCCAGACCAGCTTCACCCGCCAGCAGGTGCCGCTCGGACTTGGCCATGCCGTCTGGTGCGCGCGCGAACTGGTCGGCGACGAACCGTTCGCGCTGTTGTTGCCCGACATGATCATGCAGTCGGAAAAGAGCTGCATGAGGGACATGGTCGACCTCTATGCCGAGACCGGCAACAACATCATCGCGGTTCAGGAATGCGATCCCGCCGAGACCCATAAATACGGCATCGTCGGCCGGGGCGAAGCCACCCATCATGGCTTCCGCATCACCGAGATGGTGGAAAAGCCGAAGACCGGCACCGCGCCCTCCAATCTCTACATCAATGGCCGCTACATATTGCAGCCCGAGATTTTCAAAATCCTCGAAGGCCAGGAGAAAGGTGCCGGCAACGAAATCCAGCTCACCGACGCGATGCTGAAGCTGGAGAAGCAGCAGCCCTTCTACGGCTACCACTTTCAGGGCCGCACCTTCGATTGCGGATCGCCGGAAGGGTTCGTCGAGGCCAATGTGGCCTTCGCGCTCTGGCGCAACGACATGAACCAGAGCATGGCCGGCGTCATCCGCAGGCTCCTCGACGACATGGCGCCTTCGGAGCGCCTCGGGGCGGCGCTATAAGGGGCTGACTCGCCGACGTCTGGAGGCACGGCGCTTGGCACGGTGGCCGGGCTTTACCGCTGCACCTTCAAGCCGAGATAGATGCTGTTGGCGGTGTAGTCGCGGCCAGGCAGGTTGCTGGTGAGCTTCTCGGTCCTGGCACGGGTGGTGAGGCCGGCGTAGCGGTTCAGCCACCATGTCAGCCCGGCTTCGGCGCTCAGCACCCTGTCATGGCCGTCTATGCCGATATAATCGCGCCAGTCCAGGCCCAGCGCGGCATTGCCGGTCAGGTTGGCGCGGATCTGGCGTTCGGCCGTGAGGCGACCGGAATAGAGAATGTCGCCGCTTTCACCTGCGGTGGTCGTGGGCTCGACCGTGGTCCGCCCGGTCAGGCCGATCGTGGTGCCGCGTTCGGGCGACCATTTCAGGTCGGCATCCACGGTGGCACCCGCAATCGCCCCCAGGCGGTCGTCGTCGATCGCTTCCCGGAGCCAGCCGGCCGAGAACTCGCCGGCGAGCTTCTCGCCCATGTCGAGCTCGAGGCCGGCGCGGGCACCGAGCCGCGTCGATGAACGCTCGAAGCCTTCATTGTCGAAGCGTTGGTCATAGGCCCTGCGCCCGAGCTCGATTTCGGTGAAAGGCGTAAGGGCAGGGGAGATTTCGTAGCCGGTGCGCAAGGTCGCCGTATAAAGCGTGGAGTTGCGATCCTTCTGCGACAGCGAGGTGTCGTCAGAAAGCTTGGCGTCGCCGTAGAAGTCGTGCGAGACCGCGCCGGTCAAGGTGTATTGCGCCTTGCCGACGTCCTTTTCGATGCCGAGGCTGCCGTCGATGGTCTGGCGCAGCGGCTGCTTGCTGACGCCTGCAATGGCGTCGGGCGACGAGGCCGATTCCGGCACGGCCTCGTAACCGAGCTTGGCGACGGCGCGCTGCTCGTTGTCGAGGTCGACATTGAGCTGGCCCTCGATGCGGCCTTGCTCATTGTGAACCGGGTAGCCCGAGACGGTTTCGCGGAAGAGGCCATAACCGTCAATGGTCGCGGAGTTTTCGCGCCAGTCGGAGGCAGCGGAAAAGCGCAGCGCCGTCTCGGACAGCAGCGCCGATTTGCCGGCACTGCTGGAATCGCCGTTCGAGGTGGCGGTCAGGCCTTGTTCCAGCGTCGGCCTTATGACGAAAGAGCCCCATTTGACGCCCGGTGCGGCGAACGGATCGTCCTCGGCTTTCGTCTTCTGTCCTTCGATGGAAGCCGTGCGTTCGGCGCCCGGATCGAGCTTCTGTCGGTCGACGCTGTCAATGGTGACGGCGCGGCGGTTGGCAGTCTCCTGGTCGGTGCCGGTGCCGATGGCGTCGGCATCGTCGGCTGTCGTCGTGCTGGCGGTCGTGGTCGCGTCGGTCGTCGCGGTGGTGTTCTTTTTCTTTGTCTTCGCCTTGTCGGCGGCCTTGTCCGCATTGGCCCGCCTGGTGGCCGATGGCAGGCGTGGCTTGGGCGGCGGCGGATTGCCGGCGGTCGCGTCGTCACCTGCCGTCGGCGGATCGAAGATGCTCCCGGCGGGCGAGGCGGCATCGCTATCGTCGGAAACAGCGCCGGCGCTGGCGGGCAGATAGGTGCGCGAGGGGGTGTCGTCCTGCCCGGCGGCGTTGGCCGGCTGCTGTTGACCCTGGCCGGCTATGGCGGCCAGTCTCGCCTTGCGCTGCTGGTCGGACAAGATCGCCGATTCCGAGACCTCGCCGCGCAATTCCGTTTCCTGGGCGAAGGACAGGGTCGGGCGCAGCAGCCCGAAGATGCTGGTCGCCAGCAGCAAGGCGCAGGCAGCCTTGCTCTTTCGCCTTCTCGTCTTTCCTGACTGGGCCCCGGACATCGCCACCACTGCTTGCGCGGCGCGAGCGCGCGCCATACTTACCGAACCGTAAATGGGGATGGTTAACGGAGGGTTGAGGCGGAGGGCGATTGCTGTTCCAAGCGCTCATTGTTCCAGGCCTCGACATTTGTGAGCTTGCGCTTCGTTCATCCGGACTGCTGTCTCAGACGGTCGGGGGAGGCATTTCCGTTGGACAGGCGCGGCACAAAGCGCTAATCGCATCGGCCATGGATGCGCGATCCCTCGACAAGAAGCCGTTGGACAGACAGGCCTCTATCGCTTCGGCGCTAAGAACGGTGGCGACCGAACAGGCGGGAGTGGCGGCCCTGGCCGAGGCGCTCGAAAACGGGCTGGCGAAGCCGTTTGCCGAAGCGGTCGACATGATCTCGCGGATCGAAGGCCGGGTCATCGTCACCGGCGTCGGCAAAAGCGGCCATATCGGCTCGAAGATCGCCGCGACCTTGGCCTCGACCGGAACGCCGGCCTTTTTCGTTCACCCCGCTGAAGCCAATCACGGCGATCTCGGCATGATCGCCAGGGACGATGCCATCATCGCCATGTCATGGTCGGGCGAAAGCAAGGAGATGATGGGCATCGTCGCCTATTCCAGGCGCTTCTCAATCCCGCTCATTGCAATCACGTCCGGTGAGACATCGGCGCTGGCGCGCGCCGCCGATGTCGTGCTTTTGCTGCCGCGAGCGCCGGAAGCCTGCCCGCACGGGCTGGCGCCGACGACATCGGCACTGCTGCAACTGGTGATGGGCGACGCACTGGCGATCGCCCTGCTCGAGGCGCGGGGTTTCACGCCCGACCATTTCCGCACCTTCCATCCCGGCGGCCAGCTCGGCGCCAACCTGATGCAGATCCGCGAGATCATGCATGTCGGCGAGAGGTTGCCGTTGGTCGTTTCGGGCACCGGCATGCAGGACGCGATCCTGGAGTTGTCGCGCAAGGGCTTCGGCTGCGTAGCGGTCACCGCTGCCGACGGCGCGCTGATCGGCATCGTCACCGATGGCGACATCAGGCGTCACATAGGCAGCAACCTGACGGCGATGACCGTCGATGAGGTGATGACGAGATCCCCCAAGACCGCCGCGCCGGACACGCTGGTGGCGACCGCGCTGCAGACGATCAACAATTCAGCCATCACCAGCCTGATGGTGGTGGAAGGCAAGAAGCCGGTCGGGCTCGTTCATCTCCACGATCTTTTGCGCATCGGCGCCGCGTAGAGCAGTTCACCGTTTCACGGAAACGGCGAACTGCTCTATCTCTTTGTTTTTGCACAATTCCGGACGGAAAACCGTACACATTTTTCTTGGAATTGCGCTAGCGCGGAGCCGGTTTCACACTCGCTCGACGGTCAGTTCGAGATCGGTGTCGGCGGCGCCGGTGACGCGCACCTGGGTGCCGGCCGGCAGGTCAGGGCCAGAGACGCGCCACAGCGTGTCGCCGAGCCTGATGCGGCCGCGGCCGTCGCGGATCGGTTCGGCCAGCGTCGCCATCCTGCCGATCATCTGCGCGCCACGACGGTTGAGCAGCGGCTGGTCGGTCGGCTCATTGCGTCCACCGATGAGTTTCTTGCCGACCAATGCCGAGACCAGCGACAGCGCGAGGAAGGCGAGCACCTGGACCTGCCAGGTCCAGATGGCCGCATCCCAGACCAGCAGCGATACCGCGCCGACGATCAGCGCGGCGATGCCGGTCCACAGCATGAAGATGCCCGGTGCGATGATTTCCATCGCCAAAAGCACGAAGCCCAGAACCATCCAGTTCCACGGGCCGAGTTCGGAAACGATGCGGTCGATCATGGTTTTGATCCACTCACAAAGACATTAGTTGTCGCTCGGCCTGACGACCGGAGGTCGTGAGACCTGCCGTTGCGTGCCGGCCGGCCCGTCGCCCTTGAACACTTCCCTGGCGATCTCGCCGATGCCGCCCAGCGAGCCGATCAGCGACGACGCCTCGAAAGGCATCAGCACGATCTTGCTGTTGGTGGCCGAACCGATCTTGCCCAGCGCCTCGGTGTATTTCTGGGCGACGAAGTAGTTGAGCGCCTGCACATCTCCCTTGGAGATCGCTTCCGATACCACTTGCGTGGCGCGGGCTTCCGCTTCGGCGGAGCGCTCGCGTGCCTCGGCATCGCGGAAGGCGGCTTCCTTGCGGCCTTCGGCCTCGAGGATCTGCGACTGCTTGAGGCCCTCGGCGGCAAGGATCTGCGCGCGTTTGTTGCGTTCGGCCGTCATCTGCCGGCCCATCGATTCGATCAGGTTGGCCGGCGGATTGATATCCTTGATCTCGACGCGGGTGATCTTGATGCCCCAGGGATGAGCCGCTTCGTCGACCACGCGCAGCAGGCGCTCGTTGATGGCGTCGCGGTTCGACAACAACTCGTCGAGGTCCATCGAACCCATCACGGTGCGGATGTTTGTCATGGTCAGGTTGAGGATGGCGTTCTGCAGGCCCGAAACCTGGTAGGCCGCCTGCGCCGCGTTGAGGATCTGGAAGAAGGCAATGCCGTCGACGCCGACGATGGCATTGTCGCGGGTGATGATCTCCTGGCTCGGAACGTCGAGCACCTGCTCCATCATGTTCATCTTGGCGCCGATGCGATCGATGAACGGCACGATGAGGTTGAGGCCTGGCGACAGCGTTTTCGTGTAACGGCCAAAGCGCTCGACCGTATAATTGTAGCCTTGCGGGATGGTCTTTATGCCTTTGAACAGCACCAGCACGACAAGGGCGACCAGAACAATAATCGCGATATCGAAACCACTGAAATCCATTTGGCTCTCCCTCAAAAGGCAAGCCATGGGAGCCATTCTCCCGCAGCCGGCCTCAGCAAACAGTTAAGTGTGTTTCAACAACGTTACAATCAGGTGATGAGGGATTGTTTGTGTCGCTGCTGCCGATGGCTGAAGGCGAACAGGCTTGCGTCCGAATCTTGCGATCCGGCGATGGCGGCAGAAACGATTTCGGAAGCGATTTGCGAGAAGGCGATGCCGTTGCCGCCATAGCCCATCACGGCCTGGATGCGCGGATGCCCGGGGATCGCGCCGATATAGGGCAGGCCGGTGGTCGTTGTGCCGAAGGCGCCGGTCCAGGCGAAATCGGGCCTGGTGTCGAGATCCGGGAACAGGCGGCCGAGCTTCCTGGCCAGTCTCAGGCTCTTGCCGGCGATCAACGCGTCACGCCGTTCCTCGTCGATGAAATCCTCGTCTTCGCCGCCGCAGATCACCCTGCCGTCGGCTGTCGCCCTTGCATAGAGATAGGGGTCCGATGCTTCCCAGATGAGGGCGGCGCCTGGCCAGATCTTGCGCGGCTGCGGGCGTGTGGCGATGGCCCATGTCGAGATGACCCGGTGGGCCGCCGCCGGCACGATGTCGGTCAACTCGTAGCCGGTCGCGAGCAGGACGTGCTGCGCGGTGATTGTGGGGCCGCCCCTGGTGGCGACGACGACCTCCTTGGCGCTGTCTTCGATCGTGGTCGCCTCGACCGGGGCGTAGAGGCGCGCCCGGCGCTCCAGCGCCTTCAGCAGCAATCCGGCGGTCAGTTTGCGCGGATCGAGCGCGATGTTGCCATGGCTGAGGATGGCGCCGTCGCGCTCGATGCCGAATCGCGCGGCCAGCGGCGCAGGGGCGAGATAGGTCGCGGCGATGCCCGCCTGTCGCCGCGCCTCGGCTTCGTCACGCAGTTGCGATGGGCCGAGCGCGGTGCCGGCCAGATAGAGCGAGGGGACGCGGCTCAGGCGGCAGTTGATGGAGAGTTCGGCTATGCGGCCGGCAAGGTTGGAAACGGCCAGACGCGAGCGCCGCCACGCCTGCTCCGCCGAAGCCTTGCCGATCATCCTGGCGAGCGCCGTCAGCGGCTGGTCGATCTCGAACTGCACCAGGGCGGTGGTCGCCGACGTAGACCCTCTCAGCGGGCCGCGCCGGTCGATGCAGATCACGGAACGGCCGTCCGCCGTCAGCGCTTCCGCGATCATGGCGCCGCTGATGCCCATGCCTATCACCAGCACATCCGCCTTGGCGTCACGGGCCAGAGCGGTTGTCGGGACAGCGGGTGCCCGATAGGCGGACCAGACTGGCCGGCCGCTTCTGAGGTCGAGCTTGCGGGGCATCGATGGTCTCCGGAAGGCGCGCCTCAACGCCCCGGAACGTCCATTGTTCCCGGGTTCAGATCCAGCCGGACAGTTCGCGCCGCACCATCGCCTCGATCACCGCCATGCCTTCCGGACTGTCGTTGAGGCAGGGGATGTGGGCGAATCTCCCGCCGCCGGCATGATGGAAGGTTTCCGCCGCCTCGCGGCCGATCTCGTCCAGCGTTTCGATGCAGTCGACGGAAAAGCCCGGATTGACGATGGCGATCGATTTGACGCCATCCTTGGCCAGTTTCTCCACCGTCTTGTCGGTGTAGGGCTGCAGCCATTCCTGTGCGCCGAAGCGCGACTGGAAGGTGGTGATCAGCTTCTTCTCGTCCCAGCCGAGCCTCTCGCGCAGCAGCCGTGTCGTCTCGAGGCAATGCTCGCGGTAAGGATCGCCCTTGTCGGAATAGGGTTTGGGGATGCCGTGGTAGGAGGTGATGACCACCTCCGGTTCGAAGTCGAGGCTCGCCAGATGCCGTTCGATCGAACAGGCGAGCGCCTCGATATAGACCGGTTCGGCATAATAGGGCGGCACGCTGCGGACGGCCGGCGCCGCGCGCATCTTCATCAGCGCCCGGAACAACTGGTCATTGGCAGTCGCCGTGGTGGTGGCCGAATATTGCGGATAGAGCGGAAAGGTCAGGATGCGGTCGCAGCCCTGCGCGACCAGGCTTTCGGCGACGCTCGCGGTCGAGGGATTGCCGTAGCGCATCGCCCAGCCGACGATGACGTCGGGCAGGTCGCGCAATGCCACGGTCAGCTTTTCGGCCTGGGCGCGGGTATAGGTGCGCAGCGGCGACTCGTTGTTCTCCCGATTCCAGATCCTGGCGTAGTTGGCGCCCGACTTCTTCGGTCGCGTGGTCAGCACGAGGCCGTAAAGGATCGGATACCAGATCGCCTTGTTGAGTTCGATGACGCGCGGGTCGGACAGGAATTCACGGAGATAGCGCCACATCGGCCTGAAATCGGTGCCGTCCGGCGTGCCGAGATTGACCAGCATGACGCCGATCTTGCCCGCCTTGGCCGGCGAATGTCCGACCGGTCTCGGTCCCACGGTTCTCGCGGGCTTGGCGTCGACAGGGCTGGAAGGCGGCATTTGCGGGTCTCCGAACACGGCGCGAAAGTAGCGATGCCGCGTTGCTTTTCAATGCAGCGTCTGGCCGCACCGCCCAAAACAGGACGCCCGCCCTGTTTTGGGCGGGTGTCCCTGCGCGCAAAGGCGAAGACGATTATCTCGGCGGCAAGGTCAAGGTCGCTCCGACCGGAAGCCGGCGCGGCTCGTAGCCCTTGTTGGCTTCGGAAATGACTTTCCACCTGGTGCCGTCGCCATAGGCCTTCTTTGCCAGGTCCCAATAGGTATCGCCGACGACGATGACATGGCTGGTTTCGGCCGGTGCGGCCTCGGCGGGCTTTGCCGGCTCAGCCGGCGCGGGTGCCGCCGGGGCGGCTTCGGCAGGCTTTGCCGGTTCCGCAGGTGCTGGCGTTGCCGGAGCGGCAGGCGTTGCCTGTGCAGGCGCAGGCGCCGCCTCGGTCGGCACCGCCGGCGGCGTGTTGGCGATATCGCCGGAGTTGGCAGGCAGGTCGGGCATTGCTTCGGCCGGCTTGGCGGGCTCCGCCGCAGGTGCGGCCGCTGTCGTTGCGGCGATCTCGGTGATGCGGCCGTCGAGCTTGGGCGTGTAGGGCCGGTGCGCGCCGAGATAGTCGGCGACCACCTGTTCGAGGCCGGGGCCGTAATCATAGGCGTTCTTGGCCTTTTCGGCGAAAACCTTGTAGCCGTCGCCGCCCTGGCGGACATAGTTGTTGGTGGCGACCAGATAGTCCTTGTCGGGATTGAGCGGCGTCCAGGCGCCGTTCTCCATCACCTCGACAGACTTGACGCGGCCGGCATTGGGCGCCGCCGATTTGTCGAAGGCGTATTTCAGGCCGGCCACCTGCGGGAAGCGGCCGGCGCCGTCCTCGACCTGGCTGAGGCCGCTTTCGAGCCCGGCAAGCAGGTCCTTGCCCGAGATCTGGAAGGTCGCAAGCGTGTTCTGGAAGGGCAGCACGGTCAGCACCTCGCCCATGGTGACGGTGCCCTTGTCGATCGAGGCGCGCAGGCCGCCGCCATTGGAGATGACGATCTCGACGCCCTGTCCCTTGACGCGGTCGAGGATGGCGTCGGAGACGAGATTGCCCATCGCGCATTCGCGGGCGCGGCAGCTCTCGCGGCTGCCGTCGATGACGTCGGTCGTCTCGGCCACTTCCTTGTTCTTAAGCGCTTCGATCGGCGCGCCGAGCTCCTTGATGCGGGCGAGCACGGCGGGATCGGGCGTGATCGACTTGTCGAGGAGGATCGGGTCGCCGCTCGCCGACTTGACGACGCCATTGTCGTCGAACACCACCTTGAACTCGCCGAGATATTTCGAATAGGACGCCGCCTGCACGACCGGTACCTTGTAGCCGTCCGGATTGTCGACCATGGTCGGATAGGGGCCTGCCGCCTTCGGATCGGTGTTGGACAAAAGCGTATGGCTGTGGCCGCCGACGACCACGTCGACGCCCGAGATCTTCGCTATGACATCGCGCTCCCTGTTGTAGCCGATATGGGTCACGGCAATGATCTTGTTGACGCCCTCTCCCTTCAGCTTCTCGACCTCCGCCGTGATCGACTTGACGTCGTCCTCGATGGCGATGTTGGGGCCGGGAGTGGCAAGTTCGGGCGTATCGTTGGTGACGGCGCCGATGATGCCGATCTTCTGGCCGCCGACCTCGACGACGATGGACGGCTTGACGCGGTCACCGAGCTTGGACTGCGCGTTGGCTTTCACATTGGCGCCGAGCACGGGGAACCTGATCATGTCGAGGAACGGCGCCAATGCCGTTTCGCCGTCGTCGAATTCATGATTGCCGAGCGCCATGGCATCGAACTTCATGTCGTTGAGGAACTCGCCTTCGGCCTTGCCCTTGTAAGTCGTGTAGAACAGCGAACCCTGGAAATTGTCGCCGGCGCTGAGCAACAGCACGTTCTGGCCTTCCAGCTTCTTGCGCTCCTGCGCGATCGCCGTGACCAGCCGGCCGGCTCCGCCGACGCATTCGCCCTTTGTCTCCTCGTCGGCCGAGCAGGTGGATTCGTATTTGTTGTTGCTTTCGATGCGGCTGTGCCAATCATTGATGTGCAGGATATTCAGCGTGTAGTCGGCAAAAGATGCGCCGGCCGACAGGCCCAGCGTCGACGCAGAAAGGGCGGCAATGGCGGCAAGCTTCTTCATCTTCGTCTCCCGGATAGGCTGATCAGAGCCGTTTAGCGCTCTTGCTTGACCGGTCTATAACAGCCGGCTTTTTCAGCCATGTTCCCATCGCGTTCCGGAGCATGCAAGGGGAAATCGGGGCAAAACCCCGTTGATCTCTGCGGGGCAAAAAAAGGACGGCGGCCATTGGCCGCCGTCCTTGGAGGTCTGAATGCCTGGTGGTTCAGGCGCGCCGGGTCAGTACGAAATTCTGGCCGGAGCCGCTGGTGCAGTTGAGCTGGCTGGTCGACACAAGCAGGCAATTGAAGCTCACCGGCGTCTGCCGGATCAGCGAGGTTCCGTGGATCTCGACCGATGTGGCGCCGGTCATCGTATAGGTGCCGTCGGACAGCTTCTGGCCGGTGTCGGTCGCCACTGTGGTGAAGGTTCCGCCGGCAAAGGTCGAAAGACCGGTGCCCTTGGCATCGATCCAGGAGCCTTCGACGCCCTTCGGCGCGGCCCCTATCGACGGCTCGTCGGGACCGCTGGTTGCACAAGCGGCCAGCCCCACCATCGTGGCCGCCGCAACACTCATCGAAAGAATCGTGCGCGCAATGGTCATGTAAAAATCCTCTCCTCGCCCGTCGGCCCGAAATCGGAAAACGACTTCGGAAAGCACGGTGCATGCATCCAAGTTTCAAGAGCGCAGTTCATGCGTCCAGATGGACGCGGCTTGCTCCCGTCCGCATCCTTCAATCGCCCGATTTCCGGGCGATTGCAAGGCAGTGAGGCATGCGTGGCGCGACGCTATCGCACCAGGATGTTGCGGAATTGCCACGGGTCGTTCCGGTCGAGGTCCTCCGGAAACAGGCCGGGCCGATTATCGAGCGGCGTCCAGTCGGTATAATAGCCTTTCACCGGTCCGAGATATTGCGACTGTACGTCCAGACAGCGCTTGTAGTTCATCTCGTCGGCCTCGACGATGCCGGCTTCGGGGTTCTCCAGCGCCCAGACCATGCCGGCCAGAACCGCCGAGGTGACCTGCATGCCGGTGGCGTTCTGGTAGGGCGCCAGCTTGCGCGCTTCGGCGAGCGACAATTGCGAGCCGTACCAGTAGGCGTTCTTGTCATGGCCGTAGAGCAGCACGCCGAGCTCGTCGACGCCGTCGACCAGTTCGTTTTCGTCGAGCACATGGTGTACCGGTTGCGCCTTGCCGGCGGCGCCGAACATTTCATGCAGCGACAGCACCGCGTCGTTGCAGGGATGATAGGCGTAGTGGCAGGTCGGGCGGTACTGAACCTTGCCCTTTTTGGACCGCACGGTGAAGAAGTCGGCGATCGAGATCGCCTCGTTGTGGGTCACCAGGAAGCCGTATTGCGCACCTGGCGTCGGGCACCACGAGCGCACGCGCGTGTTGGCGCCGGGCTGCTCCAGATAGATTGCGGCCTTGGAGCCATGTTTGTGTTTCTTGCCGTTCTTGGGCATCCATTTCTCATGCGTGCCCCAGCCGAGTTCGGCGGGCTGCAAACCCTCGGAGATGAAGCCCTCGACCGACCAGGTGTTCCAGAACACGTCCATCGGCTTCGGCTTCTTGGTGCGCTGGGTGTCGCGCTCGGCGATATGGATGCCCTTGACGCCGGCCTTCCTCATGAGCTTCGCCCAGCCCTCGCGGTCTTCCTGCGCGGGTTCCGAAAACTCGAGGCCGAGATCGGTGGCCAGGTTGACCAATGCCTGCTTGACGAACCATGAGACCATGCCCGGATTGGCGCCGCAGGTGGAGACCGCCGTCGCGCCGCCGGGCTTGTCGTGCTTTTCCTTCAGCAGCGACTCGCGCAACGCATAGTTGGTGCGGCTGGCATTGTCGGCCTCGGCATCGAAGTAGAAACCGAGCCATGGCTCGACGACCGTGTCGATGTAGAGCACGCCGAGCTTGCGGCAGAGCCGCATCAGGTCCACCGAGCCGGTGTCGACCGACAGGTTGACGCAAAAACCCTGGCCGCCGCCATTGGTCAGAAGCGGGGTCAGGAGCTTCTTGTAGTTCTTCTCGGTAACAGCATCCTGCATGAAGGTGATGCCACGCTCGTCGAGCAGCGCGCGGTCGGTGCCGAGCGGGTCGATGACCGTCATGCGCGATTTGTCGAACTTGAAATGGCGCTCGATCAGCGGCAGCGTGCCCCGTCCGATCGAGCCGAAGCCGATCATCACCACAGGGCCGGTGATCTCACCGTAAACGGGCCAGTTTTCATTCGCCATTTTATCGAGCACTCCTTCAGACAGGTGCAAAACCCGGGCATTCTCGCCCAACGGGCATGCGCTACATCACAGATCATTGTCATAAACCAGTGAAAAGCGCCAACCGCCGGTCAGGCGGCGTTCGTCATTTGGTTAAGGACGCCGACCAGCCGGTCGCGGTCCGATGTCAAGCCCTTGTAATCGAGCTGGGCGATGTCGAGCGCTTCGAGCTGGGCAGCGAAAGCCGGAGCCAACGTGGCCCGGTCGGAGTGATGCGCCAACGCCGCCAGCGGGTCGAGATGAATGCGGATGGTGAACAGGATGTCGCCCGAGACGGGCAGTTTTCGAAGCGTCTGCCGCTCGACGCGGATGAAGGCGTGGGCATTGACGTCGCCATCGGCAAATCGCGACGGGCGGCCGGCGGCGCGCTCGATGCGCTCGACATTGGACAGCGGGTGGTAGAGCGCACCGCCCGATTGAATCGACCAGTTGTAGCGCTCCACGGCCTGACCCTGGAGGCCGTCGAACATGCGGTTGATCAGCTCGGCCGGGCGCGTGCCCGGGCCAAAACCCGGCACAGGCGCATGGATCTGCTGCAAGGGCTTGCCGAATTTTTCGAGCAGCGACCATGACGAGGGAAAGCAGAGCGAGCCGGCGGCGAGCCGCCAGCCGTCGTCGCCGCGGCGCATCAGGATCAGGTCTTCCTGGACGAGCAGCGAGGCCGCGACAAGCGGCGCCTTGGCGAAGTCGCCCCCGGGATTGCCGCCGGCGGCGATCACCTCGACCCCGCCACTGGCACGCCGATGGGTTTCGGGAAATACCTGCGGCAAGTGCGCTTCGAGCAGGTCGAGCACTTCGCGCTGGGCATCGCGCGTGCCGTCTTCCTCGACGAACACCGTGCCGGGGATTTCGGCATAGAGGCGGCGCTTCTCGGCAAGGAACGGCAGGAGGTGTTCGTCGACTTCGATCCAGTCGGCCAGGGCAAGCGGCTTCAGCCCGATGGTGAACAGCTTGGACGAGCCATCATAGGGCGTGTGGGTGGGCAGGGATGTCATGCTTCAGATCAGCTTTGCCGGGATCAAGCCGCGCAGTGAATTGCCGACATAGAGCGCCCTGGCGGATTTCAAGTCGTCAAAACTGTAGATCGCCTCGCGGGCGCGGCCTTCATCCAGAAGCGCGCCGCGCAATACGCCAGGCAGCAGCCCGCAATCGAGGCGGGGCGTCAAAAGCATGTCTTCGCCGAAATCGGCGAAGACATTGGTGATAGTGCCTTCGCACATCTCGCCGCGCTCGTTGGCCAACAGCACTTCGTCGGCCTGGGTGACGAGATATTCGGCACGGGCATGCGTGTAGACCTGCCGCCGGCTGGTCTTGTGGCGCAGCAGCATATCGTTCGAATCGAGCCTCGTGCGCGCCAGCCGCAGCGTCCAAACCCTATCGGCGGCGAGCGGCTCATAGGGCTGGACCGAGGCGGCCGCGTCGCCACTGCGCGCCAAAGCCAGGCGCGTGCGCAAGCCGTTGCGCGCGCCATCGACAGCCTTGCCCAACACGTCGCCGATCCTTTGCGGGTCGCAGGCAAAACCGAGTTCGGCCGCCGAACCATAGAGGCGCGCCAGATGCCGCTCCAAGCGCAGGAAGCCCGTGGCCGGCTCCCAGCGCATGGTCTCGATCAATTCGAAACCGGCGGCGTTCCCGTCGCGAAGCGGGCTTTCAAGAGACACTCCTGATACTCCTCCTGCGCGGTTGAATCGAAGACGATGCCGCCGCCGACATTGTAGACGGCCTCGCCGCCGGGAAAGAGCGAGATGGTGCGGATCGCCACGGAAAAGCGCATCGTGCCGCCGGGCGCGATCCAGCCGATGGCGCCGCAATAGACATCGCGGGGCGTGCCTTCAAGGTCATGCAGGATCTCCATGGCGCGGATTTTCGGCGCGCCGGTAATGGAACCGCAGGGAAACAGCGCGGCAAAGATCTGGCGGATCGTGAGGCCCGGCAGCAGCTTCGCCCTGACGTCGCTCACCATCTGGTGGACGGTCGGATAGGTCTCGATGCGGAACAGCTCGGGCACTTCCAGCGTGCCGACCTCGCTGATCAGCGAGATGTCGTTGCGAAGCAGGTCGACGATCATCCGGTTCTCGGCCTGGTTCTTCTCGTCATTGCGCAGGAAGGTTTTCTGGCGCTCGTCGTCGGCTTCCGTCGCACCACGCGGCGCCGTGCCCTTCATCGGATGGGTCTCGACCATGCCCTGCGCGTCGATCTCGAAGAACAGTTCGGGTGAGCGCGACAGCACGACCGGATCGCCAAGCGAAACCAGCGCGCCATATTTCACCGGCTGGCGTTCGGTCAGCGCGTCGAAGGCGGCGAGCGGATCGCCCGACCATTGCGCATGCACCGGAAAGGTCAGGTTGCCCTGGTAGCAGTCGCCTTGCCTGATGTGCCGGTGCAGCCGCGAGAACCGCTTCTCGTAGTCCTCGAACGACCATGCCGCCCTTGCATCGAAGATCGGGCCGTTGGTCGCCGCCGCCTTGCGGGGCGGCACGGGCTCCTGCACCGGCGCGTCGAAGACGCCCAGGCAGACCAGCGGAGCGCGGCGCCCTGCCGGCAGCAACGGAACCAGTTTCGGCTCCAGCAGGTAGCCCGCCTCGTACGAGAAGTAGCCGGCTAGCCACTTGCCGGCATCATGCGCGGCCTGGGCCGCCTGCAGCGCGGCCGAGAAATCCCGGGCCTCGTGCGCCGTAATGATGTCGTCCGGTCGGTCGAAAACGAGCTGGCGCGCGCTTTCGTCATTGCGGAAAATTGCGGCGGGCAGGGGCATGGAACTCGGCGCGTGGATCGATGAAGCCAATGATGGCTCTATATGGGGGGCCAGCCGCGCGCAATCGAGGGAGCGGCACCTTGCCACTTAAAGCCGACCTCTGGCCCAACCTCTGGCTCGATCCGTGGGCAGACCTTGCGGCCAAAAGCAAACCGGCGGCGCTTCGTTCGCGCCGCCGGCCGCAATCGTCGGATCTGCCCTGTCGCTCAGGTGTTGCTGGCGGTTCCGGCCGACGGAAACTGCCTGGCGAATTCCGCCTCGTTGCCGGCGGCGAGCAGCTTGGCCTGTTCGATCCAGCGCTCGCGCGCGATACGGCCGTCGAAATTCATGACGTCCTCGATCCGCTTGATATCAGCGGCTGTCCAGGCGGCGATCTGGGCAAAGCTGGTGACGCCTTGTGCCCTGAGCAGCTTCTCGTTGACCGGGCCGATACCGATCAGCCGACGCAGATTGTCGGGTTTGTCGGAAGCCGCTTTGGCCGGAGCGGACTTCGCCGGTGCCGCCTTCCTGGGCGCCGCGCTGGCCTTGGGAGAGGCCTTGGCGGCAGCGGCCTTCGGCGCGCCGGTCTTCGCGGCGCTTGAAGCGGCCTTGGCCGCAGCCGGCTTCCTGGGCGCCGGCTTGGCTGCCGGAGCGGATTTGGCAGGGGTGGGCGTCGACATCAATGCGGCCGGCGCCGGGGCCGCCGCTTTTGCCGGGCCGGTGCTGGTCGAGGCCTCGCGCAGCCGGCGCTCGAGGTCGGCGCGGGTGCGCCCACCGGCATCCAACTCGCCGGTCAGGCGATCGCTGTCGGCCCGCAGCCGGTCGCGCTCGCTGCGTGTGCGATCGAGGTCGCCGCGCAAGCTGTCGAGCTCACCGCGCAGGCGTCCCCAGATGAACCAGCCAACCAGCACACCCACAAGGAACGCCAGGAGCATGTAGAAAAAAGTGCCCATTGTCTCTCTCCAGTCAGATCCGTCTGCCGCGGCATTGGACTTTAATGACCTTCGGCGAAGGACTACTCGATGATGGTTCCGCCGCCTGCGGAACAGCCGGCTTCAGTCGAGCCGTCGGCATCGGCTTTGCAAGCCATGGCCAATGGCCGTCGTCGCGTGCACCGGAACGCCGCGGTCGGCTGAGACTTCCCCGCCCGACCCGCATGCTCCGGCTGAGCTTGGCGGGGAGGCTATCATAGAGCTTACGGAAAGCTATGGGAAAACTACGAAAGAGAGTTCTTCAAGAACAGATATTCAGACCAAGAATAGTGTGGTCCCAATATGCATTCCGGCTAAACTGTTCTGAGCGGGTGGAGACGGCGTACACAAGACGCCTCAGTTGTCGAGCGCTTCCAACTCGTCGATCAGGCCGCTGATCACGCCAAGCCCGATCTGCCAGAAGGCGGGATCGGTGGCATCGAGGCCGAAAGGCGCCAAAAGCTGCGAATGATGCTTGGTGCCACCGGCGCGCAGCATCTCGAAATATTTGTCCTGGAAGCCGCGCTCGGCGTTCTGGTAGACCGCGTAGAGCGAGTTCACCAGACAGTCGCCGAACGCATAGGCGTAGACGTAAAAGGGCGAATGGATGAAGTGCGGGATGTAGGTCCAGAACACTTCGTAGCCGTCGCGCAGCTTTATCGCCGGCCCCAGACTTTCCGCCTGCACCTCCAGCCAGAATTGGCCGAGCCTGTCGGATGTCAGTTCGCCGTTGCGGCGCTCCGCATGCACCTTGCGCTCGAACTCGTAGAAGGCGATCTGGCGCACGACCGTGTTGATCATGTCCTCGACCTTCTGGGCGAGCATGGCCTTGCGCTCGCGCCTGTCGGTGGTCTGCTCGAGCAACGAGCGGAAGGTCAGCATCTCGCCGAAGACGGACGCCGTCTCGGCCAGCGTCAGCGGCGTCGAGGCCATCAGCGCGCCCTGGCCGCCGGCCAGCACCTGGTGCACGCCATGGCCAAGCTCATGCGCCAGCGTCATCACGTCGCGCGGCTTGCCCATGTAGTTGAGCAGCACGTAGGGGTGCGCCGAAGGCACGGTCGGATGGGCGAAGGCGCCGGGGGATTTGCCTGGGCGCACCGGCGCGTCGATCCAGTTGCGGTCAAAGAAAGTCCGCGCGATCTCGGCCATCTCGGGCGAGAAGCGCTGATAGGCGGACAGCACCGTGTTCCTGGCCTCGTCCCAGCCGATCACCGCTTGCGGCGTCTCCGGCAGCGGCGCGTTGCGGTCCCAGTGGTTCATCACCTCCATGCCCAGCCAGCGCGCCTTCATCCGGTAATAGCGGTGTGACAGGCGCGGATAGGACTCGCGCACCGCCGAAGCCAGCGCATCGACCACACCGCGCTCGACGCGGTTGGCGAGATGGCGTGAATCGGCGATGTCCTCGAAGCCGCGCCAGCGGTCCGAGATTTCCTTGTCCTTGGCCAGCGTGTTGGTGACCAGCGTGAAGGTGCGCAAATTCCTCCGGAAGGTCTGGGCGAGCGCCTCGGAGGCGCGGCGTCGCACCTCGCCGTCGGCATCCTGCAATCGGTTCAGGGCCGGTTCCAGCGTCAGCTCCTCGCCGTCGACGTCGAAGCGCAAGTCCGTCATCGTCTCGTCGAACAGCCGGTTCCAGGCACTGCGCCCGGTGATCGACTTCTCGTGGAAAAGCTGCTCGACGCGATCCTCGAGCTGATAGGGCTTGTCCAGGCGCAGATCGAGCACCCAGGGCCGGTAATGACCGAAGGCGGGGTCGGCGGCGAGCGCGCCCTCGATCGCCGCGTCGTCGATCAGGTTCAGTTCGAGCGCGAAGAACAGAAGATGCGCGCTGGCGTCGGTCATCTTCTCCTGGATGTCGCCATAGAGCTTGGCGCGCTGCGGATCGGCGGTGTTGCCGGCGTAGATGAGGCCGGCATAGGAGACGATACGGCCGATCAGCTCTTCCAGGGCCTCATAGGCGACAAGCGCTTCGCCCAGCCTGCCTGCGCTGCCGCGCTCGGCCTCGGCGGACAGCGTGCCCTTCCAGCGGCTCTCGAAGGCGACCGCATCGGCGGCGGCTTTCGCGATGTCGCGCTTCAGCTCCGGCGCCTCCATGCCCGCATAGAGGTCGGCAAGATTCCATTCCGGCAGATCGCCAAGCTCGGCGGCGCCCTGACCGGAAGCTGGCGCCGCAGGCCGCCGATCAAACATCACGCGCATCGACAATACCTTCTTTTAAATCAAGTGGCCGGGCCCAAGGCCAGAATCAAGGAGAACGGAGAAGCCGGTCAAATCCTAAGGAATTCGTTCACCGGGTTTTTTGAAACCTTATTTAGAACCCTGTGCCAAGATGGTCCATGGGGATATCAGGCGGGCGGCTCAAGACAGTCATGACAGGTTCCATACTCATAGTCGATGACGATCCCGTGCAGCGCCGGCTGCTCGAGGCGGCGGTGACGCGGTTCGGCCACACCGCAATCGTCGTCGACGGGGGCGCTGCCGGCCTCGACGCCCTCGACGGGCCCGGTGCCCGCGACGTGTCCGTGGTCATCCTCGATCTGGTCATGCCCGATCTCGATGGCATCGGCGTGCTCAAGGCGATGCGCGAGCGCGGCATCACCATCCCCGTCATCGTGCAGACCGCCCAGGGCGGCATTGAGACCGTGGTTTCGGCGATGCGCCACGGCGCCTTCGATTTCGTCGTCAAGCCGGCCTCTCCCGACAGGCTGCAGGCCTCGATCGCCAACGCGCTCAAGGTCGAGGCTGTCGAAGGCGAGGTCAAGCGCACGTCGCGCCGGCGCGGCGGGCTGCTGACCTTCACGGACATGATCACGCACAGTCCCGCCATGGACAAGGTGATCCGCCTCGGCCAGAAAGCGGCGGCATCCAACATCCCGATCCTGATCGAGGGCGAATCCGGCGTCGGCAAGGAACTGGTGGCGCGCGCCATACAGGGCAGCGGCGACCGCCGCTCGAAACCTTTCGTCACCGTCAATTGCGGCGCCATTCCCGACAATCTGGTCGAATCGATCCTGTTCGGCCATGAGAAGGGCTCGTTCACCGGAGCCACGGAGAAGCACACCGGCAAATTCGTCGAAGCGCATTCGGGCACGCTGTTTCTGGACGAGATCGGCGACCTGCCGCTCGACGTGCAGGTCAAGCTGCTGCGCGCCGTCCAGGATGGCGAGGTCGATCCGGTCGGCGGCCGCGCCACGATCCGGGTCGACATCAGGCTGATTTCGGCGACGCACCGCAATCTCCTGCAGCAGGTCAAGGACGGCAAGTTCCGCGAGGACCTGTTCTACCGGCTCAACGTCTATCCGATCTATGTGCCGCCATTGCGCGAGCGCCGCGACGACATTCCCGATCTGGTCGCACATTTCATGGAGAAGGTGGCTCCGGCAGACCCGCGCCATCGCCTGCGGGGCATTTCGGCGGCGGCGCTCGCCGTGCTCCAGGCCTATGACTGGCCCGGCAACATCCGGCAGCTGGAAAATGCCGTCTTCCGCGCCTCGGTGCTGTGCGAAGGCGATGTGCTCGGCGTCGAGGATTTCCCGCAAATCCGCGCCCAGGTGGAGGGCACGGTCCGTCTCGATGTGGACATCGCGCCGACCGGCCCGGCTTTGGCCGTAGAACCGCGCGATGAGCCGGCGCTGGCCGGCGAGGGCGTTTCGGCTGCCGAACCCGAATCGCCGATGCGGCTTCAGCCACGCTTCGGCACGCTGCGCGCGCTCGACGAGCGCGGCAATGTGCGCGCGCTGGCGGATGTCGAACTGGAGATGATCAAGCTCGCCATCGATCACTACAACGGCCAGATGAGCGAAGTCGCCCGCCGCCTCGGCATCGGCCGCTCGACGCTTTACCGCAAGCTCAAGGAATACGGCATCGATCCGGAAACCGGCAGGCTCGACCGGCTCGCTTCCTGAGGGCGCTATCGCGCACAGCCGCCCGATGTCCGGCCTGAGAGCGGTCGGCCCGCGTGCGGTCACGCAAGGCCGGGACCAGCTTGCGCTGCCATCATGTCGCCGATGCATTGACTGGACCGGAGTGTGGCGCGCCGATGGCGACGTCCCCGACGGTCCCGTTCACGCATTAAGGCTAACGGTAACAGATCGTGTTTCGGCCAAACGAGGAATCATGATCTAAACCAGCGGTTTACCAAGAAACCTTGTGGACAATTTTTGGCGGGATATCGCCACGGTGTTACCGCATTTCGGCTTCAATAAGCGATGATTAACCATTAGGATCGATATTCGGATGTGACAACGACACGTCCGTTTGGGCAAATCCGGGGACAAACGGCAGCCTGCAAGGCCTTTTGATTTGAACAGAATCGAACGACACACAAACGGGCGGCACTATCATTTGAGCGTCTGGCCGAAGTGGCTGGCGGCCATGATTGTCGCATTTGGTTTTCTTGCCGCTGCCGCAACCGGCGCCAGGGCCGAAGTCCGTTCGCTGAAGCTCTACCACCTCCACACGCACGAGAAGGCGGAGATCGTCTACAAGCGCAACGGCCGTTACGATCAGGCCGGGCTGAGGAAGATCAACATCATCCTGCGCGACTGGCGCCGCAACGAGCCGACCAAGATGGACCCGCGCCTGCTGGACCTTGTCTGGGAAGCCTATCGGGAAAGCGGCGCCACCGATTATATCCAGGTGGTTTGCGGCTATCGCTCGCCGTCGACGAACTCGATGCTGCGCAGCCGCAGCAAGGGTGTCGCCGAGAAGAGCCAGCACATGCTTGGCAAGGCGATGGACTTCTACATTCCGGGCGTGCCGCTGAAGAAGCTGCGCAATATCGGGCTCAAGATGCAGGGCGGCGGCGTCGGCTACTATCCGAGATCCGGTTCGCCGTTCGTCCACATGGATGTCGGCAATGTGCGCCATTGGCCCGGTATCAGCCGACAGGAACTGGTGAGCCTGTTCCCGAACGGCAAGACGCTGCACGTGCCGAGCGACGGCCGGCCGCTGCCCGGCTTTGAGCAGGCGCTTGCCTCATACAAGGCACGCAAGGGTTCCGGCGGCGCCGCCATCGAACTGGCCAGCGCCGGCGGCGGTTCGAAAAGGTCCGGTGGTCTGCTGGCTGCCTTCTTCGGCGGTGGCGACGACGAGGCCGACGACAGCGCCGATGTCGCATCGGCAGAGCCGGCGCCCAAGCCGAGAAGCGTGAAGCCGGCACCGGCGAGCACCGCCAAGAGCGGCACCCTGCCGGGGATCGCGATCGTGGCGCCCGAGAACGCCAAGCGCGCCGAGATTCCGCAGGTGGCCGAGGAGCAGGCTCCGGAGCCGGAAAAGGATACCCCCGAGACGATCATCGCGGCGTTGCCGGCACGCAGCATCCCGCTGCCCGATTTCGCGCCGCGGCCGAAAGTCGATGTCGGCGCGCAGCCGCCTGAGAATGTTCCCTTCGGCATGGCGGATGCGACGGCCAGCACCGAACAGACCGTGGCAACCGTGCAGACGCCGGCGAATATGCCTTTCGGCAAGGCTGATCCCTCGGCGGTTACGGCCGATGCAGCGCAGGTTGCCGCCAACAACATACCTTTGCCGACATGGCGCCCCGAACACACGTTGCCGGCAGTGCTGGCGCCTGCGCCCAGCAAGGATGTGCTGATGGCGCTGGCCGAGACGGCCGAGCGTAGCAAGACCGCGACCGATGCCTTCTCAGTGCTGCCGAGCGCGCGGCCGGATATGACCAATACCGATGCGGCCAGACCCGATACGGCCAGGCCCGATGCGGTCAAGGCCGTGCTCGACGAGGCCGAGGCGCCTCCCGTTCAGGCTGACTATTATCGGGTTGCGTCGTTGTCCGAGCCTCGTTCGGCGTTCAACGACCCGTCCGGCGTCGATGCCGCATCGCCGCGCGAGGCCGTCGTTGCCCGCGCCGCCGGTTCCGATCCGGTCGCCGCGATCGGCGCCGGCGTGAAGACGACCCGCAAGGAGGCCAGAGCCACCGCCCGCGACCTGAAACCCGGTCCCAAGGCCATCGTGGTCGCCGCCGCGCCGCAGGCCGCCCGCTGGGCGCTGACCAGCGGCGAGAATGTCGCCACGGTTTCGAGCGCCACGACGGCGCCGGGCTACGCCTACAATGTGGTCCACACGCCGCCGAGCGAGGTCTACACAGCCGGCTTCCAGCAGGGCGACCAGATGGCGGATGCGAACCGTTTCACCGGCAATGCCGTAAAATTCCTGTCCGTCGCGCGCTTCCAGACGAAGTAGCGTAAAGACCGGGCATTCCGAAAGCCGCGCAGGGCAACCGGCGCGGCTTTTTGTTGTCACCGGCTGTGTGCGGGAACAACCGGCATGATGAAGCCGGCCCTGCGGGATCACGGGTGCCTGAACTTCTCGTGAAAACGTAAAAGCCGCCTATTTCCCGGCTAGAATGGCTGCGTTCCAACCTGGGGATATTCATGAAGACGATTCTATTGGCATCCGTCCTGGCGCTGGTGGCGGCATCGGCGGCTATTGCTCCCTCGCAAGCCGAAACCGTGATCATCAAAAATGGCAAGCATCACTGCCGGACCAAGGTGGTCACGCATTGGAAGCATCACCACAAGGTGGTCGAGAAGGTCAGGGTCTGCAACTGACCGCCAAGGCTGACTGCCATGGCACCAACCTAGCCCGATCGGCGCAAGCCGGCCGGGCTTTTTCGTGCCGCCGGGACGGTTCAGTCGATGTCCAGCGCGGCCGCTTCGCCCCGCGCCAGAAGCCGCGCGGCATCGCGTGCAGGCGGCAACCCGAACTGACGCGCATATTCCCGGCTGAACTGTGAAGCGCTTTCATAGCCCACGGTAAAGGCAACCCGCGCGGCGTTTCCCGGCTGGGCCAGCAGCAGGTGGCGGGCCTCCAGCAGGCGGACCTGCTTCTGGTACTGGATCGGGCTCATCGCCGTCGCCGCCTTGAAGTGGCGATGAAACGCAGCGCTGCTCATATTGGCGAGCTCGGCCAACCGCCGCACCTCGATAGGCTCGTCATAGTGAGCCCGGATCCAGGCGGTCGCCCGGCGGATCTGTGACAAGCGGCTGTCGGCGCCGGCGAGCTGGCGCAACTTCGCGCCTTGCGGGCCTTGCAACAGGCGAAACAATATCTCGCGCTCGAGCAGGGGAGCGAGCACGGGAATCTCGGCGGGCCTGTCGAGCAGCCGCAGCATCCGGCGCCACGCGTCGAGCAGGTCGTCATCGGCGAGGTAGGTCATGAAATCGTCGCCACCGACGGCCGGCTCGTGCTCGATGAGCAGGGCTGCGATCGCCTCGACATCGAGGGCGAAGCCGAGGGCCACATAGGGATGCGCGGTGCTCGCCTCGATCAGCTGGCTGGTGGCGGGTGTCTCGACCGCGTAGACGAAATAGCTGCCGGCTTGATAACGAAGCGTACGCTCGCCGATCAGCACCGATTTCGTGCCTTGCAGCACGAACAGCGCCGTCGGCTGACAAAGCTCGGGCATCGGCGGCGTCGGGACCTCGCTGCGGCCGATCGTAACGCGAGGGATCGCCGTCCTTGTCCGCCGTCCATGCGCATGGCGTGCGGCGATGGCGATCAATTCCAGCAGCGCTTCTCTCATCGTTTCAGCATTGCCGATCCGCGTGGGCCGCGCAACCAGGTGAGAGGATCAGGCAAGAGCAAGAGAGTTTTCGGCGCGCGAGGCGGGCTGCAATCCGCCATCTCTAAGGCGCGTCGCGTTTGGCGACGCGTCTTGGGCCTTTGTTTTATGCATGTCGTTCTCCCAGACCGGGCCACGTCCAGGCGACAGGCATCAGGCCTCCACAAAGGAGATTTGGACATGACGACATCGAAGCGCGCGCTGGTGACCGGCGCCAACAAGGGCATCGGCCTGGAGACCGCACGGCGCCTGGCAGCAACGGGATTCAAGGTCTGGCTCGGCGCCCGCGACGCCGCACGCGGCATCGCGGCGGCACAGGCGCTGCGCAGCGAAGGGCTCGACGTCGAGTGGCTCGAACTCGACGTCGCCGATGACGAAAGCGTGGCGGCCGCCGCCAGGACCGTCGCGGCGCGGGCAGCCAGCCTCGACGTGCTGGTCAACAATGCCGGCATCGCTCCCGGCTATGTCGACGCGCTGGGCCCCGACGGGCGCTATGAGTTGCCGCCGAGCCGGGAGAATGTCGCCGACATCAAGGCCACCTATGAGGTCAACGTCTTCGGCCCGGTCCGCGTCACCCAGGCATTCCTGCCACTCTTGCTGGCATCGACCGCCGGCCGCATCGTCATGGTGAGCAGCTATATCGGCTCGATCGCACGCGCGCAGGACGCAACAGGCGAAACCCAGTCACCCAACATAATGGGCTATGGCAGCTCCAAGACGGCGCTCAACGCCATCACGGTGGCGTTCGCCAGGGAGCTCGCGCCGCGCGGCATCAAGGTGAATGCGGCTGCTCCCGGCTACACCGCGACCGATCTCAACGGGCACAGGGGCGGTCGCACGGTGCAGCAGGCAGCCGAGATCATCATGCGCCTGGCGACGCTGGATGCCGATGGTCCGACTGCCGGCTATTTCGACGAGAATGGCCCGCTGCGCTGGTGAACGCGAAACCGCTTATCCGGCGAGCTTGCTCGCGGCGCGTGCGAGAGCTTCGATCTCGTCCCACCTGCCGGCCTTGACCATGTCGTTGGGGGCGACCCAGGAGCCGCCGACGCAGATGACATTGGGCAGGCTGAGATAGTCGGCCGCGTTCTTGCCGGTGATACCGCCGGTCGGGCAGAATTTCACGTCGGCGAGCGGCGAGGCGAAGGCCTTCAGCGAGGCGATGCCGCCGGACTGCTCGGCCGGGAAGAACTTCAGGAAGCGCAAGCCTGCTTCGCGCGCGGCCATGATCTCGCCGGGGGTGATGGCGCCGGGCAGCAACGGAACCTCGCTGTCGGCGGCGCCTGCCAGAAGCTCGCGGGTTATGCCCGGGCTGACGATGAATTGCGAGCCGGCGGCGGCCGCCTCGTCGAACTGGCGCGCATCCAGAATGGTGCCCGCACCGACGATGGCTTCCTCGACCTCGCCGGCCACGCGGCGGATCGCTTCCAGCGCATCCGCGGTCCTGAGCGTGATCTCGATCGCCGGCAGGCCGCCGCGCGCCAAAGCGCGGGCCAACGGCACGGCATTGGCAACATCAGCGATCTTCAGCACCGGGATGACCGGCTGACCGTTGAGCAGCGACAGGAGTTTTTCGGTCTTGCTGGGCATCTTCTTCTCCATATCGTCGTCAATTCAACCGATTAGCAGACTGATATTTTCATGTCCACGCAACCGGGCGTGTCGTGATGTCACGCACGCCGGGCAGCTTACGGCTCTTCCGGAACAGGGCCATGACAGGCCGTCAAACCCGTTTCACCTTGAAACGGCTTTTACGAGCGTCTAGTTGCTCTGGCAATGACACCGTCCCCGCCATCCCAGCCTGTCCGCGTCGCCGCGCTCTACAAATTTGCCCGGCTCGACGCCTTCCAGGCGCTGCGGGCGCCACTGGCCGCCTTCTGCTGTGGACGCGGCATCAGGGGTACGCTGCTTCTGGCGCATGAAGGCATCAACGGCACGGTCGCCGGCAGCGATGCGGCGATTGCCGAACTGATCGACCATCTCGAAGCCATCGACGGGCTGTCCGGCCTCGAGGTGAAATACAGCAGCGCCGCGCAAACGCCCTTCCACCGCATGAAGGTGCGGCTGAAGCGCGAGATCGTCACCATGGGTGTCGAAGACATCGACCCGGCGAAAAGTGCGGGCACCTATGTCGCGCCGGCCGACTGGAACGCGCTGATTTCCCGACCCGACACGATCGTCATCGACACGCGCAACGCCTACGAAGTGTCGATCGGCACCTTCAAGGGCGCCATCGATCCGGCGACCGCGAGCTTTCGCGAATTCCCGGCCTGGGTGGAGGAGCACCGCGCGGAGCTCGAAGGCCGCAAGGTCGCCATGTTCTGCACCGGCGGCATACGCTGCGAAAAGGCGACGGCCTATGTCAGGTCGCTCGGTCTCGAGGAGGTGTTCCATCTCAAGGGCGGTATCCTGAAATATCTCGAAGAAGTGCCGGCCGAAGACAGCCTGTGGCAAGGCGAATGCTTCGTCTTCGACGAACGGGTTTCGGTGTCGCACGGCCTCGCCGAGGGCGACGCCGAGCTGTGCCGCGCCTGCCGCCATCCGCTGACCTTAGATGAGCTGACATCGCCGAAATTTGCTGCCGGCGTCTCTTGCCCGCATTGTTTCGACGCTCGTTCGGACGCCGACCGCCAGCGCTACGCCGAGCGCCAGCGGCAGGTCGAGCTGGCGAAGGCGCGGGGCAGGGGACCGCATATCGGATCCTGATCAAGGCACCTGGGCCGGGGCAAAGCGGCCGCCCGTCATTGCAATGCCAGGTTTCGGGACCTACGTCTTCGGCATTCGAAACCTGCCCGTTCGGCCGGGCAATCCTGGAGGCATTGATGTTCGATCCCAAGAAGCTTCTCGACGATCTGCTCGGCTCGCAAATTCCCGGCACCGGCGGCACGGTCCGTGACAAGGCGGGACAGGCGGTGCAGATGGCCAAGGACAATCCTCTTGCGGCGGGCGCGCTGGCCGCGGTGCTGCTTGGAACCGGCGCCGGACGCCAGGTCACCGGTGCCGCCGTCAAGCTCGGCGGGTTGGCAGCGATCGGTGGCCTCGCGTACAAGGCCTACCAGAACTACAAGGCCGGCAATGCACCCGAGCAGACGCCGGCGGCCGGCGAACCGGAATTGCTGCCGCCGCCGAAGGACACTGCCTTCCACCCGTCGCAAGCGCCGCAGGGCGAGGACGAATTCACGCTGACCCTGGTGCGGGCGATGATCTCGGCGGCCAAGGCCGACGGCCATGTCGACGATGAGGAGCGCAAGAAGATCGCCGGCAAGCTGAGCCTCGCGGGGATCGGTTCCGATGCGGAAAAATTCCTGATGGCGGAGCTGGAGAGCCCGCTCGACCTCGACACGCTGGTGGCCGGCGCCAAGACCGACGCGCAGAAGCTTGAGCTCTACACGGCGTCGCGCCTCACAATCGATCCCGACACACGTGCCGAGCGCGGCTATCTCGATCTGCTCGCGGGCCGGCTCGGCCTGCCGGATGCGCTGATCGACCATGTCGAGGCGACGGTTTCGGCGGTCAAAGTGCCGGCTGCCAAGGCCGGGACCTCACCCAATCCACGCTGGTAGGCCAAAACGGAACAGGCGGGCCTTCGTGGCGTTAACCTCTCGTTAACCCAGGAAGCGCATGATTCTAGACAGTCGGATCGGCTTTCCTCCTCCCAAGTCCGGTCCAGATCAGGGCGGTCGCCAATGACCGCCCTTTTTGTCGGCCCTCCGGGCTTCTCCCAACAACGAATTGCACTTTTCGGCACCCGGCCAGGCTCCGAGCCCTTGATAGGAATTTTTTCCTTGACTGGGTGACGGCAACTATGGTAGATATTTGGTTATGGTGCTGAGTTGCGCCAGGGAACGGCCGCACAGGCGGGTTTTCCGTTCAAAGGCCCCCTCGACAGCGCGCCGTCAAAGGCTCCGAAGAGACCTGTCGGCTCTGATTCGTTGCCCTGGACACCAGCGTCCCGCTTGCTATCACCGCCGTCATTTGCGATGCCTTTTGTCCCTGGATCACCTGAAAATCAGTCGAGCAATGCGGCGCAGCCGGAGGATATCTGCCATGACCGAAAAAACCGCCATCGTCACCGGCGCCGGGACAGGCATCGGCAAGAGCGTCGCCACCGCGCTGCTCAAAGCCGGCTGGAACACCGTGTTCTGCGGACGCCGGAAGGCGCTGCTGGACGCGGCGATCGCCGCGTCCGGGCAAACGGATGCCAAGGCACTGGCTGTCGCCTGCGACATCAGCAAGCCCGGCGAGGTCGATGATTTGTTCGAGACGGTGGCGGAGGCGTTCGGCCGCGTCGACCTGCTCTTCAACAATGCCGGCATGGGCTACAAGTCGGCGCCGATCGACGAGATACCGGTCGAGGTGTGGAACGATATTGTGGGCGTAAACCTTACCGGTTCGTTCCTGTGCGCCCGCGCGGCCTTCCGCGCCATGCGCAAGCAGAAACCGATGGGCGGCCGCATCATCAACAACGGCTCCATCTCGGCCTACGCGCCGCGCCCGGGATCGGTGCCCTATACCGCGACCAAGCATGCCATCACCGGGCTGACCAAGACGCTGGCGCTCGACGGCCGCCCTTACGACATCGCCTGCGGCCAGATCGACATCGGCAATGCGCTGACCGACATGGCGCAACCGATGACGGTCGGCGTGCCACAGGCCAACGGCTCCATTGCCGCCGAAGCGGTGATGGACGTCCAGCACGTGGCCGACGCCGTCGTCCACATGGCCAGCCTGCCGCTCGAGGCCAATGTGCTGTTCATGACCGTGATGGCGACCAAGATGCCGTTCGTGGGCAGAGGCTGATTAGGCGCCCGTCAGCGCCACGCCGGGCAGATAGAGCGCGATCGGGCGGATCTCGTAGACGGCGGTCGGGTTGACCCGGCGCAGATCGCGCGCGATGGCGATCGCGTCATCGCGCTTGGCGCAATCGACGACGTACAGGCCGAGAAGCTGTTCCTTGGTCTCGGCGAAGGGGCCGTCGATGACGATCCCGTCGCCGGGTCCGCGCAAAGTGCAGGCCGACTGGGTCGCTCCAAGCCGCGCCGAGGGACCAAGCATGCCCTGCTGGTAAAGCCGGTCGTTGACCTCGAGCAGGTCGGCCATCAGTGCCGCGTCCTGCTCAGGCGTCAGATCCGCGATCGCTGCTTCCGCATGGTAGGCGAGGATGGCGTAAAACATCTGGCGCGACCCCTTCTTCGATCCTGGTTGCAAGGGTACGACAGTAGCCGTTCCCGACATGCTCGCCCAGCCTCCGGCCACGCGCATCCCGACGGCTCATGACAGCGAGGAGCTGCGTTCGATCACGGCAAGCTATGTGAACCGGCCGAAGGTCCGAGCTAAGCCTCACTTCCCCAGGAACGCTCCGATCCTGTCCAGCGCGCGTAAAATGTTCTCCTCGGAATTGGCGTAGGAGAGCCTGACATAGCCCTCGCCGAGAATGCCGAAATCGGGGCCGCCGATCAGTGCCACGCCGGCGTCGTCGAGCAGGGCCGAGGCCAGTTGCTTCGCCTTCCAGCCGGTCTTCGACACGTTGGGGAAGGCATAGAAGGCGCCCTTGGGCGTGATACAGGATATGTTTGGCAGGGCGTTCAGTCCCTCGACCACGATCTTCCTGCGGCGGTCGAAGGCGCGCATCATGTTGTCGACGTCGTCCTGCGGGCCGTCGATGGCCGCGATGCCGGCAAACTGGCTCGGCGCGTTGACGCAGGACCAGCAATTGACCGCCAGCTTGCGCACCTTGTCGTAGAGATGGGCGCCCTTGTCGCCGTTCGGCCAGATCGACCAGCCCATGCGCCAGCCGGTCATCGCCCAGGTCTTCGACCAGCCGTTGAGCACGATCAGCCGGTCGCGGATTTCGGGAAACCCGAGCAGCGAGCAGTGTTTTTCGCCGTCATAGGTCATCACGTCGTAGATCTCGTCGGAGAGGATGGCCACCTGCGGATGAGCCTCGAGGCCCTTGACCAGTTTCTCGATCTCGGCGCGCGGCGTGACGCCGCCGGTCGGGTTGGCCGGCGAGTTGAGGATCAGGAGCCGCGTCTTCGAGGTGATCAGCGCCAGCGTCTCATCGGCCGAGAAGGCAAAGCCGTTCTCCTCGCGCATCGGTACGGGAATGGGTGCCGCGCCGGTGAACTCGATCATCGAGCGGTAGATGGGAAAACCGGGATCGGGATAGAGGATCTCGGCGCCGGGTTCGCCGAACATCAGGATGGCGGCGAACATGGTCGGCTTGCCGCCGGGCAGGATCATCACCGCCTCGGGCGATACCTCGACCCCGGTCGTGGTCAGCGTGCGGCGCACCACCGCCTCGCGCGTCGCCAACAGGCCGTTCGCCGGCGTGTAGCCGTGGTGGCCGTCGCGCAGCGCCTTGATCGCCGCCTCGACAATGTGCTGCGGCGTCTTGAAGTCGGGCTGGCCGATGCCGAGATTGACGATGTCGCGGCCTTGCTGGGCGAGTGCCGTGGCCCTTGCGAGCACGGCGAAGGCGTTTTCCTCGCCGAGACGATCGAAGGCCGAAATCGTGTGGAGCATTTTTCCCGTCCGTGTGGTTCTTGCTATGCGGTTGCGTTTTTGTGAGCTTCGGCCCGCAAAAGTCAAACGGATTGGAGCTTTCGGTGTCGGAAAATCTCAAGGACTGGCAACCGCGTCCGCGCCCGGAGCGCAAGGTGCTGGAGGGCCGCTATGTCAGGCTTGAGCCGCTGAGCGCCGCGAAGCATGGCGACGGCCTCTATGAAGCGTCTTCCGTGGCCGACGTCGATGGCCGCTTCGCCTGGCTGCCCGACTATCCGCCGGAAACCCGCGCCGCTTTCCAGCCATGGCTGGACAAGGTGGAGGCGAGCGGGGATCCGCTGTTCTTCGCCGTCATCGACAAAGCGAGTGGCAAAATCGCCGGACGCCAGACCTTGATGCGCATCGATCCGGCCTATGGCGTCATCGAGATCGGCAACATCTACTGGGGGCCGCTCATCGCGCGCAAGCCGGCGGCGACGGAAGCGCAGTTCCTGTTCATGAAATACGTCTTCGACGAGCTCGGCTATCGCCGCTACGAATGGAAATGCAACAACCGCAACGAGCCGTCGAAGCGCGCCGCGGAACGGTTCGGCTTCAAGTTCGAGGGCGTTTTCCGCCAGCACCTGATCGTCAAGGGTGAAAACCGCGACACCGCATGGTATTCGATCATCGACAAGGAATGGCCGGCCTTGCGCAAAGCCTACGAGGCGTGGCTCGATCCGGCCAATTTCGACGGTGCCGGCCAGCAGAAACGACGGCTCGAGGATTTTCGCGCGGAAGTTGGCGCCTAGGAGTTTTATCATTGGCGCACAGTCACGACGACAGCCGGCACGACCACAGCGGGCCCGGCCACAGCGGGCATAGTCATGGCTCGACCGACAAGAAGCGCGTTCTGATCGCGGCCTGCCTGACGGCAGGCTTCATGGTGGCCGAGGCGCTTGGCGGTCTCTTCACCGGCTCTCTGGCGCTGCTGGCCGATGCCGGCCACATGCTTGCCGACGCCATTGCGCTCGGCCTGGCCTGGTATGCGTTTCATCTTGCGGACCGGCCGGCGACCGTCCGCCTGACCTATGGCTTCGGCCGGGTCAAGACGCTGGTGGCCTATACCAACGGCATTGCCATCTTCGTCATCGCGCTGTGGATCGTCTACGAGGCGTGGGAGCGCCTGCAGACGCCGGCGCCGGTGCTGGGCGGGCCGATGCTGGTGGTGGCGATCCTCGGCCTGCTGGTCAACATCGGCTCTTTCCTGGTGCTGCATGGCGGCGACCGCGAAAGCCTCAACATGCGCGGCGCCATCCTGCATGTGCTCGGCGACCTGCTCGGCTCGGCCGCGGCAATCGTGGCGGCGATCGTCATTCTGGCGACCGGCTGGACCCCGATCGATCCGATCCTGTCGGTGCTGGTCTCGCTGCTGATCCTGTCCACGGCCTGGTCGCTGATGCGCGCGGCCGCCCACGTCCTGCTCGAAGGGGTGCCGCCGAGCCTCGACCGGGACCTGATCGCCAGCGACATCGCGACGACGGTCCAGGGGGTGCGCGAGGTGCACCACATGCATATCTGGTCGATCGACGGCACCAGCAGCATGGCGACGCTGCATGCCTGCCTCGACGAGGGCGTGGACGCGCACAGGGCGGTCAGCGCGATCAAAAAGCGGCTTGCGTCGGAGCATGGCATCAGCCATGCCACGGTGGAACCTGAATTCGGCCAGTGCGCCGACGACGAGCACGATCATGACCATGACCATGATCACCACCAGGGGCATGACGCGGCTTTGCATCATGGCCACCATCACTGACGCAGGGAACCCAAGCGCCTTGAATCCGAGCTCGACGACCCCTGGCCACCCCGGGACAGCATAATGGATCGCGATACCAAGAACGCCGCCATCGCGGCGCTGTCGATCATGCTGCTGTTCGGCATCGCCGTCTATTTCCTGCCAAACATCATGCTGGCCCTCGGCGACCTGTCGACCGCGCTCGCCGGCATCTTCGGCACTGCGTTCGTGCTGGCTTTTTTCTTGGTGTTCTGGCTGCGCGCGCGCAGCCAGAACAAAAATCAGGGCAAATAAGGGATATCAGACATGCGCATTCTGATCACGGGCGCCGCCGGCATGGTCGGCCGCAAGCTCATTGCACGGCTGGCAAAGGACGGCAGGCTGCGCGGCCAGAAGATCACCGCGCTCGACCTGCACGACATCGTACCGCCACAGGCGCCGGCCATCGATGGCGTCAGCATCCACAGCCATACCGGCGATCTCGCCGAGGCGGGCGCCGCCGAGAGGCTGGTCGCGTCGCGGCCCGACGTCGTGTTCCATCTCGCCGGCATCGTGTCGGGCGAGGCGGAAGCCAATTTCGATCTCGGCTACCGCGTCAATCTCGACGGCACGCGCGCCTTGTTCGATGCCATCCGCCTGGCGGGGTTTGCGCCGCGTGTCGTGTTCACCTCGTCGATCGCGGTGTTCGGCGCGCCGTTCCCGGACGTCATTCCCGATGAATTCCACACGACGCCGCTGACCTCCTACGGCACGCAAAAGCAGATGAGCGAGGCGCTGCTGGCCGACTATTCCAGGCGCGGCTTCTTCGACGGCATCGGCATCCGGCTGCCGACCATCTGCGTACGGCCGGGCAAGCCGAACAAGGCGGCCTCCGGCTTCTTCTCCGGCATCATCCGCGAGCCGCTGAACGGTCAGGAGGCGATCCTGCCGGTGCCGCGCACCGTCGTCCATACCCACGCCAGCCCGCGATCGGCGGTGAATTTCCTGATCCATGCGGCCGGGATCGACGGCGCCACTGTGGGACCGCGCCGCAACCTGACGATGCCAGGCGTCGCCGTCACCGTCGGCGAGCAGATCGAGGCGCTGGAACGCATCGCCGGGCCGAAGGCGGTGAGCCTGATCCGCGAGGAGCCGGACGAGACGATCTGGGCGATCGTCAAGGGCTGGCCGACGCGGTTCGAGGCGCGGCGGTCAAGGGAACTCGGCTTCAACGCCGAGAAGAGTTTCGACGAGATTATCCGCACGCATATCGAGGATGAACTCGGCGGCAAGGTGGATTGATATTCAGGTGATGCCGGGCTGCCAACGGCTGATAGCTGCGCTTCCGGTGCTCACGTACTTTAATTACGCTCCGCTCCGGTTCTCGATATCAACCGTTCTCGGCACGGCCTGACCTGAATCTCAACACACCTTGGGGCGCTACTTCCGGGTCAAACGCCACCCGTCAGGCTCGCCGACAGCAGCAGCAGTCCGAACAGGAACACGAAGGCGGCACCGCCGATCTCGACGATCGAATGGATGCGGTTGCCCATGCGGCCGTCGCCGGCGAAATACACCGCCCAGTTCTTTGCGGTCACCGCGATCGTCGCCAGCGCCGAGACGGTTATGGCGGTGCCGATCGACATCGCCAGCACCGACAGCAGGCCGCCGAGCCACAGGCCGTTGAGCAGGGCGAAGCTGAGCACGATCAACGCGCCGGAACAGGGGCGGATGCCGACCGCGGCCACCGCCGTCCAGGCGGTGCGCCAGTCGAAGCGGTCGCCCGACAGCAGGGCCGGATCGGGCGCATGCGAATGGCCGCAGGTTTCGCAGACCTCGCCCGCAGCGTGATCGTGATGCGCATGATCGTGCGCGCCATGATCGTGGTGATGATCATGCGTGCCGTGATCATGATGATCGTGCGAATGGCCATGCCCGTGATCGTGACGATCATGCCCATGCAGCGCGTGCGCCGAATGGCTGTGAGCGGCATGCGACGAGCCCGTGTGACCTGTAAGGCCGGCATGCGAATGGCTTGCGTGAGAATGCCCGGCGTGAGCCGCCGACAGGCTGTAGGCGGGACCTCTGCCGAACAGGCGCAGGATGGAAGGGCCGAGCTTGCGCCACAGCAGCCAGGCGCCGAACAGGGTGACGAAGACGAAGCTCATGATCTCCATGAACCAGGCCGCATCGGTCATCGAGACGGCGGTGCCGCGCAGGACGAAATAGGCGACCGCCATGACCGCGACAGCGGTCAGGCCCTGCAGCAGGGCCGAGACAAACGACAACAGGATGCCACGCCGCAGCGCCACTTCGTTGGCGACCATGTAGGACGAGATCACCGCCTTGCCGTGGCCGGGGCCGGCGGCGTGGAAAATGCCGTAGGCGAAGGACAGGCCGATGAGCACCCAGAGCTTGCTGTTGTCCTGCCGCATCGCCTTCATCGCCGTGGCGAGCGCGCGGTAGAATTCCTGCTGCCTGAGATTGATCCACATCAGGACGTGGGCGAACGGGCCGGTGGTCGGCGCCATGCCATCGTTGACGCCAATGCCGAGCGAGCTCTGGGCATGAGCCGTGCCGGCGAAATGCATTGCGGCAAAGGCGAGGGCCAACAGGCCGAATGCCAAACGCAGGGAGGGTTTCACTGCATTCATCCTTCTGGCTGACAGGTCAGTTCGAGCTTGGTGGCGAAGATCTTGCTCATGTCGGTGCCTGTCGGGTCGTTGAAGAAGGCGTCCGTCAGGGTCTTCTGGTTTTCCTTGATGGCCTCATCCGGGTCGGGGCGGACCACTTTGTCGGTGCAGTTCGGGGGCAGGCCCTCGACCGTGATGTTGGCGTCCTCGGTGAAATCGATCGCCGTGTAGAAGGTCGGATCGTAGACGCCGATATCGATCTTGCCGGCGAGCTTGATCGGCGCCTTCGGTTCGGACTCGAACAGGATGATCAGCTGGTCGTTGTCGAAATTGGCCATCAGATGCGGCGGCGGCGTCATCGGCACGTCCTTGCCGTCCTGCGTGACCAGCTGGAAGTAGTTGAACTCGGCCAGCGAGGCGTGGACCGTTTCGGCGACCTCCTTCAGTTCCTTATCGTCAAGCTTCAGGTCGGAATTCTTGTCGAACTCCATCATGACGGTACTGGAAAACAGATCGTCGAAGCGCCAGAGATGGCGCAGCGCTTTCACGCTTTGGTGATCCGGGGAGAGGATCACGTCGAGGCGGGCCTCGGCGAAAACGTGCGGATGCACCTCGGCCGGTCCAACGGCGGCCAACGTCGCCGCCAAGGCCGAAGCCAGCATGATTGCGTGCCGTTTCAGATGCATTCGCGGTCGCGATTCCCTTGGCTTCGGAGAGAAGTCGACAGTTACCAGAAAGGGGGCGAAAATGGGACCGCGCCGCAATTGAAGCCGGTCATGCGGTTTCGCGCGTCCTGAACCACTGGACCAGGAAATCGACGAAGACACGCACCTTGGCGGGCAAATAGCGCCGGTGCGGATAGACGGCGAAAATGCCGGCACCCGACAGGGTGCGGTCATCCAGCACCGTTACCAGCCGGCCGCTCGCAATATCCGGCACGGCGATGAAATCCGGCAGGATGGCAAATCCCAACCCCGACAGGGCAGCAGCCCGCGCCGCCATCGGGCTGTTGACTTCGATCGGGCCGGAGACCGAGACGCTTACCGTTTCCTCGCCATCTCCCTTGAATTGCCAGTTGTTCAGGCCGCGGCCATTGGTGTCGACGATGCAGGGCATGCGGCCGAGGTCCTGCGCGCGCACCGGCATGCCATGTTTTGCGATGAGTTCGGGAGATGCGCACAGCCGTGTCGAAAACGGCGCCAGACGCCTGGCGATCAGCGAGGAGTTCTCCAGGCGCGAGATGCGCACCGCGAGATCGAAGCCTTCCTCGACGAGATCGACGAAGCGGTCGTCCAGCTGGATGTCGAGCACGATGTCGGGATATTGCTTGGCAAAGTCGATCAGCGACTGGCCGATCGGCGCGTCGGCGAAGGTGCGCGGCGCAGACAATTTGATCCTGCCGCGCACGTCGCCGGAGGATTCGCGCACGGCATCGGCAAGGCTGTCGACCTCGCGCACGATCTCGGAGGCGCGACGATAATAGGTATGGCCGGCCTCGGTCATCGAGAACTGGCGGGTGGTGCGGTTGAGCAGCAGCGCGCCGAGCTCGTCCTCCAGCTCGCGCACATATTTCGACAGCAGCGCCTTGGAGCGGCCGATCTTGCGCGCCGCCGCCGAAAAGCCCTCGGCCTCGACCACGTCGATGAAGGCGCGCATGCGGGTCAGTGTGTCCATGAATCAGGCCTTTCGTGCGGCGTCGAGTTTCGGCCGAGCCGTATCAGGGCAATGTCGCCGCCGGAAGGGCCAGCGACAGGCCGGACCACCGGTATCTTGCGGGGGTGCAGAAGGGCGTCGAAAGGGCCGTGCGTGCCTGTCATCGTTCGATATCCGGATACGGTGAAACCAACATTGTTCGATGCCGGAATTTTTACAACCTGCGATACGATTTTTATTGATTGTGAATCTCTCTGCCCCTATATCGCGCTTGCCCAAAGTCGCACGTGCCTGTGGGTGTCCGCCGATCCTCTGAATGGTGAGGGAAATCGGTAAGGTAACTGGAGCTAACCCCTCCAGTCGGTTTAGCGGCCAACCGCCAGACCGAGGACACCTTGAAGCAACGACGGTGCGGGCCTTTCTGGTTCTCTGCCGGTTGTCCAAAGACCGGGGTTACTGAAGAGGCACACCATCATTGCCGGCAGTGCGGAACGGGGTTCTCCCAATCCAAGCCAAGGCAGACAAAGCGAACCGAAGCCGGGCAAGGCCAAGGTTCATCGCCGCGAGACGGCGTTTCATGGTTCCGGGGTCTCCACCGGCTGGTTCCATGGATTTCCGTCCCGCCTTTGTCCACCGCGTGTTCGCGAGGCCGACAGCCCGCGTCCGCACCCTTGTGCGCGCCGAAAGGCGTGATGGAGAAACCCGATGGCCACGCAGCGCATCCTCGACTTCCTCGCCACCCGACGTCCGACCGGTCCTTGCCTCGTCGTCGACCTCGATGTCGTGCGCGACAATTTCCGCGCCTTCGAGAAGGCGCTGCCCGATTCCAGGATCTACTATGCGGTGAAAGCAAACCCGGCGCCGGAAATCCTGCGCCTCCTTGCTGCGATGGGCTCGTCCTTCGACACCGCTTCCGTTGCCGAAGTCGAGATGGCGATGGACGCCGGTGCGCCGGCGGACCGCATCTCCTTCGGCAACACCATCAAGAAGGAGCGCGACATCGCGCGCGCCTACCAGCTCGGCATCAAGCTGTTCGCCGTCGACTGCGTCGAGGAGGTCGAGAAGATCGCCCGCGCCGCTCCAGGCGCCCGCGTGTTCTGCCGCGTGCTGACCGATGGCGAGGGCGCCGAATGGCCGCTGTCGCGCAAGTTCGGCTGCGTGCCGGCGATGGCCGTCGACGTGCTGCGCCATGCCAAGGCGCTCGGGCTCGACGCCTATGGCGTGTCGTTCCATGTCGGCTCGCAGCAGACTGACCTGACGGCCTGGGACCGCGCGCTGGCCGACGCCAAGACCGTGTTTTCGACGCTCGCCGAGGAAGGCATCGTCTTGAAGATGGTCAATATGGGCGGCGGCTTTCCGACACGCTATCTGCGCGACGTGCCGGCGGCCCAGGCTTACGGCCAGGCCATCTTCTCGGCGCTGCGCAAGCATTTCGGCAACGCCATTCCCGAGACCATCATCGAGCCGGGCCGCGGCATGGTCGGCAATGCCGGCGTCATCAAGTCGGAAGTCGTGCTGATCTCGAAGAAGGCGGACAACGACAATGTGCGCTGGGTGTTCCTCGATATCGGCAAATTCGGCGGCCTGGCCGAGACGATGGACGAGGCGATCCGCTATCCCCTAGTGACCGCGCATGACGGCACGGAGACCGCGCCTTGCGTGCTCGCCGGCCCGACCTGCGATTCGGCCGACGTGATGTATGAGAAGACGCCCTATCCGCTGCCTCTGTCGCTGACCATCGGCGACGAGGTGCTGATCGAAGGCACCGGGGCCTACACGACCACCTATTCGGCGGTCGCCTTCAACGGCTTCGAGCCTCTCCGATCCTACGTGATCTGACGGTTCGAAAGAACCGTCGGATCATCCCAGGTGGGCGTTTGTCGCCCATCCGGGCTCGCCTGTGGAACAGTCTCCGCTCGTGAAGGGATCGCGGAAATGGATATTGCAAATTTCGTTGTCGAAGGCGCTGCGCGCGACATCTCCCCCTCGAGGGAGGAGAGTGCCCGTGCTTTCGCCATCGTTGCCGAAACGCCTGATGACATCGTGGCGCGCGAGGCGTTGCTCGATGCCGCCATGGGGCCGAAGCGCAAGACGAAGTCGTCGGAGAAGCTGCGGCGGGGCCGGCGGCCCTCGGAAGGCCTGGCTTTCGTCGCGCGCGACGCATCGGGCGCCGTGATGGGCACCGTGCGGCTCTGGGACGTCACGCTGGGCGAGGGCGGTCCGGCAGCACTGTTGCTTGGGCCTCTGGCGGTCGCCCCTTCGCTCAAGAGTGCCGGCATCGGCTCGGCGCTGATGCGCCATGCGGTCGCCGAAGCCGCGCGTCTCGGCCACGCCGCGATCCTGCTGGTCGGCGACGCGCCCTATTACGGCCGCTTCGGCTTCTCGGCCGCAAAGACCGGTTCGCTGGCCATGCCGGGCCCGTATGAGCGGCATAGGCTGCTCGCGGTGGAACTGGTGGAGGGCGCGCTCGCCGGCGTCCATGGCACGCTGAAGGCCGCGGGGCGCAAGCTGAAGGCGCCGACGCTGGCGGCCTGAGACGCTGAGCCCCGAACGAACGAAAAACGCCGCCCGAAACGGCGGCGTTTTCGTTCCGAGAACAATCTCGGCGGTCTTCTATCTCAGCCGATCAACTGGCTGAGCGCCATGGCGACAGACATGTCGCCTTCGACCTTTATCTTGCCGGTCATGAAGGCCATGGTCGGGTTGAGATCGCCCGATATCAGCGAGTCCAGATCGTCGAGCGAGAGCTTGATGGTGCAGTCGGCGGGGCCATCGGTGGTCGAGACATCGGCACCGTCGATGACGATGACGCCATCGCTGCCGGTGTCGAACTTCACGGAACGATCGAACCCGCTGCTGGCCACGCGCGACCTGATCTTGTCGGCAATCTCCTGAACGCTCACGCTGTTCTCCTGTCTGGTTGCATCTGCCTGTTCGGTTGCATCTGTCGCGCCACGGCATGATCCGCCCGAGGGCCATGCATCTTCGCGGCCACGGTCGCTGCCGCATATAGCTTTGGATTGACGTTTACGTCAACGCGGATTGCAGGGCCTGGTTCCGATCGCCGCACCGGGCGAGGAACCGGTCACCGTGCCTGGTCAGTGTATCCCCACGGCTCAATGCGACTTGAAGGCCTTGGTCATCTCGGATGCCGTGGCGCCGGCCTCCTGCCGGCGGCGCAGCCAGTTGTCGCGAATCTCATCCTTGCTCAGGAAATTGACCTGGTCGACCAGAACCTCATGCACCAGTGTGGCGCCGACGCGTGTGTTGACGGTATCGCGGATCGCGGCGCGGAAGGCGTCGAGGTCGAGCGTCTCCTTCTTGGTGAAGTCGATCTGCGGGTTGGAATAGAGATAGGAATAGACCTGGTCGGTGATCAGCGCCTCGGCCGGGATCGACAGTTTCTTAATCTGCTCGGGTTCGACCGTGTAGACCAACTTGGTCAGGAAATAACCGTCGATCCTGGCGTTGCGGATCAGCGGCACCGAGATGACCTCGGTCTTGACGTAGTCCAGCCCGCCCAGCATCGGCTTCGGCTTTTCGCCGACGCCGCGTTCGCCGGCGGCCTGGAACGAATAGAACACCGCGCCGAGCGTGGCGACGCAGATCCAGACCGCGATGGCGATGACCTTGACCATTCAGGCACCCGAGCCGGCGAGCATCGCGCGCTAACCGCGCGCCCGGCCGAACTCGCCGGCGGAATAAGTGCCGTCGGTTTCGGCGCGCTGGATCGCGGTGCGCAACAGACCTGCGACCTCGTTGACGGCGCTCAGATGCGCCAGGAGCGCCGCCTCGTTCTTCGCCAGCTTCTGCCGAAGCCGGACAAGACCTTCGCGGTGCTGTTCGAGGAACTCGGCTTCGCTGCCGCCGCGCATGGCACGGGTCAGTTCATAGAGATAGCGGCTCTTGCGCGCGTTCGATGCCTTGAGGTCGTAGCCGGTGTCGCTGCGCAGCCCGGCCGTTTCTTGCTCGACGACTTCCTCGATGCGGCCGATGATGGCGGCAAGGTTTCCGGGCCGCGCGAGTGCGACCGGGGCTTCCGATGTGGCCGTGCGCGCCGGCAGGTTGGCGGTGAATTCCGAAAAGTCGGCCATGGCGTTTCCCAGTCTAGATCTTGATGTCTGTCTTTGTGGTCGTTTCATCGCCGGTCATGGACCTGGCGGCCTTGCGCTGCAGTTCCTGGACGAGCGAGGTGGACAGACGGCTCTGCCGGTCGATCTCGGTCTTTTCAGGCCCGCCGGAGACCGGGCCGATCGGCACCTTGCGCTTGCCTTCGAGGTAATGGTCGGCGAGCAGCGACTTGGCGATGCCGATGCCGCCGCGCTCGGCCATGACGTCGGCGACGCGCTCGGCGAGCTGCGATTTCCACATGTCGCCGGCCAGGCCCGTGCCGTACACGCCCTCGGTATCCTTGGGCATCATGTTCTGGATGAAGGTCTGGAGCACCATGGCTTCGAATTTCTTGAATTTTTTCGCCGGATCGGCTCCGGCCGCATGCTCGGCGCTGGCGCGCGACAGGATCGAGCCGGCATCGACCGACGCGGCGGTGTCGACCGAGAACGTGCCGGCAGCGCCGCCCGCCCGCTTCGTCAGCGCGGCGCGGGCAGCCTCGATGTCTGCCGGTTCCGCGGCTCGGGCGACATCCATAACGATGTCGCTGGGTGGAGAAATCGCCAAGAAAGTCCGCCTTTTGCCGGGTTTCCTTGAGAGACCATGCCTCAACAAGCTTGTGGCAGGCTTGCGAAGGGGAGGGGAGGTGGAAGACAGGCGTGCGTCATCGATCTGCCAGGCGCCAGGAGCGGACGTTCCGGACCGATGATCGCACCGGCGTGGCTGGGGTTGCCTGCCCAGCCGGTTGCACCACCTATCGATGTGACGTCTGCGCAGACATTGCGGGAGGTCAGACGATCGAGGAGAGGAGCCCTCACATGCACGCGGCGACCCGGCAACGACTTCGCCTGTCTGGCGGCACGGAGTTGTCGGTCATCACGGCAGGCGAGGCGTCCAAGCCCGCAATATTGCTGTTGCACGGATTTCCGAGTTCCGCCCGGACATTTCGGGAGGTCATACCCGCTTTGTCGCAGGCCGCCTATGTGATCGCGCCCGATCTGCCTGGCTTTGGAGAGTCCGACGTCCTACCCTCGGCGTCGTTTCCCGCCTTCGGCCGGGCAATCCTGGAGTTGCTCGACCAACTCGCGATCGGGCCGCGCTATATCTACCTCCATGATTTCGGAGCGCCAGTGGGATTCCACATCGCCATGCAGGCGCCGGAAGAAGTTCTGGGCCTCATCGTTCAGAACGCCAACGCTCATCGAACGGGGTTCGGGCCGGAATACGCGGCAACCCAGGCCTACTGGTCGCGGCCGGACCCGGAAAACGAGGCGGCGGCGACCGCACACCTGACATACGAAGGCACGCGCGATCAGTACATCGCCAAGATCCCGCCTGATGTGGCCAAGCGGATCCCGGCCGAAGTCTGGGAGGAGGATTGGCGGATGATGCAACTTCCCGGCCGGCTGGACACACAGCGGGCGCTCATCGCCGACTATGGGAACTATGCCGCCCGGTTCGACGCCATCGGCGACTATCTCGCGCGCCGGCAGCCGCCCGCCTTGATGCTCTGGGGACGGCACGATGCATTCTTCGACCTGACCGAGGTCCTGTCATGGATGCAGGCTCTGCCGAGGATGGAAGCCCATATTTTCGACGCCGGGCATTTCCTACTCGAGACGCACGCGGCACCGGCCGTCTCGCTCATGCTCGACTTCATCAAGGGCAGCCAAAGGGAACGCAAAGGAACGCGAGCGACTGATGACGCCGGCTAAGCATATGGTGACAGGGCCAACCACGCGCCGTCCGCGCCATCTTAGTCGAGCATCTGAGCGATTGCTGCGTCCGCTTGGGGTCGATAGCAGAACCTTGCCGGCTACCCGTCAGTCCGCTTCTGCGCGATCAAATCCAGCCGTTCGCGGTCTGAGCGTTCACGTTCGTCGCGATTGCGAACGTCCTTGTAGGCGCGCTCGACCATGTTGGTGCGCGCGGTTGCCGACGCGACGAGGCCGGCTTCCTGCCTGGCGCTTTCGAGGTTCGCCTCCTGGCGCACGACGGCCTGTGCGATGCGGCGGTGGTAGAGATCGGGGAAAAGGCCGGAGAGGGAATTGTCCTTATCGAAATGCTCGACCAGTGCCTTGGCCTCGGCTTCGGCGGCATTTGCGGCAGCGAGGAGGGTGGCGTGGCGCGTCTCGTGCAGCGCCTTCAACTGTTCCTGCACCTTGACCAGCTTCTTCAGGCGGTCCTTGCGCGTGCTCATGTCACCTCGCCAGCGTCAGGTCGACAAAGCCGTCGACGAACAGCGACAGCATGGAGCCGACGGCGAAATAGAAGATGAGCATGCCGCCGGCGATGACGAAGGGCTGGGAGATGAAGTAGATCGGGATCTGCGGCGTCAGCTTGTTGACGAAGCCGATGGTCAGATTGACGAGAATGGCATAGGCGACGAAAGGGCTGCCGAGGCGGATGACCAGGAAGAAGGTGTCCGACACGGTGTCGGCGACATCGACCAGTGCCGCCTGCGGGTTGAAGAAGACGTTGACCGGCGCGACCGTATACGACGTCACCAGCGCGCGTATGATCTCATGGTCGAAGTCGAAGACGAACAACAGCAGCAGCGCCGAGAACGAGATCATGGCGGCGAGCGCCGCCTGCGGTTCAGGCTCCTCGATCGCTGGCCCGCCCGAGCCGCCATAGCCGATCAGCATGGCGATGGCCGACCCCATGAAGCGCAGGGCTTCCATGTAGAGCCTGGTCATGGCGCCGATCAGGCCGCCGACCAGGAGTTCGGAGACGATCATCGGCACCAGGATCTGCGGACGCGGATCGACGAAGGGAAAGATCTTGTCCCACAGGAAGGCGAGCAGGCCGCCGGTCGCGGCGACCGCCACGAACAGCCTGACCTGCACCGGGATGCGGGCGCTGGACAGGCCAGGCATCAGCATGAAGCAGGCGCCGATGCGGCAGAAGGCGAGGAACGCCGCGATGACGACCGCTTGCGAGAGAACGCTCACGATATCGTCCCGAGCACCCTGATCTCGACGCCCTTGGCGATTTCGACATGCGAGAGCACCGGCAGCGTGGTGAACAGCCGCTCGATGATCATGCGCACATAAGGGCGTGCGTCGGGCGCGGTGACGAGGACGAAACGCTCGCCGGCTTCGAGGAATTTCTTGATCGCCTTGGTGGCGTCCTGGCCGAATTCTTCCAGCTGGCGCGGATCGATATCGAACTCGCGTACCTCGCCCTTGGCGTCGCGCTTGAGGCTCTGATGGAAGGCGAGGTCCCAGCGGTTGCCGAGACGCAACACCTTGAGCACGCCGCCCTCCGAAAGATCGCCGCAGATCTGCTGCGCCATGCGGATGCGGACATGCTCGACGATCTGCTCGGTGCGGCGCACATGCGGTGCGATCTCGGCGATGGCTTCGATGATAAGGTGCAGGTTGCGGATGGAGACACGCTCGGCGAGCAGCAGCTTCAGCACTGCCTGCAGGCCGGGATAGGAGATGTGCGTGGTGCAGATCTCGTCGGCGAGCTTGCGGTATTCCTGATCCTGGCGCTCCAGCAGCGCCTTCATGTCCTTGTAGGACAGAAGCTGCGGCAGGTTGTTGCGGATGACCTCGGAGAGGTGGGTGAGCAGCACCGACATATTGTCGGCGAAGGTGTAGTTCTCGCGCTTCAGATCCTCGGCGAATGTTTCCATGACGGAATAGGCGCGCATGCCGAAGGCCGGCTCGCGGATCTCTTCGCCCGGAATTTCGGGAACGTCGCGGTTGCCGAGCAGCACCATGATCTCCCCGACACGCATAGAATATTCGGCGACCACCGTTCCATGCACCTTGATCTGATAACTTTTCGGCGGGATGGCGAAATCGTCGGCGACGCGCACTTCGGGCACGACGAAGCCATATTGCTGGGCGAACTTCTTGCGCATCTTGGCCATGCGGAAGACCAGCTCCTGATGCGAGACCAGCAGCCGGGTCGAAAGCTGCTTGCCGATCAGAAGTTCGATCTCGGCGGTGGCCAGCGAGGCCTTGACCGAGTTCTTCTCTTCCTCGGCCTTGGTCGCCTTCTCCTGGTTCTTCAGCGCCTCGGCCTCGGCCATGGCCCGGTTGTGGCGCATCGGAATGACATAGCCGAGGCCGGCCATGCCGCCGGCGAGCGCGAAGAAGGGGAAGAAGGGCAGGCCGGGCATCAGGCCGAGCAGCACCAGCAGCGCCGCCGCCACATAGAGCGCGCGCGGATGCGCGCCGAGCTGGCCGAACACGGCCTGGTTCGTCGAACCGCGCGTACCGCCCTTGGAAACCAGCAGGCCGGCGGCGAGCGAGACGATGAGCGCCGGGATCTGGGTGACCAGACCGTCGCCGACCGACAGCTTGATGAACACGTCGGCGGCCTCGCCCATGCCCATGCCGTGCCTGATATAGCCGATGGCGATGCCGCCGACGATGTTGATGGCGGTGATGATGAGGCCGGCGATGGCGTCGCCGCGGACGAATTTCGAGGCGCCGTCCATCGAGCCGAAGAAGGAGGATTCCTCTTCCAGCTCGCGGCGGCGCAACTGCGCTGTCTTGTCGTCGATCATGCCGGCAGAGAGATCGGCGTCGATCGACATCTGCTTGCCGGGGATGGCGTCGAGGGTAAAGCGGGCGCCGACCTCGGCGATGCGGGTGGCGCCCTTGGTGATGACGATGAAGTTCACCACGATCAGGATCATGAAGACGATGAGGCCGATGACGAAATCGCTGGCCATCACCAGTTTGGAGAAGCCGGCAATGACGTAGCCGGCGGCGTGCGTGCCTTCATTGCCGTGCGACAGGATCATGCGCGTGGTGGCGATGTTGAGCGATAGCCGCAGCATGGTGGCGATCAGCAGCACGGTCGGAAACGAGGAGAAGTCGAGCGGCCGCTGGATCCACAGCGCCACCATCAGGATCAGCACCGAAAGGGCGATCGAGAAGGCAAGGCCGACGTCGATGAGAAAGGCCGGGATCGGCAGGAACAGCACGGCCAGGATGATGACGATGCCCAGCGCGAAGAAGACGTCGCGGCCGTTCTTGGCCACGGCGTCGGGCTGGATGCTTTCGCTTATCGCCATTCTGGTCCTCGAAAACCGTGAGGCTGCCGAGCATGCGACAGCCCGGCGAGGGTAGCTGGCCAAGCTTGCGCGAGGGTGGGAGAGTGAGTCTGCCCAACCATCGAAAGGAAATCTCGTGCTGCTGATCATTGGCACGGTTCGTCTGCCACCCGACAAGCTCGAACACGCAAGACCAGCGATGGAACGCATGGTTGTTGCCAGCCGTGCCGAGCCCGGTTGCCTCGCATACTCCTATGCGCAGGATGTCCTCGATGCCGGGTTGATCCGGGTCACGGAAGTCTGGAGTGACAGGGCGGCGCTCGACGCGCATTTCGCCGCGCCACACCTTGTGGACTGGCGCGCAAGCTGGCCGGCGCTCGGCATCGGCGAGCGCAATCTCGTGCTCTACGAGGCCGGCGACCCGAAGCCGACCTGACCATCGGCGGCCGGACGGGGCCCTCCCAAATGGCGCGCAGGCGCCGTCATTGTGGTTGCCATGCGGTGCCGCTCGGCGTATCAGCACGGCAGTGTTTTCAATGCCTTGCTGATGTCGGCGAGCCGCTCCGGTGCTTACCAAAAACCAATCGCCCAGGAATCAACCGCAAGTCTACGCTCGCCGGCTGCGCGCGGTGCTCATCAATTCGATCCCGCTGCTCGAAGCGCGAGGCATCGCGGTTGTCGTCCTTGCCGGCATCGTCGGCGTCATGGCGGGCATACTGGTCACCGCGATGAGCCAGATCGTGCAGGACCTGCACGGCCTGTTGTTCGGCGTACAGCCCGGCGGCCGGCTTTCCGGCATGTTCTCGCTCGCCCACCCCATGCAGGCCCTGATCCCGGCGATCGGCGGCATCCTGCTCGGGCTGACGGTGATCTGGCTGAGAAAGCGGAGATTCCGCACACCTGTCGACCCGATCGAAGCCAACGCGCTCTATGGCGGTCGCATGTCGCTGACCGATACGTTCATCATCGCCGGCCAGACCATGATCTCCAGCGGTTTCGGCGCCTCTGTGGGGCTGGAAGCCGGCTATACGCAGGTCGGTTCCGGCCTGGCTTCGCGGCTGGCGCGGCTGTTCAAGCTACGCCGCAACGATGTCCGCATCCTGGTCGGCTGCGGCGCCGCCGGCGCCATCGCGGCGGCTTTCGATGCGCCGCTGACCGGCGCTTTCTATGGTTTCGAACTGGTCATCGGCATCTATTCGGTCGCCAATGTGGTGCCTGTCATGACCGCGGCGATCTCCGCCTCGCTCACCGCCGAGATGTTCGGCGGCGTGCCGTTCCCGCTGGAGCTTGCGGGCCTGCCGGCACTCACGGCCAGCCAGTACGTGCCCTTCCTGCTGCTTGGGCTGCTTGGCGGGGCCGCCTCGATCGCCATCATGCATCTGGTGACGCTGGTCGAACGCGCCTTTGCCAAACTGTCGGTCGACGCCTCGCTGCGTCCCGTCATCGGCGGCGTCATCGTCGGCCTGCTCGGGCTGGTCACGCCCCAGGTGCTGTCGAGCGGCCACGGCGCGCTGCATCGCGAATTCGCCATGAACTATGGGCTGAGCGTGGTGGCCAGCGTCTTCGTGCTGAAGCTGGCGGCTTCCGCGATCTCGCTGGGTTCGGGGTTTCGCGGTGGACTGTTCTTTGCTTCGCTGTTTCTTGGCGCCCTGCTCGGCAAGGCATTCGCCGATGTGATGGCTTTCATCTCGCCGTCGACCGGCATCGATCCCGCCGTCGCTGCCGTTGTCGGCATGACATCGCTGGCGGTCGGCGTCGTCGGCGGGCCGCTGACGATGACGTTCCTGGCGCTGGAATCGACCCGCGACCTGACGCTAACCGGCGTCGTCCTGGCGGCCTCGATCATGGCGGCGATCCTGGTGCGCGAAACCTTCGGCTACTCCTTCTCGACGTGGCGCTTTCATCTGCGCGGCGAGACGATCCGCAGCGCCCATGACGTCGGCTGGATGCGCAGCCTGACGGTCGGTTCGATGATGCGCAAGGACATCAAGACCATCAATGCCGACACGACGCTTGGGGCCTTCCGCAAGCAGGTACCGCTGGGTTCGGCCCAGCGCGTCATCGCCGTCGACGCGGGTGACCAGTATGTCGGCGTGCTGATCGTTGCCGAACTGCACAGCGACCTGTCCGACGGCGAGACGGCGGTGCGCGATCTGGCGCAATACAAGGATGCCGTCCTGGTGCCGAGCATGAACGTGCAGTCGGCCGCCGAGACCTTCCAGCGGGCAGGCGCCGAGGAGCTGGCCGTGGTCGAGGATTTCACCGACCATATCGTGCTCGGACTGCTGACCGAGGGCCATCTGATGCGGCGCTATGCCGAGGAGCTTGAAAAAGCGCGCCGGGACTTGTCGGGCGAAGGGTAGGTCGGGCGAAGGTAGGCTGCCGAGCCGGCCCGGCTGAGCTCGTGCAAGGCGAAGCTGCCGTGGCCAAGCTTGTTCTCCATCCTACATCAGCAGACCATGGCCGACGGCACACCATATCCGCCGCTCAACACGTTAAAGCTGGTTTCGAAGGACATCTGGATCGTGGATGGCCCGGTCATCCGCTTCGGCATGCCTTGGCCGAAAATGCTGTTTCCGACGCGGATGACCATCATCCGCGTCAACGGCGGCGATTTGTTCGTCCATTCACCCACCTTGCTGACAGAGAGCATCGAGGCCGAGATCGCGGGATTGGGCAAGGTCCGCTACATCATCGGGCCGAACCGGATCCACTATTGGTGGATTCCGATGTGGCGCAGGGCCTTTGCGGATGCGGGTATCTGGCTGGCACCGGGAATTCGCGAGCAGGCGGGCGACAGGATCGATTTCGAGGCGAACGAGCTTGGTGCCGAGAGGGGCTACCCGTGGGACGATGACCTCAAGTCGCTGCCGGTGAAAGGCAGCTTCATGACAGAGATGGTGTTCTTCCATTCCGTCAGCCGAACATTGATCCTGACAGACCTGATCGAGAACTTCGAACTGCGGAAGCTTGGCTGGCCATGGCGCTGGCTTGCCAGGGCGGCTGGTGTCGTTGATCCGGATGGCAAGACGCCGCGCGATTTGCGATTGACCTTCCCCAGGGTGCAGCTCAAGGCGGCGGTCGAAAAGATGATAGGATGGAATCCGGAACGCGTGATCATGGCGCACGGCCGTTGGTATGAACGCGATGGCGTCGCCGAGCTGAAGCGCGCGTTTCGCTGGCTGGGTCCGCTCTAACGCTTTGTCTTGATGCAAGCCCGGACGAAAACGTCTTCGCGCTTTCCTGCACTCCTTGAGCGGTTCGCCGTTTCACGGAACGGAGAACCACTCTAACTCTTTGTTTTGACGCAATTCCCAAGGGAAAGCGCTACGCGCTTTTCCCGGGAAAACCGTATACACTTTTCCTGGAATTGCTCTAATGCTCGATCGGCCCCTTTGCCATGACCAGCGCTGTGCCTGCGGTGGTCGGGCGCTCGATCACGCGGCGCACCCGCGGCGGCTCGTCGCCGCTGTGCAGTGCCCGCAGGCGCTCGCCGACCATGGCGTCGGCTTGGGTGATGCGGCCGTTGTGCCTGACATATTCGAGCCAGGTCGGCGTGTGGTAGTGCTCGATCCAGATCGCCGGATTTTCGAGATCGCGCGCCAGGGTCCAGTTGCGGGCACCGTCGCGGCGGCGGATGCGGCCGCGCTCGGCCATGGTGGCCAGGAACTCCGGCACGTCCTCCTCGCGGATGATGTATTCGATCATGATGGCGATGGGGCCGCTGCGCGGCTTCAGGTCGAGCGCGAGATGCGGCTCCTTGAAGCGGTTGAGCGGATCGAGGTTCAGCACCTGCTGCTGCGGCAACGGCAGCACGAGGCCGATCGCGCCGCCAGCCAGCATGGCGATGGCCGCCGCGATCAGCGCTGTCCCGGCGCCATGCGCGTCGGCGACGATGCCCCAGATCCAGCTGCCGAGCGCGATGCCGCCGAAGGTCGCGGTCTGATAGACCGACAGCACCCGGCCGACGACCCAGCGGGGCGTTGCCATCTGCACGGTGACGTTGAAGTGCGAAAGCGCGATCACCCAGCACGCGCCGCCGACCAGCAGGCCGAGCGATGTCTGCCAGGCATTGTGGCTGACGGCGGCATTGAAGGCGCAGACGGCGAAGCCGGCGAAGGCCGAGCGCACCATGGTCTCGCTGGACAAAAGCTGGCGCAGCCGCACGCTGATCAGCGCGCCGCCGACCGCGCCGATGCCGAACGCGCCCAGCATGATGCCATAGGTCAAGGCATCGCCCTTGACGACGTCGCGCGCCACCAGCGGCAGGAGCGCCAGCACGGCGCCGGCGCTGAAGCCGAAGGCGGAGCCCCTGACCAGCACCTTGCCGATATTGGGCGACATGGCGACATAGCGCAGGCCCGCGCCCATGGCCGCGCCAAGCGATTCGCGTGGCAGCGTCGACGGCTGCACCTGCGGCTTCCAGCGCGCCAGCACGACGATGAGACCGATATAGCTCACCGCGTTGGCCGCGAAGGCGGCCGCCGCCCCGGCTGCGGCGACGATGATGCCGCCGATCGCCGGACCGACGCTGCGGGTCAGGTTGAAGCCCATCGAGTTCAGTGCGACGGCGGCCGGCACTTTGTTGCGGGGCACGATGTCACCGACGGAGGCTTGCCAGGACGGGCTGTTCAGCGCCGTGCCGCTGTCGATCAGGAAGGTGAAGGCAAGCAGCGTCCACGGCGTCATCAAGCCGGAATAGGTGAATAGGGTCAGAAGCACCGAGACGACCAGCATGAAGATCTGGGCGACCAGCATAACCTTGCGCCGGTCGAAGCTGTCGGCGATGGCGCCGGCGACGAGCGCGAACAGCATGATCGGCAAGGTGGTCGAGGCCTGGACCAGCGCGACCTGATAGGGCGAGGTGGCGATCGTGGTCATCATCCAGGCGGCGCCGACGCCCTGGATGAGGCCGCCGAAATTCGACACGAGGCTGGCCGACCACACGGCGCGGAAGATGCCGTGCCGGAACGGCGCCAGCGCCGAAACGCTCTCGCTCTCCGGCTTTTCGTCAATCATAGGAAAGGCCCTGCCATGGCTTGCCGATCGTTGCGGTGATCCGTTTCCCCGGATGGTTTGCCGAAACTATGGCATCGTGCCGCAAAGAGCGAACGTCTTGAAAAAAAGATCATGGTCCAACAAGGGGATAGAGGAGGACCACGCAGCCGTGCGGCGTTGCTTCGACGCCGCGCCGCGGATGCAACCCTATGCCGTACACGGTCCGCATGGCGACAGCAGGCTGCTGCCGGTAAGTCGTCGGGACAGAACGGGCCGGCTCGCCGCAAGCAGCGGCTAGAATCCGTTTTCAATGCGCTCGAAGACGACGTTGGTGAAGGCCGATATCTGGCTGCCGATGAAGGGACCGGTCAGCGCCGCCACGAGCATGATGGCGACGATCTTCGGCACGAACGTCAAGGTGATCTCCTGGATCTGCGTCAGGGCCTGGATCAAGGCGATGCCGATACCCACCGCCATGGCGACCAGCACCACCGGCGCGGATGCGGTCAGCACTGTCCACACCGCGTACTGGACGATGTCGAGCGCGTCGGCCTCGTTCATGGGATCGGCCCGCCGGAGCCGTCAGCTTGCCGCCTTGACCGAGACGCCGGGGCCGACCGCGATCTCGGTGCCGTTGCCCAGCACGGCGATGAGGCCGCTGCTGGCAAGGCGCACGGACGCGACGGTGCCTGTCGTGTTGCCGTCGGCGGACGTTATCGAGCGCCCGATCAGCGCATCGGCCTGCGACAGCGCCGAGGACTGCATGATCTGGTCCAGCTTGGTATTGGTCTGCACAGACTGCTCGACCTGCGAGAAGGTGGCGAGCTGGGCGACGTACTGTGTCGAATCCATCGGCTTGGTCGGATCCTGGTTCTTCATCTCGGCGATCAGAAGCTTCAGGAAGGACTGGTAGTCGACAGCGGTCTTGGAGGTCTGCTGGCTGGCCTGATTGGCGCCAACCGGTATCGTCGTCGTCATGTCCACGGTCATCAGCGTGCTCCCACAGCCAGCGGACGCGAGGCGCCCGGAACGTCGTCATTGCCGCCAAGCGCGCGGCGTTCGAGCGGATAGAGCGACCGGATCGCCTTTAGTGCCTCGTAGATGTGATCCTCGCCGACCATGCGGTCGATCTGTTTCAGCGCACTGCCGATCTCGGCGTCCTCGAAACTTGCAAGCAGCAGCGGCAGGGAGCGGCGGAACATTTCGCGCGCCTCGCCGGCGCCAGCCGGATTCATCAGCATCACCTGCAGGATGAAATACAGCTGCTTGAGCGGCGTCGACGCGTCATCGGCCTGGATCACATGGCTTTCGAGCAGGAACTGCACGTCGTTCATCAGTTCGACGGTGACCTTGCGGTCGACGCGGATGACCGCACCGTTGATGTAGATCTTCTCGTTCGGCTTCAGCGATATCTTCAGCGTATTGGTCATTGAATGCCGTCGCGGATGATCTGGGATACCTCGATCAGTCCCTCGAAATTCTGGGTGCGGCCCTGGCGGATGTCTTCCGCCTCGCGCAGCAGCCAAAGGCCGATCGAAATCAGGTTGGCGCGCAGTTCCTTGGGAAGCGCGTTGTCGTTGGAGCCGAGATCCTCAACAAAGGCGGTCCAGACGCGGTTGGTGAAATGCAGCGCCTCCACTGCCTCCATCGAAGCCGGGCCAAGGGCGGCGGCCGCCGCCAGCATGTCGATCGAGCGGGTCAGCAGCTCCCGTTCACGGTCCTTCGCGTCGGCGACAGAGGTGCTCTGGATGTCGGCGTAGGAGAATTGGTACATCGTTGGCTCTACCGTTCCGGTTCAGAGTTGTCAGGTCAGGTAATTCAACAGGCTGAGCTGCTGGAGCCGCGCCGTCAATGCGAAGGAGGTCTCGATGTGCTGCGTCAGGTCCGCGACGCGGGTCGCGGCTTCGGCCGGGTCGACCGCTTCGAGATCGAGGATGTGGCGCTCGAACAGGTCGACCTGCGTCTTCATCCGGTCGACGGCGTCGGACACGCGCTTCTGGACGATGCCGGTTTCGGACTGAACCTGGCCGATGCCGCTCAGCGCTTCGCCAACCAGCGACTGCGAGCGGCCGACGATGGTGTCCTTCGCCGCCTGGCTGATGTTGGTCGACATCAGGCTGGAGACCATGGCCGCCGCCATGGCGAGCTTCTTGATGCCGTCGCTGTTGGCGCTGGTCGAGGTCGCGGTGGTTTCGTTGAGCGCGATGCGGCTGACGATCTGCTGGTCGGTGGCGTTCGACCAGTTGGCCTGCCAGCCCGAACCGAAGAACTGCGGCTCGACGTCGTTGGTGATGAAATCGTCCATCTGGGCCGCGGTAATGTTTGCCGCGGCGGGGTCATCCGGCGTGAAACCGAAATTGGCGACGAAGGAGGCGTCGAAGGCGGCCTTGGCGGGCGATCCGGCCGCGGTGAAATCGTTGATCGGCTTGACGTCGGTGTTGGTGCCGGCAAACAGATACTCGCCGTTCACGCTGGTGTTGAGGATCGAGGCGAGCTGCTGGACGGCCGTCTTGCCGGCCGACTGGGTGAGGTTGGCGGAAGAATCGCCCGACGTTGAGGTGGTCAGGCTCGACAGCAAGGTCTGCGCGACGCTGGAGAGCTGGCCGAGCGAGGTCTGCGTCGAGGAGAGCCGGGCGGCCACCAGGCCGTTGGAATCGATAATGACATTGAGCCGGTCGAGATCGCGCGAGAAGGTGACGGACTGGGCGGTGCGTCCGCCCAGCGCCAGGCCGACATCGGCGACCCTGCCGGTCGAGGACTCCTTCGTGGCTTTGACGAGCTCGGCCTGCATGCGCATCTGCTGATAGCGCATGGCGTTCGAGAGAGCGGCCGAAGAGACTGAGGTCATGGATTATCCCACCGCGCTGAGCAGAGCCGCCAACATGTCGTCGACGGTTTTCATCATTCGGGCCGATGCCTGATAGGTGTGTTCGAGATCGAGAAGCAGCGACATTTCCTGGTCGACATTGACGCCGGTCGCGTTGGACAGCGCCTCGGCGCTGCGCGACGCCAGGGCTTGCTTGGCGTCGGCTGCGGTCGAAGCCTGCTGGCGCACGCTTTGGAGCCAACCGATCGAATTGGCGGCATAGTCGGCAACGCTCGACGTCGCCGAAATCCCGGCGGCGGGGTCGAATGTCATCGGCTGATCGAGCCGGTCGCCATAGGCGACCAGAAGGCTGGAATAAGAGGCCCCGCCAGTGTTGACGACATAAGCCGCGCCGTTGGCGCCGCCGTCGCGCAGCAGTGCCGGATTGCCGCCGGCGCTTGGATCCATGGCGGCATTGACGCTGATCGTGCCGGCAAGGCCATTGACCAGCGTGCCAGCGGCCGGCACCGCCGGCGCGCCTGACCAGGTAAACAGTCCGGCGGCGTCGGGCATTGACGGCGCGGTCTCGGCAAAGGCCGTGATCAGGCCGCGCGCGGTCTCGTCGAGCTGACTCTGCATGGTCGAGGCGACGCCATCGCGCAATTGCAGCAAACCGGCAAGCTTGCCGCTGGCGCTGGTGTTGCCGCCGGTTCCCGCCGAGATCGGCACGTTATCGATGTAGATGGCATTGCCGACGGTACCGGCGCTGTAGCCGGAGGACGGGGCGAAGCTGACCGTGCGCGGGATGGTTTCGAACAGCGTCGTGCCGTCACCCGTGGTGATGACCATGTCATTGTCGCCGCGCGTGAAGGTCGAGACCGGAACATAGTCCGAGATCTTCTTCAAAAGCGCGTCGCGCTGGTCCAGCGCATCGGAAACGTCGGTGCCGGAGCGCGTGCCTGATATGACAGCCTGGTTGGCATCCTGGAACTGGCTGAGCAGCGAGTTGAGATCGTCTACCGCGGTGGCGATCTGGCCGTCGGTCTGGGTGCGAAAGTCCTGAATGGCCCTCGAACCTTCGTTCAGGGAGCGCACGACCTGCTTGGCCGCGTCGATAACGCTGGAGCCGAGATTCTGGTTGGACGGCGAGGTGGCATAGAGCTGCAGCGCCTGCTGCAAATTGCCGATCGCGGTCGAGGGAGAGGACGCATTGTCGACGCCATTGACCGAAACATCCAGCTGATCCAGGCCGCTATAGAGCGCGTTCTGGCCGCTGTACGCCGACAGGGCGCTGAGATTCTGGCGGAAGAGCAGGTCGTTGGCTACGCGCTGGATATCAACCGAGCGCGCGCCCGGCGCCGTGCTGGTGACGACGGCGATGCGGCGCGTATAGTCCGGATTGGAAGCGTCGGCGACGTTGCGCGAGACAACGCTGGTTTGCCGAGCGGTGTTCATAAGCGCGGATTGGGCGATGCTCAATGCGGTGGAAAGCGACATGCGGGTCTTTCACGGGCGTTGCCCGGTTTTATCTCTTCAGGTTGACAAGGACGTCCATCAGGTCGGAACCCGTCTGGAAGACTTTCGAATTGGCGGTGTAGCTGCGTTGCGCCGCGATCATGTTGGTCAGTTCCTCGGCGATATCGACGTTCGAATTCTCGAGCGCGCCGGAGATGATGGAGCCGAGCTTGCCTTCATTGGCAAAGCCGACGCGGACCGCGCCGGATTCGGTGCCCTGCGAGTACACATTGCCGGGCAGCGCGGTGAGCTGGTCGGGACTCTGCACATCGGCCAGCGGAATCTTGTAGAGCGGCTTGGTGGAGCCGTCCTTGTACTGGGCGTAGATGGTGCCGTCCTTGCTGATCTGCACCTTGTCGATGGTGCTCGGCGCGTTGCCGTTGACCTGGGCGTCCGAAACCGTGAAGCCGGTGCCGAGCTGGGTCAATGCCGACAGATCCAGCGAAAAGGCGCTGCCGTTGGGCACGGTGAGCGAGACGCTGTCGACGGCGCCGGTGAGCTTGCCCGTGGTCGTGTCGAAGGTCAGGTTGGCCGAGCCCAGCGCGCCGCCGGCGTAGGGGAATGACGTTCCGGCGGTCGCCTTCGACTGGTCGAAGACCGACACCTGCCAGGTGCCGGCGCCGGTGTTGCTGAAATAGACGTCGAGCAGCTTCTTGTTGCCGAGATTGTCATAGGCGACCATCGAGGACTTCGAGGTGTACTGCGCGCCTGCGGCGTTGGTGGTGGGCAGGTTGCCGGCCGCGACTGGCGTCGCGCCTGCGGGCAGGTTGCCGCTGTAGAGACCCTCGGTGCTCGGGGTCGCGGTCATTCCCTGGTCGGAGATGACGACCGGGACCAATCCTTCAAAACCGTTCACCGTCGCCGCCGGCACGCCATTTTCGTAGCTGTAGGCCATCAGCTGGAAGCCGGCCGAGTTGACCAGCCTGCCCTGTCCATCGGGAACGAAGGCGCCGGCGCGGGTCAGGAAAGGCGTACCGCTCGGGTCCTGAACGACAAAGAAGCCGTCGCCGCTGACGGCAAGATCGGAGACAGAGGTGGTGTATTGGAGCACGCCGGGATCGCTGACCGCCTGCCGGATCGTGGTGGTGATGCCGCCGGAATTATAGGCGCCGCCCGTCGAGGGCATGACCAGCGTTGAAAATTCGGCGGAGGACCGCTTGTAGCCGGTGGTATCGGAATTGGCGATGTTGTCGGCTGTCGTCGACAGACGGTTGGCCTGCGCGTTCATGCCGGAAACGCCGGTCCGCATCATCCCGTAGAGGCTCATCGAAATGTCTCCGCAATGTCCATGCCACTGGCAGCGAGGCTACGCGTCCTGTCTTGCGCGAGGCTGGCGCGGCGGCGCATCAGAACACCAGCCGGTAGCCGAGGAAGCGCTTGGAATCGATCGGATCGGTGCCCAGCTTCTCGCGCAGCTTCTTGCGCAGCTTGCTGATGTGACTTTCCACCACGTTCTCCTCGACCTCTTCGTCGAAGATGCCGTAGATGGCGTTGAATACTTGGGTCTTGGTGACGCGGCGGCCGCGATTGCTTGCCAGATATTCGAGGATGCGGCGCTCACGGCGCGGCAAGGGAAGCGGCTGGCCATCGATTTCAGGGTCGCGGCCATCCATGAAGATGCGCATGGCGCCGATCTCGGTAAAGGCGGCATCCTCGTTGGCGCGGCGGCGGATGGCTGTTATGCGAGCCAGGATCTCGCGGATATGGACCGGCTTGCGGATGACGTCATCGACACCGCTCTCGAACAGCCGCAACGTGTTTTCCAGCGAATGCTGCTCGCTGAGAGCAATCACCGGGGCTCCGGTGCGGTCGCGGATCTGGCGCGGAGAGATCGCGCCTTCGCGGCAGTCGCCGATGAGGAAGGCCCGGACCGAGCGCAGATCGGCATCGGCGGCCGAGTTCACCCACTCGCCGAATTCGCCGGAAGCGAAGCCGGCGCAGGCGATGCCCTCGCGGTCAAAAAGTGAATTGTATCCGTCTGTCACGAGCTCTCGCTCGTCAACGATAACGATCATCGGCCCCGCCTCCGAATCAGCTCATCTGCCCCGTGGGGAAAGCCGTATCCGCTGGCAGGAATCCTGAACAACCATCATTTCTTGTAACTAGTTTCTTGGGAGTCCGGAATCGCATCGGTTGCATTAGCGTGGGGTGAGATATGCTTCGTGCTCCAAGTCCCGGCCAAGTCGAAGCGCAACGCCGAGACTTTGCGACTGATTGCATGAGATGCAAGAATACGCTCATGGGTTGCAGAACGTGCGGGCGTTGCCGGTCCATTTGCCGAAGCCGGTGGCCACCATGTTTGATATCACGCGGCAGACATAGACCTTCTGCGCCGGGTCGTTGTCGGGCCCGGCATGATAGCGGGCGACGGCCATCGACCAGGTCACGTGACGGGCATGAAGGCTGGCCAGGAAACGCGCTGCATAATCGACATTCTGACGCGGATCGAGCATGTCCTCGACGCTGCGGAAATGCGCGCCGTGGTAGTGGTGATTGATTTGCATGCAGCCGAGATCGATCAGCATCTTGCCTTCGCGTCGGGCATTGGCGAAAGCGGCAAGAGCTTCGGCGCGGCTTGTCGGGAAGACCGCTTTTCCTTCTATATTCAATGCGTTCGGCTGCAAGCTGCCCTTCTTGCCGGTCTCGGTCAAGCCGACGGCATAGAGGATGCCGGCCGGCACGCCATAGCGGTCGGCGGCGCGTAGGATCTCCGGTTCGCAAGCATTGGTGGCGGCAGCGGCGGCACCCGCGAGACTAGATAAAGATATCGCCGCCAGCGCGCTCGCGAGAAGGCGAAGCGGGGCGGCCGTGTGTTTGCGCGTCATCATTGTGCCTTCCCGCGGATTGCTGGCCCGGTTGCTGGCCGCCGGCGCCGCTGTTGCCGCCGCCGGAATTCCCGGGTTGAAAGGACGACTGGTCGCGGCCCACTGCCGTCTGCAAGGATGCGGTTGCATCAGTGCGGGTCGTTGCGGGGACCGCTACCGAAGGTTGCAATACCATGACCTTGTCAACCTCAAAGCCGAGTCCGCGCAGGGACTTGACGATGGCATCGCTATCCGAGGACAGCCGGTGGTAGGCGTCATGTGTTTGAGGCTTCAACTCAATCGAAAGTTGTTCTCCGGAGAGGCGAAGATTGGCGGTGACCATGCCAAGCTCGGCCGGATGAAGTTCGATCTTCAACACATGTGTCGCGGCGGCAACAGGGCCTGTCAGTTGCGCGGTTGCGGAGCTTGTCGAAAGTGCCGTTTTCGGGCCGCCATCGGCTGTTATGGCGCCAATCACGTTGAGGGCCGCCTGGCTCATCGGCGCCTGCGGCGGGGCAGGGAAGCTGCGCTCGGAGACCACGTCGATGCGCCCTGCCGCCGACAGTTGTTTTCCGGGCCCGGACCGCAAGGAGGACTGCACATCGGCGATGGACTTCAGCTGTGGTGCCGCCTGCTTCGGATCCACGTCCGGCACTTCGGCCGGCGCTGTCTCGGGCAGCGGCCCGGCCGCGATCGCATTGTCGCGTTTCGGCGTGCCGGCGGCTTCGCGGATGGACTGGCCATCGAGCTTGGTCAGTGACCCATCGACGAGCGATGCCCGCTCGGGCTTCGACATCGGCTCGGGATCGTCATGCCCGGCGGCGGATTTCGGCCGGTCGGCTTTCGGCAGGAGCTGCCCGTCGAGCGCCGGTTCCTGCCCGGTTTCGCTCGTATCGGCCGGCCTGGCCGATGTCGAGAAATGGCGCAGGTCATGGAACGCGATCAGCAACGGCAGATGGTCCTTGAGCCGCATCGTACCTGTCTCGGCCGCTGCGCCATCGGCGTCCTTGTCCGCGGTGTCCTTGTCCGGCTCGGCGGTCTTGTCGTCCCTGGCTGTTTTCGCGGCCGGCATTCCGCTGGATGGGATCCTTGCCTTGCCAGCCGGCAGTGGCTCGTCCTTCTGCCCGGCAGTGCCGGCGGCAAGCCTGCTCCAGCGCTCATCGCGCGATCCGGCCCCGGCTGCCGGATGCTTGTCCGGGTGGGCCGGGCCGGCCTTGTCGTCCAGCATCTTGCCGAAATCCGTGTCGTCATTCTTCCCGGTCGCCGCCGGCTGTTCCGCCGTCGTGCGCGCGGTGGTGATTCCCGGCAGCGCCGGACCGAGGCTGGGGGTCATTTCGGAGCGGCTCCAAGCATCTGGTCGATCAGGTCGAGCTGTCGACGAGTTTTGACCATGGCGGCATCGGTCGGGTCTGACGTGTCGGTGCTGGCCGCGGCCGCCGGCGCCGATGCCGGCAGGACAGTTGCCGCATCGTCCGGAGCCGGCGCGTTCGGCGCAGCTGCCACTGCATCGCCGGATGGCGCGACGGCCGGCTGTTCGGAGACAGCACCCTCGACGGGCGGCAATCCGGCGGCGTCGGCGGCCTGCGCGGCGGCAGGCTCGGGCTCGTGCGATGGCATGGCCTCGGCAGGCGCCGGTCTGGCGGTCGGAAGGGAAGCGGGCGGCGCCACCACTTCGCCGGCGATGGCCTCGGCGGCGTCGAGCAGCGCGCGGTCACCGTCCGACAACCGGCTGCGGTCGATCTTGCCCAGCTTGGCGCGCACGTCCTCGATGGTACTCGATGTCACGGTGGACAGGCTTGAGTAGAGCAGGGCACGCGGATCGCCCTGATTGGTGTTGCCGTCGCGGCCTTGCTCGGCCCGCGCCGAGGCGAAGGCGGACAATTCGTTCAGGCCATCGATCGCGGCGCGGCGTGCGATGCGAAGATAAATGACCTTCTCGCGCTCGGGATCCATCATCGAGGTGATATCGGCCAATTTGTCCTGGCTGATCGACATGTGCAGCTCAATCACGCCCGAGACGAAGGAGTCGGCGAACTGGCTGGCATAGGGCGAATAGAGATAGCGCTCGACATATTGTGTGGAGGCAAGCGCAAAGCGCGCCGCGTCGCGCTGCGCGACCGCAATGCCGACCGAGCGCCGCAATGCCGCCTCCTCGACCAGCGTCCCGGGGCCGAGCAGTTTCGCCTCGTCGAGCAACACCAGCGCCGCGGCCGGCTGGTCGCCGGCGAGCAGCGAACCCTTGACCAGGGCAAGGAAGGCGCCCAGGTCGCTGGGCTCCGCCATCGGATCGACAGGCTTCAAGGCTTCGATGGCCTCGCCGGGGCGGCCGTTCAGGTAATCGATGACGCCCCTGGCAAGGGCTAGGTCCCGCGCATCGGCGGCGGCGCGCGATACGGCCGCCTCGACGGTCACCGGGTTGCCGCCGCTCATGCCGTAGACCAGCAACGCGCGAAAATTCTTCGGATCCTTGAAATCGTCCTTGTCCGCCTCGCGCAGGCGCGTATCGATCATCTCCAGCAGCTTGGACTGCATCGGTAGCGCGGCGTGGTCGCCGACGGCGATACGGTCTTGAATAAGCTGCAGCGAGCGCACCAGCTGGTAGGGCTGCAACGGATCCTGGGCGAGGGCGGCCGTAGGCTGGCCGGCCAACAGCAAAAGGCCCATCAAGCGGCTGGTGAAGACCGCCCGCCTCATCCGCCGGTCGCCATCAATATCTCGATGCGGCGGTTCACGGCCGACAGCGGATCGGCGGGGTCCTTCGGCTGGCGGTCGGCGAAGCCGGCGACCTCGGTGATGCGGCGTTCGTCGACGCCACCGCGCACCAGCATGTAGTACGCCGAATGCGCGCGCGCCGTCGACAGCCGCCAATTGTCGTAGCCGGCGCTGCGGAACGGCCGCGCGTCGGTGTGGCCATTGATGCTGATCGTGCCCTTCTGGCTGTTGACGATGCGGCCGATCTTTTCCATCGCCAGCACCAGTTCACGGCGCGGCATCGCCGAGCCGACCTCGAACATACCGAAGTCGAGCTGGTCGGTGATCGAGATGACGACGCCCTTGTCGGTGGCTTCGACGGAAACCCCATCATGCAACTTGTCGCCAGGTTTGAAGGCATCGGCCAGTTGCTGCCTGACATCGGCCGCAGCTTTGAGCGCGGCTGCACCCGGCGCCTTTTCGCCGGTGTCGGGCTTGGCGGCCTGGGCGGCCTGGGCGGCGGCAACCTTGGCGTCCGCGAGCCCGGCAGCGCCGGCTTTCGCATCACCCGCCTCGGCGATTGCCGATATGGGTTTGCCGTCCTTTGCCAGAGGTTCAAGCGGCGCCGCGATGACCGGCGGCGCAGGCGGCACGGCCTTGACCTTGGCGACCTGCGCCTCGGCGGCCTTGTCACCGGGTTTCACCGGATCACCTTCGATCCTGGCGCGCTGCGCGCTGGCCTCGGCGCCTGGCGAGGCGACCTGCTGAGACCAAAAATCAGGCTCGAACGGATCGCGATAGGAGGCGCCGCCGGAAGCGCCCGTTGCCGGGCCGGCACTTTGCGCGCCGCCATCGCCCTTCTGGCTGACGTTCTGCATGACGCCGGTGTTGGTGGCGATTTCCGAAAGCACCGCGTAGGGATCCGCGAACAGGTGTTCGTCGGACTGCTCCGACTGCTGTGGCTCCTGCTTTTCCTTTTTGGGATCGGATGAACCCGCGCCGCCGGTTCCGTCCTGTCCGGCCTTGGTGGCCGCCTCTTCCGGATTGTCGGCGGTCAGCCCGATGGCGCGGGGACCGTCGCCGAGATCTTCCAGGCCCTTGCGGCTCGACGTGCGGTCGACCAGCTTCACCGGGTTGAAATAGCTGGCGACCGCCGCCTTGGTCTGTTCGTTGGCGGCGTTGATCAGCCACATGACCAGGAAGAAGCACATCATGGCCGTCATGAAGTCGGCGAAGGCGATCTTCCAGACGCCACCGTGATGGCCTTCCTCGTGGTCGTCATGGCCGCGACGCACGATGATGATCTCGTGCCTGCCCTGATCGGCATCGGCGACGCTCATGCCAACACCTGGGAGAGCGTTGCCGCCCATTCGGCCATGCGCGTCTCGAACACCGCTTCGTCGATGGAGACCGTGAGATCGAAGCCGGGAGCTTCGATGAAGTCGAGATTGGCGGCGCGCGCTCCGAGCGATGCCTTCAGCGCTTCGAACAGGGAAAGCGGTCCGCGAACGACTATGCGCACCGCTTCGCCATCGCCGACCGCTTCGCGGACCGCACCGGCAAGCGCTTCAAGCGAGCGCTTTTGCAGGTCGTCACTGACGATGCCGCCGATGATGCGGGCAACCGTGGCGGCGACGAGGTCCGTCACGCGCGCCTCCATGGCATCGATGCGCAGCGAGACCGCCTCGCCGACATCGCCGCCGAAGCTCTCGAGAAAGGCCTTCGCTTCCTCGGCATTCGCCCGGCGTTCAGCGTCCATCGCTGCTTCGTGGGCAGCCGCAAGCCGTTCGCCAAGCGCTACCTCCGCCTGGGCGACCGCTTCGGCGATCAGCGTGCCGATATCGGCTTGCGGCGCGGCTGCTTCCGGTTCGTGCTCGGCGGCGGCCTTCGGTTGGCTGACACGTTGCGGGCGCGTGCCGAAATCCGGCAGGAGATCGAAAAGGGCTAGGGAAGGCATGGACTACACCGCAACTTCCTGGGCCGCCCATTTGCGCAGGATCTGCGCTGTGCGCTCCTCGTTGAGGTCGACCATGCGGGCAAGCCGCTCCTGCGGTGCGGGCCTGATCTTCTGGCGCAGGTCGTCGAGCGGCGTGGAACCGGCCCGCACGCCCGGCAAGGTGCCGACCGCCGAACCGGCTTCGGCGGAAGCCGTGCCCTCCGGCGTCGGCAGCGAGCGCTGGACCTCGTCGAAATTGGGACCCGCTATGGCCGGCGTCGCCTTTGCTGTCAGGGCCGCCGCCATCGGGCGCAGGCCGAAGAAGGCCACCAGGAACACCACGACGATGAAGGCGCCGGCATTGATCAGCGTGCCGACATGCTGGCCGACGGAATCGAGCATTCCGGCCTGCGGGACCGCCTCGCCGTCGAGCCCGTCGATGAACTCGACCGCCGAGACGTCGATGACATCGCCGCGCTTGTCGTCGAAGCCGGTGGCAGAGGTCACCATCTTCTGGATGTCGGCGACGCGCTTGGCGATCTGTTCGGGTGTGGCGTCCTTGCCCAGGATCGCCTTCAGCCGATCCTGGTTGACCACCACGGCGATAGACATCTTGGTGACGCTGTAGCCGTTGGAGACGGTGGCGATCTTCTTGGAGTTGATCTCGTAGTTGGTGATCTCTTCCCTGCGGTCGTTCTGCGAGGAGGATTGCGGACCCTCGGTGGCGGTCGTCTGCGTCTCGGGCAGGTTCTGCTCGACGCTCGCCGGAGTGGAGGCCTGCTTCTGGTTGTTGTTCTCGTTGGCGCGCACCGACTGCACCGAACGCTCGACGCGCGACTCCGGATCGAAGATCGTCTCCTCCGTCTGGCGGGTATCGGTGTTGACGTCGGCCTTGACGCTGGCGCGGAAATTGTCCGGGCCGAGATAAGGGGTGAGGGCGCGCCGGATGTTGTCGCCGATCTGCGCCTCGACGGTCTGCTCGACGCCAAGCGTGCGGGCGGCACTTGTGTTGGAGGGATCATCTCCCGCCGCCAGCAGATTGCCGTTGGAATCGAGCACCGTCACCTTGTCGGCCGACAGGCCGGGAACGGCGGCGGCGACGAGATGGCGGATCGACATGGCGCTTTTCTCGGCGTCGATGCCGGCGTAACGGATGACGACCGACGCGGAGGGCTGCTGCTCGTCGCGGCGGAAATTGGCACGCTCGGACATGACGATATGGACGCGCGCAGCCTTGACGCCCGCGATCGACTGGATGGTGCGCGATATCTCGCCCTCCAGCGCGCGCACACGCGTGATCTGCTGCATGAAGGAGGTCAGGCCGAGCGAGCCGACATTGTCGAACAGTTCGTAGCCGGCATTGGCGCTGGTCGGCAGGCCCTTTTCGGCCAAGAGCATGCGCGCCTGCGCGGTGGTGCCGGCCGGGACCAGGACCGAGGTCCCGTCGGAGCCGACGTCGAAGCCGATGCCGGCCTCGCCCAGCACGAGGCCGATCTGGTTCACGTCGGCGCGGTCGAGCCCGACATAGAGCGTGTCGTAGGCCGGACGGTTGAGATAGACGGAAGCGACACCGATGACGCTCATCACCAATGCGGCGATGCCCGCCAGCATGGCGAGGCGCTTCACGCCAAACCCGCGGAGATTCGCGATGATGCTCTGGATCTGTTCCGGCACGGTCGACTACTCCCAGCATGACTGTCCGCTGGAACACTAGCCCTCGAAGCTTGTGCGAAAATGAAATCGGGCCGCGCTCGGCGCGCGGCCCGTCAACCTTGAGGTGAAGACGTCGAGCGGGCGGTCAGCTCTTGAACAGCGACAGGATCGACTGCGAGGAACTGTTGGCGATCGACAGCGACTGGATGCCGAGCTGCTGCTGCACCTGGAGCGCCTGGAGGCGGGTCGATTCCTTGTTCATGTCGGCGTCGACGAGCTGGCCGACACCGCGGTCGATGGAGTCCATCAGGCTCTGCGTGAAGGTCTTCTGGAGATCGATCGAGCTCTTGGCCGAACCGAGGATGGTGGCGGAATCGGTCAGCTGGCTCATGACATTGTCGATCTTGGTAATCATCTGGGTGATGATGTCGTCGGTCACGCCCGCCGCAGTGATGTCGAGATTGTAGGCGGAAATGTTGTCGACCTTGGCAACCGCCCCCGCCGCGGTCTGGCCGGCGGTGTTGGCTGCGATATCCGTTGATCCACCCGCGATCGATGCCGCATAGGCGGTGTCATATAGGGTCTGCGCGGCCGCGGTCGAATAGACCGATGTCTTGCGGTCGAGAATGCCCTGGTTCTTGACGTCGCCGGCGAGACCGGAATCGAAAAGCTTGGTGCTCTCGACATCGATGTCGATCGTCCCGAGTTGGACGGCGCCGGATGAGGTGCGGTTGAACGAGGACACGATCTTGGAGTCGGGCTGGACGCCGTCATTGGCGGCCGACACCTGCTTGGAGATCACCGACAGGAAATTCGAACCGGAGAAGGTGGCGGCGTCGGCAAAGGATTTCATCTGCGCCTGAAGCGCCGTGATTTCGGTCTGCGTCTTTGCCTTGGCGGCATCCGTCTGGCCGACGGTCGAAAGCAGCTTGGTTTTGATCTTGCCGATCGTGTCCAGCACATTGTTCATGCCGGTATAGGCGGTGTCGACCTTCGAGGCGCCGAGGCCGAGCGCATCCTGCACGGTCGAGAGCGCCTGGTTGTCGGATCGCATGGTGGTGGCGATCGACCAGTAGGCGGCGTTGTCGGAGGCCTCGGAGACGCGATAGCCCGTCGAGACGCGGGCCTGTGTCTGCTCGAGCGACTTGTTGGTGGCGTTGAGGCTTTGAAGTGCAGTCAACGCCGCAGCGTTCGTCATGATGCTCGCCAAGAAACTCGCTCCTTCTCTAAGCCGGCATGCCCACAGGCCTGGTCGGCCTGCCCATCGGCTGCGATCGTGCCGGTCGGGCCGATTCGACAACCTGTCGTAAGCTATTGGTTAACCATAGCTAGCGCGATATGGTTAACGCCCTGTTAAAAGTCAGCTTTCGACAGTTAAGGAACGAGGATTGCGCGGGGCTGGAGCAAACGCAAATCGGGCCGCGCTTTTGGCGCGGCCCGATATTTGGTGCTGTTCGTGGGGTGAAGGCGATCAGCCGCGGAAGAGCGACAGGATCGACTGCGACGAGCCGTTGGCGATCGACAGCGCCTGGATGCCGAGCTGCTGCTGAACCTGCAGGGCCTGGAGGCGGGTCGATTCCTTGTTCATGTCGGCATCGACGAGCTGGCCGACGCCGCGGTCGATGGAGTCCATCAGGCTCTGCGTGAAGGTCTTCTGCAGGTCGATACTGCTCTTGGCGGCGCCGAGCGTGGTGGCGGCGTTCGTCATGTCCTTCAGCGCGGCGTCAACCACCTTCATCTGGTCGGCGATCTGCGAGTCGCTGAAACCCTTACCGGTGGTCGAGTCGAAAACCTTCAGCGTGGCGACCGAATAGGTGTCGGTGACCGCGGAAGCGACGCCCGCCACAGGGTTCGACGCGGTGGCGACGACGCTGCCGTCGGTACCGAGACGGTCGGCATCGAGAATGCCCTTCGCCGTGCCGGCGGTGGTGCCGGCCTCGTAGAGCTTAGTGCTTTCCACGTTGACGTCGATCGTCGAGATCGAAACCGCGCCGGAAGCGTCACGGTTGAAGGCCGAAACGATCTTGACGTCCGCCACGGACGTGCCCGTGCCGCTGTCCACGGACAGCATGTTGGTGCCGGAGAAGCTGGCGCCGTCGGCATAGGCCTTCAGCTGCTTCTGAAGGGCGGCGATTTCGGTCTGGGTCTTTTCCTTGTCGGCATCCGTCTGGCCGTAAGAGGCGGTCAGCTTGGTCTTGATCTGGTTGATGGTGTCGATCGCGCTGTTCATGCCGGTGTAAGCGGTATCGACCTTCGAGGCGCCGAGGCCAAGCGCGTCCGAAACGGTCGACATCTGCTGGTTGTCGGAACGCATCGTGGTGGCGATCGACCAGTAAGCGGCGTTGTCCGAAGCCTGGGAAACGCGATAGCCCGTCGAGATGCGGGCCTGGGTGGTTTCGAGGTTTTTGTTGGTGGCGTTCAAGCTCTGCAGCGCGGTCAGCGCCGAGGCATTGGTCATGATACTGGCCATGTCTACTCGTACCTTACTTTTTACAGGTGTTTTTTGACATACCGGATTGGCCGGTATGACGGAGCGGCATCATGCCAATGATCTGTCTGAGACCCGATCACCCGCCATCTGCGGGGAATATGGCGGCAAGTCCCTACCAAAGGACTAAACCGGACGGTTAATCGAAAATATTGTCGAAAAAAAACGGGAGAGTGCGGCCGGCGCCGGGCGCGATCAGTTGAAGGAGCGCACCAGGCTGCCGACAAGCAGATTCCAGCCGTCGATCAGGACGAAGAACAGGATCTTGAACGGCAACGATACCACCGTCGGCGGCAACATCATCATGCCCATGGCCATGGTGATGGTGGCGACGATCAGGTCGATGACCAAGAACGGCAGCACGATCAGGAAGCCGATCTCGAAGCCGCGCCTGATCTCGGAGATCATGAAGGCGGGCACCAGGATGCGCAGGTCGACGGTTTCCTTCGCAACGGTCTGGCCGCGTTCGCGGGCGAGGTCGGCGAAAAGGTCGAAGTCCTTGTCGCGCACATTGTGCAGCATGAAGGTGCGGAAGGGATCGGAAATCTTCTCGAAGGCCTCGGTTTGGCTGATCTGGTTGTTCATCAGCGGCTTGACGCCGGTATTCCAGGCCTGGTCGAAGGTCGGCGCCATGACATAGAAGGTCATGAACAGCGACAGCGAAATGAGGATGAGGTTCGCCGGCGTCGACTGCAGGCCGATGCCGGCGCGCAGGATCGAGAAGGCGATGACGAAACGGGTGAAGCTCGTCACCATGATCAGCAGGCCCGGCGCCACCGACAGCACGGTGAGCAGGCCGAACATCTGGATGATGTAGCCGACGGTGGTGCCGTCGGCCTTGCCGATGCCGCCGAGGTCCAGTTGCTGGGCCGTCGCGATCGATGTGGCGGCGCCGAGCAGCGCCGCGGCAAGAAGAAATTTCTTCATTCGAGCAGCAACGTCCTGATGAGTACCTGCTTGGCATGCCCCTGGCTGCGGATCGAGGCGCGCTCCTCGATATCGGCCTTCAGGTGCTGATAGCCGCTGGCGCCTTCGATCTGGTGCATCTTCAGGGTGCGCACGAAGGCCAGAAGATCCTGATGGATCTCATCCGACATTGCCGGCGGCTGCGGCGCGTCGTAGACCACCGACACTTCCATCCTGATCCAGGTCTCGGCGGGCGAGGCGATGTTGGTGGTGATCGGCGCCAGCGCGACGAGTGACGGTCCCGTGCCGGGCTCTTTCACGTCGGCGGGCTTGGGCACCTTGCCCTCGTTCTCCGGCGCGACGGGTACCGATGCCGGTGCCCCCACACCCTTGAGATAGCCGCCGGACAACCAGCCCATGCCGATGGCGGCAGCCGTCACCAGGAGCAGCATGGCGCCCTGAACGGCAAGGGAAGGACCCTTGCGAGACGGAACCTGTTCGACGCTGGCCACGGTGCTGCGGTCTCCAATGCCCTAGAACGGAAGAACCTGGTCGAGGATCTGCTGGCCGTAGGCCGGCTGCTGGACCTCGCTGACGCGGCCGCGGCCGCCATAGGAGATGCGCGCCTCGGCGATGCGTTCATAGGAGATGGTGTTCTCCGCGCCGATATCCGAGGGGCGCACCATGCCGGCGATGGTGAGCACCCTGAGCTCATAATTGACACGTACTTCCTGCGAGCCCCTGATCATCAAATTGCCATTGGGCAGGACTTCGGTGACGACGGCAGCAACGTTGAGTTCCAGGTTCTCCGAGCGCTTGATCTCGCCGTCCGCATTGGTTTCGGTGCTGGAGTTCAGGCCGGCGTCGCCCTTGCCGCTCGTGCTCTTGTCTTCCCATCCGAGCGTGACGTCGTAACCCAGCTTGCGCGAGGCGGTGCGGCTCCTGTCGTTCTGGTTCTTGAAGTTGGCCTTGTCGTTGAGCTTGATCCTGACGGTGAGAATGTCGCCTTCGCGCAAGGCCCTGGGATCGGTGAATAGCCGGCTCTGGCGATCGTCCCACAGCGAGAATTTCTTGACCGGCGCCGCAGGCGGCTCGGGATAGCTGTAGGGCGAAGCTCCTTCATTGCCGATGCCGGAACCGACCGGCGACAGTGAAGGCTCCCTGCCGATCTCCTTGAGATTGGTGCCGCAGCCGGACAAAGCTGCGACCGCGCACAGGACAAGCGATCTGCGGATCATGACGGATCTACCCTTCGGGCTGCGCTGGCCATGATGCCGGTGAGCGTCGCCGCCGCCTTCTGGTCCATTTCGTTGAGGATGACGCCGGCCTTGCGCGAATCCAGCTTCATCAGGATGGCCGCGGCGAGATCGGCATTGACGATGGCCAGGCGCTCGGCCGCCGCGTCGGGCTTCATGCCGGCATAGATCTTGACGACGCTGTCCTCGGCCCGGGCCAAGAACACCTCGCGCCGCTTCAGCCAGGTCTCGTATTCGGCCCGCTTTTCGTCCAGTGCCTTCATGCGCTGGTCGATGCCGGCCTGGAGCTGTTTCAACTCCTCCGCCTGCAAGACGTAGCGGCGGTCGCGAGCGGCGTCGGCTATGTTGGAGCAGAAGCGCTCGATCTCGCTTTGGTCGGGAGCCTTCTCCCGGGCCAACAGCTGCGGCGCGGGTGCGGGCGGCGCCCCCGGCAGGACCTGGCGGACGGCTTCTTCGGCATGCACGCCGCTTGAAAAGGCCGTCAGAGCGCAGGCCGCGAACAGGATCGCGGCGGGGCGGCGTCCTTGATCGAATGAGAGGGAGGAGATCATCGGCATCGCCTATTGGAGAACCAAGTCGGCCTGCAGGGCGCCGGCCGACTTGATGCCTTGCAGGATGGCAATGATGCCGTCGGGCTTCACGCCGAGACGGTTGAGGCCGGAAACAAGGGTTTGCAGGTCGGGGCCGTCGAGCACGGCGACGCGCGCGTCGGGCCGGCTGGCGTCGATGGCGGTGAACGGCTCGACGGCGGTCTCGCCCTTGGAGAAGGGTTCGGGCTGCACGACGCGCGGCGCTTCGGTGATGCGCACCGTCAGCGTGCCGTGGCTGATGGCCACGCGCGAGATCTTGACGTCGTTGCCGATGACTATGGTGCCGGTGCGCTCGTCGATGACGACGCGGGCCGGCGTATCGGATTCGACCACGAGGTTCTCGATCTCGGCGTAGAAGCGGGCCGCCGAGACGCTTTTCGGCCGTCTGATCTGGACGGTGCGGGAATCGCGCTCGGCCGCCACGCGCATGCCGAAGCGCTGGCTGGTGTAGTCATTGATCGCGTCGGCGATGCGAATGGCGGTCGAGAAATCGGGATTGCGCAACTGCAGCGTCAGTATCGGCTGGTCATCGAACTCGGCCTTCACGGCACGCTCGATGATGGCGCCGTTCGGCACGCGGCCCGCGGTCGGGACGCCTTGCGTCAACTGCTCGGCCTGACCTTGGGCGGTAAAGCCCGACACGATGACCGCGCCTTGGCCGACAGCATAGATTTCGCCGTCCGCCGCCTTCAGCGGCGTCATGATCAGCGTGCCCCCGGCGAGCGAGGTAGCGTCACCCATCGAGGAAACGTCGATGTCGATGCGCGCGCCCGACTGCACGTAGGGCGGCATGTTGGCGGTGACGATGACGGCGGCGACGTTCTTGGCGCGCGCGCTGCCGCCTTCGGTGGCGATGCCGAGATTCTCCAGCATGGCGCGGATCGACTGTTCGGTGAACGGCGAGTTGCGCAAGCTGTCGCCCGATCCGGCGAGGCCGATGACCAGGCCGTAGCCGACGAGCTGGTTGTCGCGCGAACTCTGCAGCTGCGCGATGTCCTTGATGCGCGAGGCGACCTGGCCCGGCGGCAGCGAGCTTGGCCCGGGCGAGACGCGGAACATGCGCGTGGTGGTGGCCGGATCATATTCAGGATCGTCGTACACGCCGCCATTCCTGGCGGCGAGTTCGCGCTTGGCCTTGGGCGTGAGGCCGTCGGCCAAGGCGGGCTGCAGGCCGAGCGCGGCCGCAAGCAGGAGAATAAACGGACGCGTCATGAAGCGCTGACCTGGATGGTTCCGTCAGCCATCACCGTGCCGGAGAGAATCTTGCCGCTGTCGCTGTTGCGAACCTTGATGAGATCGCCGGCCGAGCCTGGCTGCAAGGTCACGGCGGTGGCCGATATCGTCAGTCCGCCGGCGATGAAGAAAACCTGCACGGCAGCGCCCTGCTCGACCAGCCAGGCGTCGCGAATCGCGGCGGCGGGGATGTAGCGGCCGGGCAGCAGCGTGCGCTTGGCGATCTTGCCCTGGAGTTCCTCGGCAAGGGTCGCCACCGCGTCGGGCTTGTGCTTGCCGGGGATGAGGGTCACCTGCTTGAGGGCCGCAAGCTCGATGGTCTCGCCGGGATAAATGACCCGGTTTGGGATCAGCACGACCTCGCCGGCAGGCTGGCTGCTGGCGATCTGCGTTGCCGACCGGTTGGCCGCGTCCTGCGCGAAAGCCGGCATGCCGCCGGTCACCAGCGCAAGGACGAGCACGGTGCGGCGGAACGCGGAGCAGGAGACCGGAGCGGCCATTGTCGTTACCTGATATTCTTGGAGACGACCGAGGCCATGTCGTCGGCGGCCTGGATGACCTTGGAATTCATCTCATAAGCGCGCTGCGCCGAGATCAGTTCGGTGATTTCCTTGACCGGGTCGACGTTGGAGGCCTCGAGATAGCCTTGCTGGATGGTGGCGAAGCCTGGATCGCCGGGCACGCCGGCATTGGCCGGGCCAGAGGCGGTCGTTTCCTGGAAGAGATTGTCGCCGAGCGGCGCCAGTCCGGCTTCGTTGGCGAAGTTGACGATCTGGAGCTGACCGAGATTCTGCAGGTCGGTCTGGCCGTCGATGCGGGCGAAGACCTGGCCCGTCTTGTTAACGATGACCTCGACGGCGTCGACCGGGACGTTGATCGCTGGGATGACGCTGGCGCCGTCCACTGTCACCAGCTGGCCTGTGGCGTTGGTGTTGAAGGCGCCGGCGCGGGTGTAGAGCGTGCCGCCATCGGCGCCTTCGATCTGGAACCAGCCCCTGCCGGTGAGCGCCATATCGAAACTGTTGCCGGTGCTGGTCAGTTCGCCCTGGGTATGGACGTTGCGCACGGCGGTGGTCTTGACGCCGAGGCCGATCGAGACGCCTTCCGGCACCAGCGAAGCGTTGGAGCGGTTGGGCACGCCTTGCGTGCGGTCGACCTGGTAGAGCAGGTCGGAGAATTCGGCCCGCGCCCGCTTGTAGCCGGTGGTGTTGATGTTGGCGATATTGTTGGCGATGACTTCCAGATTGGTCTGCTGGGCGTTCATGCCGGTGGCGGCGATGGCGAGTGCTTTCATGGCCGAACTCCTCAGATGCCCATGCGGCTGACTTCGAGATAGGCCGAGACGACCTTGTCGCGGATGGCGACGGCAGTCTGCAGCGCCTGCTGGGCGCTCATCACGGCATCGACGACCTGGCGGGTGTCGGCGTCGCCCTTGAGCGCCTGGACCGAGACCTGCTCGGCGTTCTGCAGCGTGTTGACGGTCTTTGTGGCCGCCTGGCTCAGCGCTTCGGCGAAGGAGGTGCCGAGGTTGCCTGCGGTCGCGGGCGCAACGCCCCCCTGAAGCAGCTCAGTCGCCGTGTCGCCAAGTCCAGGCTTCAGGTTGAGCGCGCCGATGCCGTTCACGATCATTGGTTCCTCATCAGGTCGATGGTCATTGAAATGAGATCGCGCGCCTGCTTCACGACTTGCAGGTTAGCCTCGTAGGAGCGGTTGGCCTCGGTCATGTCGGCCATTTCGATCAGCACGTTGACGTTGGGCATCTTGACGTAGCCCTTGTCGTCGGCGGCCTCGTTGCCGGGCTGGAATTCCACCGGAAAATCGCTGGGATCGCGGTCGATAGAGTTCACTTCGACCGTTGAGCTGCCAGTGGTCCGGTCGAGCTCGGAGACGAAGCTGATGGTCTTGCGGCGATAGGGGTCGGAGCCGGGGGTGGTGCCGGTCGACTGGGCATTGGCGAGGTTTTCGGAAACCACGCGCAGCCGCTCCGACTGGGCGCCGAGGCCGGAGGCTGCTACTTTGAGGGCTGCTGTGAGCGCGTCCATGGTCAGCTCTTCACCGCCATCATCATCATCGAATGGAATGCCTTGACGATTGCCGTGTTGAGCTCGAAGGAGCGGCGCACCTCACCGGCCTTGAGAAGCTGGTCCTCGAGCACGACGGTGTTCTTGGACGGCATGACGACGCCGTCGTCTTCCTGTGGCTTGATCGCGAAACCGGCATTGGTCGCGGCGCTGCCGAGGTGTCCGGCCTGTGTCGTCTGCAACGACACCGCCGCGCGGTCGAGCACCTTTTCGAACGGCTCGACATCGTTTGCCGTATAGCCCGGCGTGTTGGCGTTGGCGATGTTGCCGGCGACCGCCGACTGACGCACGGCCAGCCATTGCGCTTGCTTGGCGGCGAGATCGAAAAGAGAAACGGGCTCCATGGGAATCTCCGGGCGTGTGCCCAAAGACTAGGCCGCCAGTCTTGCGCGGACCTTGCGGGCGGACGCAACCGGCAAGCGCGGCGAACTTACCTGGAAAGCTCGATCACCTGGTTGGCGCTGGTGACCATCACCCATTTGCCGTTGCGTTGCTCGATCGACGACACCTTGTTGGAATCCGGCAGGATCGAGCCACGCTGGACCATCCACAGCCCGGTGTCGTCCTCGATCATGGCGCGGCCATTGGCGACGTGGACCATGCGGAATTTGGTGACGTCGGCCGGAAAGGGCTGGTCATCTGGCGCCGGGGCGGCGCTGGGATCATCCTGCACGGTTCCGGTGGCAAGCAGGTCGATATTGGCATTCGGAACGTCCTTGGCCGTCAGCGGCGCGCTGCGCTCGGCAACCACGCCGCCGCCCTCGCGTCCAGAATTGGTGCCGGTGCCGCCGAACTTGATTGCCTGAACGCCGAACTGTTCCTGATTGAAGAAGATATACCAAGGGAACAGCGCGCAGATCAGGCCGAGCGTGATGCCGAGCGCGGCGATGACGAAATCGCTGCGCCGGCCGGCCTTCTTGCCCAGCCTGGGAAACGCGGCCTTGGGCGGCTGCGGCCATTGCGGCGCGGCGAAGAGCCCGTCGATGGCCGAGTTGCGGCTGGCTTCGATCTCTTCTTCGGCTTTCGCCTCCGCGATCATTTCGCGCAGGATGCGCTCGGTATGCTGGAGCTCAGTCCCCTTGTTCGGCATTCTGCTTTCCCTTGAGATGGCGGGCGAGATCGGAGAATGGATCAGCGGACGGGCGGTCCTTCGGCGATTGCATCAGTGCCTCGTAGATCAGGGGCACCTGGCGCACCGCCATGTCGAGTTCGGCGTCGGCGCCGCCCTGGTAGGCGCCGAGCAGGCGGATGTCGCGCGTGTCCTCGAAGCGGGAGATCATCGACTTCAGCCGCGTCACCAGCGCGCGCTGCTCGACGCTCCAAGCCTTGCCGGCCAGGCGTGATATGGACGACAGCGGATTGACCGGCGGATAGCGGCCTTGTTCGGCGATCGCGCGGTCGAGCACGACATGGCCGTCAAGGATGCCGCGCACGGAATCGGCCACCGGATCGTTGTGGTCGTCGCCGTCGACCAGCACGGAAATGATCGCGGTGATCGATCCTTTCCCCTCCACTCCCGGCCCGGCGCGTTCGAGCAGCTTGGGCAGCTCGGTGAAAACCGAAGCGGGATAGCCGCGCGCGACCGGCGGCTCGCCCGTTCCCGTCGCTACTTCGCGCAGGGCGTGGGCAAAGCGGGTGATCGAATCCAGTACCAGAAGCACGCGGTGGCCCTGGTCGCGAAAATGTTCGGCGACGTGCATCGCGGTGTCCGGCGCGCGCCGGCGCATCATGGCGCTTTCGTCACTGGTGGCGACAACCGCGACAGTCTTGGCCATGCTGTCGCCGATCGTGTCCTCGAGGAATTCGCGGACCTCGCGGCCGCGTTCGCCGATCAGCGCCACGACCACGGTGTCGAAAGCGTCTGCGCCGGCGAGCATGGCCAGCAGCGTCGACTTGCCGACACCGGAACCGGCAAAGACGCCCATGCGCTGGCCGAAACAGAGCGGCGTGAAAATGTCGATGACCTTGACCCCGGTCATGAAGGCGGTGCCGACGCGCTGGCGCGCCATGGCGCCGGGCGTGGCGGCCCCGGACATGCCGTCGCCCCTGATCAATGGCGGGCCACCGTCGATCGCCCGGGTGAGTGCGTCGATCGTGCGGCCGCGCCACGAGGCATGCGGCGCCACGGTGAGCGGACCGCGACGGAAAACGGCGTCGCCTATGCCGGCATCCGCACTGCGTTCGAAGGGGGCCACGACAATCTCGTCGCGGCTGATCTTGACGATCTCGCCGCGGCGCGTGCCGGCATGGCCGCGCTGTTCGACAAGATCGCCCAGCCTGGCGAAATCCGAAAGGCCGCGCACCTTGTAATGCGTCGATGTGACTTCGGTGACGAGGCCGCCGCGTTTGAGCAGTCCCTCGGCATCGCTGAAGCGCCGCCATATCCGCTCCAGCGCGGCAAGCCGGTCTTCCGGCGTTGGCTGGGGCAGTCTTTCGGGTGCGCGCAGGGTTGGCTGGTCGAGCGACATGCTACTTCGAGCCGAGCGTCTTGATCGCCTCGTCGGTAGAGGAATCGGTCTGCCGCATCAGGGCGGCGGTGTTCTCGAAAGCGCGCTGGACCATGATCAGCCGCGTCATCTCCAGCACCGGATTGACGTTGGATTCCTCGACGAAGCCCTGGGCGACGCCGATATCGGCGCGATCGGTCACCGGCTCGGGCGTGCGCGCCGGCACGATGCCGGAATTGCCGTAGCGCACGAAATTTTCGCCCGGATCGAAATTGTACAGGCCAATGGAGCCTACCAGCTGATCGTTCTGGCGCAACGAGCCATCGGCTCCGGCCTTGGGCGGGCCGTTGCGGGGGTCGAGCTGGATCGGTGCGCCGCCGGCGTCGAGCACGGGATGGCCCTCGACCGACATCAGCTCACCATTCTCGTTCATCGAGAAGCGGCCATCGCGGGTCATGACGGTGCCGACCGGCGTCTCGATGGCGAACCAGGCGTCGCCCTGTATGGCGAAATCGAACGGATTGCCGGTCTCGGTCAGGGAGCCATGGGCGCCGGAAAGATAGGTCTTGCCCGAGGAGGCGAAGGACACGGATTTCGGCCCGGTGCCGGACACCACGTCCTCGAACTTCACCCCGGTGGCGCGAAAGCCGACGGTCGAGGCGTTGGCGACATTGTCGGCGATCGTGTCGAGCCGACGCTCGAGCGCGATCTGCGAGGAAAGGGCGACGTAGAGACTGTCCCGCATGGTCAGAACTTCAACTTCTGCATGGCCATCATCAGGTCGGTGGAAATCCCCGCCGTGACCGGCTTGGCGAAGAGCACGCTGATCGACGACACGGCTGACGAGGTCGGGTGGTTGATCTCGTACATGGAGGTGAAGCGGGTCAGGAACTTGCCGAGCTTTTCGGGGTCGGAGAAATCAGAAATGTCGAGCTTCTGCTCGAACAGCTGCGCCTGCTTGTCGACGTCGGCGGTGGCGAAGGAATCCGGCAGGCCGAGAACGGTGCGCACCACGCTGGCAAGAGCGGTGTCGGCGAGCACATCGTACCAGCTGGTGATATCAGGCGCCTTGCGCTGGAAATAGAGCGCCAGCCGTACGCCCTCGTTGGTTTGGCCGGCATCCTCCTCCAGCGTCTGGCGCATGTACTTGTCCACGGTCGGCTGCTGTGCCGGATTGGTCGTGGTGGCCGCTTCGCCGTATTGTTCGAAGTTGAAGGCGGAGGCGAGCCCGGCATAGGCTTTGTTGGTCATCTTGTTGGCGACGCTGTCGGGGTCGCGGACGCCACCGGCCAGGACGCTGCGGATGAGGTCCTTGCTCTCTGTCGCCGGATCCAGCGCATAGGCCGAGAGGGCATAATTGTACAAGCGGCTGTTGGCCATCAGATCGTCGATGGACTTCACGTTCGTGATGTTGGCCAGGTAATATGCGGTCTCCGACTTGATGTAGTCCGCATTCGGCTTGATCAGGCCAAGCGCCGACCCTGTCGTGTAGATTTTCGGCGTATCTTTCAGCACTGCGTCGCGCGTGGTTGTCTGATCGCCATATTGGGCAAAATCGAAGGCCGTGACGAAGTTTGCGTATCGTTTATCGGTCAGCTTGTTTGCAGGGCTGTTGGGATCGCTCACGCCGCCCTCGAGCATGGCGCGGATCTGCTGCGGGGTTTCGGTCGAGGCATCCAGTCCATAGGACGCCATGGCGAATGTAAGCAGGCGCTTGTCCGCCATGAGGTCGTCAATCGACTTCACCTTGGAAATGTTTGTCGCGTAGTAATCGGCCTCGCCCTTGACGTACTGCGCGCTCGGCTTGACCAACGTCAGCCCGGCTCCGGCCATATAGCCCTTAGGCACCGCCTGCTGGACGTTGTCGCGCGTGGTCGTCTGATCGCCATACTGGACGAAGTCGAACGCCGAGACGAAGTTGGCGTAACTCTTGTCGGCCAGCTTGTTGGCGGGACTGTTGGGATCGCTGACGCCACCTTCGAGCATCGCCCTGACCGTTGCGGCCGGTTCGGTTTCGGCGTCGAGCCCGAATGCGGCCATGGCGTATGTCAGCAGACGGCTGTCGCCCATCAGGTCGTCGATCGACTTAACCTTGGAGATGTTGCTGACATAATAGGCGGTTTCGCTCTGATAGTAAGAGAAGCCCGCCTGCGAGGCGCCGATCTGGACTTGCAGCGCATAGTTGCCGGTCACCAGCTGCTGCGCCTTGTTGTAAACGGTGGTATTGGCGCCGTTGGCGGCGAAGTTGAAGGCGCTGACAAATTCGGCGTAGCGCTTGTCGGTCAGCTTGTTGGCGAAACTGTCGGGGTCGGAAACGCCTTCCTTGAGCGCCTTGACCATAAACGCCTTGGCGTAAGCCATGTCCTCCAGGCCGTAGGCCTTCATGGCATATTTGAACAAACGGTCATTGTTGACGAAATCGTCGATCGATTTCACCTTGGTGATGTTGTCCAGATAATATTTGGTGTCGCGATCGACCGTCGGCTGCTTTTCGATGCGGTCGATCGACTTGTCGATGTCCCTGGTGATCAACTGGTAGCTGGTATAGGTACTGAGCAAGGACGCGCCTCCGGCCGAAGCTATGCCAGCACAATAAACTCACTTCCTTGCGCGAAACTGAATCGCGCCGATCAGCTCGATGCCGCTCCGATTCAAGCCTCACACAAGGCACGGGGACTATCCCTTGCACCTGACTTGAAATGCGGAAGGACCTCTCGTGGGCATTCTGATTGGACTGGTGGTGACGCTCGGCTGCGTCCTTGGCGGCTTCATGGCCATGGGCGGGCATCTGCATGTGCTGATGCAGCCCTGGGAAGCGGTGGTCATCTGCGGCGCCGCGCTCGGCACCTTCCTCGTCGCCAATCCGATGAAAACGGTCAAGGACACCGGCAGGGGCATCCTCGAAGCCTTCAAGCAGGCCGTGCCGAAGGAGCAGGACTATCTGGAAACGCTCGGCGTGCTGCACAGCCTGATGCGTGAACTGCGTTCGAAGTCGCGCAGCGAGGTCGAGGCGCATATCGACAATCCCGAGGAATCGGCGATCTTCCAGGCATTCCCCACCGTGCTGAAGAACCACGATCTGACGCATTTCATCTGCGACTATTGCCGCATCATCATCATCGGCAACGCCCGTTCGCACGAGATCGAGGCGCTGATGGATGAGGAAATCCAGACCATCAAGTCCGACAAGATGAAAGCCTACCACGCGCTGGTCGCCGTCGGCGACGGCCTGCCGGCGCTCGGGATCGTCGCCGCCGTGCTCGGCGTGGTCAAGGCGATGGGCGCGCTCGACCAGTCGCCGGAAATCCTTGGCGGCCTGATCGGTGCAGCGCTGGTCGGCACCTTCCTCGGCATCTTCCTGTCTTACGCGGTGGTCGGGCCCGTCGCCACCAAGATCAAGACGGTGCGCGAGAAGAAGAACCGCCTCTACATCATCGTCAAGCAGACGTTGCTCGCCTACATGAACGGCGCCCTGCCGCAGGTGGCGATCGAGTTCGGCCGCAAGACCATATCGTCCTATGAGCGGCCGACCATCGACGCCGTCGAGCAGAGCACGATGAACACCGGCTCCGCCGAGAAAAGGGCCGCCTGAGCGATGCGCGACAGATCGGTGCCGACATTGTCATGACCAGTCCCGGCAGTCCCTTACAAGCACGCTCGCTGATCATCGAGCGTCTGGTCGGCGACAGCGGCGAGGCCGCCCAGGTCATCGGCACCGGTCGGGCGATGGCCGAACGCGCCGCGCCGCTGCTGCAGAAGAGCCTGACCAGTGAGCTTGGAGTTCCGGTCACCGTCGATCTCAGGGGCGTCGAGGTCAGCCGCGTCGCGGAGGCCCGCTCCCGTGCCGGCGATACGTTTGCCATGACCATCGTTGCGTCAGCCACGTCCTCCGATGCCATGACCCTGGTGATCGATGCGCCGGCGATCGCGGTCACGCTTTGCACGCTGTTCGGCGGCGACCCGGAGATGCCGGCATCGCCGATAGAGCGTGATCTGTCGCAGATCGAGATCGATGTTTCGACCATGGTGTTCCAGCAGGTCGCGCAGGCATTGAACGGATCGGGACGACGGTCGCTCGACCTGCGCCTGCCAGTGCCGCGGGCGATATCGGGCAGCGAAGCCAAACGGCACGTGTTGCGCGATGGCGCTGCAATCCGCATCGTCTTCGGCATTTCGACGCCGGCCGACAGCGGCACCGTCACGGTGACGATGCCGCAGCGTGTCGTGCTGGCCAGCCGGGACAGCGCTGCCGCCGGCGGCGAGAACGATCAGGGCGCCAACTGGCGCGCGCGCTTTTCGGAAGAAGTGATGCGCTCCACGGTGGCGCTCGAGGCGACCATGCCGCTGGCCCGACTGACGCTCGGCGATCTTGCCGATTTCGAAATTGGCCAGATCATCGAATTCGAGGAAACGGCGCAGTCGCAAGCGCGTCTCGGCGCGCGCGGCAAGACGCTGTTCGTATGCGAGTTCGGCAAGCTGGGACAGAATTACACCGTCCGGATCAAGCATCCCTATGATGCCGGACAGGATTTTATCGACGGGCTCATGCCGGCTGGTGCCGGGCACGCCTGAGCTTTTGGAGACGATGCATGGCCAAGACCAAGGCAGAAGCCGAAATCGACCAGCCGGACGAGCAGCTCGACCGCGCCATCGAGGAATTGCGCGGGGTTCTGCATGAAGAGGAACAGCGCCCCGATATCGCGTTCAAGGCCGCGTCCGCGGCCAATTCGAGCGTCATCATGAACATCCCCGTCGACGTCCAGATCATCCTCGGCAGCACCGAGATGCCGGTGTCCGACCTGATGGGGCTGCAGAAGGGCTCCACCGTGGCACTCAACCGCCGCATCGGCGAACCGGTCGACGTGGTGGTCAACGGCCGCAGAATAGCGCGCGGCGAGATCACCGTGCTCGAAAGCGACCCGTCGCGCTTCGGCATCAGGCTGACCGAAATCATCGCCGGCACGAAGGGCGCGTGAAGATGCGTCGCGGGTCTTGCCGGCGGCAGCGGGAGCGAAAGGCATGACAACGTCCCTTTCCCTGACGCGTCCGCAGAAGGCGGCCGCGATACTGGTGGCGATGGGCAAGCCGTCGGCCAGCCGCCTCTTGAAATTTTTCAAGCAGGAGGAATTGAAGGCGCTCATCGAGGGCGCCCGGCTGCTCAGGACCATTCCGCAAGGCGATCTCGAACGCATCGTCGCCGAGTTCGAGGCGGAGTTCACCGAAGGCGCGGGACTGCTCGATTCCGCCGACAGGATGGATACCATCCTCAACGAATCGCTCTCGCCCGAAGAGATGAGCGCGATCATGGGCGACAAGAAATTCGAGGTTGCGCCGGAAGGTCCGCCGCCGATCTGGCCCGAGCTCGAGAAGCTCGAGCCGGTGCGGCTTGGTACTTTCCTGGCCGGTGAGCATCCGCAGACTGCGGCCATGGTGCTGTCGAAGCTGGCGCCGCAGGCGGCGGCGAGCGTGCTGTTGACGCTGAGCAAGCCGACGCGCGGCGAGATCATCAAGCGCATGGTGACGATGGCCAATGTTCCCGACGCCGCCAGCAAGATCGTCGAAAACCGGCTGCGCACCAGCGTGTTGGCGGAAACCGCGACCAAGGATACATCGGCCGGACAGGCGCGCGTCGCCAGCGTTCTCAACGAATTGGACAAGCCGCTGCTCGAGGAGGTCATGCAGGATCTGGAGGCCGCCGGCACGCCCGATCTCGACGGCGTCCGGGCTCGGCTGTTCGCCTTCGAGGATTTGCCGCTGCTTACCCAGAAAGCGCGCGTGCTTCTATTCGACGGGCTGTCGACCGAACTGGTCACGCTGGCGCTGCGCGGCACTTCGGCGATCCTTGCCGAAGCGGCGCTGTCGGCGATCGGCGCGCGCTCGCGGCGCATGATCGAAGCCGAACTCGGACAAGGATCCGACGGGGTTCCCCTCGCCGACATCATGGCGGCGCGCAAGACGATCGTGACGACGACAATCCGGCTGGCGCGCGAAGGCGCGTTCGAGCTTCCCGCGACCCAGAACGCCGCCGCCTAAGGCCGGATCATGGCAGAGGCGGTCGACAAGGATTCCAAAACCGAAGAAGCGACGGAAAAGAAGATCCGCGACACCATCGAACAGGGCAAGCTGCCCCATTCGAGGGAGACCGCGCTCCTGGCCTCCTTCGTCGCCATACTGGTGTTCACCGTCTTCTACGCCAAGGATGCCATTGTCGATCTCGGCATGTTCCTGTCGATGTTCCTGGAGAAGCCGGAAGCCTGGCCGATGGACACCGAGACCGACGTCATCGCGCTCTACAAGATCGTCATGCTGGAGGTGGGCCGTGCCGTCCTCAGCCTGCTGGTGCTCCTGACCATCGCCGGCATCGGCGCCTCGGTGTTCCAGAACATGCCGCAATTCGTCGGCGAACGCATCAGGCCGCAGCTGTCGCGCATCTCGATGGTCAAGGGCTGGAACAGGCTGTTCGGGGTGCAGGGCTGGGTCGAGTTCCTGAAGGCGCTCGGCAAGGTCGGCTTCGCCATCGTCGTGCTCGCCTTCACGCTGTCCGAGGATCACCGCAAGCTGCTCGCCGGCATGATCACCAATCCCGTCGCCTTCGGCCTCGTCATCCGGGGCATCGCGGTCGACATACTGGTGGCGATCGTCTTCGTCATGGGCCTGATCGCGGCGATCGACATCGTCTGGTCGCGCTTCCACTGGAAGCAGGACCTGCGCATGAGCAAGCAGGAGGTCAAGGACGAGTTCAAACAGTCCGAGGGTGACCCGATCGTTAAGTCGCGGCTGCGCTCGCTGGCGCGCGATCGCGCTCGCAAGCGGATGATGACGGCGGTGCCGCGCGCGACGCTGATCATCGCCAACCCGACGCACTTTTCGATCGCGCTTAAATATGTGCGCGACGAGGATTCGGCACCGCTGGTGCTGGCCAAGGGGCAGGATCTGGTGGCGCTCAAGATCCGCGAAATCGCGCGCGAGCACAACATCCCGATCTTCGAGGACGTGGCGCTCGCCCGCTCCATGTACAAGCAAGTTTCGGTCGATAGTGTGATCCCGTCGCAATTCTACCAGGCCGTCGCCGAACTGGTGCGGATCGTCTATTCGAAAAAGGCTGAGCGCAGACAGATTTCATGAACCGCCAACCGCACGCCAACTCCCGCGAGATCATCGTCGCCAGCGCCATCGAGCAAGTCGTGGCGGAGCTCAGGCTGATCGATGTCGCCGATTATATCGCCTTCATCCGGCTGGAGCATTTCGCCTGCCTGTCGGATCTGGTCGATTCCGCGGCGGAGCTGTTCTTCAAGCCGGGCACGCTGAGGCTCGGCCATGGCGGCGAGGCCCATGTCGACTGGAGCGGCAGCCCGCGCATCGTGCTCGATCTCGAGCTTCGGCCACCGGGCGTCACCGTCTATTTCCAACTGACGCTGAGCGAAAAGGGCGCCTCGGTCGCCGTCAACTACGTGTCGTTCGAAAAGCCCGGCGAGGACCCCGAGCACAACACCGCCCTGCTCGAGGCGGTGGTCGAACAGGCGCGGATCCGCAAGGTCGAGCCGCTGGCGTTCTAACTATTCGATCAGGCCGAGCCGCAGCGCCTTGGCGACCGCCTGGTTGCGGTTGACGGCGTTGAGCTTCTGGGTCGACTGGGTGAGATACTGGTTGGCGGTATGCACCGACAGTTTCAGGAGCCGCGCGATCTCCTCGCTGGTGTTGCCGTTGGCGGTCAGTTTCAGGCATTCGAGCTCGCGCTTGGAGATCGCGCGCGTCTTGCCGACATCGCCCGGACGCATGCGGGCGACGGCGGCGAACAGCGAAAAGCAACGGGCGTGGATTTCATAGAGCGCGTCCTGCGGCAGGGCGATCTCCGAGCCGAGGAAGACGACGAGGCCGCACTGGCCGCGATCGGCATGGACGGGAAAGGCGATGCCGCTGCTGCCGGGCGCCAGCGGCGCCATCTGCTCGGTCCAGGCAAGGCCGGCGAACATCTCGCCCATGGCCGCCACACCGTCATCCGTCCACCAGCGCGGTTCGGTCGAGATCCTGCTATGGCGCACGATCTCCTCGCCATTGGCGCCCGAGATGAACTTGGTCGCCACCGATATGCCGGGATAGTCGGAATCGAAGCACGGCACCAGCCGCGCCCGCTCGAGCGACGGGCTGACGAAGAACAGGCCGAAGGCCGAGGCATTGATGTCGACGGCGATCCACCGGCAGCGCCGCACAGCATCGGAAATGGTCACGGCGTGATGCGTTTCGGAGCCGAGCGAGAAGGCGCCGAACGGATTGCGCTGGTCGTTGAAAAGGGCCTCGGCGGCCTGCTTGACGTCGGCCTGTTTCAAATGATGCCGCTCCTGATCGCCGTGGCGATAGCCATCGCGCGGTTGCTGGCCGCGAATTTCTGGATGGCGTGGGTGATGTAGCTGTTGACGGTGTTGGAGGACACGCCAAGGATGAGGGCAACCTCGTCCGTGGTCTTGCCTTCCGAGACCCAGAACAGGCATTCGCGCTCGCGGTCCGACAGCGGATCCTGCATGGCGGCGGCGGCGATCAGTTGCGGAATATGCGAGAGCGCGTAGCAGCACTTCAACTGCGCCTTCATCAGCGCCGGCTGGTCGATCCGGCCGGCGGCTGCCGCCGAGAACAGCGCGAACAGGCGTTGGCGGCCGACATTCAGCCTGAGCGAATAGATCTCGGCATGGCCTAGCACGTCGAGCAGGCGTGCCTCTTCGCCGGAGACCAGCCCCTCGGCCTGTGGTGCCTGCGCCGACACTAGCGGCCTTGGACGCATGCCCGGCGCAACGGTGAGCGCGCCTTGGGCAAGGCCAGCGATCAGCCGCTTGCCGATCAGTTCGATGGCGTCGAAAATCCAGTTGGACGAGACGATGCGCGCGTCGTTGCGGTCCTGATCGTGGACGATGGCGACCAGCATATAACTGTCGGCACCGATCTCGGCGGTCAACTCCATGAAAAAGCTGGTGAGATCGCCGCGCGACGTCAGGCGCGAGCCCAATGTGTCGGATTGAAGAAGCGCGGCGGGACTGCTCATTTGCTGTTTTTGGCCGGAATCGATGCTGATGTCCGGATGCTGGAGAGCCAGCCGCCGAACCTGAAAACGCGTTACATTTACGAGACACACACAAGCGCGGGGTCGCGCCCGATCAGACGGAATCCATTCAGGGAACGCGAAGCCGTCCGCGTCTGGCGCCAGAAAATTCCGGCACTTGAGACTTTGGGTGGTCGCCGCGCCCCCCGAGGACCGGCTGATTCGGGTCTAATCTACCCCCAGATGAATCTGACATCAAACGCGATTTGACAAAATCGAATCAAGTGGACTCAAGCCGCGACTCAGGCGCCGATTTTCGCGCGTTTCGGTGCGTGGAAATACCCGAGCCGTGCAAGCCGGTCATCTCGGCCGGGGCTGTTTCGGTCGCGCCCACCAAGGGGCCGGATGTCGCTGGAGGATGTCAAAGAGCGGCTGACGCCGCCCTTTTTCGTGGTTTCCCTCAGAGCTGCCGCGCTTCGGGCAGCCGGTGTCACCGGCCCTCGAAGCCGGTCAGCACGCCGACGGCATTGATGCCGATTTCCTCGACGGCGTAGCCGCCTTCCATGACGAACAGCGTCGGCAGGCCGAGCCTGGCGATGCGGCGGCCGATCATGGGATAGTCCGACGACTTGAGCTTGAACTGGCTGATCGGATCCTTCTCGAACGTGTCGACGCCGAGCGAGACGATGACGATGTCTGGCGCGTAGGCGGCGAGCCTGGCGCAGGCGTCTTCCAGCGAGGCGCTCCAGGCGTCCCAGCCGGTGCCGAACGGCATGGGATAGTTGATGTTGAAACCTTCGCCCGCGCCGGCGCCACGCTCATCGGCATGGCCGAGGAAGAACGGATATTCGACCATCGGGTCGCCGTGCAGGTTGAGGACCTGCACGTCGGCGCGGTCGTAGAAAATCTCCTGTGTGCCGTTGCCGTGATGATAGTCGACATCGAGGATCGAGATGCGGCTGGCCCCCTGGTCGCGGAACCATTGCGCGGCAACGGCCGCGTTGTTGATGTAGCAATAGCCGCCCATGAAGCCGGCTCCGGCATGGTGGCCGGGCGGACGGCAGAGCGCGAAGGCAGACCTTTCGCCGGCCTTGACCAGGCCGGCTGCCGTCAGCGCGACGTCGTAGGACGATTTGATCGCGGCCCATGTGCCTTCGACGAAGGTGGCGCCGCCGTCGAAGGAATAATAGCCGAGCAGGGCGTCGACTCGCTTGGGCGGCACGTCGCCGCGCAGGCCGCGCGTCGGCCAGGTGAAGGGCATGGCTGTGCCTGTGTGGCCCTCGGCGATCCATTGCGGCCAGACCGTCGGCAGGAAATCGACGTAGTCGGCCCTGTGGATGCGCTTGGCGGCGGCAAGATCATGCTCGGCCGGCGCGATGATTGGTCCGAGATTCTCGCTCTCGACCCGCGCCTTGATGAATTCGGCTCGCGAGGGCTTTTCGAACCCCGGCACGATCGCCGATGTGACCAGTTCCATCTGGCCGGCATGGCCGGCATGAAGCGGCGAATAGACAGTCTTCATGAAATTCCTCTCGAATGCGAAATCAGTCAAGGTTGAGATAGGGGGTCACCAGAGCGAGCCACATGCTTTCGACATCGTCCTCGATAAGGTCGTATGTCCGGCGATCCTTTTTCAGGCCGACAAGACGGCAAGCGTGCCCGACCTCCATCATCAGCAGGCCGAGCCGGCTGGCGACCTTGTCTTCGAGAGCCGGGTTCACGTGCCGCAGCCATGCCGCGTAGAGTGCGACGATCTGGTCGTCATACTCGTTCTGGATCGGTCTCAGGTCGGCGTTACCTGAAATCGCCTCGATCACCGGCATCAGGCTGGCATTGTCGAGATAAAGCCTGGAAGTGTCCGTGAAAAGCTTGCGTACCTCCCGCCGAAACTCCTCGCGGTTGGTGGGCGGGTCGACCCTGATGCGTCTCGCGATCACTTCGGGAAAGGATGACAACCAGCGCCGGGCGAGGTCCAGGAGAATGGCTTCCTTGTTGGGGAAGTATTGGTAGACCGAACCGACGGACAAGCCCGCGCGCTGCGCTATGGCGAGCGTCGTCGGCGTCCTGGTTCCTTGCTCGCGTGTCAAGGTCAGCGCCGCGTCGAGAATCCGGTCTACCACCTTGCTCGACCGTTGTTGCCGCGGCTGCTTGCGCGGTTCGAGCGCTATCCTGGTTTTGCGATCAAGACTGCGCTTCACGGCTTGACGTCCTCGTTCCCCGGGTCCCAACATTGGGGCGGGGTGTTGTCCACAATACATTGCAAATTCCGCATGTTGACAAACGCGAATGATTAGTCGCATTCTTTTATCCACGCTGCCTTGGGGATAACAAGGGGAATTTCGAAGACAGCGCACCGGCATCATCTTTTCCTAGCGCCCCTCCCGCGGAGCGGCAGCTCGTGGGCAGTGGTTGTCGGTCTCAGTCAAAAGCGCGGAGTCGCGATGTCTGTCACGGGTGCGGGTCACAAGGCGGATCTGATCGTCATCAATGGTCGTGTGTTGACCATGGACGATGACAACCCGGCCGCCGACGCCGTTGCCGTCAAGAACGGCGCCATCGTCGCCCTCGGCAGCCGTGCCTCCATCGAAGAGTTCAAGGGCCCGGCCACCAGGGTCATCGACGCCAGGGGCGGTTCGGTGCTCCCGGGTTTCATCGAAGCCCACATGCATCTGTTTTCAGGCGCGGCCGAGCTTGCCCATCTCCAGTTGTCGGGCGTCCACGGTTTTGAGGCGCTGCAAAGGGCGATCCGCGACTACGCATCGACGCACCCCGATGCCAAGATGCTGGTGGGACAGGGCGTCGACTACACCGTGCTCGATGACGAGCGAGTGATGCGCCATCATCTCGATGCGATCCTGCCGGACCGGCCCTTCGTCATGGCCGCGCCCGATCACCATACGATGTGGGCCAACACCAGGGCGCTGGACATGGCAGGCATCCTGAGTGGGCGCACGCTTGGCCCGGGCAACGAGATTGTCATGGGTGACGACGGCCTGGCCAATGGCGAACTGCGCGAGGGCGAGGCTTTCGGCCCGGTGCTCGATCTTGCCGGGGAGGGCCGGGTGCGGCTCGGGCTGGCGACGGGCGGCGAGCCGGACCCGATGCCGTCAGCGGAAGAACGCGCCGCCGACCGCGACATCATGCGGCGCGGGCTCGCCTGGTGCGCGCGCCACGGCATCACCTCGATCCAGAACATGGACGGCAATCTTTACCAGCTCGAACTGCTGGCCGAGATCGAGGCCGAGGAGGGGCTGCCCTGCCGGGTGCAGATACCCTTCCACTACAAGAATTTCATGAAGCTCGACATGCTCGACAAGGCGTCCGCGATGGCTGAACGCTACAACAGCGAATGGCTGTCGTCAGGCATGGTCAAGGTCTTCTACGACGGCGTGCTCGATTCCTGGACGGCTGTCATGATCGAGCCCTATGCCGATCGTCCCGACTGGGTCGGCGAGCCGCTGTTCACGCCGCAGCAGTTCATCGATCTGGCCATTGCCATCGACCGGCGCGGGTTGCAGATCGCCGTGCACTCGATCGGCGATGGCGCCGTGCGCGCCGTGCTCGACGGCTACGAGGCGGCGCAAAAGGCCAATGGCAAGCGCGACAGCCGGCATCGTGTCGAACATATAGAGGTCATCGCCGCATCTGATGTGCCGCGTTTCGCCGAACTCGGCGTCATCGCCTCGATGCAGCCGCCCCATCCGCCCGGCGCCATGGATTTTCCGCTGGAGCCGACCGTGTCGCGCATCGGGCCGACGCGCTGGCCGCTGAGCTATGCCTGGCGCACCCTGAAGAATGCCGGCGCGCATGTCGTCTTCGCGTCGGACTGGCCGGTGTCGCCGATCGATCCGATCCTGGGCATCCAGGCGGCAGTGATGCGCAAACCATGGGCATCAAGCGATCCGGACCAGAGCTTCTCGCTGCGTGAATCGCTTGCCGCCTACACGGTCGAGGGCGCCTATGCCGAATTCGCCGAGCACCGCAAGGGCACGCTGAAGCCAGGCTATATGGCCGATCTTGTGGTTTTGTCGGCCGACATCGAAAAAACGGCGCCGGCCGACCTGCACAAGGTGCGCCCGGTAACGACGATCTGCGGCGGCAAAGTCACCTACCAGGCCTGACATGGCATGCGGCTTGCCTGCTGAAATGGCGGACTGAAATGACCGACTGAACTGTGATTCAATGCCGGACTTGCCAACCCTCCGGCCGTGTGGTCACATCCAACTGGGGAAAAGCTCCGCCAGCAAGAGCGGGGTCAACAGTGAGGCGTAATCGTGCCGGACAAACCGGATCGGAATGCGATTGAAGTAGTAAACGTCAGCAAAATTTTCGGATCGGGTGAGGGGCAGGTCGCTGCCCTCGACACAGTCTCGGTATCCATCCGCGAGAACGAGTTCTTCACACTGCTGGGACCATCCGGCTGCGGCAAGACCACCTTGCTGCGGCTGATCGCCGGCTTCGACTTTCCAACCGCCGGTGAAATCCTGCTCTACGGCCAGGACATCGCGCCATTGCCGCCCTTCAAGCGACCGGTCAACACCGTCTTCCAGTCCTATGCGCTGTTCCCTCACATGACGGTGGCCGACAATATCGGCTTCGGCCTGGAGATGCTGGGCAAGCCAAAGGCGCAGATCAAGGCGCGCGTTGCCGAGATGCTGAAGCTGGTCAAGATGGAGGCGCTGGCGGGCCGGCGCACCGGCCAGATTTCCGGCGGCCAGCAGCAGCGCGTGGCGCTGGCCCGGGCGCTCGCGCCGCAACCGAAGGTGCTGCTGCTCGACGAGCCGCTCTCGGCGCTCGACTACAAGCTGCGCAAGGAGATGCAGATCGAGTTGAAACGGCTGCAGCACGAGACCGGAATCACCTTCATCTTCGTCACCCATGACCAGGAAGAGGCGCTGACGATGTCGGACCGCATCGCGGTGATGTCGTCGGGCAAGATCCTGCAAGTCGGCTCGCCCTGGGATATCTACGACAAGCCTGCCGAACGCTTCGTCGCCGACTTCATCGGCGAGACCAACTTTCTCACCGCGGCCATATCGGGCACCGGCAACGGCAAGGCGCGCGCGACGCTCAAATCCGGCACCACCATCGAGGCGACCGTCGCCGAAGGCTTCCAGCCGAAGGACAACGCCACCGTGGTGGTGAGGCCGGAGCATGCCAAGCTGACCAAGAGCAAGGGCGACCTGTCGGGCACGGTCGACAACATCGTCTATTTCGGCACCGACACGCACATCCATGTCCGCCTCGACAGCGGCGAGGCCTTCACCGTGCGCCAGCAGAACACGCGCAGCGCCGGCTGCGGTTTCGAGCGCGGCGACAAGGTCGGCATCCTGATCGGCAACGACGCCGCGCAAGTGCTGAGGGACTGATGGCCACCGCCGAAGAAGTCGCCAAGGCAGCGGAGCGGCGCGACGTCCGCGACCGCTGGCTTTTGTCAGCGCCGGCGCTGCTGGTCATTTTTCTCGCCGCGACCGGCCCGTTGCTGATCGTGCTCGTCTATTCGTTCCTGACGCCCGGCGCCTATGGCGACGTGAAGTGGCAATTTTCGCCGGAAGCCTGGGTGTCGGTGTTCATGGGACGCGACATTTTCGACGACACGCTGTCGCTCGCGGCCGCCCACGTCACCATTTTCCTGCGCTCGATCAAGCTCGCGGTGGTGACGACGCTGGCGACTTTGGCGCTCGGCTTCCCGACCGCCTATTTCATGGCGACGCGCAGCGAGAAGACCAGGGATCTCTGGCTGTTCCTGATCACCATTCCGTTCTGGACCAACCTTCTGATCCGTACCTTCGCCGTGCTGCAGATCATCCGCAACGAAGGCATCGTCAATACCATTCTTCTAAAGCTCGGCATCGTCTCGGCGCCGGTCCAGATCCTCTACACCGACACGGCGATCCTGATCGGCATGGCCTATGTCTACCTGCCGCTGATGGTGCTGCCGATCTATGCCAGCATGGAAAAACTCGATTTCCGGCTGGTCGAGGCTGGCTACGATCTCTACGCGACGCGCTTCAAGGTGCTGCGCAAGATCATTTTCCCGCTGGTCAAACCCGGGGTCATCGCCGGCTCCATCCTGGTCTTCATTCCGGCCCTTGGCGCCTATGTGACGCCGAGCGTGCTTGGCGGCGGCAAGAACATGATGCTGTCCAACCTGATCGAATTGCAGTTCGGACAGGGCCGCAACTGGCCGCTTGGCTCGGCGCTGTCGATCACGGTCATGATCATCGTCATGGTGGCGCTGCTGGCCTATGTGCGCAACGCCGGCAAGTCGGGGGTGCGTCATGGCTAGCAATTTCTCGATCAAGCACCAGCCGGGCTTCACCGCGATCGCGGCGACCTGTTTCGTCGTGCTCTATCTGCCGATCATCGTGCTGGTCATCTACGCGTTCAACGCGGCGAGCTCGACCTCGGAATGGGGCGGGTTTTCGCTCAAATGGTTCCAGTCGGCCTGGCAGAACACGCAGGTCATCGATGCGACGCTGCGTTCCTTCCAGATCGGCGCCATAGCGGCGGCCCTTGCCACCATCTTCGCCACCATGGCCGCGCTCGCCACCACGCGCACACCGCCCTATCCCGGGCTGACCTTCAAATACGCGGCCATCAACCAGCCGCTGATGGTGCCCGAAATCGTCACCGGTGTGGCGCTGCTGATCTTCTTCTCGCGCATCAAGATCTTCACCGGCTATTCCGGCCTTGGCTACCTGATCGCCGCACATACGGCGTTCTGCATCCCGTTTGCCTACCTGCCGATCCGGGCGCGGCTGGAGAATATGGACCTGACGCTGGAACGCGCCGCCGCCGACCTCTATGCGACGCCGTGGAAGACCTTCCGCCGCATCACGCTGCCGCTTTTGTGGCCCGGCATCCTCGCTGGCCTGATGCTGGCTTTCGTCATCTCGCTCGATGACGTCGTCATCACCGAATTCGTCAAGTCGGGCGGCCAGGACACGCTGCCCACCTACATGCTCGGCCAGATCCGCCGTGGCATCACACCCGAGATCAACGCGATATCGACCGCCTTCCTGCTGCTTTCGGTCGCGATCGTCACGTTGTTTTTCTTTGTCAGCAGGAAACGAGACTGAAACCGATAATGGGAGCTAAAACGATGAACTGGAAGACAACGGCGTCCGCCATGGGGTTGGCGTTGCTCGCTTCGACGGGCCTTGCCCGCGCCGACGGCGTGCTCAACATCTACAATTGGGGCAACTACACCAGCCCCGACGTGATCAAGAAGTTCGAAGCCAAATACAACGTCAAGGTGACCATCACCGACTACGATTCCAACGATACCGCGCTTGCCAAGGTGCGCCAGGGCGGGACCGGTTTTGACATTGCCGTGCCTTCGCAGACCTATGTACCGATCTGGATCAAGGAAGGCCTCGTTCAGGAAACCGATCCGGGCAAGATGGAGAACTTCAAGAACGTGGCGCCGGAATGGGCCAATCCCGACTTCGATCCGGGCCGCAAATACACGGTTCCGTGGGCCTGGGGCACGATCGGCGTCGTCGTCAACACCGACGCCTACAAGGGCCCGGCCAACACGTGGGGCATCATCTTCAACACCCCGGACGAGCTGAAGGGCAAGGTCAACGTCGTTCCGGAGATGGGCGACGTAATGTTCGCCGCGATCAAATATGTCGGGGGCCAGCAGTGCACCGACGACAAGGCGGTCCTGAAGAAGGTGCGCGACCTCCTGGTGGCGGCGAAGCCGAACTGGATCGCGATGGAATACAATACCATCGAGAAGATGGGCGCCGGCGACTTCAAGGCAACCAGCGACTGGAACGGCTCGGCTTTGCGCCAGCGCCTCGCCAACCCGGCCATTCACTACAATTATCCGAAGGAAGGCTTTGGCCTGTGGAGCGACAACGTCGTCGTCCTGAAAGAGGCCAAGAACGTCGAGAACGCCAAGCTGTTCCAGAACTTCATCATGGATCCGGAAAACGCGGCCGGCCTCTCGGCCTTCCACCGTTACGCCAATGCCATCGCCGGTTCGGACAAGTATATGCCTGCCGACATGAAGGACGCGCCGGAAGTCGTCATTCCGGCCGACGCCAAGCCGCTTGGCGAACTGCAGCAGATGTGCGCACCAGAGACGCAGGAACTTTACACCAAGATCTGGACCGAACTGCAGAAGTAATCGCTGCGTGACGGACCCGGCGGCACATGCTGCCGGGTCTTTTCCGTTTCCGGGAATGGCTTTCATGGACTCCTATCGCAACAGCGATCTGCGGCCGCCGATCATGCAGGGCTCGCCGCCCGCCAAGGTGCCACCAAGGCTCGACTGGGACAGGCCGCCCTGGAACCGCTGGGCCTTCCAGCACATCAGGGAAATTCTGCCGACCGTCGAAGTCTGGCGCGGCAGCGGCCATCGTCACCGCCTCGAACGCGCCGAGGTCGATCTCGACGGTCTGCCGGTCGAGGACAGCACGGGACGGAAGACGACGCTCGCGGGCCTCCTCGACGAGACCTATACGGATGGTTTCCTGGTGCTCAAGGACGGCAAGATCGCCTATGAGCGCTACTTCAACGGCATGGACGAGCGCACGCTGCATCTGTCGCAGTCCATGGCCAAGTCGGTCACCGGCTCGGTGTTCGGCATACTGGCCGGGCGCGGGCTGGTCGATCCGGCAAAACCGGTCACCGACTACCTGCCGGAGCTGAAGGCAACCGGATGGGCCGGCGCCAACGTCCAGCACGTGCTCGACATGACGAGCGGGGTGCGTTTTTCCGAAGAGTACACCGATCGCTATTCCGATATAGGCCAGGTCGATGTCGCCACCGGCTGGAAGCCAGTGCCGCCGGGGAGCGATCCGGACTTTCGCTGGCCCACGCACATGTTCGAGCTGATCCTGGGCTTGAAGGACGTTGTCCGGCCACATGGGGCGGCATTCGAGTACCGCTCGGTCGAGACCGATGTGCTGGCCTTCATCATGGAGCGCGTCACCGGCAAGCGGCTGGCGCAGTTGGTTTCGGAAGAACTCTGGCAAAAGCTCGGCGCCGATGAAAGCGCCTGCTTCACCGTCGACAGCGCCGGCTACGCGCTGGCCGATGGCGGCTTCAACGCGACTCTGCGCGATTATGCCCGCTTCGGCCAGCTGATCCTCGACAATGGCGGCGGCGTGATACCGGCCGACTGGATCGAGGCGACGCGCAGCGGCAGCCACGGGCCGGGCTTCAGTCCGAGCCTGCCGGAGGGCAGCTACCGCAACCAGTTCTGGATCGAGGATCCGCATTCGCAGGCGCTGATGTGCCGGGGCGTGTTCGGGCAGATGATCCACATCGACTGGGATACGCGGATGGTCGTGGTCAAGCTTTCGAGCTGGCCGGATTTCAGCAATGTCGCCTACTCCATGGCGACGCTGAAGGCCGTGCATGCCATCGCCGCCGCGCTGAGCTGAACCCCCAAGAAACGACCCGGAAGGAAATGCCATGACCGGCAAGACGACGTTCGAGGGCAAATACGGCTTCCGCCGCAACCAGGTGCTGCTCGCCAATTGGCGCGAGAACCCGTTCAACCGATGGTCGTTCCAGAACGTCGGCGAGCTGGTGCCGAGCGCGCGCGTCGCCGCCCTGCCGGTCAACGAGGCGCCGGCGGAGGATTTCGGCGGATTGCTCAATGAAAAGGTCGTGCTGGCGAGCACGCCGGAAACCGTCGCGGCTTTTCTCAGCCGCTCGCACACGGACGCGCTGACCGTCATGAAAGGCGGCAGGATCGTCGGCGACTGGTTTGCGCCGCATATGGATTTCGGCGCCCGCCACATCATCTTTTCGATCAGCAAGTCGGTGACGGCGATCGTCGCCGGCATATTGGAAGGCGAGGGCGTGTTCGATCCGGAAGCGCCGGTGACCGCCTACATGCCGGAAGCCGGCGATTCGGCCTATGGGGAGGCTACCGTGCGGCATGTGCTCGATATGAGTGTCAGCCTCGATTTCGAAGAAGCCTATCTCGATCCCGAAAGCGCCTTTGCTCGTTACCGTCGGGCCACCTTGTGGAACCCCGGCGGCGGCACGGAAAGCCTGCGTGAATTCCTCCTGACCCTGCAGCGCCTCGCCGAGCCGCATGGCCAGACCTTCCGCTACCGGTCGCCCAATTCCGACCTGCTTGGCCTGCTGCTCGAACGGGCGTCCGGCCAGCGCTTCGCCGACCTGATGCGCGAGAAACTGTGGCTGCCGCTGGGTGCTGCCGGCGAAGCTTCGGTGGCGGTCGACATGGAGGGCACGGCGCGCACCGCCGGCGGCATCTCGGTGACGCCGCGCGATCTGGCGCGCGTCGGCGAGATGATGCGGCAAGGAGGCACTGCGAATGGCCGCCGCATCGTGCCAGAGGTCTGGGTGCGCGACACCACGGTAACCGGCGGCAGCTCTGAAGCATGGCAGCGCGGTGCCATGCTGCCGCTGTTTCCCAAGGGCCGCTACCGCAACAAATGGTACCAGACAGGACATGAGAACGGCGCCTATTGCGGCATCGGCATCCATGGCCAGTGGCTCTATGTCGATCCTCGAAGGGAAGTGGTGATCGCCAAGATGTCGTCGCAGCCCGAGCCGGTCGACGATCCGCTCGATCTCGAGATCGTCGCGTTCTTCGAAGCGCTGAGCCGGATGGTCTGAGCGGCCGCAACATCGGTGCGCACTTTCCTGTGGACCTCTGTCGCCGGCGAAAACGTCACGGTTGGCGGACCGGATATCTGCGCCTATGGTCGCCGCTCTTTTCGAGAAGAGCAGGAACGGCATGGCATCCGACATCAAGCGCATCGCAGCCATTATCGCGACCGAGATCACAGCGCGGCCCGAACAGGCTGCCGCTGCCATCGGGCTGCTCGATGAAGGCGCGACCGTGCCGTTCGTGGCGCGCTACCGCAAGGAGGTGACAGGCGGGCTCGACGACACGCAACTGCGCCTGCTGTCGGAGCGTCTTGCCTATCTGCGCGAACTAGACGCCCGGCGCGACACAATCCTTGGCTCCATCCGGGAGCAGGGCAAGCTCACCGACGAGCTCGAAACCAAGATCGCCGCCGCCGTCACCAAGGCCGAGCTGGAAGACATCTACCTGCCCTACAAGCCCAAGCGCCGCACCAAGGCGGAGATCGCCCGGGAGCGTGGGCTGGGACCACTGGCGGAAGCCATCCTGGCCGACCGCTCGCTGGTGCCGGCGGAACTCGCACTGGCCTATCTGACCGAGGACGTGGCGGACGCCAAGGCGGCACTTGAGGGCGCGCGCGACATCCTGTCGGAACAGTTCGCCGAGAATGCCGATCTGGTCGGCAAGCTGCGCGCCTACATGAAGGAGCACGCTTTCATGCGCGCCAGGGTGGTCGACGGTAAGCAGGAGACGGGTGCGAAATTCTCCGACTATTTCGACCATGTCGAGCGCTGGGCCACCGTGCCGAGCCACCGCGCGCTGGCGATGCTGCGCGGCCGCAACGAGGAGGTGCTGTCGCTCGATATCGAGGTCGATGCGGACGACTCGTCGCCGGTGAAGCCGGTAGAGCGGATGATCGCCAATGCCTACGCGATCGGCGGCAGCCTGCCGGGCGACCGCTGGCTGATGGAGGTTGCGGGCTGGACCTGGCGCATAAAACTGTCGCTGCACCTGACGCTTGACCTGATGCGCGACCTGCGCGAACGGGCCGAGGAAGAGGCGATCCACGTCTTCGCCCGCAATTTGAAGGATCTGCTGCTCGCCGCCCCCGCCGGGTCGCGGCCGACGATGGGGCTCGACCCTGGCATCCGCACCGGCGTCAAGGTCGCGGTGGTCGACGGCACCGGCAAGCTGGTGGCGACGACAACGGTCTATCCGTTCCCGCCCAGGAACGATGTGCGTGGCACGCAGGCGGAGCTGACCAAGCTCGTTCGCCTGCACAAGGTCGAGCTGATCTCGATCGGCAACGGCACCGGCAGCCGCGAAACGGAAAAGCTGGTCGCCGACATGCTGTCCGACATGCCTTCCGACGGCGGGCCGAAGCCGCTCAAGGTGATCGTCAGCGAGGCCGGCGCTTCGGTCTATTCGGCTTCGGCGACGGCGGCGGCCGAATTCCTCGGCCTCGACGTGTCATTGCGCGGTGCTGTGTCGATCGCGCGCCGCCTGCAGGATCCGCTGGCCGAACTGGTCAAGATCGAACCGAAATCGATCGGCGTCGGCCAGTACCAGCACGATGTCGACCAGTACCGGCTTGGCCGCTCGCTGGAGGCGGTGGTCGAGGACGCCGTCAACGCGGTTGGCGTCGATCTCAACACGGCTTCGGCGCCGCTTCTGGCGCGGGTTTCAGGGCTCGGGGCGTCGCTCGCAGACGCCATCGTCGCGCATCGCGATGCCACCGGCCCGTTCGCCAGCCGCAAGGATTTGCTCAAGGTCTCCCGCCTCGGGCCGCGTGCGTTCGAGCAATGCGCCGGCTTCCTGCGCATCCCGAACGGCTCCGAGCCGCTCGACGCCTCGGCCGTGCATCCGGAAGCCTACGGCGTGGCCAAAAAGATCGTCGCCGCCTGCGGGCGCGATGTGCGTTCGCTGATGGGCGACAGTGCGGCGCTGAAGGCGCTCGATCCGCGCGTTTTCGTGGACGAGCGGTTCGGCCTGCCGACGGTGCGCGACATTTTGGCCGAGCTGGAAAAGCCCGGCCGCGATCCGCGCCCCGGCTTCAAGACGGCAACCTTCGCCGATGGCATCGACGACATCAAGGATCTGAAGCCCGGCATGCTGCTGGAAGGCACCGTCACCAATGTCGCCGCCTTCGGCGCCTTCGTCGACATCGGCGTTCACCAGGACGGGCTGGTGCACGTTTCGCAACTGGCCGACCGTTTCATCAAGGACGCGCATGAGGTGGTCAAGGCCGGCGACGTGGTCAAGGTGCGGGTCGTCGACGTCGACATCAAGCGCAAGCGCATCGCGCTTTCCATGCGCAGGGATGGCAGCGAGGGCGGCGCATCGCGCGGCCCGCGCGACAATGGCGGCGGCAAGCCGGCGCCACGCTCGCCCGCGCCGCAGCGCCAGCCGGAGCGGCCGACACAGCAAGGTGCGTTCGGCGCGGCGTTGGCGGATGCGTTGAAGCGGAAGTAGCTACCACGCCAGAACAGCCGGGTCCTTTTCAACCTGGCTCGTCAGCCAATCTCGAAAACTCGCGACCGGCGGATGGCCGCGCTTGTCGTGAGGGACGACGAGATAATAGGCGCTGCGGCTGTGCATAGGCTGGCCGGGCGCGAGCACCAGCTGGCCGCGCTGCAACTCGCCTGAGATGAGGATTTGCGGCAGCAGAGCCACGCCCAGACCCGCCATGCAGGCCTGGGCGGCGGTGCCGAACTGTTCGAACTGCATACCCGGTCCGGTCGGCGGGCTCAGGCCCTGATGCTCAAACCATTCTGTCCAGGCGCCAGGCCGCGTCGCCATGTGCAGCAGCGGCAGACGGCCGATGTCGGCCGGCGTGGCGATGGAACGCTCGGCGAGGAATTCGGGCGACACCACCGGGGCCACCACCTCCCGCACCAGCAGCGTCGAGTCTGCCTCGGGCCAGTCCGGCAGACCATAATGGATGGCGGCGTCCAGCCGCTCTCTGGCGAAGTCGAAGCGGCCGACGCGGGTGACGAAGTTGATGGTGATGTCGGGATTGTTGTCGACGAAGTCTGGGATCATCGGCATCAGCCAGCGCGTGCCGAAGGTCGGCAGGATTGCGAGGTTCAGGATGCCGCTATGCCGATTGCTCATCAATCCAAGCGCTGCGTCGCGCAATTGGCCAAGCGCCGAACGCACCGCTTCTGCGTAGGTTTCGCCCGCCGCCGACAACCGGACATTGCGGCTGTCGCGCTCGAACAGCCGGCGGCCGAACTGGTCCTCAAGGAGCCTGATCTGCCGACTAACGGCGCCCTGGGTCAAATCCAGCTCCTGGGCTGCGGCGGTGAAACTGCCAAGCCGGGCCACCGCCTCGAAGGCGGCAAGCGCGCTGATGTTGGGCAAAAGGCGGCGTTGAACACTCATGATCCATTCCTAACGCTCATTGATCGGTGAAGCAATTTCGTTTGATTTTTTCAGGCTGTGGGCCGATAAGCCGGGCTTCACCCCGTTTTTGAGGATCGAGACGCCATGGCCGCCGACAAGAATGCATTCGTCTGGGAAGACCCGTTCCTGATCGAGGACCAGCTTTCGGAAGACGAGCGCATGGTCCGGGACGGGGCGGCGGCCTTCGCCGCCGACAAGCTCGCGCCGCGCATCGAGGAAGCCTATCTCAACGAGACCTTCGACACGGCGATTTTTCGGGAGATGGGCGAGGCCGGCCTGCTCGGCATCAACATTCCGGAAGAATTCGGCGGCCTCGGCGCCAACTATGTCACCTACGGCCTGGTCGCCCGCGAAGTGGAGCGCGTCGATTCCGGCTATCGTTCGATGATGTCGGTGCAGTCGTCGCTGGTCATGTACCCGATCTACGCCTACGGCTCGGACGAACAGCGCAGGAAGTACCTGCCCAAGCTCGCCAGCGGCGAGTGGATCGGCTGTTTCGGCCTGACCGAGCCGGATGCCGGTTCCGACCCCGGCGGCATGAAGACGCGCGCCGAGAAGACCGCCAATGGCTACAAGCTTACCGGCTCCAAGATGTGGATCTCCAATGCGCCCGTCGCCGACGTGTTCGTCGTCTGGGCGAAGCTGAAGGGCGAGAACGGCAAGGACGAGATCCGTGGCTTCGTGCTGGAAAAGGGCATGAAGGGGCTTTCGGCGCCGAAGATCGGCGGCAAGCTGTCGCTGCGGGCGTCGATCACCGGCGAGGTGGTGATGGAAGGCGTCGAGGTCGGCGAGGATGCTCTGCTGCCCAACGTGTCGGGGCTGAAGGGGCCGTTCGGCTGCCTCAACCGGGCCCGCTACGGCATTTCCTGGGGTTCGATGGGCGCGGCCGAAGATTGCTGGCATCGCGCGCGCCAGTATGGCCTCGACCGCAAGCAGTTCGGCAAGCCGCTGGCCGGCACGCAACTCTACCAAAAGAAGCTCGCCGACATGCAGACCGAGATCGCACTTGGGCTGCAGGCCTCGTTGCGCGTCGGGCGGCTGCTCGACGAAGGCAAGATGGCGCCGGAGATGATCTCGGTCGTCAAGCGCAACAATTGCGGCAAGGCGCTCGACATCGCCCGCCAGGCGCGCGACATGCATGGCGGCAACGGTATCCAGATCGGCTATCACGTGATGCGCCACGCGCAGAATCTGGAGACGGTCAACACCTATGAGGGCACGCATGACGTGCACGCGCTGATCCTCGGACGGGCGCAGACGGGGATCCAGGCGTTCTTTTGATCCGCGGCTTCGTCATCCTAGGGTCTACGCCGCGTCGCTGCGCTCCTTGCTGCGCCCTAGGATGACGAAGGACAAGAAGGCTTCGCCAATGGAGGGTAGCGAATGACCCAGTCGACCCCGTTCAACAGCCATTTAAGTTAGGTGCAGCGCAACATCCGCTTGGAGAATGACGGCCAGATGTGTCAGGGTTCGGCCAGCTAAACGCCGATCTCCGGGGCTCCATGGCAATTCTGGCCGCCGTCTATCACCTGACCCATTACAAATACGACCGGCCGGTGGTGCTTGGTCCGCAGGTGATCAGGTTGCAGCCGGCGCCGCATTCGCGCACCAAGGTGCTCAGCCATTCGTTGAAGGTCGAGCCGGCGAACCACTTCGTCAATCTCCAGCAGGACCCTTACGGCAATTTCCTTGCCCGTTTCGTTTTTCCCGAGCCGGTGAGTGAATTGAAGATCGAGGTCGACCTCGTCGCCGACATGACGGTCTATAATCCGTTCGATTTCTTCGTCGAGGAGACGGCGGAAAATTTCCCGTTTGAATATCCGGAAGAGACACGCGACGACCTCGCCATCTATCGCACACCGGAACCGGCGGGCCCGCTGCTCTCGGCGTTCCTGAAAACCATCGATACCAGCCCGAAAAACACGGTCAGTTTTCTCGTCGACCTCAATGCCCGGCCGCAGCGCGAGATCGCCTATATCGTGCGCATGGAGACCGGCGTGTTCTCGCCCGAGGAAACGTTGGCCGCTGCCAAAGGCTCTTGTCGCGATTCGAGCTGGCTCTTGGTGCAGATCCTGAGGCATCTCGGCATCGCGGCACGCTTCGTCTCGGGCTACCTGATCCAGCTTAAGCCCGACCTCGTCGCGCTCGATGGGCCGGCCGGTACATCAGTGGACTTCACCGACCTGCATGCCTGGTGCGAGGTCTATCTTCCCGGCGCCGGCTGGGTCGGTTTCGACCCGACTTCGGGCCTGCTCACCGGCGAGAGCCATGTGCCGCTTGCCGCCACGCCGCATTTCCGCAACGCGGCGCCTATTTCTGGCATGGCGAGCTTCGCCAATGTCGAGTTCGGCTTCGAGATGCGGGTCGACCGCATCGCGGAGCATCCGCGCATCACCAAGCCGTTCTCGGATGAAAGCTGGCAGGCGCTCGATGCGCTGGGCAAAAACGTCGACGCCGCGCTCGATGCCGGCGACGTGCGGCTGACCATGGGCGGCGAACCGACATTCGTGTCGATCGACGATTTCGAGTCCGCCGAATGGAACACGGCGGCCGTCGGCCCAACCAAGCGCGAAAAGGCGGACGCACTGATCCGCCGCTTGCGCGAGCGCTTCGCGCCGGGCGGCTTCCTGCATTACGGCCAGGGCAAATGGTATCCCGGCGAAAGCCTGCCGCGCTGGACCTTCTCGCTTTACTGGCGCACCGACGGGGAGCCGGTGTGGAGCGACCCGTCGCTGATCGCGCGGGAGAAGAGCGAAGCCGATATCGGTCCGAAGCAGGCCGAGAGCCTGCTGACCGCGATCGCCGGCGAGCTCGGCATCGAAACGTCCATGGTCAGCGAAGCCTATGAGGATCCGGCCGAGTGGCTGCTCAAGGAAGGCAAGCTGCCGGAGAATGTCGATCCGTCCAATTCGAGGCTGGAGGATCCCGAAGAGCGCAGCCGCATGGCGACGGTGTTCGAACGCGGGCTGACCAAGCCGTCGGGCTATGTGCTGCCGGTGCAGCGCTGGAACAGCCAGGCGTCGGGCCAGCGCTGGCGCTCGGAGAAGTGGAAGACGAGGCGCGGCCGCCTGTTCCTGGTGCCGGGCGATTCACCGGTCGGCTATCGTCTGCCGCTGGGCACGCTGCCCTATGTGCCGCCAGAACAGTTTCCCTATATCGTGCCAGTTGACCCCTCCCTGCCGCGCGGTTCGCTGCCGACGCGCGACGCGATCGTGCCGGGTGCGGCTCCGGCCGAGCTGGAAGGCGCTGACGAGATGGCGCGCCGGCAGCAGGCGGCGTCGTTCACGGCGGCGACCGCACAGCAAGACCGCGTCGAGCAGGAGATCACCGAGATCGGCGGCGCGGTGCGCACGGCGCTTTCGGTGGAGCCGCGCGATGGGCGGCTCTGCGTGTTCATGCCGCCGGTCGAGGCGCTAGAAGACTATCTCGAACTTGTGGCCGCTGCCGAGAACGCGGCAAGGGCGATCGGCTTGCCCGTGCATATCGAAGGCTACGGCCCGCCGCACGATCCACGCCTCAACGTCATCCGCGTGGCGCCCGATCCCGGCGTCATCGAGGTGAATATCCACCCCGCCTCGAACTGGCAGGATTGCGTGGCGACGACGACCGCGATCTACGAGGAAGCGCGGCAGACCCGGCTTGGCGCCGACAAGTTCATGATCGACGGCCGCCACACCGGGACCGGCGGCGGCAACCATGTCGTGGTCGGCGGCGCGACGCCCAATGACAGCCCGTTCCTGCGCCGGCCCGACCTGCTGAAGAGCCTGGTGCTGCAATGGCAGCGGCACCCCTCGCTATCCTACCTGTTCTCAGGCCTGTTCATCGGCCCGACCAGCCAGGCGCCGCGCTTCGACGAGGCGCGCCACGATACGCTTTACGAGCTCGAAATCGCCATGGCACAGGTAACGCATCCGGACCAAGGCAATGCACCCCTGCCGTGGTTGGTCGACCGACTGTTCCGTAACCTGTTGACCGACGTCACCGGCAACACGCACCGCTCCGAAATCTGCATCGACAAGCTGTTCTCCCCGGATGGACCGACCGGACGGCTGGGGCTGGTCGAATTCCGCGGCTTCGAGATGCCGCCCAATGCGCGCATGAGCCTGGCGCAGCAACTGCTGGTCAGGGCGATCATCGCTCGCGCCTGGAAGAACCCACTAGACGGCCGTTTCGTGCGCTGGGGCACGTCGCTGCACGACCGCTTCATGCTGCCGCATCATGTCTGGGCGGATTTTCTCGACGTTCTCGATGACCTCAAGCTCAACGGTTTCTCGTTCCGGCCCGAATGGTTCGACGCCCAGCTCGAATTCCGCTTTCCCTTCTGCGGCGAGGTCCAATATGCGGGCGTCAAGCTGGAACTGCGGCAGGCGCTGGAGCCGTGGCATGTGATGGGCGAGCAGGGGGCCATCGGCGGCACCGTGCGCTTCGTCGATTCCTCGGTCGAGCGGCTGCAGGTCAGGACCGAGCGCCTCAACCCGGAGCGCCATGCCATCGTCTGCAACGGCCGCATGGTGCCGATGAAGGTGACGGACAACCGCGAGGTCGCGGTGGCCGGCGTGCGCTTCAAGGCCTGGCAGCCGGCTTCGGGCCTGCATCCGGCGCTGCCGGTCAACACGCCGCTGGTTTTCGACATCTACGACCGCTGGACGGGCAGGGCGATCGGCGGCTGCGTCTACCATGTCGCGCATCCCGGCGGGCGCAACTACGACACTTTCCCGGTCAACGGCAATGAGGCGGAGGCGCGCCGGCTGGCCCGCTTCGAGGCGCGCGGCCACACGCCGTCGACCTATGTGCTGCGCGAAGAACAACCCACGGAAGATTTCCCAATGACGCTTGACCTTCGGCGCCCGCCAAGACTCTGATCAGCGATGGCAAAGGGGAATCACAAGCAGGTACGAGGCAAGGCGCAGATCCATCGCCTGCTGGAGCAGTACCAGCCCATCGACGGCGTCGTCGACGAGATGGTCGACGCGTCGGGCAATCCCCGTCCGGCCTGGAAGCATTTCATCGAGGCGCTCGACGATCTCGGCGCCGAAGAACTCGCCCATCGTTTTGCCCGCGCCGACCAGTATCTGCGCGACGCCGGCGTCTACTACCGCGTCTACGACAAGGCCGGCGCCAACGAGCGCGAATGGCCGCTGGCGCATGTTCCGGTGCTCATCGAGGACGGCGAGTGGGCGGCGATCAGCGCCGGCCTTGTGCAGCGCGCCGAGCTGTTCGAAGAGATAATCGCCGATATATACGGGCCGAACCGGCTGGTGGAAAAAGGCATCCTGCCGGCCGGACTGGTCGCGGCGAGCCCCGAATATCTGCGGCCCGTCGTCGGCACCATGCCGGCCGGCGGTCATTTCCTGCATTTCTGCGCCTTCGAACTCGGCCGCGGGCCGGACGGCCGCTGGTGGGTGCTGGGCGACCGCACTCAGGCACCATCCGGCGCCGGTTTCGCGCTGGAGAGCCGGGTCGCAACGACGCGCGCGCTGTCCGATATCTATGGCGAGATGCATGTGCATCGCCTTGCCGGCTTCTTCCGGCGCTTTCGCGATGCGCTGATCGGTATGGCCAGGGAAGCCGACGGCCGCGTCGCCATATTGACGCCTGGACCGCTCAACGAGACCTATTACGAACACGCCTATATCGCCCGCTATCTCGGCATCATGCTGCTCGAAGGCGAGGACCTGACCGTTTCCGGGGGCCGGCTGATGGTGCGCACCGTTTCCGGGCTGATGCCGATCAGCGTGCTGTGGCGGCGGCTGGACGCGGCGTTCGCCGATCCGTTGGAACTGCGCTCGGAGTCGCAAATCGGCACGCCGGGCCTGGTCGAGGCGATCCGGCAAGGCAGCGTCTCCACCGTCAATGCGCTCGGCTCGGGCCTGATGGAAACGCGCGCGCTGCTTGCCTTCCTGCCCAAGATCGCGCGCGAATTGCGGGGCGAGGAACTCAAGCTACCCACCGTCGCGACATGGTGGTGTGGGCAGCCCTCCGACCGAGCGCATGTGCTCGCCAATATCGACCGCATGGTGATCGGGCCGGCGCTGTCGACGCGGCTGGCCTTCGAGGACGACGACCAGACCAAGCTCGGCGCGGCGCTGTCGGCCGGAGAACGGGCGGAACTGGTGGCGCGCATCGAACGCGACGGCGACGCTTTCGTTGGCCAGGAAGCGGTAACGCTTTCGACGACGCCCGTCTATGTCGGCGGCTGGCTGGAGCCGCGGCCAGCAAGCCTGCGTGTCTATCTGGCGCGTACGCCCGAGGGCTGGACGGTGATGCCGGGAGGGTTCGCCCGCATCGGCCTGTCGCTCGATCCGACGGCGATCGCCATGCAGCGCGGCGGCCAGGCTGCCGACGTCTGGGTGGTGAGCGACAGGCCGGTGGAGCGCGAGACGCTGCTGCCGCAAGAGGGCGACAGCTTCAGCCGCACCAAGCCGGGCAGCCTGCCCAGCCGCGCGGCGGAAAACCTGACCTGGCTCGGCCGCTACATCGAACGCTCCGAGGACACTGTGCGCATCCTGCGTGCCTATCATGTGCGGCTCGCCGAAACCTCCGATCCGGATATGCCGTTGCTGGCCGACATCAGGGATCATCTCGAACCGTTCGGCATCGATGTCGAAACAGCGATCCCATCGGGGCTGATCGGCACGCTGGACAGCGCCGTCTACAGCGCCGGCCAGATCCGCGACCGTTTCTCGCCGGATGGCTGGTTGGCCCTCAAGGACCTGTCGAAGACCATTCATCAGTTCGCGACGACGGTGGCGCCGGGGGATGATGCGACACGGGCCATGACCGTCATCCTGCGCAAGCTCGCCGGTTTTTCCGGCCTGCTGCACGAGAACATGTACCGCTTTGCGGGCTGGCGCTTCCTTGAGATCGGCCGGCGGCTGGAGCGCGGCATACAGATCGCCAGCACGCTCGCCCGGCTGACCAGTGACAAGGCGCCGGACGGCTCGCTCGACATGATGCTGGAGATCGGCGACAGCGTCATGACGCACCGGCGGCAGTACCCTGTGCAAGCCGGCCGCCGCACGGTGATCGACCTTCTGGCGCTCGATCCGCTCAATCCGCGTTCCATCCTGTTCCAGCTCGAACGGCTGAAGGCCGAGATCGGACTGCTGCCGGCGATCGGCGGCGAAGGGCACATGTCGCCTGCGGCCAAGGAGATCCTGCAGCTCAACACAGCCATCGCCATCAAGGAGCCGGCGGACATGACTGTGAAGGCGCTGAACGATCTCGCCGGCGAGATAGGCGGGCTCTACAGCAGCCTCGCCAAGGCCTATTTCGGTTAAGGCGACTCCGGCATGCTCTACGACATCAGGCTTCACCTTCATTACGATTACGCCGCCGTCGCCGGCGGCGGTCGTCACCAGGTGCGCGTGCTGCCGCCGACCATCGACGGCGTGCAGCGCGTCGTCGCAGCGTCGCTATCCTTCGCGCCGGCGCCCAACGAACGCTCGGATTTTTCCGATTTCTTCGGCAACAACGTCACGTCGATCGCCTTCCGCGACGCGCATGACGCACTCGACATCAGGATGAGCGCGCGCGTGGCGGTGTCGCGGCCCGAGCCTGGGCTCGACGTGTCGCCCGACCTTAGCCGGCTGCGTCAGGAGATCGCCGCCGTGCGCTCGCTGGCGCCTGATACACCCCACCATTTCCTGGCCGCCAGCGGTCACGCCGGCATCGATGCGGCGATTACCGCCTATGCGCGCGACAGCGTCGGCGGCTCGGCCGCCGGTACGGCGATGAACCTCTGCAATCGCATCCACCGCGATTTCACCTATGACAACGAGGCGACCACCGTCCGCACCAGGGCAGGCGATGCCTTCCGGCTGAAGCGCGGCGTGTGCCAGGATTTCTCGCATATCATGATCGCCGGCCTGCGCGGGCTCGGCATACCGGCCGGCTACGTCAGCGGCTTCCTGCGCACCATTCCGCCCAAGGGCAAGCCCGGGCTGGAGGGCGCCGACGCCATGCATGCATGGGTCAAGGTGTGGTGCGGGCGCGATGCCGGCTGGCAGGAGTTCGACCCGACCAACGGCATGCGGGCCTCCAACGATCACATCACCGTCGGCTATGGCCGCGACTATTCGGATGTCGCGCCGATCGTCGGCGTTCTCAAGACCACCGGCGGACAGGTCGGAGAGCAAGCCGTCGACGTCATTTCGGTGGTGCTGGAGAAGGCCTGACGTCAGGCCTCCTTGCGCAACGCCCCATGCAGGGTCCGCCGCCGGCGTGGGTGGCCGCCGACTTTTCGGACAGGAGTGGAACCAGTGCTCGGCCTAGAGGCTTATCTACGGGTGTTTCCGTGGGGCCAGCATGCTGCAGAAATCCGGATTGACTATCGACGGCGACGCCGCACCAAAGAACGGTGCTCAGATCTCTGCCGAGCACGCCGCACTGGTTTATGTCAGCGATACCGAGCCCGGTATCCGCCGGCTGAAATCGGGCAAGGGATTTTCCTACAGGGGACCTGATGGCGGGCCGGTCTCGGATGCCACCCGAGCGCGCATCGAGGCGATTGTGATCCCGCCGGCCTGGACGGATGTTTGGATCTCGGCCGCGGCGGACGGACATATCCAGGCGACCGGCAGGGACCAGCGGGGGCGCAAGCAATATCGCTACCATCCGCATTGGGCCGAGGAGCGCGACAGCGCCAAATATTCGAGCCTTGTCGCCTTCGCCGAAAGCCTGCCGGAGCTTCGGCACAGGATCGACAGCGACCTGCGCCGCCACGGCCTGCCGCTCGAACGCGTCGTCGCCGCGATCGTCTGGCTGCTCGACAACACCATGATCCGCGTGGGCAACGCCGCTTACGCCCGCGACAACAAGAGCTTCGGCCTGACGACATTGCGGGACCGCCATGTCGACATCAAGGGATCGAGCCTGCGGTTCGCCTTCAAGGGCAAATCGGGCAAGGAATGGAAATTGAAGCTGGTCGATCGCCGCATCGCGCGAATCGTGCGGGGCGCGCAGGACCTGCCGGGCCAAAAGCTGTTCCAGTATCTCGACGAGGACGGCAGCAGACACCCGGTGCGCTCCGAGGACGTCAACCGCTACATCAGGGAGGCCATCGGCGATGCATTCAGCTCGAAACATTTCCGTACATGGGGCGGCACCATCCACGCCGCGTCGCTGTTTGCGCAAACGGTGCTGCCCGACAGCCAGGCACAGCAGAAACGGGCGATGAACAGCGTCATCGACAGGGTCGCCGAGCGGCTGGGCAACACGCGCGCCGTCTGCCGCCAATGCTATATCCATCCGCAAGTCTTCGAAGCCTGGCTGCAGGGACGGCTGCTTGCCGAGATGGCGGAAGCCAACAAGCGCAAACGGTCGATAGACGGTCTCGATGATGAGGAAGCGCTCGTGCTGCGATGGCTGAAGACGCACGAAAGCGGACCCGCGGCGACCACCGGCCGCTGAATCCGCGGCGCCTCGATTTTTTTATCGACGCCGTGTCGGGATCGGTCCTAATGTTTCGTCCTTTGACACAGAAGAGGACAAACCATGCTCTACGCGATCTTGTGCTATGCTTCCGAAGACGTCGTCTGCTCCTGGAGCAAGGAACAGGACGACAAGGTCATGGCCAACATTCTCGATGTCCAGCAGAAATACGCGGACGCCGGCCGGCTTGGCCCGGTGGCGCGGCTTTTGCCGACGACGGCGGCGACGACGCTGAGGAAGGTCAAGGGCGAATCGATCGTCATCGACGGGCCGTTCGCCGAGACCAAGGAACAGTTCCTCGGCTTCTACACGCTCGAATGCGCCGATCTCGACGAGGCGGTGGAGTTCGCGCGCGAACTTTCCGAGGTCAATCCGAGCGGCGGCTCCTACGAAATCCGGCCGGTATCCATCTTCAACCCCGCTAGGGTCGCCGTATGACCGAACTTGCCTGGATCAGCTCCGCGATCAGCGCCGCCCGCCCGCAGGCGATGGGTGCGCTGTTGCGCTATTTCCGCGACCTCGATACGGCGGAGGAAGCTTTCCAGGACGCTTGCCTCAGGGCGCTGAAGAACTGGCCGCAGAACGGTCCGCCGCGCGATCCGGCGGCCTGGCTGATCTTCGTCGGACGCAACAGCGGCATCGACGCGGTGCGCAAGCGCGCCAAGCAGGCGCCGATGCCGGAAGAGGACCAGATCTCCGATCTCGAGGACGCAGAGAGCGACATCGCCGAGCGGCTCGATGGCGCGCACTACCGCGACGACATATTGCGGCTGCTATTCATCTGCTGCCATCCCGACCTGCCGGCAACGCAGCAGATCGCGGTGGCGCTACGCATCGTCTCGGGCCTCACGGTCAAGCAGATCGCACGCGCCTTCCTGGTCGGCGAAAGCGCCATGGAGCAGCGCATCACCCGCGCCAAGGCACGTATCGCCGACGCCGGCGTGCCGTTCGAGACGCCGGGCGCGGTGGAGCGCTCGGAGCGGCTCGCCGCGGTCGCGGCCATGGTCTACCTGATCTTCAACGAGGGCTATTCGACCAACAGCGGCGAGGCGCCGGCCCGCGCGCCGTTGTGCGAAGAGGCGATCCGGCTGGCCCGGCTGCTCCTCAGGCTGTTCCAGACCGAGCCGGAGATCATGGGGCTGACGGCGCTGCTGCTGCTCCAGCATGCGCGCGCACCGGCCCGTTTCGATGCGGACGGCGAGATCGTGCTGCTCGAGGACCAGGACCGCAGCCTGTGGAGCCGCAAGATGATCGACGAAGGGCTGGCGCTGGTCGACAAGGCACTGCGCCACCGCAAGCCCGGCCCTTACCAGGTGCAGGCGGCGATTGCCGCGCTGCATGCGCGGGCCGAGAAGGCCGAGGACACGGACTGGGTGGAGATCGACCTGCTCTACGGCCTGCTCGAACAGATGCAGCCGTCGCCTATCGTCACCCTCAACCGTGCGGTCGCGGTCTCCAAGGTGCGTGGCCCGGAGGCCGCGCTCGCCATGATCGAGCCGCTGGAGCAGAGGCTTTCCGGCTATTTTCATTTCTTCGGCCTCAAGGGCGGGCTTTTGATGCAGCTCGACCGGGGCGAGGAGGCGCGGGTCGCCTTCGACCGCGCCATCGCGCTTGCCAACACGGCGGCGGAAGCGGCCCATATACGCATGCATATCGACCGGCTGATGAAGGACAGCGCAGCGCGCACCGCAAGCTGACACTGGTTCAATGGTCTGGCCCGGGCTTGGACCATGCCGGGGTGGCGATTTTTTCCTGAAACCGCTATTGGCACGCCAAGACAGCGCCTCCTTGCGCCTGACCGCATAGGGAACGCATGGCGCAATGCTTTGACCGCGCCACATGAATGGCGGGATTTGAAAGGGACAGACATGACGATAGCGAAGGAAACCGCCGAGCTTCTGGCGAAACTGGGTGTTGCCAAGGAGGCGCTTGCCGGCGGCGACCTGATCGTGCGCAGCCCGGTGACGGGCGAGCGGATCGCGGCGTTGAGCACGATCTCGCCTGCCGACGCGGCCAGGACCATCGATGCCGCGCACAAGGCGTTCCAGGCCTGGCGCCTGGTACCGGGGCCGAAGCGCGGCGAGCTGGTGCGGCTGCTCGGCGAGGAATTGCGCGCGCACAAGGCCGAACTTGGCCGGCTGGTGTCGATCGAGGTCGGCAAGATCCCCTCGGAAGGGCTCGGCGAAGTGCAGGAGATGATCGACATTTGCGACTTCGCCGTCGGTCTTTCCAGGCAATTGTACGGGCTGACCATCGCCACCGAGCGTCCGGGACACCGCATGATGGAAACCTGGCATCCGCTCGGCGTGGTCGGCGTCATCTCCGCCTTCAACTTCCCGGTCGCGGTGTGGTCGTGGAATGCGGCGCTCGCGCTGGTCTGCGGCGACGCGGTGGTATGGAAACCTTCCGAAAAGACGCCGCTGACGGCGCTTGCCTGCGAGGCGATCTTCAAGCGCGCCGTCAATCGCTTCGGCACTGATGCGCCGGAAGGGCTCGCGTCGGTGCTGATCGGCGACCGCGCCGTCGGCGAGATACTGGTCGATCATCCCAAGGTGCCGCTGGTCTCCGCCACCGGCTCGACCCGCATGGGCCGCGACGTCGGGCCGCGCCTCGCCAAGCGTTTTGCACGCGCGGTGCTGGAGCTCGGCGGCAACAATGCCGGCATCGTCTGCCCGACCGCCGATCTCGACATGGCGTTGCGCGCAATTGCCTTTGGCGCGATGGGCACGGCGGGCCAGCGCTGCACGACGCTGCGGCGCCTGTTCGTGCATGACAGCGTCTACGACGCCTTGGTACCGCGGCTGAAGAAGGCCTATCAGAGCGTCTCTGTCGGCAATCCGCTGGAGACCTCGGCCCTCGTTGGGCCGCTGATCGACAGGGCGGCCTACGAGGCCATGCAGAAAGCCCTGAAGGAGGCTGCCGCCCACGGCGGCAAGGTGACCGGCGGCACGCGGGTCGAGAATGGCCATCCGGACGCCTATTACGTGCATCCGGCGCTGGTCGAAATGCCCAGCCAAGTCTCGCCGGTGACCGAAGAGACGTTCGCGCCGATCCTCTATGTGATGAAGTATTCCGATTTCGACGCCGTGCTCGACGAGCACAATGCGGTGGGAGCGGGGCTGTCGTCGTCGATCTTTACCCGCGACCTGCAGGAATCCGAGCGCTTTCTCGGCGTCGACGGATCGGACTGCGGCATCGCCAATGTCAATATCGGCACGTCGGGCGCCGAGATCGGCGGCGCTTTCGGTGGTGAAAAGGAAACCGGCGGTGGCCGCGAGAGCGGCTCCGATGCGTGGAAGGCCTATATGCGCCGCGCCACCAACACGGTGAACTATTCCAAGGCGCTGCCGCTCGCCCAGGGTGTCTCCTTCGACATCGAGTGAGACTGCGGGTTCCGGCTCGGGTGACCTTGCGCACCCGGGCCGTTCTGCGACCTGAGGTTCACTGCTGAGGCAGTCATGCTGTCATTCTTCGTATGGTGCTGACGTCCCGCCGCCGAGGCGGCTTTTTTTGTTTCGAGGATACGCAGCGGCACGGACCGCCTTCATAGTCTGGGCAGCGGCGAGTCTCAGTGGTCGGTGGAAAAACACGCTGCGAAGGCGGCATCCACGATCGCCAGCTTGGCGGCCTGGACGGTCATGTATTCCTGAAAGAAGCGGTGCGAGACCCACATCACGGAATTGCCGCGCTGGCCCAGCCAGCCGATGCTGCCGAGCGCCTCGGCATCGCGTAGTTTCCGGGCGAGGTGGGTGCGCGACAGTTTGAGCCAGCTAGCGAATTCCGCCACCGAGACCACGCTGGTCGGAATCCGGTCTAGGCCGGCATGGTCGGGGTCGATGCCGGACATGAGCCGATCCATGACGATGCCGCCATTGTTGAGCCAGATGAACAGGGAAAAGGTCTGGTTGGGTTCGCGCACCGGTTTGGACGAAAGCAGGCCGTCGGCCACGAGGGGCTGCAGGGCGGCGAGCATATCGGGCCGCTCCAGGTATTTCGCCAGCCGGTCCGCGCCGTCGAGTCGGTCAAGGGTCCGTAGATGTGCGTGCACCCATCCGGTGAATGTCCGCACCGTGTCCGCCGTCGGCTGCAACGGGTGGGTGCGCCCGTCTCCGCCCGCTACGTATTCGGCGATGCGGTAGTGCAGCATCTCCTTGATGAAAGCGTCGGCGGTGTTGCGGCTGGCGACCTTGTGCTGATGCACGAACTCGATGAAGCGCGACACCGTCAACGCGCTGCGGCGGTCGTCCGGGTCGCGCCTGAAATGCATGGCAAGGCCGACATGGCCCATCAGCCAGCGCTGCTGCGTGGCGAATATGGAAGCAAGCCGCGGGCTGGCTTCGTAGATGTGGATCAGCGCCAGCGACTGCTCCTGGACGTGGCGGTGCAGATCCGAATGAGCGGCTATGTCCTCGATATCCAGCATCCACCTCCTTCTGGTTCGCCAACATTCCCACGCTCCAAGAGCGGGTCGCGTCGAAGCGGATTCATGCGACGCGCTTTCGGCTTTTTTTTGTGCATGTCGTTCTCCCAAAACCGAGGTCACTTTTGGGCGACACGCATTTAGACATTTTCAGCCTTGCGCATTTGTGTCCAGATGAGGCAGCTCGGACTAAAGTCCAGTTCTGTAGCCAATGATGGCGGCGAGACGTCGGCGGCAACCCCACACGGGCAAGCACTGCGCGTTCAGCGATCTGGACAACCGCAGCTACGCCCGGGTGTCGTCCTGCAGCCCGGCTATGATGGGCTGACGCGGGGTCCGCCGGCTGCATGCGCATCGGGAGGCCGCCGATGGCGGGTTCTGCCGCCTACTCGGCCGCCTGAACGCGATGTGCCTGGATGATGGCGCGGATCTCTGAACGGCAGGAGCCGCAATTGGTGCCGGCCTTCAGCGCGGCACCGATGGCTTCCACGTTCGTGCAGCCGGAAGCCACCGCCGCCGTGATCTGGTTGATTCCGACGTTGAAACAGGAGCAGACGGTCGCGCCGGCATCGGGCCGTTCGGCGCCGGAGCGGCCGGCGACGATGCGGAAGCGGTCGCGCTGGCTGGCATGGACCTCTTCGAGCTGCTGCGTCGCCCAGCCGCGCGATACGGCCACCGGGCCGGGCGCGACGAACAGGGCGCCCGCGAGCTGTACGCCATTGAAGGCCGCGATGCGATGCTGGCCGGCATCGCGGTCGTGATAGGCGAGTATTTCGGCATCGGTCGAGGCGCCGAACAGGGATTGGGCAAAAACCGGCCAGTCGATGTCGTCGCCGGCAAAGGCGAGCTCGACCCGCCAGCCATCCCTGCAGCGGGCCACGACCCAATAATCGGCGGCTATCGCTTCGGGCCTTTGTCGGGTCACGGCGAAGCCGAACGCCATCGCGGCGAATTTCTCGATGTGCACCGCAACGTGCTTCAGTGCCGGCTGGCCGGAAACCGGGTCGGTGAGTGGCGCAGTGAGCGTGTCGAGCCGGCCCTTGGCGGTGAACTGGTCCGTCCAGTGCATCGGTGCGAACAGGCTGCCCCGGCGCTGGCGGGACGTGATCAGCGCGCGCACGAGCACGGCGCCGCGCGGGCTGGAAACGCGCGCGATGTCGGCGTCGCCGATGCCGTGTCGTGCTGCGTCGTCGGGATGGATTTCGACGAAAGGCTCGGCGATGTGCTGCGACAGGCGCGGGCTTTTGCCGGTGCGCGTCATCGTATGCCAGTGGTCACGGATACGCCCGGTGTTGAGGATTAGCGGGAAGGCGGCGGTGGTGCGGGTTTCCACGGTCGGGCGAATGGCGATGAAGCGGGCCTTCCGGTCCGGGGTGTAAAATTTGCCGTCTGCGAAGAAGCGGGTGGTTGGCTGGGTATAGACAGCCTGAACACCCAAGCCTGGGCTCGGCGCTGGCCAATGGAATGGCGCCAGCGCCTCATAATCCTCCGCATCGATCCCGCTGTAAGTACCGATATCGAAATCCCGCTCGCCACCATTCTCGAACCCGGACAGCGCGGCATGCTCGGTGAATATCTCGGCCGGCGCGTCATACGCGAACGCCTCGGCAAACCCCATGCGCCTTGCCACCTCGGCAATGATCCACCAGTCGGGCCGCGCCTCGCCGGGCGCCGCCAGGAACGCGCGCTGGCGCGAGATGCGGCGCTCGGAATTGGTGACGGTGCCATCCTTCTCGCCCCAGGCGGTGGCCGGCAGCCGGACATGGGCATGGCGCACGGTGTCTGTGTTGGCCTGCACGTCCGACACCACCACAAACGGGCAGGCCTTGATCGCTGCTTCGACGGCGTCGGCATCCGGCATCGAATCGACCGGATTGGTGGCCATGATCCACAGTGCCTTGATGCGCCCGTCAGCCACCGCCCGGAACATGTCGACCGCCTTCAGGCCGGGCTTTTGCGCGATGTCAGGTGCATTCCAGAAGCGCTTCACGCGTTCGCGATGCCTCGAATTTTCAATCTCCATGTGGGCGGCCAGCATGTTGGCCATGCCGCCGACCTCGCGGCCGCCCATGGCGTTGGGCTGGCCGGTCACCGAGAACGGGCCTGCTCCCGGCTTGCCGATGCGGCCGGTGGCGAGGTGGCAGTTGATGATGGCGTTGACCTTGTCGGTGCCGGACGACGACTGGTTGACGCCTTGGCTGTAGACCGTGACGGTCTTGGCGGTCGCGGCGAACAGGCCGTAGAAGCGGGCGAGCTCGTCCTCGCTCAGGCCCGTGGCGGCAGCAACACCGGCAAGGTCGAGCGCCGAGGCGGCGAAAAGAGCTTGTCCGAAGCCGGTCGTGTGCGCCGTGATGTAGGCGCGGTCGAGCGCATTGTGCTGGCCGAGCCAAGCGAGCAGGCCGGTGAACAGGGCGACGTCGCCATCGGGCGCGATCGCCAGGTGCATGTCGGCGATATCGGAAGTCATGGTGCGGCGCGGGTCCACCAGCACGATCTTCATCTCCGGGCACTTCTCACGCGCGGCAGCAATGCGCTGGTAGAGCACGGGATGGCACCAGGCGAGGTTGGAGCCGACCAGCACAATGAGGTCGGCCTGTTCCAAATCCTCATAGGTTCCCGGCACGGTGTCGGAGCCGAAGGCGCGGCGGTGGCCGGCGACGGATGAGGCCATGCAGAGACGCGAATTGGTGTCGATGTTGGCCGAACCGATGAAGCCCTTCATCAGCTTGTTGGCGACGTAATAGTCCTCGGTCAGCAACTGGCCGGAGACGTAGAAGGCGACGGCATCGGGGCCATGCTCGGCGATGGTGCGCGAGAAGGTCGAGGCGACGAGGTCGAGCGCTTCGTCCCAGGAGCCGCGGCGGCCGTGGATTTCCGGTTGGAGCAGCCTGCCGTCGAGACCGATGGTCTCGGCCAGTGCCGAGCCTTTCGAGCAGAGCCGGCCGAAATTCGCCGGATGGTCGGGGTCGCCGCGGACCGACACCTGGCCGTCCGCGATGACCTTCGCCAGCACGCCGCAGCCTACCCCGCAATAGGGGCAAGTGGTCCTCACCTCGCGTGCTTCGCCAATCTGCATGGGTCAGGCCGCGCGGCTGGCCAGCGCTTCGAGCGCGATGAACAGACGCTCGCCCTCGACCTTCACCGGAATGGTGCGCACCGCGCCCTGGTCGGCGCCGAGCGCCTTACCGGTTTCCAGCGAGATGACCCAATTGTGCAGGGGGCAGGTGACCGCCGCGCCGTGCACGATGCCCTGGCTCAGCGGCCCGCCTCTGTGCGGGCAATGATCGTCGATGGCGAAGACCTGGTCGTCGGCGGTGCGGAAGACGGCGATCTTGCCTTGCGGTGTCGCGACGCAACGCGCGCCGCGGCGCGGGATGTCGGAGATGGCGCCGATGGCGATCCAGTTCATGATGTCACTCCGCCGCCTGTGCAAACTCAACCGAGGCCATCGGCCGGAACTCGTGCTTGTCCTTGCCCGACACGCGTTCCGACCACGGATCGACCTGGGCGAATTTCTGGGAAAAGACGAAGCGGTCGTAGAAGGCCTTGCGCTTGTCGCCATCGTCCATGATTTGGCGCTTGATCTCGGCGATGCCGACGCGCTTGGCCCATTTGTAGATGCGTTCGAGATAGCGGGCCTGCTCGCGGTACATCTGCGTCAGTGCCACGATATGCTCCAGCGCCTCGTCCTCGGTCCTGACCAGGCCGAGCACTTCGGTCCCTTTGATGTCGAGGCCGGCAGCACCCGCGAAATGGATCTCGTAGCCACTATCGACGCAGATCACGCCGACATCCTTGCAGGTCGCCTCGGCGCAGTTCCGGGGGCAGCCCGACACCGCCATCTTGACCTTGGCCGGCGTCCACGAGCCCCACATGAATTTCTCGATGCGGACACCGAGACCCGTCGAATCCTGCGTGCCGAAACGGCACCAGTCGGAACCGACACAGGTCTTCACCGTGCGCAGTCCCTTGGCATAGGCATGGCCGGAGACGAAGCCGGCCTGGCCGAGATCGGCCCACACCGCCGGCAGGTCCTCCTTGCGGATGCCGAGCATGTCGATGCGCTGACCGCCGGTGACCTTGACCATCGGGATTTCGAACTTGTCGACGACATCGGCGATGGCGCGCAGTTCGGCCGCATTGGTCACCCCGCCCCACATGCGGGGAACCACCGAATAGGTGCCGTCCTTCTGGATGTTGGCGTGGACGCGCTCGTTGATGAAGCGCGACTGGTAATCGTCCGCATATTCGTCCGGCCAGTCGCAGACGAGATAATAGTTGAGCGCCGGTCGGCATTTGGCGCAGCCGCAAGAGGTCTTCCATTCCAGCTCCTGCATGACGGCGGGAATGGTCTTCAGCCCCTTGGCCTTGATCAGCCGGCGCACCTCGTCATGGCCGAGCGTGGTGCAGGAACACATCGGCTGCACGGCGGCGGGGTTGTACTTGTCGCCGATGGTCAGCACCATCAGCTTTTCGACCAGGCCGGTGCAGGAACCGCAGGAGGCCGACGCCTTGGTGTGGGCGCGTACCTCGTCGAGCGAGGTCAGGCCCTTGGCCGTGATCGCGCCTGATATCTTGCCCTTGCAGACGCCGTTGCAGCCGCAGATTTCCGCATCATCCGGCAAGGCTGCAACGGCCGCCATAGGGTCCAGCGGGGCACCCCCCTGGTAGGACTGGCCGAAGATCAAGGTGTCGCGCATCTGCGAGATGTCGGTCTGCTTCTTCTTCAGGTCGTTGAACCAGGCGCCGTCCGATGTCTCGCCATAGAGCACCGTGCCGATGATGCGGTCGTCCTTCAGCACCAGGCGCTTGTAGACGCCGGCGGCGGCGTCGCGCAGCACGATCTCCTGGCGATCCTCGCCCTCGGCGAAGTCGCCGAGCGAGAACAGCTCGATGCCGGTAACCTTGAGCTTGGTCGGCGTGTCCGAATGCACGAAGGCGGCACTGTCGTCGCCGGCAAGCTGGCTGGCCGCGACGCGGGCCATCTCGTAGAGCGGCGCCACCAGACCGTAGACCTGGCCGTTCACCTCGGCGCATTCGCCAAGCGCGAAAATATCGGGATCGTTGCTGCGCATGCCGGCGTCGACGACGATGCCGCGGTTGACGGCAATGCCGGCTTCCTTGGCCAGTGCCGCATTCGGCCGGATGCCCACCGCCATGACCACCAGCGTCGCCGGGATGATTGTGCCGTCGGCGAGTTCCACCCGCTCGACCTTGCCGTTGCCTGATATCGCCTGGGTGTTGGCCTTGGTGATGACCTTGATGCCGCGTTCCTCCACGGCGCGTTGCAGCAGGTAGCCCGCGGCCGGATCGAGCTGGCGCTCCATCAATGTCGGCATGACATGCAGCACGGTGACGTCCATGCCCTGCGCGCTGAGGCCGGCGGCGGCCTCCAGTCCGAGCAGGCCGCCGCCGATGACCACGGCCTTGGCGCGCGACTGGGCCGCGAGCATCATCGCCCTGACATCGTCGAGGTCGCGATAGGTGAGCACGCCGGGCAGATTGTGGCCGGGCACCGGAATGATGAAGGGCACCGAGCCGGTGGCGATGACGAGCTTGTCGTAGGGCTCGATGACGCCGTGGTCGGAGGTGACGGTCTTCGCCTGCCGGTCGATGGCGACTATTTTGTGGCCCTTGTAGAGGGTGATGCCGTGCTTGATGTACCAGCCGTCACCATGAATGATGATCTCTTCATAGTCCTTTTCGCCCGACAGCACCGGCGAGAGCATTATGCGGTCGTAGTTCACCCTCGGCTCGGCGTTGAAGATGGTGACTTGGTAGCGGCCGGGCGCCTTTTCCAGGAGGTGCTCCAGCATGCGCCCGGGGGCCATGCCGTTGCCGAGGATGACGAGTTTCTCGGTCATGTCCTGATCCGCTCCAATCTCACTCTGCGGCGTAGGAAAGGATCGACGCCTTGGTCGATGCGGCGCGCCCCATGCGCCTGACGCTGACATGCATCCAAGCAAGGCAGGCGACGACGATCAGGAAGAGCAGCATGAAACAACTCGACCAGACGCCGGTGAGGTCGTTGAGCGCGCCGAAGGCGATCGGAAGGATGAAGCCGCCGAGCCCGCCGATCATGCCCACCACGCCTCCGACAGCACCGACATTCTGCGGATAATAGGCGGGGATGTGCTTGTAGACCGCGGCCTTGCCGAGGCTCATGAAGAAGCCGAGCACGCAGGCAACGGCTATGAAGGCGAGCGGGCCGATCTCGAAGTGGAAGGCGATCGGCCCGCTAATGCCGCGCACGACGTAGTCTGCCGAGGGGAGAGACAGAACGAGGGTCGCGACGGCACTGACGGCGAAGGTCGAATAGAGCACCGTTCGGGCGCCGATCCGGTCGGAGAGCATGCCGCCATAGGCACGGAAGATACTTGCGGGAATTGAATAGGCAGCGCCGATCATGCCGGCGGTCGCAAGCCCGAAACCATAGACGCCGATCAGATAGCGCGGCAGCCACAGTGACAGCGCCACGAAGGCACCAAAGGCGAAGAAATAGTAGAAGGCGAAGCGCCAGACCTGCTGGTTCTTGAGCGGCGCGAATTCCTGCCAGAAGCTTCTCGCGGGCGCTGCCTTGCCGGCGCGGCGCTCACGGATGACAGGATCGTCGCCGGTGGTGAACCAGAAAACGACGGCCATGACGACCAGCGCCGCCGCCCAGATCTGCGCGACCGACTGCCAGCCCCAGGAGAGAAGCACGAAAGGCGCCAGGAACTTGGTGACCGCGGCGCCGACATTGCCGACACCGAAAATGCCGAGCGCCGTCCCTTGCTTGCCGGCGGGGAAGAAGCGCGAGACATAGGCGACACCGACGGCAAAGGAGCCGCCGGCAAGCCCCACGCCGAGCGCGGCGATCAGCATTTGCTCATAGGTGTGCGCAAAAGAGAGCAGGAAGGTCGCGATCGCCGCCGCGAGCATGGTCGCGGTGTAGACCAGCCGGCCGCCATAGCGGTCGGTCCAGATGCCGAGCACCATGCGCACGAGCGAGCCGGTGAGAATTGGCGTGCCGACGAGCAGGCCGAATTCCGTCTCGTTCAGCCCAAGCTCCTGCTTTATGCGGATGCCGATGATGGAAAAGATCGTCCACACCGCGAAACAGACGGTGAAGGCGATGGTGGACATCACAAGCGCCTGCCGGGAATCCTGGCTGGGCGCGGCTGGGAGATTTGCGGTCATGGTGGGACTGCCTTTTTTCGTGGCGATGTTCAGAGGCGCGGCATCGGTCAGCGAGACGAGGTCACGACCGGCGGGATCATTTGCGGACCCTTGCCTTCCGTTTTGGTGCTGGCGGGAAACAGAAGGAGCGCGGCGACGAACAGCGCCGCAGTCATCGCGCTGCTGGCAAGAAAGTCGCGGCGCGTGAAATCCTTGAGGGTTGTTCCAGTTCCGATCCGTTTCGTCATCGTCGTCTCCGGTTGGGCGCTTTGGGAGGAGCGCCGTCGATTGCGTGTTCGGCCAAAACAAAAAAGCTGCCGGCCAGATCCGCGCGACCGGTGCATCCGGATCGCGTCGTAACCTGAGCGGCAGCTTTGCCTGCGGCGCCCGCCATTGGACGCCTGTTTCGTTGCCCGAGAAGGGCTCATTTATTTCAAAGCAGGAACTGTGCCAGTTTCGCTTCGGAAAGGAATTTCGAATGAATTCAGTTGAATAGCCGAATCATGCGTAGATCCGGATGACCAGCGATACGGTCAAACATTGGTCAGCTATGCGATCGTTCCGCATAATTTTTGTGCAACGCGCAAGAATGGCGCGCAAATAATCAGGCCGGCTTCTGCGCCCCGATATAGGCGTCGATCCGGTCCGGGTCGAAGATGCGGCCGTCGAAGAAACCGTCGGGGCCGAGCACCAGGCTTGCCCCGGCCGAGCCGACGGGCGTTGCGATCTTCAGCGCGCCCTCGACCTTGGCATTGGCGCCGGGCAGCGCCACGCCGAGCGGCTTCAGCGCCGCCCGATAGAGGTCGGGCCGGTAGCAGTCGCGGGCGACGGTGAGATTTTCAGGCGTGTGCGCGACATCGCCCCAGCGGACCATCTGCGTGTAGAACCACAGCGCATGGCTCTTCCAGGGAAAGTTCGCCGCCTTGTCGAAAGGCAGGAAGAAGTCTTCGACGCTCCTTTCCGCGCCGCCGCCAAGCTGGAGACGTCCGGTCAGGACCGGCATCTGGAGAGCCGCCTTATGGCCGAGGAAGCCGGGCTGCGCCATCAGCGCCGCCAGTTCGCCCCGGTTCTTCGGATCCTGGCACCAGCGGGCGGAGTGGTGCAGGGCCCGCAGCAGCGCCGCCAGCGCCTCCGGGTTTTCCTCGGCCCAGGCCTTGCGCGCGCCGATCACCTTTTCGGGGCTGTTGCGCCACAGCAGCGCCTTGACGGTGACGATGTGGCCGGTGCCGGCCGAGACGGAGACGCTGTTCCAGGGTTCGCCGACGCAATAGCCGTCAATGCGGCCGGCGGCCAGCGCGTCGGCCATGAAGGGGGGCGGCACGATGACGATCTCGATCTCGCCGTCGGGGTCGATGCCGCAGGCGGCGAGCCAGTAGCGCAGTTCGTAATTGTGCCCGGAATGCGGATGCACGACGGCAAAGCGCAGCGGGTCGTGGCCGGCCGCCGCGCGTTCGCGGATAAACGCGCCAAGTGCGGCGCCGGCGCGGGCCGGATCGAGATCCGATACGGCGCCATGCGCGGCCATGCCTTCCCAGACGGCTTTGGACATGGTGATGCAATTGCCGCCGAGACCGAGCGAAAAGGGCACGATCGTCTCGGATGCCAGCGGCGTGAGCCCGAGGTTGCAGGCGAGCGGCATCGGCCCAAGCATATGCGCGACGTCGAAATGGCCGATCGCGATGCGGTCGCGGATGTTGGCCCAGGAGGTCTCGCGGTGGAGGACGAGGTCGACGCCTTCGCGCGCGGCAAAACCCATTTCGCCGGCCGCGACCAGCACCGCGCTGTCGAACAAGGGCATGAAGCCGGCGGTGATCTGATGCGCAGCGGCCATGCTCATTCGTCCTCCAGAGGCCCGAGCAGTCCGGCGGTCGTTACCAGGCTGTGGGCGATGTCGCTGATCTTGCGGTTCTGGTTCATCGCCGTCTTGCGCAGCAGCGTGTAGGCCGCGTCTTCGCTGAGACCCCGCGACTTCATCAATATGCCCTTGGCGCGGTCGATGACCTTGCGATTCTCGAGCTCGCTGCGCGCTTCCTCCAGTTCGCGCGCCATGCGCGAAAAGGCGTTGAAACGGCTGACGGCCATGTCGAGGATCGGCTTGACGCGTTCCTGCCTGAGACCATCGACGACATAGGCGGACACGCCGGCATCGACCGCGGCCTCTATCGAGGCCTGGTCCGAGCGGTCGACGAACATGGCGATCGGCCGCTTCACCGCGCGCGACAGCTGGAACATGTTCTCCAGCATGTCGCGATTGGGGTTTTCGAGGTCGATGACGATGACGTCGGGTTCGATCTGGGCGATGCGGCGCGCAATGCCGGTCACGTCATGGATGACGGTGACCCGCTCATGGCCGGCCTCGCGCAATCCCGCCTCGATGATCGAGGCGCGGATGCGATTTTCGTCGATCACCAGGACGGCGAGTGAGGTTCGGACCATGTCCGCATTGTGACCAAGCGAAGGAATTGTGCAATGCGGGATAGCCCGGCGACCGCAAACATTCGCCGAGAGTCGGAACGCAAGTTGCACAGCGGATATTGTCGCCCGCGACTTCGAAGCGCTCAACCGGGTTCGCAGGACCGGAATCCTTTCGACCGCTCAGCCGTGCGCAGAACGCTGATGCAAACCAGAATTCGGAGTTTGTGACACAATGCTCAGAACGCCGCCGGCGGCAAGGATCAGTTGAGCGGGAAACCAACGCTGCCGATGAAGTTCTGGTTTTCGACCCTCCAGCCATTGCCGAAAGAAAGCTGATATTTCGCACGCATATTGATCGTGCCCACCTTCGCGGACAACCCAAGTCCGGTCGTGACCTGATTTGTCGAGTTCGCCTCGCCGGTTACCGAATAAAAGGGTCCGGTTGTAAGATCGGCATAATTGAGGATCTGGTTATAGTCGCCGGACAGCCGGTACGAGTCTTCGAAAGCGGCGTCCAGCGACAGCTTGCCCCAGTCGACCGGTATGTCGTAGCTCATGTTCAGACCGAGTGCCGTTCGAACCGAAGTCGTGTTCATGCTGTCGTAGTTGAGCGCCCAGGTTGACGACCCGGTCTCGGCATACGAGTCCAGCTTCCAATGCACGGCATCGACACGGCCGAAGGGTGAGACCAGCCAGGCGCCTGATTTGAATTCCCTGGACAGCGCTGCGGAACCAAACCATTCCTCACCGCCCCGCGCGCCTTTCAGCAAAACGTCGCCGTCCGACGAATAGCGCTCGGAATCAAAGTTTGCGTGGCCGTAGCCGCCGACGACATCAAGGAAAGTCGACGGGAGGAAATTGTAGCTGCCATACAGCGCGACCGAGATGCTCTTGCCGTCGCTGCGGGTGCCGTCATCTCCGATCGTGGTCTTGTCCGATGCGTAACCGATGGCGATACCGGCTTTCAGATGTTTCATGACCTGGGTGTCGATGCCGGCGGTGAGGCCGGGAGTCGAGAACGAATTCTCCGTTCCTCCAGATGGTGTGACGGAACCGAAGCTCACCGAGCCAGTGGTCCACAGGTGAAAAAGCGGCGACTCCTGCACCGACCCTGTGGGCATGGCGGCCAACGCTTGAGCAGAGCCATCAGTATCGTCCGGAGACCCGGCATAGGCCTGCGCGTCATCCTTGTTCTCGTCGAACCATTGCTGGGCAGCCTTGCTCTGCGACTGATTGACGGTCATGCCAAAAGCGACTGGTCCGCTATCGTCGTCATCGCCATGCAATCTGGTGAGTCGATCCCGAATATTGTCGATCTGGGTCTGGCCGAAACGCTCCATGGCCGAAGCCTGGGCGTTGATCAGCCCGATGACATCAGGATCCTGGGAAGGGTCGGGCCGCAAATTCACCATGATCGAAACGACGCTGGACATCGTCGGCAGGTTGCTTGCGTCGCCGCTATAGCTGGCGGAGAGATCGTGGCTCCCCGCAGAGAGGCCCGACGTGATGAATGTGGCAGTGCCGCCACTCAGCACAACCGTTGCAAGGGTTGCACCCCCGTCACGGAAAGTAATGGAGCCAGTCGGAGCGACACCGTTGACGGTGGCGCTGAGGGTTAGCGGATAGCCGTACAGATTGGTCGCCGGAACATGCAGCGTGATTGTGGTTGCGGCCTTGGCCACCGAGAAACTCTGGGCGACAGGCACCGCAGCCATGTAGCTTCCATTGCCGGCCTGACGAGCTTCGACGGTGCATTGTCCGACTGAAAGCAGCGAAACCGTCGCGCCGGAAACACCGCATACAGTCGTCGTCGTGGACACGAACGTTACGGTCAGGCCCGAGCTTGCGGTGGCTGAAAGGCTGAAGCTCCCGCTGCCGAGAGCCCGGTTCGGCAAGGTATTGAACGTGATGACGTTCGTCCCCTGGGTGACGGCGAAGCTGCGCGACACCGTGGCGGCGGCCTGGTAGTTGGCGTTGCCGGCCTGGTCGGCGTCGATGGTGCAGGTGCCGGCCGAGAGCAGTGTCACCGAATTGCCGCTGACGGTGCACACCGCCGTCGTCGTCGAGGTGAAGGCGACCGTCAGGCCGGAGGATGCGGTGGCGCTCAGCGTCACCGGGCCGCTGGTCAGTGCCGCATTCGCCGGCTGCGTGAAGCTGATCGTCTGCGTGCC
>NZ_JAIUGT010000007.1:0-356253 GCF_020164675.1 Mesorhizobium sp. ESP-6-2
TTGCCGCTGACGGTGCACACCGCCGTCGTCGTCGAGGTGAAGGCGACCGTCAGGCCGGAGGAAGCGGTGGCGCTCAGCGTCACCGGGCCGCTGGTCAGTGCCGCATTCGCCGGCTGCGTGAAGCTGATCGTCTGCGTGCCCTGGGTGACGGAGAAACTGCGCGACACCGTGGCGGCGGCCTGGTAGTTGGCGTTGCCGGCCTGGTCGGCGTCAATGGTGCAGGTGCCGGCCGAGAGCAGCGTCACCGAATTGCCGCTGACGGTGCACACCGCCGTCGTCGTCGAGGTGAAGGCGACCGTCAGGCCGGAGGAAGCGGTGGCGCTCAGGGCCACCGGTCCGCTGGTCAGCGCCGCATTCGCCGGCTGCGCGAAGCTGATCGCCTGCGTGCCCTGGGTGACGGCGAAGCTGCGCGACACCGTGGTGGCGGCCTGGTAGTTGGCATTGCCGGCCTGGTCGGCGTCGATGGTGCAGGTGCCGGCCGAGAGCAACGTCACCGAATTGCCGCTGACGGTGCACACCGCCGTGGTCGTCGAGGTGAAGGCGACCATCAGGCCGGAGGAAGTGGTGGCGCTCAGCGTCACCGGCCCGCTGGTCAGCGCCGCATTCGCCGGCTGCGTGAAGCTGATCGTCTGCGTGCCTTTGGCGATCGTCCCGCTTACCGTCTGGCTGGCCGTCAAATGCGCCGGCGTTGTGCTGTCGACCGCCTGGACCGTGTAGTTGAACGAGCCTGCGGCAGTTGGCGTGCCTGACACCGTGCCCGTAGCGGAATTCAGGGAGGTACCCGCAGGCAGGCTGCCAGCCGATATGGAATAGGTGTAGGGTGCCATCCCACCGCTCGCGACATTGGTCTGCGAGTAGGATTGGCCGACCTGCGTCGCGGCCGACGGCGTCGAGGCTAGCGTTACGGTCGATGGCACGTAGGTTATCGTGATGAGACCACTGCTAGTGGCGGTATCGAGCCCATCGACCGTGACCATTGGAATGAATTGGAGATCCGTGATCCGTCCGGCAGGGGTCGTATAGGTGAAAGTGCATGTTACGGCCTGATTCGTTTGGCCGTTCGGGCCCGGGGAACAAGTGCCGACGCTGAATACCGACCCATTCGTATCCGTGAACGTCGCACCAGTCCATGCCCGGTTATCGGTGTTGAAGGCCATGGTGAAGGTGATGAGGGTGCCAGGATCGGTAAAGGTGGTGGGACTGGCACTCACCGAGTTGATTGTCACCGCGTTGGCAGCGGTGCTTGCGAAGACTGAGAGTATAGCAAGAGAAATAAATACGCCTATGTATCGCGCCAACAGTCTTGCAGGCAGCCTGGCTCGCCTGAGCAGCGCAAAAAGATTGAGAGTGGTCTTGTGGACGCCCGAAGCGCCCAGGGACACATACTGGCGCGGCCAGTCCAAAAAGCCCAACATGGATCGCCCCAGCCCTGGCGTCACCGTCTGGCGACGCGCGAACAACTTATAAAAGCAAGGCTTAGGAATTCGATCGCATCCTGATTGATGTCATTCGGTTCTCTTCTAAAAACCGACGAATCCACTCAAGATATTTCAAGATATTGTCGTTGCTAAAGTTTCCCAGCCAAGCCTGACTGTTAGCGGAACGCAATATTGGGCGCAACGGGAAGCGGAGAGCAATGTTTGGGTGTGACCAAATAGCCACATATCAGACGGCATGACATCACGGCATAGCCACATCATGGGAAACGTGGCTACGCCGTGATGGAGTGGAATTCATGCCGTACAGCAATGCCTTGACGGCAACAGGCGGGTCAGGTGCAGACACGGACCTCTTCGACCACCCTGTGGTGGTGGCGCCAATGTTTGACCAGCTCGATGTGGCAGCGGTGATGCCTGTGATAGCGGCGGTATTCGCGGTCGCTGTAACGAACATCGCTGTCGTCGTTATAGCGATTGTCGATATAACGCTGGCGATCGTGATGGCGGCGCACGACGACCTCGCCATTGTCATAGTCGTCGTCAGGCGAATACTGGGGCTCGTCGCCGGACTGGATGGTGACGCTCGCTGCCTGCGTCGGCGCAATGACGGAAGCCGAAGCGGCCAGCGCCATCATCGCGGCCAGGAAAAAGCTTTTCATGTCTTGTCCTCCTGTTGTTCAAGCCATATCAACTCGCAAGAAGAGCCGCCGTTCCGACGCGGCCCTACACGCTTTCCAACGCGGTCGACATCAAGGCGTTATCGGTGTGCGGCTACAGGCGGACAAAGGCGGTCAGCGGCAGATGGTCGGAGGCGACCCGCGACAGCGGCGTGTCATGCGCTTCGACGGCCGCGATCATTCCGTGCCGGTTGGCCATGATGCGGTCGAGCGCCAGCAGGGGCAGGTTCGAAGGGAAGGTGGGAACAGCCGGCGGCAGCGGTCCAAACGTCAGATGCAGCGTGTTCAGCGCGGAGCGGTTTCCGAGGCGCCATTCGTTGAGGTCGCCGAGCAGCAGCGTCGGCTTCTCATCGGGGCTGTTCATGATATCCAGCACGACCTGTGCCTGCTGCGACCGCGAACGGCGCAGCAGGCCCAAATGCGCCGCAATGACGCGCAGGGACTGGCTTCCGTCGAGGTCGATTTCCGCCACCAGTGCGCCACGGGGTTCCAGCCCGGGAAGCCTGATCTGATGCACGTCGCGCACGACGCCCTTTTTGAAAAGCAAGACGTTGCCGTGCCAGCCATGGCCCTTGCCGGTCGCCGAAATCGGCACCGGCACCAGGCCGGTTTCCAGTTCGAGCCGGGACAGGTCGAGAAGTCCGGTCCGGTCGCCGAAACGATTGTCCGCTTCCTGCAGGGCGATGACATCCGGGTCGATCTCGCGGATGACCCGGCTGGTGCGGTCGGGATCGAACTTGCGGTCGACGCCGATGCATTTGTGGACATTGTAGGAGGCGACCAGCGTTCCGGTGGCGTCCGCCTTGTTCGTCGACGTGGCATTTGCCTTCCGCATCCGCTTGTCGCGAATGGACAAAAGCATGCTTGCCGGCAGGCTGCGCCCGTTCACCCGCATCGTTTGCCCGCCATTCCTGCTGCTTGCACCATGCACCTCAAAAGATAGAACCTTTCGGCATCTGTTCCACCGTTCACGTCAAGCTATCTGGCAAACACGTCCTTTTGTTAAAGATAGGGCGAGCCCAGCCACAGGATGCGATCGAACAGGCGGATGACGAATGGCCGCGCCCGCAATGCTTCCAGCGTGACAGGGACGGCCGTCTCGATCGCGGCCACGATCCGCTTTTCGATCTCGCTGGCGAAGCCGGCGTCGAGTATCTCCAGGTCGATCTCGAAATTCAGCCGCAGCGACCTCGCGTCCAGGTTGGAAGACCCGACATAGGCCCATGCGCCATCGATCGAAAGCAGCTTCGAATGGTCGAAAGGTCCTTCCGTGCGCCAGACGCGGCAATAGTGCTTCAGAACCTGGTCGAACTGCGCCGTCATCGCACGATCGACGAGGAAAAGATTGTTCACCGCCGGCACCACGATGTCGATTTCGACACCGCGTCTTGCCGCAGTCGTCAGGGCGCTGATCAGTTCGCGGTCCGGCAGGAAATAGGGCGACATGAGGCGGATCGATTTGCGCGCGACGGAGAAGGCGCCGATCAGCAGCTTGTGATTGGTCTCGACGCTGGCGTCCGGGCCGGACGCGACCGCCCGCACCAGCATGGGCGTGGCGGGCGCCGGCGACAGCGGGGCAATTCGCCAGGCATCGCCCTTCAGCGCCTCGTTGCTGGCGAAACGCCAATCTTCGGCGGCAACCGAAAAGAGGTCGGCTACCACTGGACCGGTCACGCGAAAATGCGTGTCCCTGGAACTGTTGGAGCCGGCAAACTCGGCGGAAAAGCCCTTGCGAATGTTCATGCCGCCGGTAAAGGCAACCATGCCGTCGACCACCAGGATCTTCCGATGGGTCCTCAGATTGGCATAGGGCAGGTGCAGGCCCATGACGATGTTGCCGTTGAAGAGCCCGGCGGTGATGTCGGCGCCGCGCAGATGGCCCAATATGCTGGGCACGGAATAGCGGGCGCCCACGGCGTCGATCAACACGCGCACGCTGACGCCGCGCCGGACGGCCCGAGCAAGGGATTCCACGAAGAGCAGGCCGACTGGGTCATTGTCGAAAATATAGGTTTCGAGGAGGACGCTGCGTTCGGCGCCGTCGATGGCCGCGCACATCGCGGTATAGGCTTCATCGCCTGTTTCCAGGACAGTGATCGCATTTCCTGGATGGAGCGCGCGTCGCGCCACCCTGTCGCCCAGCGTCCTGAGGCCGATGAAGCGCAGCCCGTACCGTTCGACGATCAGGGCCTCCTCGGCGGCAATGTCGCGGTCGTGCCTGGCGGACGCCAGATCGCCGGCAAGCGAGCGCTGCGCGCTGATCGAGGCGCGACGGATGCGGTTGATACCGGCCACGGTATAGATCAGCACGCCGAGGATCGGCGACAGCACCATCACGCCCACCCAGCCAGTAGCGGCGCGGACGTCCTCCTTGGTCATGACGGCATGGGCAATGCCAACGCTCGCGATCACCACCGAGATGATCGCCAGGATTTGAGGCCAGTGAGTCGCCAGGCTCTGCAGCATGGCCGGAACTATCCAGCGAGCGGATACAGAAGGCAATGCGGACGATCATTCGCCGCGTTCCCACGCCACGCGCTGCGGCCATTCATGATCGCGTCAGACCGCGCGGCCCTCGCCGTCGAAGAAATGCAGGTGCGCGGGGGCTGCGTTCAGGCCGATCTCGACGCCGATCTCGGGCGCCGTTCCTTGATTGTGGATGACAAGGCAAGTCTGGCCTGCGTCCAATTCCACGTGGATGAGCGTGACGGCGCCGGTGTATTCGGCAAGCTTTACCTTGCCGCGCAGCGTGGCGGACGAAGGCTGGGCCAGCGACAGGTGCTCGGGCCGAATGCCGACCGAGACGGCCGTCGGGGGCAGCAACGCGCCATGGGTGATCGGCCGCCCATCGGCGAGCGGCAGGATATTCATCTTCGGGCTGCCGATGAACTGGGCGACGAAAATGGTTCTGGGGCTCTCGTAGAGTTCGCGCGGCGAGCCGACCTGCTCGATCCTTCCGTCGCGCAACACCACGATCTTGTCGGCAAGGGTCATGGCCTCGATCTGATCGTGGGTCACGTAGATCATCGTCGTCGACAGGCGCTGGTGGAGTGCTGCGATCTCGGAGCGCATGTGCACGCGCAATTCGGCATCGAGGTTCGAAAGCGGCTCGTCGAAGAGGAAGACGTCGGGATTGCCGACGATGGCGCGGCCGATGGCCACGCGCTGGCGCTGTCCGCCCGATAGCTGACGCGGGAAACGGTCGAGCAACGGCTCGAGCTTCAGCGTCGCGGCGGCTTCCGAGACGCGCCGGGCGCGCTCGCCGGCGGGCACTTTGCGGACCTTGAGGCCAAAACCCATATTGTCGCGTACGGTCAGGTGGGGGTAGAGCGCATAGGACTGGAACACCATTGCCACGCCGCGCCTGGCCGCCGGAACCTCATTGACCAGGCGGCCGCCAATGTGGAGTTCGCCCTCGCTGAGGTGCTCGAGGCCGGAGATCAGCCGCAACAGCGTCGACTTCCCGCACCCCGACGGGCCGACGAAGACGACGAACTCGCCATCTTCGATCTCGAGATCGACTCCACGGATGACCTCGACCGTTCCGAACCGCTTGCGGATGTCCTTGAGCAGAAGCTTTGTCATGACTCCCCTTATCCCTTGACGCCGGAGAGGGCGAAGCTCTCGATGATCTGGCGTTGGGCGATCAGATAGATGATGAGGATGGGAACCACGGCCAGGCTGGTCGCCGCCAATTGCAGGTTCCACAAGGGCAGGCCGTAGCTGTCGTTGAAATTGGACAGCGCCAGCGGCAGCGTGAATTTTTCGAGCGAACTGAGGAAGATCAGCGGCTCGAGGAAGAGGTTCCACGAATGCAGGAAGGTGATGATCGCAACCGCGGCAAGGGCCGGCCGCGCCATGGGCAGGGCGATTTTCAACCAGACGCCGAACCGCGACAGGCCGTCCATCTTGCCGGCTTCTTCGAGTTCCCTGGGCAGCGCCAGGAAGAACTGACGCATCAGGAAGGTCGCCACCACGCCCTGCGGGCCGAATACCGGCAAAAGGATCAGCGGCCAGTGCGTGTCGATCAGGCCCATGGCGCGGATCAGGAAGAAGTTAGGGATGATGGTGACCTCTTCCGGCACCATCAGCGCCATCACCAGGAACAGCATCAACAGCCCGGCGCCGGCAAAGCGGATGCGCGCCAGCGCGTAGCCCGCGAGCGAGGCAATGAACAGGGTCAGCACCGTCACCGTCGCGGCGATATAGAGCGAGTTGAAATACTGCCGCGCGAAGGGCTGATAGGTGAACACTTCCGCGAAGTTCTCGAAGCGCCAGACGCGGGGAATGAGGGTCGGCGCGCCGAATATCTCGGTGGTGCTCTTGAACCCGCCGGAAATCATCCACAGGAACGGGAACACGAAGGGCACGGCCAAAAGCAGCAGCGCCATGGTCCAGCAGATGCGATAGAGAATCTCGGTCCGGCGCGGGGTCACTCCATCTCCTTCCGCCGCAACATCACCTGCACGAGGGTGAGCGCCATCACGATGACGAACATGATCAGGGCCAGTGCTGCCGCGTAGCCGACGTTGAAGAATTTGAAGCCTTGCTGATAGATGTAGAAGGCCAGCACCAGGGTACCGTTTTCCGGGCCGCCACCGGTCATCTGGTAGATGTGGTCGAACACCTTGAACGAGCCGATCGTCGTCAGAACCATGATGACCAGCGTCGTCGGCGCGAGCAGCGGCCAGGTGATCATGCGAAAGATCTGCCAGCGCGAGGCACCTTCCAGCGCGGCTGCCTCCTCGTAGTCGCGCGGTATCGACTGGAGCGCGGCGATGTAGAGGATCATGTTGAGGCCGACCATCTTGATGACGCGGGTGACGATGACGGCCGCCATCGCCCAGTTGGGCTCGCGCAACCAGTTCGGGCCATCGATGCCGATCCAGGCGAGCATCTGGTTCACGGCGCCGCCTTCGCCCTGCAGCATGAATTTCCAGACGATGGCCCAGGCAATCGCCGATGTGACCACCGGCGCGAAAAAGACCGTGCGAAAGAAGACGACGCCGAGGAACGGCCGCGCCAGCGCCAGCGCAAGCGAGAGCGCCAGCGCCATGTTCAGGGGAACGAGCCCCAGCGCGAAGATCACGGAATTGCGCACGACATGCCAGAAGTCGGGGTTCTCCAGCAGCGCATTCTGGAAATTGCGAAGCCCGACGAAGGCCGCCTGCTGGCTGAGCAGGTTCCACTCGGTCGTCGAATAATAGAAGATGGCGACCAGCGGCCCAAGGAAGAAGACCAGGAAGCCGATCAAGGTCGGGCTGACGAACAGCCACGCCTCCAGTATCTCCCTGGCCTTCAAGCTCAGCCACGGCGCGCTGGCAGGACGCGCCGCATTGTCCCGGGATGCCATGCCTGCCATGAACCGAAATCCTGTCAGAGCAATGGCTGAATGGCGGCGCAGACGCCCTTCAGCGCCTCCTCGACATTGGCGTCGGCCCGCCACAGCGCGTCGACGCGCGGCGCCATCGCGGCGAATATCTGCGGCACATGCTCATGCGAAGGGTGAACGCGGCCGTTGACGATCGCTGCGGCGACGCTTTTCATCTGCTGCGGCGGGATCAGCTTGTTGGAGTTGACGAAGGCGTCGCTCTCCAGGACGCTCTTGCGGGCCGGCGGAAAGAATTGGGCCATGACAGCCACATTGTCCTTGCTGGTCATGTCGGCCACCAGTTGCGCGGCAAGCTCCTTGTTCTTGCCGGACGCAAAGACGGCCAACGCGGCCTGGCCGATGACCGGAGCCTCGCCGGCGGGTCCCGAAGGCAAGGGGGCGATGCCCCATTTGAAGCCCGCCTCGGGCATCTTCGAGGCTCGCGAGATCTGGTTCACGGTCATCGCCGAATTGCCGGAGAAGTAGTCGCCCTGCTCTCCCGGCGGCACGATCGACTTGTCCTTGAACACCATGTCGTGGAGCTGCTTGATGGCAGCCACCGCTTCAGGCTTGTCGAGGCCGCACTGGCCGTCGGCCCACAGATCGCCGCCGTAAGCGCGCACGGGCGGCAGCAAGGCGTGCGTCATGCGCGATGCGGAGCCCTCGCCATCCTTGAATTCGAAGCCCCATTTGCCGGGATTGGCCTCGGTGATCTTCTTGGCGACCTCCTGGAATTTCTGCATGTTCCACTCGCCCTTCGCGGCGAGCTGGTTGGGATCTTCGACACCTGCTTTGTCGAACATGTCCTTGTTGTAGTAGATCAGGAACGGCGAGGTGGAGAAGGGCACGCCGTAGACCTTGCCGTCCTTTTGCCAGAGCGCCATGGCCGGCTCGGAGAAATCGTCGAAATTATATCCCTGCGTCGCCTTGAGCGTCGGGCCGATGTCCATCAGCAGCCCGGCGTTCTCGAAGGCGGGTGCGGCATCTTCCATCATCCAGGCGATATCGGGGGCGTTGCCGCCGGCGACCTGGAAGGTGAGCTTCTGCGTGTAGTCGGCGACCGGAACGGTCTCGAATTTCACCGTGACACCCGGATGCTTGGCGATGAAGCCCTGGGCGATGCCGTTCAGCATCTTGAGGTGGGCCTCGCTGCCGGTCCACACGGTCACCCGGAGTTCCTGGGCCAGCGACTGCGCCGACAGGGCGCACAGCGCCAAGGTCGATAGTGCAAGCTTGATTGCGGTCTTCATGGTTTCCTCCCGAAACGCCGATGGTCCAATCAACAACTGCGGGCACGCAACGAACGGGCCGGCAGGCGGCGGCGACTTGTCATGCTGTTGTCCCCGGCAGCGCGCCGGGCGCGTCGCCGATCGTCCAGCCGCCGTCGACGGGCAGGTCAGCCCCGGTAATGTAGCGGGCGGCGTCGCTGCACAGAAAAACGAAGGCGCCGACGAGGTCGTCGGCCTGGCCGTGGCGGCCGGCGGGAATCTTCGCCGCGACCGCTTGGCGGAAGGCGGCGTCCCGGTAGCGCTCGGCCGTTGCCTCCGTCTCGATCGCGCCGGGCGATACCACATTCATAGTGACGCCATGCGGCGCAACCTCGCGCGCCATGGCGCGCACCGCCATCAGTTGCGCCGCCTTCAGCGAAGCATAGACGATCGTTTCCGCGCGCGGACGCCTCGCCATCACGCTGCCGGTCGCGACCACGCGTCCCCATCCGCGCTTGGCCATGGCGGGAACAAGCCGCGTGGCCAAGGTCAGCAGGGCCGTGAAGTTTGCCGCCACATGGGCCTGGATATGCGCTTCGTCGATCTCACTCCATGCACGGCGCCGCTCGATCGCGCCGTTCGAGACGAGGATGTCGATGGGCCCGGCGCCGGCGGCTTCATCGGTAAAGGCCGACATTGACTTGCTATCGGTGAAATCGGCTTCGAGAACCGCGGTGCCCGGGCCGATGGCGGCAGCCGTTTCGCGCGCGCCGGCGGCGTCGCCGAAGTGATGCAGCGCGACGCTGGCGCCATGCTGCGCCAGGGCGATCGCAACCGCGCGCCCGATGCCGGAGCTGGCGCCGGTCACCAGCGCCCGCCGTCCGGCAAGGGAAAAACGGTCCTTGCTCACGGCGACGGCTCCCCGAGCTTTTCGGCAACCTCGAACGAGGCGATGTCGGCCGCGTCGAAATGCTCGTGAATACGCCGATCCGCGAGATCGGTGTCGCCCGCCACGATCGCGTCGTAGATCGCCTGGTGCCGTTCGACGGTGGCCCGCCAATCCGCTTCCGTGCGGTTGGAGCGCTGGGAGAACAGTTCAGAAACCTCGCGTTGGACAGACCGCAATCCTTCCATCTGGATGCGGATCATGGAGTTGCCCGTGGCTGTCGCGAGGCCGAGGTGGAACAGAATGTCGGCTTGCGTGAAATCGCCAGGCCTGCCGATGCCTGAGTGCATGTCGAGCACGGCTTGGCGCATCATTTCCAGGCCGCGCGGGTCGCGGCGCTCGGCGGCCAGCCTGGCTATGCCAACCTCGATGACGCGGCGCATCTCGTTGGCTTCCTGAAGCCGCGTCAGGCTCGAACGGACCGCATAGGCGTAGATGCGCTCCATCGGCTCGCCGCTGAGCGCCTTGGCGCGCGCGACTTTTCCTTGCTGCGTCGAAACGAGGCCCGCGCTGGTCAACTGGCGCAGCGCCTCGCGTGCGATGGGCTTGGAGACGCCGAATTCCCTGGCGATCTCGCCTTCCGGCGGCAGCGCTTCACCAGGCGCGATGCGTCCGTCGAACAACGCCGCGGCGATCGCGTCCGAAACGCCGTCCGCGAGGCGGGAAGGGCTCGCGAGTTTCGCGGCGAAAATCGGCTTTCGTGCTGCGTCCAGGGGCATTCGGGATCCTTTCCGCGGATCACTAGCACGGTTTCCTCAAACATAGCAACTAAGTTTTTTGGTTGCTAAGTTTACAGGTGAGAGCTATGAGGGCGGTGCGAGAGGACAAGGGAGAAATCTGGAGCCGATGCACGTGAGCGATCCAATCGCGGCGGGGCCGCTGAAGATTGCCGAGGTGATTGCCCATCCCCTCAGCCAAACATTGCCCCGGCCCACGGTCACGTCCTGGGGCGTCTATGAAAAGGTCTCACTGGTCCTGGTCGAAGTGCGCACGAGCGAGGGCATTGTCGGCGTCGGCGAAACCTTGGCGCGGTTCTCGCCCAAGGCTTATGTCGAGCTGATCGAAAGCTCGCTCAAGCCGCGCCTGCTCGGCCAGGACGCGCGCAACATCGGCGCCCTATGGCAGTCCATGCGCCGCGCGCTTTCGGGCAGGGCGGGCGGCGTGCTGATCGAGGCCATCGCCGGCGTGGACATCGCGCTATGGGATATATTGGGCAAGGCGACCGGACAGCCGATCGCAAAGCTTCTCGGCGGTGTCGGACGCGATCGCATCGACGTCTACGCCGCCGCGGTCAACTGGGTCGACGACGATGTCGCCGACGCTGAACTCGATCGTTATCTCGGCGAGGGCTTTACGCGCATCAAGGGGAAGATGGCGCGGCCCGTGCGCGAAGCCTGCAAACGGATCGAGCGCATCCGCAAGCGCGCTGGCGATGCGATCGGGCTCTGCGTCGATGCGAACTGGGCCTACAATCTGGACGAAGCGGTCGAGGTGGGCCGTGCGCTTTCGGCAAACGGCTATTTCTGGTTCGAGGAGCCGCTGCAACCGGAAAACGAGCAGGGCTATGAGGAACTGCGCCGGCGCTGCGACGTGCCGCTGGCCGCGGGCGAGAGCAATTTCACGTTGGACCAGGCGCAGCGCCTGATCGCCAACCGGACGTTGTCCGTGCTGCAGCCCGACGTGGCGCGCGCGGGCGGCATCTCCGAGACGCGTCGCATGGCCGACTACGCCGCCGCGCATGACGTCCGCTACGCGCCGCATATCGGCATGTCGGGCATTGTCTGCGAGACCGCAAGCGTCCATCTGGCTGCGGCGATGCCGAACTTCGGCGTCATGGAGTGCGAATGCGACGCCAGCCCGTTCAAGACCAGTCTGGCCGATCTCGCGCCCGGTTGCGTCAGGCAGAAGAACGGCACGCTCGAGGTCCCGCAGAAACCGGGGCTGGGTATCGAGATCGACTGGGACGCCGTCAAGAAACTGAAAGCCGGATGAGGCCGAGATGAAGAACCAGGCTCCGAACCAAAGCGGCGACCTGATCGAGGCGATGCGGCTGGCGCTGCTGCGCGCGGACCCCGCGCTCAGCCGCTTCGACCCGCTGCCGCGGATATTGTCGTTCGACGATTTCGCGCGCGGCCATTGCGGCTGGTCGCAGCTTGTCGGCAACTATGAGGACGATCTGGACACGATGCTGCCGGGCTACGCGCAGCATACCAGCGCCATGCTGTCCACGCTCGCGCACTGGGACGCCGGCTCACACGGGGGGATGGATTCATCCTACGCGTTGAAGGTTGCGACACGTCCCGTGCCGGGAGCCCGTAACGTTGCCATCAAACGCCACACATTCAGGAAGCGCGGGCCGATCCGTTTCGAAATGTATTTCACCTTCAAGCCCGAAGCCAATGCGCTGAAGCTGTCCGAAACCGATGTGCGCTCCGTCGGCTTCCTGTTCGACCTGCAGGGCGGAGACCAGAATGGAAACAGTGATCGGGTCATGCCGCATCTGCGCTTTTTGAACGCGCTCGACGGCCAGCACTTGCAAAAATGGCAATACAAGCGCGAGACAGAGAAGATCATCCCGATCGGCAGCGACGACAAGACGATCAGCCACTATCACCTGTCGCCGGAGGGCTGGCTCGACCTTCCCGGCGGATCGCAGCGCCTGTGCTACAACGAGATCCCCACCAAGGTGAACTGGACTTATCTGTGCTTCGATTTCGATCTGGAATCGATGACGGCGCTCGGGCTGCGCTGCAACGATCGCAGCTTCGATCTCTCGGGATTCGATTCGATCCGCATTCCGGCGATGAAGAACCTGTGGTGTATGCTCAATTTCGGCCTCTTCGCTGAAACCGACGTTGCCAAACGGGCCTTCCTCTATGTCGATTCCATCTGCATTTCCGGAGACTTCTGATGCTGCCCGAGAACATCACCGCGGTCGTCTCGCGCAACGAGCGCTGGCGCGGCGAGGCCGCCAGCGAGCCTTACGAGGCAGGATGGGCGCGCGAGGCGATCTTCTTCGTGCGCGCGTTGAAGCAACCTGTCGGCCCTGCGGCAACGGCGTGGGTCGAGATATCGCCGGATGGAATGCACTGGCTGCGCGAAGGCACCGAGTTTGTCATGCCGGCCGAGCGCGACGGCATGGCAATGGCGCGGCTTAGCCATTTTGGCAACTGGCTGCGCGTCGCGGCGCGTTTCGACAGCGGCGCGGAGTGCAGCGTACTCGTGACGCTGCACCTGAAAGCCTGAACACGCCTCGCCAACCTTGCCGCCGGCCACCTCTTATCGGTTCACGGAGACATCATGATCGACCCCTATGCGACGTTTGCCCAGGACAGTTTTGCCGGCAAGACCGTGCTGGTGACCGGTGCCGCGAGCGGCATGGGTTTCGAGACCGCCCGTGCCTTTCTCTCCAAGGGCGCCGAGGTGGTGATGTGTGACCGCGATACTGAGGGGTTGGCGAAGCGCCATGACGAACTGAGCGGAATGGCCGGGACACCGCACAAGGTGGTGGCCGACATGGGTGACCCCGACAGCATCGGGCGCATGTTCGACTATTGCGACGCCAGGCTGGCGCGGCTCGACAATGTCGTCACCTGCGCGGCGATCATCACCGCCAAGAAAATCGCGGAGCAGGATTGGGCGCACTGGCAGCGCGTCCTCGGCGTCAATCTGCTGGGCACCTTCTTCACCGTCCAGGGGGCGGTGCAGCGCATGCAAGGCAATGCCGGCGGGGGGAATATCGTCTGCGTGGCCTCCGACGCCGGTGTGCATGGCGGCGGCGGGCTCATCGCCGACACAGCCTATGCGGCGTCCAAGGCCGGCACGCTGTCGCTGGTGAAGTCGGTTGCGCGCGAATTGGCGGGAAAGAAGGTGCGCATCAACGCGCTCAATCCGGGGCCGACCGATTCGCCGATGCATTCCCATATCGACCAGGCTCTCAAGGACCGCATCGCGGCCAATTTGCCGATGCGCCGCATGGGCCGGCCCGACGACATGGCCGCCGCGATCCTGTTCCTTTGCTCGGACGCCGCGAGCTTCGTCTATGGCGCGGCGCTCGACGTTGATGGCGGCTCGATGTTCCGCTGACCGGCACGAGCGAGGCATGGTGACCGGCGTTAGGCACCGGTCACTGCGCCCTGCCGGCGGCACGACCTACGGAGCTAGGTGCTCTCCATGACGTTGCCCGGAACCTGACATACTTGAAAACCGAAGGTTCGGCGAACGTTCTCCTCAGGCGGAAACGCCGCCTCTGCCCGTCTTGACCCCCGCCATCCAGGGTATGGAGGTCGAGACGTCTTCAAGGATCCTGGCCGAGCGGGCAAAGCCGGCAAAAGCATCGCGTGCCAGCGAGGCTGGGACATGGCCGTCATAGGCGCGCTGACACGCGCGCAGGGCCGTTTCGAAAATCGGGCCTCTGCGGTTCCGGGGCCAATTCTGCAGAAACTCGAATGCATCTTCGAGGCACGCTACTTCCTCGATCATGAAATCCCCGTTCTTCACCAGAACGGGCTGCTCGAACATTTTGTCGTTCATGAACTTCCTCCGTTGGCTGGATGCTTTTGAGGAGTTGGCGCCAACCCCTTCATTAGAGCAGTTCATCGTTTCACGAGACGCCGAACTGCTCTACCTGTTTGTTTCCACGTAATTTCCAGGGAAAAGCGATATACGCTTTTCCCTGGACTGCTCTAGGCTGCTTCAGGTTCCGGCAGGGAAAACGCCCCGCCACCACCTGCCCTCGGCGGGATCGCCGCGCAGACCGGGCTCGGAGGTGGATCGTCATCATCGTCTTCACCTCGGATGCCCGCGATCCAGCGGGACCAACTCCCTCGACGGAAGCGGCCGAAGGAACGCCGCTGGGACCGAGACGCCCCCCTGTGCGGCGGATTCCCTTGCTCGCCCTCATCCAGTGCCTTTAGCGCGCGAAGGATCTCATCCACATTCATGACCGAGCCATCATCCAGCCTGCGCAGCGACGGAGCGTCGTCAACCGCATGCCTGTCCGAGGCCCATGAGGCAAGCAAGGCACGCTTCGCCGCAAGGCTCATGGTTGAGCAGTTGAGGACGTCGCCGGGGCTTTTCGGCAACGACGAGACGTCGATGCGGGTCGGTCTTCTTGCGCCGGTTTGAAGAAAGATATCAGCTTCGCTTGTCATCTCCATTCTCCGCAATCTTGGCTTCCGGGCGTTGCCGGGAGGCGGACCGCAGGTTGTTGACCATGTCTTAGGCCGCCTTGCGCGGCATATCCTGGCTTATTGACTTCGTTGTATTTTGAGGGTCGCAGACGCCAATCTCGATGCGGCGCGGCTTGAGTTCGTCGGGAACCTCACGCACGAGGTCGATGGCGAGCAAACCGCAGTTCAGCGTCGCAGCCTCCACTCTCACGTGGTCGGCCAGCCTGAAGGCCTGTCTGAAATTGCCTATCGCAAGGCCTTGGTGGAGAACTTGCCGCTGCTCTGGATCGGGCTTCTTGCGTCCGGTGACACACAGTTCGGCGCCGTTCTGCACGAGTTCGATCTCGTCCGGGTCGTAGCCTGCTACCGCCATGGTGATGCGGTAGTCGTTCTCACTCTTCTTTTCGATATTGTAGGGGGGCCAGTCCGGGCGAACGCTGCTGTCGAGCATGTCGAAGAGACGATCGAAGCCGACCGTCGTGCGGTAAAGGGGTGCAAAATCCACGCTTCTCATTGCCATATCCTCCGAAAAGCAACATGGGACGCCGCGGATGTCGCGACGCCTTTTTCATCGAGCCGAAGCCTCGACGCGAAACGATCTGGGGACGGCCAAAAATCTCTTCAAGAGGGGTCCCAAAAAAAATTTGTTGCTACGTTTCCGTGCAAGAACAGTGGCTTACGGCATCCTGTGCAGCACCACCCTTTCATTCTCGCAACAGTAGGATCTGCCCGAAGCGGCTGTCCCGAAGACCTCCGGCCATGGTCGGGCGTCGATAGCGAGGGCTCGCTAGAACTGCCTATGCACTCTGGCCGCGCGCGTCCGGTCGAGATGTTGGGGCGAGACCGGCTGCGCCTACGCTTCCTCGGAAACTTCGCTCATCATGGACTTCAGCGGTTCCTCGCCGACATTGTCCTCGATCTGGTCGTGTCCAGGCGTGTCCGGCAGCGCCTTGCGGAAATTCCTCGCATAATCCGGTGGCATCCTCGGCGGCATCATCGGCTCATAGGCGTCCACGACGGCCTCGATGATCACCGGTCCCTGCGTGGCGAAGGCCGCCTCAAGCACGCCCTCGACCTCTTCCGGCCGCGAGACGCTGTAGCCGATGCCGCCCATGGCCTCGGCGGCCATGGCGAAATCGATCGGCTGCAGCTCGCAGCCGAATTGCGGATTGCCAAGGAACATCATCTGCTCCCAAGCGATCTGGTTCAGCATGCCGTTCTTGAGCACGAGGACCTTGAGGGGAATGCCGTGCCGTACCGCGGTCGAGAATTCGCCGAGTTGCATGGCAAGTCCACCATCGCCAACCACCGCGAAGATAGGGCGCTCCGGAAAGGCAATGCCGGCGGCGATCGCATAGGGAAGGCCACAGGCCATCGAGGCGAGCGCGCCAGAAACCCCGAACGCCTGTCCCGCCTTCATGTCGATGTGCCGAGCGGCCATTTCGGTATTCTGTCCTGAATCGGCTGCCAGGATCGCGTTCTCGGGCATACGCCTGCCGAATGCCTTGACCACGAGCTGCGGCTTCAGCGGCACATCCGGCTTGGCTTCGGAAATCGCCATCGCGTCGCGCCAGCGGGTCATTTCCTGCCGCGCCTTCTCCAGGAAGGAGCGGTCGCTCTTGCACTCGAGGCGTTCGTTGAGAAGACGCAAGGTTTCGGCGGCATCGCCTACGAGCCCTGCCTCGACGGGATAGCGCAGGCCGATCCTCTGCGCGTCACGGTCGATCTGGACGCCGCGCGCCTTGCCGGGTTCGGGATAGTATTCGATGTAGGGGAAGGTCGATCCGACAATCAGCAGGGCGTCGCATTCGCTCAGCGCATCCTGCGAGGCGCGGGTGCCGAGAATGCCGATGCCGCCGGTCGTATTCGGATGGTCGTCGGGCAGCACGGCTTTGCCGAGCAGCGCCTTCGCGACGGGTGCCGCCAGCAGGTCCGACGCGTGTTCGAGTTCTTCGCGTGCGGCGAGTGCGCCGCGCCCGGCCAGGATGGCGACCTTTTTTGCCGCGTTGAGAATCTCAACCGCCTGGTCGAGCTGGTCGGCGGCCGGAAGCCGGCTGCCTTCGAACCATCGATCGGGGGTGTGCGAGGGCCGGTTTCGCTTCGAGCGGTCCGCCTCGGGCAACTCGTTTTCCTGTACATCGCTGGCAATCGACAGATGGGCGACGCCGCGCCTGGCAAGGGCCGAGCGGCAGGCGAGACCGGCCAAGTTTTCCATATGGGCGGCATCGGAGACCTGTGCGTTGAAGATCGCGACATCGTTGAAGGCGCGGGTCAGATCGACATCCTGCTGCGTGAAGGTCTCGATGAGGTCGTGAAACTGCATGCCGGTGATGGCGAGCACCGGAGCCTGGTCGAGCTTGGCGTCGTAAAGCCCGGTGAGGAGGTGCGTGCCCCCCGGTCCCGAGGTGGCAAGGCAGACGCCCAGCCTGCCGGTCCATTTGGCATAGGCGCAAGCCATGAAGGCGGCCGATTCCTCGTGCCTGACCTGGATGAACCGGATGCGGTCCTGGCGGGTGCGCAACGCCTCCATGATGCCGTTTATGCCGTCGCCCGGCAGGCCGAAGACGACCTCCACTTTCCAGTTGATCAGGGTGTCGACGAGGATTTCGGCAGCGTTGGGCATGATTGATTTCCTTCATTGAGCAGGCCGGCTTCTCAAAGCCATGTGCTCGAGGGGCGCTTCAGGATTTCGTATCGGGATCGGGGCAGAGCTGCCGTCCGTCCTCGGGCAGCGCCCGCAAAACCTGTCGGCAAAACCATCGGTGGCAGGGAAAGTTTCATGCCCGGGTGAAATTTCTTGGCTCCGGCAGCTCTCTGCCTCCGCGCGGGGCGGTGCACCGTCGTCGTTGTCCATGGATCACGACGGCCGGAGCGTCCGCAACGTGATCGAATAGCGATGCTCTTTCACCGGCGGTATGCTGTGCTCCCACTCGGTCCGGGCGGCCCCAGCCATCAGATATGCGGACCTCGGCTCGACCGTAACGGTTTCGCGGTCCCATTTCGCACCGTTCCTGCGGCGCAGGCGGAAACTGCAAGCAGCCAACAGCGACACTCCGGCGACAATGCCGAAGTGCGGCTTGTCGCGATGCCATCCGATGCCGGCGCCCGGCCGATATTCGTTGATGAGGACCTGCACGAAATCGGTGGCAGGCAGGCCGGCAAAGCCGGCGACCTTGTCCCTCAAGGGCAGCAAGAAACCTGGTATGGGCGGCGCCTCCATCACTTGGCGCCGCTCATAGTCGTAGCGCAGGCCGAAGCCTGCCACGCGCCTGTTGGCGAGATAGCCGTGGAAATCGAATGGCTGGAAGGACAGGCTCTCGAGCTCCCGCACCAGTTCAGCTTCCTGCGCCGGCGTGATCAGTTCGGGCAGGTAACGAAATCCTTCCGGCAAGCTGTCGGGCGCACCAAAGAGGTCGTCCTGGCGACGGTCCGTGGGATTGCTGGATCCGGGCGATGGCATCGCCTTTAGATGGTGAAATCCGCGGCTGAAGCAAGATTTCACCGGCCAGCCGCGTGGGGCGGCTCGCATTTCATGGGAACCTCGACTTCGCTGTCGGATTATTCAAGGCGGGCGGCACGCATCGTATTTCAACCAGCTTTGCCAAGGAGAAACTCGTGCGGGCAATGCGTAGCCAGCCTGAACAAGGAGAGCTCGATCTTATCGACCGTTATTGGCGGGCGGCGAATTTTCTGTCGGTCGGGCAGATCTATCTCATCGACAATCCGCTGCTGAAAGAGCCGTTGCGGCCGGAGCACATCAAACCTCGCCTGCTTGGCCACTGGGGGACCACGCCTGGCCTGAATTTCATCTACGCCCATCTCAACCGCGTCATCCGACAGCGGGATGCCGACGTTATCTACATCTGTGGCCCAGGCCATGGCGGACCGGGAATGGTCGCCAACACCTATCTCGAAGGGACCTACAGCGAAATCTATCCCGAGGTCAGCCGCGACGAGGATGGGCTGCGCAAGCTCTTTCGCCAATTCTCCTTTCCGGGCGGCATCCCGAGCCATGCGGCCGCGGAAACGCCAGGGTCGATCCACGAGGGCGGCGAACTCGGCTATGCGCTGGCTCACGCCTATGGCGCCGCGTTCGACAACCCGGACCTCGTCGTGGCCTGCGTGATCGGCGACGGCGAGGCGGAAACGGGGGCGCTGGCAGCCTCCTGGCATTCGAACAAATTCCTCAATCCGGTCCATGACGGCGCTGTCCTGCCGATCCTTCATCTCAACGGCTACAAGATCGCGAATCCGACGGTGCTCGCCCGGATCGAGGTGCAAGAGTTGCGGAGCCTGCTGGCTGGATATGGCTATGAACCTTTTTTCGTCGAAGGCGACGAACCCCGGGCGATGCACCGGCTGATGGCCGAAACGCTCGATACGGTCTTCGATCGGATCGATGAAATCCAGAAGGAAGCGCGCGAGACCGGCAGAGTGGACCATCGTCCCCGCTGGCCGATGATCGTGCTGAGAAGCCCGAAGGGCTGGACCGGCCCGAAGGAGCTGGATGGCAAGAAGGTCGAGGGTTTCTGGCGCGCGCACCAGGTGCCGATCACCGACCCGCGAAACGATGCAGGCCATCTCGCAGCTCTGGAAAATTGGATGCGCGGCTATCGGCCCGAGACGCTTTTCGATGAAGCGGGCAGGTTTCGAAACGAGCTACAGGCCCTGGCGCCGGACGGCGAGCGGCGCATGGGCAGCAATCCACATGCCAATGGAGGGATGCTCAAGCAAGAGTTGCGATTGCCGGATTTCCGCCACTTCGGAGTCGCGGTCCCGAAACCCGGCGGCGCAAGGGGCGAGGCGACGAAGCTCATGGGAGCGTTCATCGAGGAGGTCATACGGCTGAATGCCGATGCCCGCAATTTCAGGCTCATGGGGCCGGACGAAACATCGTCCAACAGGCTGGATGCGGTGTTCGACGCGACCGAGCGCGTCTGGATGGAAAAGATCGAGCCTTATGACGTGCATCTGGCGCGCGACGGCCGCGTCATGGAGGTGCTGAGCGAACATCTTTGCCAAGGCTGGCTGGAAGGATACCTGCTGACCGGCCGGCACGGCCTCTTCTCATGCTACGAGGCGTTCATCCACATAGTCGATTCCATGTTCAACCAGCATGCCAAATGGCTGAAGGTCTCGCGTGAACTTGTCTGGCGGCGGCCGATCGCGTCGCTCAACTATCTGTTGACCTCCCATGTGTGGAGGCAGGACCACAATGGTTTCAGCCACCAGGATCCCGGCTTCGTCGATCTCGTCGCCAACAAGAAGGCGGATATCGTGCGCATCTACTTCCCGCCGGATGCCAATACGCTGCTCTGGGTCACGGATCACTGCCTGCGAACCTACAATCGGGTCAACGTAATCGTTGCCGGCAAGCAGCCGGCTCCCCAGTGGCTGCCGATGGACGACGCCATACGTCATTGCGAGGCCGGCATCGGGATCTGGGATTGGGCGGGAACCGAGCGTGGAGGAGAGGATCCCGACGTGGTGATGGCCTGCGCGGGAGACGTGCCGACGCTGGAGACACTCGCCGCTGTCGACCTTCTTCGCCGGGCGATACCGGATCTCGCGATACGCGTCGTCAATGTGATGGATCTGATGGCGCTGCAGCCCAAGGAACAGCATCCCCACGGCCTGGCGGACGCGGAATTCGACAGGCTGTTCACGACCGGCAGACCGGTGGTCTTCGCCTATCACGGCTATCCCTATCTCATTCACCGGTTGACCTACAAACGGGCCAATCACGACAACTTCCACGTTCGCGGCTACAAAGAAGAAGGCACGACGACCACGCCCTTCGACATGGCGGTGCTCAACGAACTGGACCGCTTCCACCTAGCCATCGAGGCGATCGATCGGGTGCCGGGGCTGAGCGCCAGGGCAGCCGATGCGAGGGCCCGATTTGCCGACGGCTTGAACGAGCACACGCGTTATGTTCGCCAACATGGTGAGGACATGCCCGAGATCCGGAACTGGGCCTGGCGCGACAGGGCGGGCGCGGCGGATGATTGAGGCCGCGCCCGCCGGGGAGCGCCGCCAGTGACCGGCGCAATACTCGCCCTCAATGCGGGTTCGTCGAGCCTGAAGTTCGGCCTGTTCGAAGCCGGATCACAGGAGGGACCGGTGCTCACGGTGAGCGGTGCGTTCGAAGACCTGGATGACGAGCCAAGCCTCGTCGCCAAGGATGCGTCGGGCAAATCCATCGTCAAGCGCTCCGTCAAGCCCGCCCACCCGCCCGTAGAGGTTCTCCTGCGGGACTTGTTCGATGTCCTCGATCCATATCTTGCGCAGGCTCCGCTGAGCGCGGTCGGCCATCGCATCGTCCACGGCGGCGAGCGGTTTTCGGCTCCGGTCCTGCTGACCGGCGAGATCGTCGAGGCGCTCGACTCGCTGACGCCGATGGCACCCCTCCACCAGCCGGCCGGCCTGGCGCCGGTTCGCGCAATCTCCAAACTGCTGCCCGGCCTGCCCCAGATCGGTTGCTTCGACACCGCCTTTCACCGCACGCTGGAGCCGCCCGTCAACCGCTATGCGCTTCCGCGCAAGTTCGAGGAAAGCGGGATCCGCCGTTACGGCTTCCACGGCCTTTCCTACGAATTCGTCGCAGGCCAGCTGCCGGCGCTTTCGCCCGGACTCCGGGGCAAGCGTTGCGTGGTCGCGCATCTCGGCAGCGGATGCAGCCTGTGCGCGATGCGCGAAGGCAGAAGTCTCGACACCACCATGGGGTTCACCGCGCTTGACGGGTTGATGATGGCGACGCGGCCGGGCGCCATCGACCCCGGCGTGCTTCTCTACCTTCAGCAGGCGCGCGGCATGTCCGTGAAAGAGTTGGAGACCTTGCTCTACCACAAGTCCGGCCTGCTCGGCGTTTCGGGAGTGTCGGCAGATGTGCGGACCTTGCTTGGCAGCAAGGATCCTCGTGCGGCAGAGGCGATCGATCTCTTCACGTTTCGGATCGCCCGCGAGATCGGGGCGATGGGAGCCACGCTCCAGGGCTTCGAGGCGCTAGTGTTCACGGGAGGGATCGGAGAGCATTCCTGGCAGATCCGTGAAGCGGTTTGCGAGCGCCTGCGATGGCTGGACGTGTTGCTCGACGCGAATGCAAACCGGTCGGGAAAAGGGCGGATCACCGGCGAGGGCAGCGCGGTGGAGGTTTATGCAATCGCCACTAACGAAGAATTGATCATCGCCCGCCAGGTGCTGGCGACCGTGCCGATCTGACCGCTGAACTCGGTCCGCGGCGACCCGCCGGGACCATCAGGCAGGAACCTCCGGGCCTGGGGATTGTTTATCGGCCAATAAAGAGTTGATATGGAAGGACTTCCTCATGGCAAGGGAGAATCCGGCTTCCACGGCCAGCATCGCCGGCCACCCCATCCATCCGATGCTCGTGCCCATTCCTATCGCCTGCTTCGTTGGCGCTTTGCTGACGGACCTGAACTACTGGCGGACGGCGGAGATGATGTGGGCGAATTTCTCGGCCTGGCTGCTGACGGTCGGCGTGATCGTGGGCGTGCTGGCCGCCATTGCCGGCCTCACCGACTTTCTGGGCGATAGCCGGGTGCGCGCACATAAAACCGCGTGGCTGCACATGCTGGGCAATGCGCTAGCGGTCATACTCTCGTTCTTCAACATGCTCATCCATACCCGTGATGCCTGGACCTCGGTGATGCCGACAGGCCTGATCCTGTCGGCGCTGGTGGTACTCATCCTGATATTCACCGGCTGGCTGGGCTGGGCCCTTGTCTACCGCCACCACGTAGGAGTGGCCGATGAAACCGTTTGACCCATCCGGCAAGCGAAGCGCTTATGGTGCCGGGCTTGTGCTCCTTTGCGTTGCGACGCTCGGCGCCGCGGGCTGCAGCGACGACGCCGCCGACCCAAGCACTCAGATCGGCCCCAACCCGAATTTGCCGGAGATACAACAATATCTGTTTCCCCCGATGCATCTTGCATCCGTCGTCGGCTGGAAAAAGGACGAAACGCCGAAGGTAGCGCAAGGCCTGCGGATCCATGCGCTGGCCACCGGGCTTCAGCATCCGCGCTCGCTCTACGTCCTGCCGAATGGCGATATGCTGGTCGTCGAATCCAAGGCCCCGCCGGAACCATCAGCCAACCGGCCGAAGGATCTGGTGATGGGCTTCATCGAATCGCTCGTCACGTCGGGCGGCGACACAGGACCGAGCAACCGCATCACCTTGCTGCGTGACAGCAATGGCGACGGCGTGCCGGACGTCCGGGACGTGTTCCTCGATCATCTGAATTCGCCCTTCGGCGTCGCCCTGGTGGGAAACGACCTCTACGTCGCCAACACCGACGCGATCATGCGCTACCCCTACAAGCCAGGCGACACCAAGATCACCGCGCCGGGCGTCAGGTTGACGGAATTGCCGGGCGGTCCGATCGATCATCATTGGACCAAAAGCCTCGTCGCCAGTCCGGACGGTTCGTTGCTCTATGTCGGCGTCGGGTCGAACAGCAACATTACCGAAAACGGCATCGGCGCGGAAAAGGACCGTGCCGCGATCTGGGAGGTGGACAGGGCCACCGGGCGATCGCGTATTTTTGCCAGCGGATTGCGCAATCCGAACGGCTTGAGCTTCGAGCCGCAGACGGGAGCACTCTGGACCGTCGTCAACGAGCGCGACGAACTTGGGCCAAATCTAGTGCCGGACTACATGACCTCGGTGAAGGATGGCGGCTTTTACGGCTGGCCGTACAGCTATTACGGCCAGCATGTCGATCCCCGGGTAATGCCGCAGCGCCCGGATCTGGTCGCCAAGGCGATCGTTCCCGATTATGCGCTGAGTTCGCATGTGGCACCGTTGGGCATGGCTTTCTACACCGGAACCAGCCTGCCGCAGACATATCGGGGCGGCGCCTTTGTCGGCGAGCACGGCAGCTGGGACCGGCCCGGGCTGAATGGCTACAAAGTCGTCTTCGTGCCATTCAGCGGCGGCCGTCCGAGCGGCATGGCTCAAGACGTCGTCACAGGCTTCCTCAACGGCCAGGAAGAGGCGCGCGGGCGGCCCGTCGGCGTCGCCATCGACAAAACCGGAGCGCTGCTGATCGCCGACGATGTCGGAAACACCGTATGGCGTGTCACGCCCGCGGGGTAATGCCCACTGCTTCAGGCATGTTGCTCACACGCCGGTCTCCTGACGGCCCGATGGTCACGAAATATTACGTGAGGGAACGTCCGCGCTGAAATCCGCATTTTCCGGGGGAGACGACGCTCGTCTCGAACTTGGACTGAAAGGAGAATTAGCATGCCCAATCAAGGTGGTAGCCACGAGCAACACGTGAAGGCGGGCCAACAGAGCCACAAAAACACGGAAAACAAAAACCGCCAGCAGCAACAGGCCGCGGGCAACAATGAGCGGCAACAGGGTGACGGCTCCAACATGCGGGGCGGCACGCACGAACAACATGTCAAAGCCGGCCAGCAGAGCCACAAAAATCGCTAGCCGCGCATCGAAATCGTAAGCCGCACATCATGACATCGAGAGGGCCCATCCCGAGGAATCGGGGTGGGCCTATGTCTGCCGACCTCAATCCGCGGGAGCGGTGTAACGGCGGCCGATGGCTTCGGCGATGGCGGCGCGGCTTTCCTTCATGTCCGTGCCGATGTCCGCTTCTATGTCGGCAACCTCGTCGGCGAGGTTCTTGTCCTTGATCTTGCTGCGGAACCAGTCCGAATAATCGCCGGCGCGCAGGTGATGTTCCCAGGTGCGGTCGTCGATGCCTTCGGCGATGTGAAGAAACATCATCAGGTTCTGCGCTTTCAGGTTAAGCGCTCCGTCCGGACCCCGGAAGTAGAAGCTGTTGTCGCCAAGGTCGCCCTCGGCATATTTGCGCATATGCCGCTTGCGAACCTGGCGAGGCCGTTCGACCCTCACCGTCCTGATCGGCTCGCCCGAGGATCGCTTCCAGAACAGGACTTCGTCCTTGGGAGGCGGCACGGCGCCCTCGGGAACGTCGATGCCGACCGCGGCACAGAAGCTCGCGACGATCTTGTCGGCTTTCGGCCCAAGCGCCAAAACGGTTTCGACGCCGGCCAGGACGTCGCGCGAGACCAGATCGGGGTGCACCGTGATCAGGATGGTCGCGGGAAGGCTCTTGGGCAGCGCGAACGAAGCGCCGTCGCGGGCCCGCGGCAAAAGATGATGCGCTTCATCGATGATCAGCCAATGCGGCCGGCCGGTCCGCGCGCGAATGCTGGCCATGTCCGGCAGCAGCTTGGCGAAATTGCCCGGCCGTTCGGCGGTCTTCAGTCCCAGCATGTTGACCGCGACATTATTCGTTGGCTTGGACAGAAGATCAAAGATCTCACGCGAGATCGGCGGGGTCTTGGCGTCCCCAACCACCACCACGTCTTCGAGTTCCTGATAGTCGCCTTCGGGGTCGAGAACGCAAAACTGGAAACCGTTCTCGACAAAGCGCTCGGTCAGGGCCGTGGCAAGCGTGGACTTGCCGATCCCGGACGTGCCGACCAGCAGGACACCGCCGTGATGCGGTGAAAGATGCACCCGCGCGCCCGATTTGTCGGTTCCCACTTCGACGTGTTGGCGAGCCGTCTCCACGAAGCCGGCATCGCGCGATATGAGTTGCTCGATCAGCTCCACCACCCCGGCTCCCCGAGGGCTGGCGGTTACGAAGTCGGCCGTCTCCTTCACTGTAGGCAAGGCGTTGGCCACCGCAACGCCGAAGCCGACAGCGCGCAGGAATGCATGATCGTTCTCGGCATCGCCGACGCCAACGACATTGTGGGCGGAAAACCCCAATTCCTCGAGCGCGCAGGCAAGCCCGGTGGCCTTGTTGACCCCGCTTGGCAACACCATCACCGCGCCCTTGTTGAAGATGATCTCGAGCTCAAGTCCGAGTTCCTTGATCTCCGACAGCACGGCGGCTTCCTGTGGTTCCCAGGTGGCCACGACGCAGCGTCCGACCGACAGTGGCGCGACCCCGCGGCGCTTGAGCCGGTCGACGAATTCGGCCGGAGGCGCCGGCGCCAAAAGCCGTTCCTTCTTCGAAGCGGGCGTATAGAGCAGCGCACCGTTTTCCGCGACCACCCTGTCGAAGATGTCGAGCGCCGGAAAGACCCGCTCGAGATCGGCAAGCTCGCGGCCGGTTACCATGATCAGCTTGCGGCCCGTCTGCTTCAGTCGTTCGAGCGCAGCATAGGTCTCATCGGAGACGACCCCGTCTTCGGCCAGCGTGCCGTCATAGTCTGTCGCTAGGGCAAGAACATACATCCTGGATATCGTCTGCGCTTGAAACCAGACACCCCGATCGCCCGAAGGCAGCTTCGGCTGGTCCGGGCTAACGATGCCGAATGGCGATGGTTCCATGCAGGGAAACGGCCCATGCAATGATATTGAAACCCAGGACTCCGCGATAATTTTGCCCGTCGCGCCCGATTTCGTTCAGGCCGCAACGCGACCGTGGCGGAACCAGGCAGGGTTCCCGCTGTTAACAACGCGGGCGATCAATCGGTTGCCGATGTGTGGGAGCCATGCGTGCCATGATCAACGATCCGCTGCCGGGAACTGTTCCGGCATCCCTTCCCACAATTGACGCAAAGGCCGCCCCGACGCTCAAGAACGCCGAGGCGGAGGTGTTCTATACCGAAGCCATTCGCGAACTCGCCGCCACCGACATTCCTTTCCTTGTCGCCGGAACCTATGCGGTAAGCGCCTACACCGGCGTCATCCGTCAGACCAAGGACCTCGATATCTTCTGCAAGGCAGGCGACTACGCACGCATCCTGGCTCATTTCAAACAGCTCGGCTACGCGGTCGAGATCGAGGACGACCGATGGCTTGGAAAGGTCTTCAAGGGTACGCATTTCTTCGACATCATATTCGCCTCCGCGAACGGAACGGTGCCGGTAAGCGACCAGTGGCTGGAGCATGCCCGCCAAACCGAACTGTTGGGAAGCCGGGTGAGGATCATCAGCCCGACCGAGCTCATATGGTCCAAATGCTTCATCCAGGACAGAGGGCGTCATGATGGGGCCGACATCGCCCACACGATCCTCAAGGCGCAGGACCAGATCGACTGGCACAGGCTTCTGTCCTACCTGGAAGTCCACTGGGAAGTGCTGCTGATGCAGCTTCTCAGTTTCAGATGGATCTATCCGAGCGAGCGTGACCGCATCCCCGCGTGGCTGCTTGACGAACTGCTCGACCGTCTTGCCAAGCAACGTCAATTGCCTTCCCCCAGAATGAAGATCTGCCGCGGCCGCCTGCTTTCGCAAACCGACTACGAAATCGACGTCAAGGAATGGGGTTTTGCCGGCGTCGGCGGTACAGGAGAATTGCGCGATGGCTGAACGGGCCGAAAACGCTGTGGCGATGGATAGCACCACTACACTCAAGGTGGCAGCCGTTGGCGACCTGCATGTGAAGGAGGACGTCCAGACGTCGTATCGCGATCTCTTCGGCGAGATGTCACGCGAGGCCGATATCCTCGTCCTTCCAGGCGATCTGACCAATCTGGGCAAGCCCCGCGAGGCCGAGATCCTCGCCGAAGACCTGCGCGCCTGTTCCATCCCGGTGGTCGGCGTGCTCGGCAACCACGATTATGAATCCGGAGCGGTCGAGGACGTCGCGGAAATCCTGCGTCAAGCGGGCGTCCATCTCCTCGACGGGCAGACGACGGAAATAGAGGAGGTCGGCTTCGTCGGCGTGAAGGGGTTCGTCGGAGGGTTTGGGTCACGCATGCTCGGCTCCTTCGGCGAGCCGGCCATCAAGTCAATGGTCGCCGAGAGCGTCAGCGAGGCGATGCGGCTTGAGAACGCGATGCGCCAGGTTCGCGCAAAACGCACGCTTGTCATTTTGCACTACGCTCCGATCGTCGAGACCATCGCCGGCGAGCCCTTGGAGATATTTCCATTTCTGGGCTCGTCGCGGCTGGCGGAAACGATCGACCGGTTCCAGGTCAGTGCTGTCGTGCACGGCCATGCGCATCGGGGAAGCTATGAGGGCCGCACGCCGGGCGGGGCGAGGGTCTACAACGTCGCCATGCACGTCTCCAAACCGACCGGCCGACCATATGCCTTGCTTGAAATCTGACGGAGTCGGGACGCCGTCCCGACGATCAGCTTACCGCCTTGATCGATTTTGCCAGTTCTTCGAGCTTGTGCGGATCGTTGCCGTGACGGCGCACGAGCTCGCGTGCCTGATTGGACGGCAGATCGGCTGTTGCCGCCAACTGCCGGACCTGTTCACTGTCGACCGCGACCTGCGGCAAGTTGCTGCCGGAAATTCTCTCGTCACCAGCCATCGTCTTCCTCCTCGATCGATTGTCGAAACAACGGATTGGAAAACCGTCCGGTTCCGAAAGACGCGGCTGAAGTCGACCGCGGATGCGATCGGCAGCGCGTCACCTCCATGGAACAAATGACGCCGGCCAGGAGTTGCGTCCCGAATGAAGGGAGGTGATCCCGTGCCAAACCCACGAAAACCAGATCCTAATCGCGACGTGCCGATGCCGGCGCCGACCTGGAAGCCGGAACCGATCGAGGAGCCTGATCCGGAGCAACTTCCGGACGAGACGCCTTTGCCCAATCCCGACGAGAACGAAGAGTCGCCGATGCATGCCGGGAGCCGCGTCGTCCGACCGTGCGACGCGTGAGATCCTGATCCCGGGTGGCAATGGAATGTCTCGTGCCGACTCCATCGTGCCTTCATCGTGGTCCACTGCAACTACGGCAAGCGGCGCATCAGTAAAGGAGAACATCATGAAAGTTGGCAACTGCATGACGCAAGGCGTTCAGGTCGCCAGTCCGGACCAGACCCTACGGGAGGCCGCCGCCGCCATGGCCAGCCTCGATGCCGGCGCTCTGCCCGTAGGCGAGGACGACCGACTGGTCGGGATGATTACCGATCGCGACATCGCCGTCCGTGGCGTCGCCCAGGGCAGGGGGCCTGATACCCGGGTGCGCGAAGTGATGAGTGCCGAGATCAGGTACTGTTATGACGACGAGGAGATCGAAGACGTGCTCCAGCAGATGGGGGACCTTCAGGTTAGGCGGCTGCCGGTGATCAACCGTGAAAAACGGCTGGTTGGCATCATCTCGCTTGGCGATCTCACGAAGAATGGCGAGGCCGCGCGAGCCGGTGAAGCGCTGAACGGCATCTCACAGCCAGGCGGCGCGCATTCGCAGACGGCACACTGACCATCGATAACATGGCGAGAGTCGCTGCCCGCGTGCCGCGGGCGGCGACCGCGGTTCAGCGATCGATCTCTCCAAAGACGATGTCGAGGGAGCCGATGATCGCCGAGACGTCGGCGATCATATGCCCCCGGGACAGATAGTCCATCGCCTGCAGATGCGCGAAGGACGGCGCGCGAATCTTGCATCGGTAAGGAACATTGCCCCCATCCGAAACCAGATAGACGCCGAACTCGCCTTTCGGCGCCTCGACGGCGGCATAGACCTCGCCCTCGGGCACGTGATGGCCTTCCGTGTAAAGCTTGAAATGGTGAATGGTCGCTTCCATGGAGCGTTTCATCTCCGCGCGGCGTGGCGGCGTGATCTTCCGGTTGGGAATTGCGACCGGTCCCTGGCCTTGCGGCGACCGCAGCATGTCAAGACATTGCCTCATGATCCGGACCGACTGGCGCATCTCCTCCATTCGTACGAGGTAGCGGTCATAGCAATCGCCGTTCTTGCCGATGGGAATATCGAAATCCATCTGCGGGTAGCATTCGTAAGGCTGCGCCTTGCGCAAATCCCATGCCGCGCCCGATCCCCGCACCATTACGCCGGAAAATCCCCAAGCCCAGGCATCGTCGAGACCGATGACGCCGACGTCGACATTGCGTTGCTTGAAAATGCGGTTTTCGGTGAGCAGCTCTTCTAGATTGTCGCAGACTTTGAGGAACGGATCGCAGAAATCCCAGATGTCGTCCAACAGGTCCGGTGGAAGATCCTGGTGCACGCCGCCGATCCTGAAATAGTTGGCATGCATGCGGGCGCCGGACGCGCGTTCATAAAACACCATCAGTTTTTCGCGTTCGGCGAAACCCCACAGCGGCGGCGTAAGGGCGCCGATATCCATCGCCTGCGTGGTGACATTGAGCAGATGCGACAGCAGCCGGCCGATCTCGCAATACAGCACGCGGATGAGCTGGCCGCGCTGTGGAACCGAGATCTGGAGCAGCTTCTCCGCCGCCAGGCAGAAGGCGTGCTCCTGATTCATCGGCGCCACATAGTCAAGCCTGTCGAAATAGGGCAGGGCCTGCAGGTAGTTCTTGTACTCGATCAACTTCTCCGTGCCTCGGTGCAGCAGCCCGATATGCGGATCGACGCGTTCGACGACTTCGCCATCGAGTTCGAGCACCAGCCGCAGGACGCCATGCGCCGCAGGGTGCTGCGGTCCGAAGTTTATCGTGAAATTGCGGACCGTCGCGTCAGCCATGACGCCCTCCTTCGACCTTTGCCGCCTGGCTGCGGACCTGGGACATCCGCCCCGGCATCGGGTGCTGACCCATGCCGTCAGGTCGTGGTCTGGATGATCAGCGTCAGCGTGCCGTTGCCGTCAATGTTGGCCGCCACCACTTCGGAGGCATCAAGCCCATTCGCGGCCAGCACCGACGAGGCTTCAGGCGATGCGCTGACCGAGCTCTGCAGGACGTGAAGGTCTTCCTGGCTGGTCTGGGCAACCACGGTCTCGACCTTGGCCTTGAGGTCGGGGGGCAAGTCCGCCAATGCGACGATGGCTACGTTGGTGAATGTCTGTCCGGTGATGCCCTGGTCGGGACCGGTCTGATCAGGCACGGCTTCCGGTGCTGGTGCGGCTGGGGGAAGAGGCGCGTTTTGGGACTGTGCATGGGCAGGCAAAGCCGAAGCGAACGCCGCCAGGATGATGATCGTCTTGTTCATGATGTTTCCTTCCTTGTTCGAGGAGGATCGATCGGGATGCCGCGCGACAGGAACTGCCGAATGCAGCTATCGCCTCGAACAGCGTTGCGTGTTCAAAGCGCGAAGCCCGGATTTGTTCCGGCTCCAGCCTCAAACCGTTCGATGTCGTAGCGCGGACTGATCCGAGCCAGTATCTCGACGGACGGTTTGGCCGCATCGGGCTGTTTCCAGCTCAGCTCGAAGGAGAATATGAAACGGCCGCGCTCGATGTCGTGCTGCATTCCGAGAAAGCGCCAGCGATAGCCCAGCGGTTGAACCAATGGATCGAGGTCAGGCGGAACGCCGTTCGCCGACGAGATCGTCAGGATCGCATGATGGGTTCGTGGAATCCACAGATCGACCTGCTTCAGCACCTGAAGCGTTATCAAAGTCAAAACCGTCCCCGCTGTGCCAAGTGCCAGTTGCCCACCGCCGAAGGCGAGGCCGATTGCGGTCATGACCCACAAGGTGGCGGCCGTGGTGACACCTGTCACGAAGTCGCCGCGGCGAAGAATGGCTCCGCCGCCAATAAAGCCGACGCCCGTCAGCACGCCCAGCGGAAAACGCAGCACGTCCATCACACTGAACGAATCCGCATCCTTGCCACCCACCTCAAGCAGGATATTGGCCTGCATCATCGCGATGGCGGCCGCCAGGCCGACGAGGATGGTGGTTCTGAGCCCGGCGGTGTGGCCGCGGGCTTCCCTGTTCAGTCCGATGATCACGCCGGCAATAAAAGCAAGAGCCAGGCGCAGGGCGAGGTCGGTCAAGGTTGGATGAAGCGGCATGGTCATGGCGAGGACGACTCACGCAATGGGCTCGTTCTCCAACACCGCGGAGCGTTCGATGGTTCCCACGGTGGAAGGTGAAGCATCTTGTCGGGTTTCAGGCAACCCACGACGTCCCGGCGCGTTTGGCACAGAACGCACTCGGGAGATCTTTCCATGCCGCTCACCGCCTTCGCGCTCAATTGCACCTTGAAGGCCTCCGACGACGCCGAGAGATCGTCCACGGACCGCCTGCTGGCGGATCTCCTGGCGGCAATGGTGCCGCATGGGGTCCGCGGCGAGATTGTTCGCGCCCTCGACCATGACATCAAACCCGGCGTGCTGTCGGACATGGGCGAGGGAGATGGTTGGCCGCAGCTCCGCAGGAAGATCCTCGACGCCGACATCTTCGTGCTGGGCCTGCCCATTTGGCTCGGCCAGCCGTCGAGTGTCGCCAAGCGCGTCCTGGAACGAATGGATGCGTTTCTATCGGAGACCGACAAACAAGGCCGGATGCCGGCCGCTGGCAAGGTCGCGATCGTGGCGATCGTTGGCAATGAAGACGGCGCCCATGCCTGCCATGCAGCGTGCTTTCAGGCGCTAAACGACGTCGGCTTCACGATTCCTGCCAATGGCGGCGTGTATTGGGTTGGGCAGGCTATGGGCGACGTCAACTATGTCGACCTGCCCGGAACGCCGGAAGCCGTGGTCGAGATGATCGAAATGACGGCTTCGAATGCGGCCCATCTGGCTACCGTGCTGAAGGAAAGGCAGTATCCCGGCGTGAGAAAGTGAAGAGATTTTCGTGGCGGCTTCTCCATTCACGGAGTGTCTGTTGGCCCTGACGCCATCGGCCACTCGATGGTCGGTTGGCGTCCTCTTGTCTCACGTCTCGTCAAAAGGTCCGGCCCGCCTGGCCAGATCGCGCGATATGGCACCTTCCTCTTCGTCGTCGGGCAACGCCTCGTCGCTGTTCTGGTAGGCGTTGTCATCGTCCTCCTCCGGCAGGTCCCCTTCCTTCTCGACGTCGACGACAGCGTCGACATTGTCGGACACCTTATCTGGAAGAACCCTGCCGCCCTTGATTGCATCCCAGTCTGTCTGCTGGATTGCCGGGGCTTCAGTTTCGTCCCGTTGTTCGGATCGTTGCTTCTTGCGCGGTTCCATCTCATGTCTCCGATATGAACGGGGTGCCTCATGTGGCCCCTTTGTCGCCAGTGCGTCGCTTTCCGCCGTCGGCTATCCTGATGGGTCGTGGAATGGGAAAGGCTAACGGATAACCGCCAACCCCGGCCTGTGGTTCCTCTCAGTGGGATCGGTTGGTGTTCCGCCGCGGGCCTGGGATGCAGCATCGCGGGGTGGGCCGCCGCATTCGCGCAACCAATCCCGCATTACCTCGTTTTGCCTTTGAGACCGGCCCTTGATCGAACTGTACCGATTGGAAACCTCAGAGACACTCAAATGAACCCCTCAGCCGAGCCCCGATCACCGTCGGGAAACAATCTCCATATTCAGCCTTTCCATGGAACGGTGACCGTCAGATTCTCCGACGCCATCATCGCCTCCACCGAACATGCACTGCAGGTCCAGGAAAGGGGAAGGGATGCTGTGTTCTACATCCCGTTCCAGGATATCTATTTCGACCTGCTCGAGAAAACCGATACCACCTCGATATCGCCAAAAGGCACTGCGAGCTATTGGCGCGTGCATGCCGTTGGCGGATCGGCGGATGATTTCATGTGGGCGTATGAAGAGCCGGAGGCGCCTGTCCGGATGCTTGCTCGCCACGCTGCCTTCGATCCCGGCAAGGCTCGCATAGACGCCGATCCCGCTGAAGACGAGCGCCACACGCCTCACATCGTGGAATAGCAGGGCAGCGGCCCAGGTCGCCTTCACGCTGCGCTGTCTTCGTCGAGAATGCGCAGGCCCTCTTCAAATTTCGCGATGGGAATCCCGGCCTGCCGCGCTTGCCATAGGTTGTCGGCCAGATCGGCACGCTTGACCGGCCGCGCCAGAGGATTTGACGCAGCCCGGCGCACGAAAGCGATTTCATTCTCGCCACGCCTCTTCGTCAGCGCATCGACCGCGGCGACAATCGAGGGACCAAAGCCTGCGGATTTCAGCCTCGTCCTTGTCCAGCCCTCCCCTTTTTCGAGGACGTCATGCAGATAAGCCACGATCTTCTGGTCAAGGGTTTCGACCGCGTCGACCACGCGCCTGCAGTGTTCGATATAGGGTTGCCCGGTCTTGTCGGTCTGCGATCGATGCGCGTCCTCGGCAATCTTGGCCGCCCGGTAGAGCATGCTCATTGCCAGCCTCCCTTCATTCGATCTGTTCGAAGCGGCATTGCCGCGGCGCCTTGTCCGGCCGCCATCGCAACAGTTTGGTTCCATGGCGAAACCGATTGCCGGTGACATGATCGAAACGGACTTCGACAACCAACTCCGGCAGCACGGGCTCCCATTCCCCGCTGCGCTCGGTGCTCCAGCGGCTCGGCCCACCGGGAGCCTTGCCGGTGAAGCCGGGTCCGCCTCGCAGTTTCTCGAGCTTCGCGGTAATTTCCGTCCTGTCGTCCTTGCCCATCGTCGACGTGAACCCGACATGGTCGAGCTTGCCGTGGTCGTCATAGAGTCCGAGGAGCAGGGATCCGACTTGGCTGCTGCCCGTCAGGTAGCGGAACCCGCCGACGACACAGTCCGCCGTGCGCAGCCGCTTGACCTTGATCATAGCGCGCTCGCCCGGCCGATAGGGGTCCGTCAGCAGTTTGGCGACAACTCCATCGGTGGAGCCGTGGCCGGACTCGCCCAGCCAGCGTCTGGCGGTGGTCACGTCGGTGGTGCGCGGCGACAACCGCAACGAGGAAACGCCCGACCTCGTGACGAAGCGCTCGAGCGCGGCCCGTCGTTCCGTCAAGCTCTTGTCGAGCATGATCCCGCCATCCGGATCGGCGAGAATGTCGAACAGGACGAGATGGGCCGGGGTCTGCGCGCTCAGCATGCGAATCCTGCTTTCAGCAGGGTGAAGCCGCATCTGCAGGGCCTCGAAGGAGGGATCGCCATTCACTTCGATGACGATCTCGCCGTCGACAACGAAAGACTGAGTATCGAGATCGCGCAACAGTGTCGTTATTTCCGGAAAATACCGGCCGAGCGGCTTGCCGGACTTGGCCCTGAGATCGACGCTTGCGGCGCCTTTGAAGGCCAGGCAGCGGAATCCGTCCCACTTCGGCTCGTACTGCCAGAGACCGTCGTCGCCCGGCAGCGCGTCGGCCGCCTTGGCCTCCATGGGGCGGGTATCCAAAGGCAGTGGAAAAGCAGCGGCCACGGCCTCTACCACCGCTCTTCGGCGTCGTGGTGCGGCAGGTCCACACCGCAGCATGTCCATCCGAGCCGTTGCGCGGATCCGTAGTTGTACCGTGGCTCGAGATCGGCGGGATCGTCGAAGGTTCCGACATGCAGGGCGATTTCATCCGGCGATGCATCGTAGGCCAACGCGATGGGCGATCCGCAGTCGCGGCAGAAGCTTCTTTGTGCGATGGGTGATGACCTGCGGCAGAAAGGCTTGTTGGAAAGCCATTGCAAGCTGGCTGATGGTACCCACGCCAGGACTGCAAACGCACTGCCGGTCGAGCGTCGGCACATGTCGCAGTGGCAATAGTGAGCGCGCGGGTTGGAGATGGTGCGATAGCGGACATTGCCGCACAGGCATCCCCCGGTTCGTTCTCTCGTTTCTTGCTGCGCGACCATTGGCCGATCTCTCGAACCTCGATGCTGGTCAACGTTCCACCGATGATGTGGTTTCCGAAAGCCCGAGGGGAACGAGTTTCGTTGCCTCGCGTTTGGTCGGCACTCGAGAAACTGGGGACTAGCGCAAGGATGTCGACTTGAACGGAACCCCTATCCGGCTGGCATGTGCGTTCAGGTATCTGTCCATGGCTGCTCTGTGCCGGCTCGACGCCGAAGACGACAAAGCGGGTCGCTGCTGATGTCGGTTCCGGGTCTGGCATATGGACCTCTGGGCGATCATTGCGCCCATCTGTGTGTCGACATGCAGCGGCTGTTCGCCGAGCCGTCGGAGTGGGCGACGCCCTGGATCACCCGTGTCCTTCCCCGGATCGTCAGCCTTGCCGAAAGATATCCTTCACAAACGATCTTCACGCGCTTCCTTCCGGCGCGAAGCCCGGGGCAGGGCGCCGGCACCTGGAAGCGGTACTATGAACGCTGGGCATCGATGACCATCGACAGGATCGGCGAGGAGATGATCGAACTCCTGCCGCCGCTGGCGGCATGCTGCCCGCCGGCGATCGTCGTCGACAAGCATATCTACTCACCGTGGCCCGAAGGGCATCTGCACGCGCTGCTTTCATCTCGCCGGATCGACACTCTGGTCATTACCGGCGGCGAGACCGACGTCTGCGTTCTGGCGACGGTGCTTGGCGCGATCGACATCGGCTACCGCGTGGTTCTGGTGACGGATGCCCTGTGCAGCTCTTCGGATGCAACACACGACGCGCTGATGACCGTCTATCATCAGCGGTTCGCGCAGCAGGTCGAGACGGTCGAGATGGAGACGGTTCTTTCCAGCTGGACCTGATGTCGAAGCAATGGCCAGATCAGGCGCTCAGGTCGATCAAGGCGATGCCGAGATCGGCGTGTTTCCTGCGGCGCAGATGAGCGGGGGACTCGACCAGTGTGACCTCCAGCGTCGGTCGCACGACGCCGCCCAGCAGATGTCCGCCCCGCGTCGCTCCGTCGCTCAGTCCGAGCACGGCATGCAAGTGGAGGCTGGGCTTGCCGTCATCGCCCACGGCAATATCGCCGATCGCGCTGAGAACCTCGCACTGTTCGTTGACCGGTATCTTGCGATAGTCCTTTGCCTCGAAGTCGAACCAGCCGACGGCTGCTCGCTCGAACGCGCCGAGTGCCGTCAGCGATGCGCCGTCGATCTGTTCTTCGCTGGCAAAGGCAGTGAGCGCGCCAATCGCCTCCTCGCCAGGCTCCAGCACCACCACGAAGGTCCTCTGTCCCGCGACTTTCGAAACCAGTTTCGATTTCATTGCCGTCGTCCTGTAGCCAAGGCGCAGAAACCTTGGCGGTGAATTTTCAGGCCGGCCCACTTATTTGAACGAACCGTTCGCGTCCTTGTTCCATATTGCGGCAGGCTTGCGGCGTCGAAGCGATCGGCTAATATCCGAACGCCTACCCCTCAGCCTTGAAGTTCTTGGCTTCCTTTTTCACCTCTTTCCTGTCGTTGTTGTGCTTGCGGATGAGATCTTTCGCCTGCTTGGGCGAAACGTCGGTCGTTTCGGCCAGATGCACGGCTTCGCGATCTTCGTCCTGTGGCCGGATCTTTTCCTTGGCCATCGGTCTGTCTCCTTTTTTCCGTGTCATGGGACGTAACCAGACAAGCGCCGCCCGGTTCCATGAAACTGCCCTGCTCAAGGGAGCGCCTGCCTCGGCAGAAGCTATTTCGCGGAGGAACTCGACTTGGGGGAGCGCAGCAAAAGTGCGAGCGGCACGAGAAGGGCGGTCGCGATCGCCGAGTAGCGAAACAAGTCCACGTAAGCCAGAAGCGTCGCCTGCCGGCCTATCGTCTGGCCAATCCAGCCGACCGCCTGGACTTTCGCCTCGACCGCGGGCGAGCCCTGAGCGACGAAATAGTCCGTCATGCGCCGAAGCATCAGCTGATAGACAGGCGAGGACTGCGCCGTGTTGCCGATCAGATGGGTCTGATGCAGTTGCGCGTTCTGCGCCACGACGGTGTTGGAGAGCGATACGCCGACGCTGCCGCCGATATTGCGTGCGACATTGATCAGCGCAGAGGCCTGGTTGGTCTTTTGCGGCGGTAGGCCGACATAGGCCGCCGTCGAAATGGGGATGAACAGGAAGGGAAGCCCTACCGTGATGAAAATGCGGGCATAGGTGAAATAGCTGAAACCGGCATCCGGCGACAGTGAGGTCAGATGCCACAACCCGACGGCAACCGCCGACATGCCGATCATGATCAGGTATTTCGGCTGCACGAAGCCGGAGGCGAAGCCGGAAATCGGCATCAGCATCAGCATGGCGATGCCGCCGGGCATCATCGAAAGCCCCGAAAGCGTCGCGGTGTAGTCGAAGGTGGTCTGCTGGAGCTGCGGCAATATCTGCGTGGTGCTGAACAGCACCGCGCCGACCGCCAACATCACCAGAAAAGATGTGCCGAACTGGCGGGTGAAAACCAGCCGCATGTCGACGATCGGATCGCGATGGCGAAACTCCCAGGGGATCAGGAAAAGGAAAGAGACGGCCGAGATCACGGCGAATGTCGTGATGAAGCCCGACGCAAACCAGTCGTTGCGCTGGCCCTCGTCAAGGAAGATCTCAAGGGATCCGAGCGCCAGCACGACGAAGATGAAGCCGACCCAGTCGATCTTCAGGCCACCCTTCAGCCTCTCCCGGCGCTCGCGCTCCAGCACGTCGGGTTCGACCAGCAGCCATTGCACAAGGGCCAACGACATGATGCCGAACGGCACGTTGATGAAGAAGATCCAGTGCCAGGAGAAATGATCGGTCAGCCAGCCGCCGATGGTCGGCCCGACCGTCGGCGCCACAATCACGGCGATGCCGTAGAGGGCAAAGGCCTGCGAGCGTTTTTCGGGCGGGAAAGTATCGGCGAGGATCGACTGCTCGCTGGGCGCCATCCCGCCGCCGCCCAGTCCCTGAAGGATGCGAAACAGGATCAGCATTTTCAGGTTCGGCGCCAGGCCGCAGAGCAGCGAGGCGAGCGTGAAGGTGGCGACGCAGATCATGTAATAGCGTTTGCGACCGATCACGCCGGCGAGCCAGCCGCTGATCGGGATGACGACGGAATTGGCGACCAGATAGGTGGTGATGATCCAGGTGCTTTCGTCCATCCCGGCCGCGAGGCTGCCCGCTATGTTGCGCAGCGCCACATTGGCAATGGAGGTATCGAGCACCAGCATGAAGGTGGCGATGGAGACGACGATGGCGATAAGCCAGGGATTGCGCCCGCCGGCGGCGGACCGGCTTTCGCCGGCTTGCTGCACGGTCGCCTGGCCAGTCATCGCACCTTGACCGTCGGCACCACGGACATGCCGGGTCCGAGCAGCAAGCCGGTCTTCTTGTCGAATACGATCTTTACGGGCACGCGCTGCACCACCTTGACGAAATTGCCGGTCGCGTTCTCCGCGGGCAACAGGCTGAAAGCGGTTCCGCTGCCGGCCTGGATGCTGTCGACGTGGCCCCTGAAGGTCTGCTCCGGATAGGCGTCGATATTGATCTCGACGGGCTGGCCAGGCCGCATAAGGTCGAGTTGTGTTTCCTTGAAGTTGGCCTTCACCCACACGTCCTCGGGCACGAACATCATCAGCACTTGCCCTGGTTGGGCATAGGCGCCCACGGCGGCGGATATGTTCGTTGCCCGTCCGGCCACCGGAGCGGTGATCGAGGTACGGGAAAGCGCGGTGCGGGCCTGCTCTTCGCTGGCATGGGCCTGGTCGAGTTTTGCCGCGGCGCTCTTGCGCTGGGCCTCAAGGACGGCGACTTGTCTCTGTGCCGCCACGACATTCGCCTGCGCGCTGTCGAGCGTCGCCTGGGCCTGGCGAAGGGTCGAGGCAGCCTGTTGCGCCTGCTGCAGCGTTCCGGTTCCCTGGGCGAGCAATTCGCTGTTGCGCTGATTTTCGGCCTTGGCGAAATCAAGTGCTGCCCGGCCTTGCGACACCTGCTTTTCGGCCTGGTCCACCTTGGCCTGCTGCGCTTCGATCTGGGCTGCAATGTCGGCGGTTTCGGCGTCGGCCTGCGCCACCTGCGCCTGAGCCTGCTTGAGGGACGCCTGATAATCCCTGTCGTCGATGCGCAGCAGGACGTCGCCGGCCTTTACGCTCTGATTGTCGGTCACCGCCACATCGGTGATGCGGCCGGCGATTTCGGCGCCTATGGTTACGGTGCGGGCGTCGATGAAGGCGTCATCGGTCCATTCATACTGTCGCGCCTGGAGCCACCAGATTATCGCTGCGGCCGCTGCCAGCAGCAGAATAAGGACGACCGCCGCGGTGACGTAGGGGTGCCGCCTGAGCGAGCCGAACAGGCCCTCTTTTTTCCCGGGGGAAGCATCGGGGTCCTGTTTCGCTTGTGGGCGCGACGAGGCGCCCTTCGGTCGTGAATCGGGGCGCCGCTTTGTTTGAGGTCTTTCGTCGACTGGTGCGACGTCTGGAGAGTTCGTGTCCACGTTAGCAGTCCGCAGTAGGGTTTTGGTGCGGCAAAAGCCGCGTACTGGAAGGACGTAAATCAACGGATCCGCGTCCGAGAAAGTTCCTGTTTCAGATCGAGTGTTTGTGGCCGGCCCGCGCTAAGCGAAGCGCAGCAGCACCGCCACCAGGACGATGCCGACAAGTCCCACAATGAAGATGATACGGCGCGTTCGCGTTCGCAGGATAATCTCGCCTTGCCGCGCATCCTCTGCGGAAAAGACAGGCCCCTCCTTGTCGGGATCGTTGCTCATGAGCTGCTCCTTCCGACTAATTTGGAGTGTCTCAAGCAGTTAAACCCTGCTCATCCCGGCAAGGTTCCCCAGAAATCGTGGGGGCTGGCGGCCGTTCTCAACTCACCATTTTGTGAGCATTCCGCGTTGACGGAACCTTTGTCACTTCGCCGCCGTTAGGCGCTCGATCCAAAAGCTTGTTCCAAGCGAAAAATCGGCGAGGATGCCGCAGGTCTTTTCCAGCAACGCCAATGGGATTGCCCGCTTCTTTCTGTGGGGTGTTTGCTGTTTCGCGCTTCTGGCGGCCGTCGGCGGCACGGCGTTTTTGCGTTCAGGGTTCGTTACCGGCGTGGGGCAACCCGTGGCCCAGGCCGTTCCCTTCAGCCACAAGCATCATGTCGGCGATATCGGACTGGACTGTCGTTATTGCCACAACGGGGTCGAGACGTCAGCCTCGGCGGGACTGCCGGCAACGGAAGTGTGCATGACCTGTCATTCGCAACTCTTCACCAATGCCGAGATGTTGGCGCCGGTGCGCGCAAGTCTCGCTTCGGGACAGCCGCTGCAATGGCAGCGGGTCAATGCGGTGCCGGATTTCGTTTACTTCAACCACTCCATCCATATCGCCAAGGGCGTCGCATGCGAGACCTGCCATGGCGCGGTCGACGAGATGCCGCTGACGCGACGGGCGCATTCATTGTCGATGGAATGGTGCCTTGGCTGCCACCGCGACCCAGGTCCCAATCTTCGCCCGCCGCGGGACGTTTTCCTGATGCACTGGAAGCCGCCTGACGACATCGAGCAGATCCGGCATTCCCTGATCAGCGTGCTCGACATTCATCCCGAGACCATGACGGATTGCTATGTCTGCCACCGTTGACCGAAATCCGGCTTTCGATCTTGAGGCATTGCGGCTCGCCGCGGTGGGGCGGGAGCCATGGCGAAGCATGGACGAACTGGCTGACACGGCGGAATTCCAGCGCTTTGTGGAGGCCGAATTCCCCGCGATGGCCGATCGCCTTCAGCCTGGCTTCGACCGACGCACGGTCTTGAAACTGATGGGCGCATCGCTGTCGCTGGCCGGGCTGACCGCCTGCAGCGAGGCCGAGAGCATCGTGCCTTATGTCCGCCAGCCGGAGAACATCATCCCCGGCCGGCCGCTCTATTACGCGACAACCCTCTCCAGCGACGGCTACGGCATCGGTGCCGTGATCGAGAGCCATGAGGGCCGGCCGACAAAGGTCGAGGGCAACCCCGATCATCCGGCGTCGCGCGGCGCCACAGATGCCGTCATGCAGGCGGCGGTGTTGTCGCTGTTCGATCCCGAGCGATCTCGCACGCCGCTCAGGAAGGGCGAGCCGGCGAGTTACGACGAGTTCCTGAAAGATATCGCCGAACTGGCTGGAGGATTCCTCGCTTCAGGTGGGCAAGGGCTGGCATTGCTGCTCGAGGCGACGACATCGCCGACGACGAAGGCGCAGATCGCGGCGCTGAGGGCGCGCTATCCCAGACTTCGTGTCTTCCGCCACGATCCGCTTGCGGCCAATTCCGGTGAACAGGCAACGGGCACATTGTTCGGCAGGTCGTTGACGGCGATCTACCGTTTCGACCGCGCCGATGTGATCGTCAGCCTGGATGCCGATTTCCTGGGCGATGGCCCCGGGCGCCTGGCCTATGCTCGTGATTTCGCGCAGCGGCGGCGGGTGCGCAAATCGACGGACACGATGAGCCGCCTCTATGTCGTCGAGACGACTCCCACCATCACGGGTGCTGCCGCCGACCATCGCCGTGCCGTCAGGCCAAGCGCCGTCGCAAGCGTTGCGGCGGCGATCAAGGCCGCCCTCGATGGCGACAATGCCGCGGCCGGCTTGTCGCCGCTCGATCCGGAATGGATAAACGCGCTTGTCGACGATCTGCGCGCTATCGGCCGCAATGCGCTTGTGGTGGCCGGAGCGCACCAGGCACCGTCCGTGCATGCCTTGGCCCTCGCGATGAATGCCAGGCTTGGCGCCCTTGGCAACACGCTGCAATTGATCGAGCCGCCTGATGCCATGCCGGTGGATGGCGATCTTGCCGCGCTCTGCCGGGCCATCATGGACGGTTCGGTCGACAAGGCCGTCGTGCTCGGCGCCAATCCCTTGCACACGGCGCCATCGGATATCGATGCGCGGAAAACTTTTTCGAGCCTGAAGCTTCTTGTTCATTGGGGGCTCTATCGCGATGAGACCGCGTTTCTGGCTCAATGGCATATGCCGGCCGCGCATGAGTTGGAGAGCTGGAGCGATATCCGGGCCTATGACGGTACGGTCTCGATCGTGCAGCCGCTCATAGAGCCTCTGTTCGGTGGCAAGAGCCTGCATCAGTTGCTTGCCGCGCTGGGCGGTGAATTCGGCGTCAATGCGGAGGCACTGGTGCGCCGGACGTGGACGGCCATGGACGAGGCGGCCTGGCGCAAGGCGCTGCGTGACGGTGTCGTGGAAAACAGTGCTGCTGCTCGCGTCGCCGTATCAGTGCCGGCCGATAGTGGCGGCTTCGCACCGTATGCCCCCGTCGCGAACGGGCTGGAGCTTCGCTTCGTCGCCGATCCCTGGCTTCGCGATGGCCGCCACGCCAATTCATCGTGGCTTCAGGAACTGCCGCGCCCGCTCACCAAGCTTGTCTGGGGCAATGCGGCGCTGATCTCCCCAGCCACCGCGCAGCGTCTGGGGCTCGAAAGCGGGCAGGTGGTGAATTTGGCACGAGGTGGCAAAGATCTCGACGCACCGGTCTGGATCACGCCGGGGCAGCCTGACGACACGGTGACGCTGTCGCTCGGTTTTGGACGCAAGGCCGGCTCGGTGGCGGCACTCGCGAGCGGCTACGATGCCTTCGCGATCCGGACCAGCGATGCGGCATGGTTTGCCGACGATGTCGTCCTGAGCCCGCGCGGCGGTTCGGCGCGTGTGGTCACGACCCAGCATCATCAAGCGATGGAGGGCAGGGCGATCATCCGCCATGCTTCCCTCGATGCGTTCAGGGCAAATCCCCATTTCGTGCGCGACCACGCGCCCCCAGCGCCGGTGGAATCGCTCTACCCCGACTGGAGCTACGACCAGGAAGCCTGGGGCATGTCGATAGACCTGTCGGCCTGCATCGGCTGCATGGCCTGCGTTTCGGCCTGCCAGGCCGAGAACAACATCGCGACGGTGGGGCCGGACGAGGCGGCACTCGGCCACGAAATGCACTGGCTGCGCATCGACCGCTACTATGCAGGCGGGATCGACGATCCGGACACCTTCTTCCAGCCGGTGCCATGCATGCATTGCGAGAAGGCGCCGTGCGAGGTCGTCTGTCCGGTCAATGCGACCATCCATACTCATGACGGGCTGAACGCGCAGGTCTACAATCGCTGCATCGGCACGCGCTACTGTTCGCAGAACTGTCCCTATAAGGTGCGGCGCTTCAATTTCCTGGAATACCAGGAATTCGACAAGGACGAGGCAGGACCGGAGCAGGCCGTCCACAATCCGGATGTCACCGTCCGTTCGCGCGGCGTCATGGAAAAATGCAGCTACTGCGTACAGCGCATTTCGCAAAAACGGATCCGCGCCCAGATCGAGAACCGGGAGATCGAGGACGGTGAAATCGTCACCGCCTGCCAGCAGGCGTGCCCGACACAAGCCATCACCTTCGGCGATCTCAACAGGAAGGATTCGCAGGTCGTCCAGGAAAAGGCCTCGCCACACAATTACGCGCTGCTGGAAGAACTGAACACAAGGCCGCGAACCACCTATCTGGGCAAGGTCAGCAACCCTAACGACCGGCTCGCCGTGACATCCGGCTCGGAGGGCGGCGATGGCTGACGTGGCCGCCCGCAGGACGAGCAAAGGCGTGACACCTGTGCTGCGCGGGCGTCACGATTTTCCAGAGATCAGCGGCCGCATCAGCGCGATCGTGCTGCAAGGAAAGCTGCCGCGCTTCTTCTGGGCGGCATTCTTCGTCTGCTTTGCTTTCATGCTGCTGTTTCTCTACTCGATCACCTACCTGATCTCGGTCGGCGTCGGTGCCTACGGGGTCAACATCCCCGTCGTCTGGGGCACGATGATCTCAAGCTTCGTGTGGTGGATCGGCATTGGCCATGCCGGCACGCTGATCTCGGCGGTGCTGCTGCTGCTGCGCCAGCCCTGGCGCGCCTCGATCAACCGCTTCGCCGAAGCGATGACGCTGTTTGCCGTGGCGATGGCGGGCCTCTATCCGATCCTGCATCTCGGCCGGCCGTGGTTCTTCTACTGGCTTCTGCCCCTGCCCAACACCCACATGCATTGGCCGCAATGGCGCAGTCCGCTGGTCTGGGACTTCGCCGCGATCTCCACTTACGCCACCGTCTCGCTGCTGTTCTGGTACATGGGCCTGTTGCCCGATCTGGGCGTGCTGCGCGACCGGGCGACGTCGCGGCCGGCGCAACTCTTCTACGGCGTCCTTTCGCTTGGCTGGCGCGGCTCGGCCTATCATTGGGCGCGCTATCGGACGGTCTATTTCCTGATGGCGGCGCTGGCGACACCGCTGGTCGTCTCGGTGCATTCGATCGTCGCCCTCGATTTCACCTTCGCCATCACGCCGGGTTTCCATTCGACGATCTTCCCGCCCTATTTCGTCGCCGGCGCGCTTCTCTCCGGCTTCGCCATGGTGCTGACCATAGCCATTCCCTTGCGCTGGGCATTCGCTGTGGAGGACCTGATCACGCCGCGCCACATGGACAACGCCGCCAAACTGATGATCGCGGCCGGCATGGTCGTCATCTACGGCTATGCGTCGGAAGCGTTCTTTTCCTGGTATTCGGGTGAGCCTTACGAGCGCGCGATGATGGTCCAGCGCGCCGTCGGCCCTTATGCGCTGCTGTTCTGGACCATGCTCTTCTGCAATTGCGCGGTGCTGCAACTGCTTTGGTTTCGCCGTGTGCGGTCCAATATGCCGCTGCTGTTTTCGATCGCTCTGGTCATCAACATCGGCATGTGGCTCGAACGCTACATCATCGTGGTGACCGGCCCGAGCCGCGACTACCTGCCGTCGTCCTGGGGCGAGCAGTCGCTGACCTGGCTCGATTTCGGCATCCTGTTCGGATCGATCGGCACCTTCTTCGCGCTGGTCTTCCTGTTCATCCGCATCCTGCCGGCGATAACCATCTTCGAGGTCGAGGAACTGGCCGAGGAACTGGCCGAGCAGAAAGGCGGCGCGGCATGAGCGTCCATGGCGTCATCGCGGCTTTCGCCGATCCGGATGCGCTGACCAGCGCGGCGCAAACGATGCGCGATAAGGGCTACCGGCATATGGATGCGTTCTCGCCGTTCGAGGTGCACGGCCTGACAGACATATTGGGCATGCGACAGACACGGCTGCCATGGGTCATGCTGGCGGGTGGCGTCGCCGGCGGCGTGCTGGTCTATGCCTTGATCCTTTATTCCGTCGAGATCGACTATCCGGTCAATGTCGGCGGCCGGCCGCTGCATTCCTGGCCGCCGTTCACGGTCATCGCCTTCGAAGCCGCGATCCTGGCCAGCGTGTTTGCCGGCTTCCTCGGCATGCTGGCCGCAAACCGGCTGCCGCAATACTATCATCCCGTCTTCAACGCGGAGAGCTTTACCTACGCGCGCGGCGGCAAGTTCTACCTGCTGATCGAAGCCACCGACCCGAAATATCGCAAGGGCGTCACCAAGGGGCAGCTGACACGGCTTGGCGCCGAGACGGTCGAGGAGGTGGCGACATGAACCCGCGGCTGCTTTTGCCGATTTGCCTGCTCCTCGGCGCCTGCAAGCAGGACATGGCCGACCAGCCTCGCTACGATCCGCTCGAAAACAGCAGAGAGTTCGCCGACGGTATGTCGGCAAGGACACCGGTCGAAGGCACGGTGACGCGCGACGCCGACCTGGCGGCGACGCCGGACAGATTCCCATACCCGATCACCATGGCGCTGCTTCAGCGTGGGCAGCAACGCTTCGATATATTCTGCTCTCCCTGCCATGGCCGCACCGGCGACGGGCACGGGATGGTGGTCACGCGTGGTTTCCCGCCGCCGCCGACCTATCATCAAGATGCGCTGCGCAAGGCGCCGGACCGGCATTTCTACGACGTCATCACCGAGGGCTACGGTGCGATGTATTCCTATGCCGCGCGTGTCGAGCCGCGGGACCGCTGGGCGATCGTGGCCTATATTCGGGCGCTGCAATATTCGCGTCATGCTGCGGCCGGCACGCTGCCCGAATCTCTTCGCGCGAAACTCGATGCGGATGCGGCACGATGAAGCGCGCCGCCCGGCCCGACGGCCACCTCGTCGTGCTGCTCGCAGCCGCCGCCGCAGGGCTCTGTCTGTGCGCGGTCGGGCTGTTCGTCGCCCCGCGCGCGACACTGGCCGGCTGGCTGATGATGGCGGTGTTCCTGCTGGGATTGCCGCTCGGCGCAATGACCCTGCTCATGGTGCACGGGCTGACCGGCGGGCGCTGGGGCGACGCGTTGCGGCCGCCGCTGCGGGCCGCCGTCGCGACCTTGCCTGTCGCGCTGCTGTTGATGCTGCCGGTGCTTGCGCGGCCCGATCTGGTCTTTCCCTGGGCAGGAGCCGACCCGGCGCTGACGGAAGCGGTGCGCCAGAAGCTGACCTATCTCAACGTACCATTCTTCGTCGTTCGTTTCACCGCCTGTGCTCTCGTCTGGCTGGTGCTGGCCTGGCTTGTACTTGGCTGGACGGCGCCCGGTTCGGCTGCAAGCAGGACCGGCGGCGGCTACGCCATCGGGCTCGTCGCGCACGGCTTTGCCGTGACGGTGTTTGCTATCGACTGGATGATGTCGATAGAGCCGGATTTTTACTCCACCATCTATGCGATGCTCGAAGCGGCGGCCGAGGTCGTCGGCGTGTGCGGGCTGGCGCTGGCGGTGCTTTCGGCGGGCCGCGCGATCGAGTCGGCGCCGGGTGGCGAGGAGGACGTGGCGCTCGGCGAAGACCTCGCCAACATGATGTTCGGCTTCATGCTCATCTGGGCCTATCTGGCATTCATGCAGTGGCTAGTCGTCTGGGGCGGCGACCTGCCCCACGAAATCCATTGGTATGTCATCCGTGGGCGAAATGGCTGGCAGTATCTGCTTTGGCTGCTGATCGCGCTGCAATTTGCCTTGCCCTTCGCAGGTTTCCTGAACCGCTCCGTCAAACGCAGCCGCGTTGGCCTGATAGGGCTCGGCGCGCTCCTGCTGGCCGGACATTTCGCCGATGTCGCCTGGCGCGTCCGGCCGGCTTTGTCCGCCCTCGGTGCAGGAGTGTCGTGGCCGGATCTCGCGGCAATGGTCGGCGCGGGCGGCATCTGGTGCGGGTGCTTCGTCTATATATGGACCAGGCCGGATCGCATCGTCTTCTGGCGCGGGAGGCTGGCCCGTGGCTAAGGTCGTGCGTCATCCCGAGACACGCGATGTCTGGCCGAGGGCGCTTGTGCTCATTGGCCTCGGCCTGCTTGTCTTCCTGGCGCTCGCCGCGCTTGGGCTGAGACTGATTTTCGATACGGCCCCGTTCTGGCCACTTGCGGGCGCGCAGATGAACGGCAGCGCCGCAGGTTCCGCCTTGCAGGATTTTCCCGGGGCCGATCTTGCCGCGTTCCGTCAGCGGGAAGACCGTGAACTCGGCATCCTTGCCTGGGTCGACCGCAATGGCGGCATCGCGCGCATTCCGATCGACGACGCCATGAAGCTGGTCGCCGCGCAGGGGCTGCCGGATTGGGCGGGAACGCCCGCTGCGGCCGATGAGGACTGCGCCTTGCTCGAAGGCCAGGTCCCGCGCGCGCCGCAGGCCGGCATTTGTCGCGCCAGTGCGGGCGCCGCGCAGCCAAACGCCACGGCGCCGCAGCAGCGCCAGGCTGCACCGGCCATGGAGACGAGGCCATGAGGCGTTTGGTCCTGCCGCTCGTGCTCCTGGCTGCAATGACCGCCAGCGCGTGCGCGCGGCCGGTTTTCGAACCGCAGATCGGCGCGCAGCTCAGCCTCGACACAGTCTTCCGCGAGGCTTCGGGCGCACGGCAGACGCTTTCCGGCATTCTCGGCGGGCGGCCGGCGCTGCTCATTTTCGGTTACGACAAATGCCCCAACCTCTGCGGCGTGACCCAGCAGGCGGTTGCCTCGGATCTGAACAAGACCGGCCTCGATCCTGCGACCTACCATGCTCTCTTCGTCTCGATAGATGCTTCCGAGACTGTCGCGGATGCGGCCTCCATCCAAACCGAGGTCGGGCGGTCCGCCGGTCCGGCAGGGTTGTCCGCGTGGCGCTTCCTGACCAGCGAGGATGGCGCCGGCGCGGCCCTTGCTGCGGAGGCCGGCATCACATTCGACCGGCGCGGCCGGATCTCGCAATATGTCCACCCGATCGCGGTCATCGCGCTGACGCCGCAAGGGCGTATCGCGCAAGTACTTCCGGCGCTGAGTTTCGAGCCGCGCGATCTCAGGCTTGCCTTGGTCGATGCGTCGGCCGGGCGGCTTGGCTCCATCGCCGATCACGTCTTTCTGCTGTGTGCCGGCTTCGATGCGTCAAAGGGCCAGTACACGCCAGCGATCTGGGCCGTTGTGAAGGTGACGGGCATGGCGACGCTGCTTGGCCTTGGCGTCACCATCCTCGTCCTTTCGCGAAGGAGGCCGATTTGACGTTCGGCATCCCCTTTACGCCGCCGCAGGCCTCCTCGATCGCCAGCAGTGTCGACGCCCTGTTCTACGTGCTGCTTGCCTTCACCGTCGCGCTGGGTGTCTTCCTGACCAGCCTGGTCGTTTTCTACGCCATCAAATATCGCGCCGGCTCCAAGGTGGAGCGAACGGGAGAGCGTGCGCGCAGCACGCCGCTCGAGGTGACCTGGGCAGTCGCCAGCCTGCTGATCGCTTTCACCATCTTCGGATGGGGAGCCGTGCTGTTCCTGCGCCGCGAGCATCCGCCGCTTGACGCGCTCGAGATCGCCGGCCTTGGCAAGCAATGGATGTGGGAGTTCCGTCATCCTGGCGGCCAGCGTGAGATCAACGAACTGCATGTGCCGGTCGGCACGGCGGTGATCGTGTCGCTGGCATCGCAGGACGTGATCCATTCATTCTTCGTACCTGCCTTCCGGGTCAAGCAGGACGCGGTCCCGGGGCGCACCACGCATGTCTGGTTCATCGCCAGCGAGCCCGGACGGTATCATTTGTTCTGTGCGCAATATTGCGGCACCCAGCATTCGGAGATGGGCGGCTGGGTGACCGTGATGCCGCCGCAAGAATATGCGGCGTGGCTGGGCAACCAGGGCCAGGGTGAAACGCTTGCGGCCGACGGCGAAAAACTCTTCCGCGCGCTCGGCTGCTCCGGCTGCCATGGCAATTCCAGCAAGGTGAGGGCGCCGGATCTGGCTGGGGTCTTCGGACGGCCGGTAGCCCTGGACAATCAACAGACCGTCATTGCCGACGAACGCTATCTGCGCGATTCCATCCTCAATCCGAAGAAGGAGATCGCCGCCGGCTATGAGCCCGTGATGCCGAGTTTCGACGGCTTTGTCGACGAGCAGGAGCTGCAGATGCTGCTGGCGTATCTCAAATCCCTGTCGCCGCGGGCAACCAGGGAAAGCGGGGCGACCCAATGAGCAGGCAAGCCTTGGCGCCTTCGAGCTATCTGCATGGGGAGGCCGGACCTGCCGCCTGGCTCTTGACCACCGACCACAAGCGCGTCGCCTGGCTCTACCTGATGTCGCTGACGGCATTCTTCTTTCTTGGCGGCGCCTTCGCCGTGATGATGCGGATCGAACTCGCGTCGCCTGCGGGCGATCTGGTGTCGGACGATGTCTATAACAGGCTGTTTTCCCTGCATGGCATCATCATGGTGTGGTTCTTCCTGGTGCCGTCGATCCCCGCGACGCTCGGCAATTTCCTGCTGCCGCTGATGATCGGCGCGCGCGATCTCGCTTTTCCGCGGCTTAATCTCGCCAGCTGGTACGTGTTCATCTTCGGCAGCGCCTTTGCCCTGGCCGCGGTGCTCGCCGGCGGCGTCGACACGGGTTGGACCTTCTACACGCCGCTCTCGACGCTCTATGCCAACGGCTTCGTTTCGATGGCCGCGCTGGGCGTCTTCATCGTCGGTTTCTCGACGATCATGACCGGCATCAATTTCATCGTCACCGTCCACACGCTGCGGGCCCCGGAGCTGACCTGGTTCAGGCTGCCGATCTTCGTCTGGACGATGTATGCCACCGCGCTGGTCATGGTGCTGGCGACGCCGGTGCTGGCCGCCTCGCTGATCCTGATCGTGCTGGAGCGTGCCTTCGGTATCGGCATCTTCAATCCCGCTCTGGGCGGCGACCCGCTGCTGTTCCAGCATCTGTTCTGGTTCTACTCGCACCCCGCGGTCTACATCATGATCCTGCCCGGCATGGGCGTTGTTTCCGAAGTGCTGCCCTGCTTCAGCAAGCGCCCGCTGTTCGGCTACAAGGCGGTGGCGATGTCTTCGATGGCGATTGCCGTGTTCGGCTTCCTGGTCTGGGGTCACCATATGTTCGTATCAGGCCAGTCGGCCTACGCCGGCATCGTGTTCTCGTTCCTGTCGTTCTGCGTCGCGATCCCCTCGGCGATAAAAGTGTTCAACTGGACCCTGACGCTGCGCAAGGGCGAGATCACTTTCGAGACGCCCATGCTTTATGCGCTGTTTTTCCTGGCGCTGTTCACATTCGGGGGGCTGGCCGGCCTGTTCCTGGCCGCCCTCGCCGTCGACGTCCACGTTCATGACACCTATTTCGTCGTGGCGCATTTCCATTACATCATGGTCGGCGGCATGGTGACGGCCTACATGGCGGGGTTGCATTTCTGGTGGCCGAAGATCACCGGCCGCGTCTATTCCGAAACCTGGGGCCGTATCGCCGCGACCGTGACCTTCCTCGGCTTCAACCTGACTTTCTTTCCGCAATTCGTGCTCGGTTTTCTCGGCATGCCGCGGCGCTATCACACCTATCCGCCGGAGTTTCAGTTCTGGCACGTATTGTCCTCGGCCGGCGCGGTCGTTCTGGCCGTCGGCTATCTTATGCCGCTGCTCTATCTCGGCTGGTCGCTGTTTCGCGGCGCGCGGGCGCCGGCCAACCCGTGGGGCGCTACCGGCCTTGAATGGCAGACGGCTTCGCCGCCGCCCGCGCATAATTTCGACGCCATGCCCGTGGTCAGGCGGCCGGCCTATGACTATGCCATGAAAGGACTGAGGCACGAGACGTTCAGCCCGCACAGGGACGAAGCGTCATGAGCGGGCCGACCGAAAGCATTGCCTTCGACACACGGGCCCGCGAGAAGGCGGCCGATGCGTTCGGCATGTGGATTTTCATCGGCTCCGAGGCGATGCTGTTCGGCGCGATCGTGCTGGTGTTCCTCTACGCCCGATTGAGCTATGGCGCGGCATTTGCAGCGGCGTCGCAACATCTGTCATTGCCGCTCGGCACGCTGAATACGGCGGTTCTAATCACCAGCAGCTTCGCGATGGCGCTTGCCCATATGTTCACGGCTGCCCGGCGTTGGCGGCCGGCCTTCTGGGCCTTGATGTCCACGAGCCTGCTAGGCTGCATCTTCCTGGTGATCAAGGCCGTCGAATACGGCAAGGAATTCAGCGAGGGCCTGGCGCCGGTGCTCGGCGCGCCGTTCCGGTTCGAAGGCCCAGATCCCGCCCATGCCGAATTCTTCTTCGCGCTCTATTTCGCCATGACATCGCTGCACGCGCTGCATCTGATAGGCGGCATCACAGTGATTGCCGGCATGCTGTTGCTCTGGCCGGGGACCGGGCAGGCCCGCCGGGCGCGCCGCGTGCAGGCGATCGGACTCTACTGGCATTTCGTCGACATCGTCTGGGTGTTCCTGTTCCCGGTCCTCTATCTGATCAACCGGGCCTGACGACGATGAGCGACCTCGCCAAGCTCACATTCGCCTATCTCGCGCTGCTCGCCTTGCTGGCGCTTACCGTCGGCTCTTCGTTTGTTGACCTCGGCGGGTTCAATTCCGCGATCAACCTTGCCGCGGCGGCCGCCAAGACAGTGGTGATCGCGCTGCTGTTCATGCATCTGGCGGGCGAGGGCATCCTCCCCAGGCTTGCGGTCGCGGCGGTGGGCCTGTGGCTGGCCATTCTCTTCGGCCTGACGCTGATCGGGCAATAGCCTGGGCCTTGTAGTTGAGCGGTTCTGTGTTTGGTAGAAACGCCGAACCGCCCTATCTCGTTGTTTTTGCGCCTTCCCCCGGGAAGGCGTTGCGCGCCTTTCCCGGGAAAGCCGTTACACAGTTTCCTGGAGTGCTCGAGGAGCCATCAACGTTCGCGCGGATTGCCCAGGGCTGGATCGCGGCGCCTCGTGTAGCCATCGACGCGGGGCAAGCCGTCGGCCATTTCGATGAATGGCAGGCGCATATCCCAATAGGCCTGTGCCTGTGGCGGAAACCGCTCCGGCGCGTCCATGAAGCCGATCGAGACATAGAGTTCGTCACGCAGGCCTTCGTCGGCATAGAAGATCGAGGTACCGCAATCGGCGCAGAAGGAGCGGACGACCCCCTTCGTCTTCGAAAAGGTCTTCGGCTTCCCGGTGGTCAGCTCGACCTGGTGCGGACGATAGCCGATCCAGATGGTCATAGGTCCGCCGATCGCCCGCCGGCAATCGTCGTCATGGTCGAAGCAGGTCCAGAAGGGCTCTCCTTCCATCACCGCCGTGACGGCACCGCAGAAACAATGTCCGCGCTCGATGCGAGCCATGTTGCTGCCCGTTGTCAGAGACTGTCGGTCGTCAGGACGGCGCTTCCGCTGCGGTCGAGCATGGGTTTTCTCCGAAGCTGTTGGGGGGATCTGATCCTGCGGGGTCAACGCAGCGCCGCCAAATTGGTTTCCGGCCATGAGGAGCGGCGGCGGATTCAAATCTGCTTCCGGCTTAGCCGCTGGAACCTGCCGGTCGGAACCAGGTTATGACTATGCCAAAGGAGGACCGGGCCATGACTGGAAGCGAAAATCGCCGCGAGACTGGTGCCACCAAATATCCGGCCAGGGGCGACGGCGATCCCGCCGATTCATTCTCCCAGGACGCCGCAGGCAACAAGCCGCCGGCGTCCGGGCAAGGTCTGACGCGCCCTTCAGGCGAGGTGAACGAGAAAACGCATCAGTCCGAGGGGCAGAATCCATCCCGGCGGGCGACCCCAGACCTGCCGCCCAGAAAAGGCGCCGGCTCAGCCACTTCTGAGCACTCCAAAGACGGCCAAGTGCCGCCCGGAGGCCGGGAGCCCGGTGCGTTCGACAAGGAATGAACGATTCACAATTGACAAGCCGGCGGTGCTTGTGGATTAGTGAGAACGTTCTCAGAGAACGTTCTCACCGCTGCGGCGGACTACCTTTTGGGAGGAGGTATGGGTACCGACGAGATCCGGCTGGCTGTTCGCATCGCGAACATTGCAAAATCCTACGGACCGACAGTCGCACTCGATTCCGTCTCCATTGATCTGCGGCCAGGCGAAGTCCATGCGCTGTTGGGCGAGAACGGCGCCGGCAAATCGACGCTCGTGAAAATCCTCAGCGGCGTCGTGACGCCTGACGGGGGATCCATGTCGATCTTCGGCAAGCCTTATGCGCCGCATGGCATCGTCGATGCGCGGGCGCAGGGCGTGGCGACGGCCTTTCAGGAACTCAGCCTGCTGCCGAATCTCAGCATCGCCGAGAATCTCGTGCTGCCGAAAATGCCGAAGGGCAAGCTAGGTCTCGTGTCGCGCCGCACCGCAACGGCATCAGCTGGCAAGGTTCTTAACGACTACGCTCTCTCCCACTTCGATCCCGACACGCCCGTCGGCGTGCTTTCGCTTTCGGATCGTCAGCGGCTTGAGATCGTGCGCGCCTTCACCCATGCCTCGAAGCTGCTGATCCTCGATGAGCCGACAGCCGCGCTGGCGGACGTCGAATGGCTGTTTGAGCTCGTGCGCCGGCAGAAGAACCTGCAGACGGCCATCCTCTACATTTCCCACCGCCTCGGCGAGGTGCGCACCCTGTGTTCGCGGGCCACCATCCTGCGCAATGGCCGCAGCATCGGCACCGTCGAGTTGTCCGGCGCTTCGGACGAGAACATTTTCGAGATGATGGTCGGCCGCAGCGCGCGTGAGACGACCGCCTCGCAGCCTTTGGTCGCCGACACCGCGCCCGTCGCGCTCAGCGTTCGGGGCCTCTCCGGCGGCATTTTGCGCGACGTGTCGTTTGATGTCAGGCGAGGTGAGATCGTCGGCATCGCCGCGCTCGAGGGGCAGGGTCAACGCGACCTGTTCAGGACGATGATCGGCCTCTCCAAGGCGAAAAGCGGCGGTATCGAGATCGACGGCGTGCCCGCCCAGATTCCCAGCCCGGGCGCCGCGCTCCATTTCGGCAACGGCCTTGCCTACCTGCCGGAGGACCGCAAGTCGGAAGGGATTTTCGCCGGCCTCAGCACCGCCAGCAACATGGTGTTGCCTATCATTTCGCGTGTCGCGCAGGGTGGCGTCGTCTGGCCGGCCAGCGAGCGTCGCATTGCGAAAAAAACCGCTGAGGCGGTCGAACTGCAGGAGCGCTATCTGCAGTTCAAGATCGACGAGCTTTCCGGTGGCAACCAGCAGAAGGCGCTCCTGGCGCGCGTCATGATGACGGGTGCGCGCACTCTACTGCTTTTCGATCCGACGCGTGGAGTCGATGTCGGAACCAAGCAGTCGATCTACGAGGCTATCCGGAAGTTCGCCGCCGATGGCGGCTCGGTGCTCTTTTACTCGTCCGAACTGCCGGAACTCGTCCATCTCGCGCATCGCTGCATGGTGCTCTATGGCGGCCGCGTCTTCGCCGAATATCAAGGCGATGCCATCGATGAGCCGACTATCGTCGGCGCGCTGATCGGCCACGCTGCGGGCGCGGTGAATGGAGTGGCCGCATGACCGCGGTCCAGGCAAATCCCGCGCCCCGCCGCTCCGCGTTATGGAGGGCTGTCATCAGCGGCACCGGCATCGTGGCGATGATCTATGTCCTGCTTTATGCGCTCTACGCGTTCTGGCAACCGGATGCGCTTTCGGTCTACACCTTCACCGACCTCGTCAACAACTCGACGCCATTGGCGCTCGCGGCAGCGGGCGAGACGCTGGTCGTCATCAGCCGCGGCTTCGACTTGTCCGTCGCAGGCGTCGTCTCGCTGACCAATGTGCTGATGGCGGTCTATCCGTTCGATGGTCCTGGCGGTGCGCTGGCCAGCCTCCTGATGTGCTGTGCGATCGGCGGTGCCGTCGGCGCAATCAACGGCATTCTCGTGGCCAGGCTTGGACTGCAGACCATCGCGGCGACGCTCGGCACGATGATCGTCTGCCAGGGACTTGCGCTGGTTATCCTGGACGCGCCTGGCGGTATGGTTGCCGACTTCGTCACCTACACGCTGACCGACACCCTGTTCGGTGTCATCCCGATCGCCGGGCTGTTTCTGGTTGCCGCCATCGCGCTTTGGCTTGCCTTCCGGCGGACCAATACCGGGATCGGCCTCTATGCGATCGGCGCCGATGAGCAGTCGGCTCGTTTCTCCGGCGTGCCCGTCGCAGGGGTACGCATCACGGCCTTTGTCGGCGCCGGCATCCTCTACGGCGTCGCCGGCTTCATGCTGAGCGCCCAGACGGCGACAGGAAATCCGACAGCCGGCACGCCATTCCTGATGCTCACCTTTGCCGCGGTGGCGCTCGGCGGCACGCCGTTGAGCGGCGGCCGGGGCAGCCTCGTTGGTTCGATCCTGGGCGCCGGTACGCTGATGCTTTTGCAGAAGGTGCTTTTCTCGGGTGGGGTCTCGTCCTTCTACACCGGCATATTCCAAGGTTTCGTGCTGGTGCTTGCGATTGTGTTCGGCAGCGCCGTGGCGCGCCTGCTCAAGAAGGAAGAGATCCGGTGAACGCGCATAAGGACGTTGCAACGCGTTTCGAGGCCAATTCCGACCGGCGCGGCAGGCAAAGGCTCGACCGGGAGGTGGTCAATACGCTTGTGGTGTTTGGGCTGAGTATCGTGCTTGTGGTGTGCTCGCGCTTCATCAGTCAGGCGCTGGGTTCCTGGGATCAGGTGCTGACGGTTCTTATCCTCGCGTCCTTCTTGATCGTCTTGTCGTTCGGGCAAGGGCTCGTCATCCTGATCGGCGGGCTCGACCTATCGGTCCCCGCCCTCATCACGCTCGGCGGCGTGTTGACGACGACCTGGATTGGTAGCGGCGACGCCGGCATCTGGTACCTGCTGCCGGCCATCCTGGCCATTTGCGCGCTGGTCGGCACGATCAGCGGACTGGGAATTGTCTGGCTGAAGGTTCCTCCCTTCATCATGACCATGGCGACCTCGATCGTCGTGGCGTCGGTGGCGCTGGGCTATACCAGCGGGACGCCGCGCGGCGGCTCCCCGTCCGTCTTGCTGTGGCTGATGAAGGAATGGTTCCTCGGCGTGCCGCTGGTCATCTATTTCACCGTCGCTTTCATCCTGTTCGGCTGGTTCTTGCAGAACTTCACTGCGCTCGGCCGCCGGCTCTACGCCCTTGGCACCAACAGGAACGCCGCCCTCATCGCCGGCATCGCTGTCAATCGGCTCGAGCTCGTCCCCTACGCGATCAGTGCCACCTGCGCAGGGTTCGTCGGCATGATGCTGGTGGGCTATTCGAACGGGGCGACGCTGAGGATGGGCGACAGCTACATGCTACCTTCCATCGCTGCCGTCGTGGTCGGCGGCTCCTCGATCCTCGGCGGCAGCGGAACTTTCATCGGGACGGTCGGCGGCGCAATTCTTCTGACGACGCTTGGCACCGTTATCTCCGCCATCGGCCTCAACGAAGGATGGCGCACCGTCATAGAGGGCGCAATCATTGTCGCCGCCCTGCTGGTGCTGCGCGGCGAATTCCTGGCCGATCTCGGAAATCGAATGCTGACGCGGAGGAAGTGACCATGCCTGTGCGTGAAATGCGTTTTGTCCAATTGTGAGAACGTTCTCACAAGCTCTGGTCCGGCACCTGCAAGGGCCAAATTCCAACGGGAGGTTGATCGAAATGAGGCTGTTAAAAAGACTGGGACTGGCCGCGTCGCTGACGCTTGCCACCGCCATGGGCGTTGGGACGGTTGTCGACCATGCCCAAGCGCAGGACAAGAAGTTCAAGATATATCTGTCGCTGAGCTACAGCGGCAATTCGTGGCAGTCGGAGGCTGCGAACATCGTCAAGGCGTTGGCGCAGACACCGCCCTACGACAAGACGGTGGAGCTGAAGGAAGTCATCTCGGGAACCGACCCCCAGGCTCAGATCTCGGCCTATGAAAGCATGATACAGGCTGGCGCCGACGGCATCATCAGCTTCCCGATCTCGTCGACGGCGCTGAACCGCACGGTCCATCGCGGCTGCCAGAAGGGCGTGCTCTTCTTCATGTACGACGCCACGGTGACCGAGCCCTGCGCCTACAATGTCAGCTATATCACCGCAGGCTTCGGCGAGAACACCGCCCAGGCCTTGGTCAATATCCTGGGAGGCAAGGGCAAGATCTTCCTGAGCCGTGGCGTCCCGGGCAACTCGGTGGATAAGCGCCACACCGACGGCGCGATGCACATTTTCAACCAGTATCCCGGCATCAAGGTCGTCGCGGAATACTACTCCTACTGGGATGACCGCACCACACAGCAGGAGACAGCCAAGGCTCTCGCGGCGCATCCCGACGTCGACGGCATCTGGGCTCAGGCAGGCGAATATGGCGCCGTTCAAGCGCTGCTCGACAAGGGCAACAAACTGGTTCCGATGACCGGCGAGAACTCGGACGGTTTTCGTCTCGGACTGGCAGACCCGAAGATGCAAGGCATGGGTCTCAAGGGTGTATCCGCCGGTTCGCCGCCTGCCACGTCAGGCTATGCCTTCAAGCTGATGATGGAGATCCTGACCAAGAAGCGCGACCTGAAGCCGATGAACATCGAGTACCCGCTGCCTTGGGTGCCAGCGGATCAAGTCAAACCTTGCAAGGGCGATACCTTCGCCGACGGATGCAATGTTTTCCCGTCCGACAAAGTTCCGAGTTCCTTCGTCACCGAGGTCTTCAATCCCGATTTGCTGCCGGAACTGTCGCTGCAGTCGGCGCTCGAGGGCAAGCCAACACCAGGAGCGACCATTCAGGCGTTGCCCGCGGACGTGAAGCAGGCGCCCGATGCGCCCGGCATCAACTGCTCGTCGTGCAAGGCTCCGGCCGACGAATACAAGCTCACCAAGATCGAGCCGACGGTAAAACCCTGACGATCAGCAATGCAACAGGTGGACGGCATCCTGCCGCCCACCTGACTCAACATAAGGATGAGAATATGCCGACTTTTCTGAAACGGGGCAGGGATCCCGAAGCTGTCGCCCAGAGCGATGCGGCCGTCCGGACGACCGTCGAGACGATCCTTGCCGACATAGAAAAGCGAGGCGATACCGCTGTCCGGGAGTTGTCGGAGCGTTTCGACAAATGGTCGCCGCCAAGCTTCCGGCTCAGCGACAGCGAGATCAAGCAGGCGATGTCCAAGGTGTCGGCAAGCGATATCGAGGATATTCGCTTCGCCCAGGCCCAGGTTCGCAATTTCGCCGAGAAGCAGCGCGCCTGCCTCAAGGACCTCGAAGTGGAAACGCTTCCCGGCGTTGTCCTCGGCCACAAGAACATTCCCGTGGAAACGGTCGGCTGTTACGTGCCGGGCGGGAAATACCCGATGGTCGCCTCCGCGCATATGAGCGTGGTGACGGCCAAGGTCGCCGGGGTGAAGAAGATCATCGCCTGCGCGCCGCCGTTCCAGGGCGGTCCGCATCCGGCTATCGTGGCCGCGATGCACATGGCCGGCGCGGACGAGATCTACGTTCTGGGCGGTGTGCAGGCCGTCGGCGCCATGGCGCTCGGAACCGAAACCATCGGGCGCGTCGACATGCTCGTCGGTCCCGGCAATGCCTTCGTCGCTGAAGCCAAGCGGCAATTGTACGGCCGCATCGGCATCGACCTGTTCGCCGGCCCGACCGAGACGCTGGTCATTGCCGACGACAGTGTCGACGGCGAGATCTGCGCGACCGATCTGCTCGGCCAGGCCGAGCATGGTCCGACCAGTCCCGCCGTGCTTTTGACAAACTCGGAGAAGCTCGCGCGCGACACCCTGGCCGAGATCGAGCGGCAGCTGAAGATCCTGCCGACCGCCGAGATCGCCGCCAAGGCATGGGCGGATTATGGCGAAGTCATTGTCTGCGCTTCCTATGAGGAGATGGTCGCGGAGGCCGACCGGATCGCATCCGAGCACGTCCAGGTCATGACGCGCGATCCGGATTACTTCCTCGACAACATGCGCAATTACGGCGCTCTGTTTTTGGGACCGCGCACGAATGTTGCCTATGGCGACAAGGTCATCGGCACCAACCATACGCTGCCGACCAAGAAGGCGGCCCGCTACACAGGCGGTTTGTGGGTTGGCAAGTTCATCAAGACCTGCACCTATCAGCGCGTCCTGACCGACGAAGCGAGCGCCATGATAGGCGAGTACTGTTCGCGCCTGTGTGTCCTCGAGGGATTCTACGGGCATGCCGAGCAGGCGAACATCCGGGTCCGCCGCTATGGAGGTCGCAACCAGGCCTAAGCCAGCGCGCCAACGGAGTTTTCATGTCGATCATCGCCCGCAACAAGAACAGCAAGCCCCGCCTGACCGTGAAGGATCTGGCGCGCGATCTCGGCATGTCTGTTTCGACCGTATCCAGGGCCTTTCACGCCGATGCCGTGATCGCCAAGGATACGCGGGACCTGGTGCTCAACCGTGCGAGGGAGATCGGCTATTCGCCGAACCCTTTCGCGCGCAGCCTCATCACCAAGAAGACGCGTATCGTGGGTATCGTCGTCGCGGACATCAAGAACCCGTTCTATCCGGAAGTGCTGACGCGGCTGACCACCGCCCTTCGCGCCATCGACATGAATGTGATGCTCGTCGCCGCCGACCAGTCCGGAGACGTCGACCAGGCGCTACGCCTGCTGCTCAACTACCAGCCAGATCTCGCCATCATCCTGGCGGCCACCTTGTCTTCGGCGGCCGCGCAGGAATGCCGTAGGGCCGGCACTCCGGTGATCTTTTTCAACCGGCTCTCGGCCGACGACCACGCGTTCGGCATTTCCTGCGACAACATACGCGGCGGCCGCAGCATCGCCGACTATCTCGTCGATACCGGCCACCGGCGCCTGGCCTACATCGCCGCCTTGCCCGATGCCTCCACCAATGTCGCGCGCCACAGGGGCTTCAGCGAACGCGCCGTCGAGCGCGGCCTCGCCGCGCCGACGGTTATCGAGGCAGGCCAGTTCAGCTATCATGCCGGCTACGAAGCGGCGCGCAAGCTGCGTGACCTGAGAGAGATTCCCGACGGTGTTTTCTGCGCCAACGATATTCTCGCCATCGGCTTTCTCGACGGCGTGCGGCGAGAGCTGGCCCTCGGCGTGCCGGACGACATTTCGATCGTCGGCTTCGACGATATCGAGATGGCCCACTGGCCCTCACACGGGCTGACGACCGTCCGGCAGCCCATAGACCAGATGCTCGAGGCCACGGTCAGCCTGGCGAAGGAATTGAGCACGAATTCCGGCCGGGAGCCGATCGTCCAACTAATCCCGCCCGGTGCGGTGATCGAGCGCGCGACGACGCGAAAAAGGCACCATGGCTGATATCTCCGGAAAGCGCTTCTTCGAGCGGGCGGTAAGCGTCCACCGCTATGACTGCGAGGTCGTCGCGGCGCCCCATGTCTCTGTCACCGGAAGCGAGGAACCCGTCGCGGCCGTCAACGATGCCGCGTTGGCCGACGAAGCCATCGTCCGCTACGTCGTGGCAACCCGCCCCGTCTACGAAGGCCTGCGCCGGCTGATCGGCCAACTCGCAGGCCTGCTGGTCCTGGCTCAGGCCGGCGGACGCCGCGACGTGCTCGACCTGCCTGACATCCCGGCGGCCCGCGAACGGTGGACGGAGGTGGAGCAGCGGCTGGGCGCCTTGCAGGCGCCGCACGCGCTCGAAAGCCATTGCGCGCGTCTGCGGGCCGCTCATGCAACGCTGGGCGAGGTCCTGGACGATTTCGGTTCGGCCCGACTGCGGCGCGACTGGCAGCAGGGGCTCGACCGGGCCGGGGAGAGGATCAAACGCGCCTATGCCGGGCTGCAGGCGGCGTCGGAACCGCGGGCCGGTATGACGCCGGTCGATTTCAATCACGCCTGCTGCAGCTGTGCGCAGCGTTGGCGACAACAGGGAGGAAGCAATGGGCCAATATTCGATCTGGGTGCTTGAGTACAGCTATGTCAGCAACTACCACAAGAGCGGCGTGCTCTACGGCGCCCACAACCAGGGTTACGTCAAGCTTCCCTACTGCTACGCGCTGATCAAGGGCAACGGTCGCGTCGCGATGGTCGATGTCGGCTACAACAACAAGGACTACGGCAAGCATCTGGCCGACAAATTTGGCGTCGAGAACTGGCACTCGCCCGAGGCCGTTCTTGGCGAAATCGGCCTCTCACCAAAGAGCGTCGACACGGTTTTCGTCACGCACGCGCATTTCGACCATTTCGGCAATGTCGAGGACTTCCCGAATGCGACCTTCTACATCCAGGAGAGGGAGATCGCGAAGTGGGTCTGGGCGATGTCGCTGCCGGATCGCATGCGCTGGATGAACGTCGCCGTGGACCCCGGCGACATCGTGCGCGGCGTCGACCTGGCCCGTCAGAAGCGGTTGGTGACGATCGACGGAGCGAAACAGGACGTCCTGCCCGACATCGATCTCCATGCCGCCTTTGACAGCCATACTTACGGATCGATGTGGGTCACCATACGCAACGGCAAGGACGACACTTGGGTGCTGGCTGGCGATCTGGTCTACGTCTTCGACAACATCGAGGGTTCGGGAGCTGCCGTCGACATCGAGACGCTCTACGTTCCGGTGGGGCTTGCGGTCGGCAGCCAGACCAATCTCGTTCTCGCCACCGAGGAGATGATGAAGCAGGTGGGCCACGAGGCACGGCGGGTCATTCCCATCCACGAAGAGCGGTTGAAGGACCGGTTCCCATCCCGCATCACTCAGGATGGCCTGCGGATCACCGAAATTTGCCTCGCGGACGGCGAGACGTCGCGGGTGCAATGATGGATGCAATCCGCAAGGTCGCCATTGTCGGTGCCGGACTGGTCGGCCGTGGCTGGGCGATCGTCTTCGCCCGGGCCGGCCATGATGTGACTATCTATGACGGCAATGTCGAGATCCGCGCCGCGGTGCTCGACAAGATCCGGGCTAGTCTTGCCGACATGCAAGAGGCCGGCCTGGTAGATGCCGTCGATGCAGTCATGCGGCGGCTGAACGTTGTCGATACGCTGGAGGGCGCGGTAGCGGACCACGACTACATCCAGGAGTCGGTGCTGGAAGTGCGCGACATCAAGGAGGCGGTCTGTCTGGAGATTGACCGAGCGATGCGGCCCGACGCGGTCGTAGGCAGCTCCAGTTCCGGCATTCCCGCCTCGGCCTTCACCGGGTCCTGTGCCAACCGCCGGCGTTTTCTTGTCGCTCATCCCGTCAATCCACCGCATTTGATCCCGTTGGTGGAACTGGTCCCGGCGCCCTGGACCGACGCGGAGGCCGTTGCGTGGCTGCGGGTGCAAATGGAGGCCGTGGGGCAGGCGGCCGTCATCGTGCGCAAGGAAATCGAAGGGTTCGTCCTCAACCGGCTCCAGGGGGCATTGCTGAACGAAGCCTGGGCCCTGCTCGAGGAGGGCGTGGCAAGTGCCGCCGATATCGATCTTACGGTGTCGCGTGGGCTCGGCTACCGGTGGTCCTTCATGGGGCCTTTCGAGACGATCGATCTGAATGCGCCCGGCGGGATCGCAGACTACGCGAGACGTCTGGGACCGCTCTACCATTCGATCGCCCTCGCCAGGCGCGATCCGGCCCCCTGGTCGGAAGGGCTGATTGCCAAGGCCGAGGAAGCGCGCCGCGAAAAGTTGTCAGCATCCCAACTCGCCGAACGCAGCGCCTGGCGCGACCGCAATCTCATGGCGCTGGCCTCCCATAAGCGACGCACCGGGATTTGACACTCAGGAGACGGCCATGACAGGCACACTCACGGGCAAGGTCGCCCTGGTCACCGGAGCAACCGGCGGTATCGGCGCGCGGATCGTATCCAGGCTTGCTGCGGAAGGGGCTTCGGTTGCCATCGGCTACAACCGTTCGCGGCAGGCAGCCGACGATCTGGTTTCGTCACTGGCGCCCGGCGGTCACTTTGTCGCCGAGGCGACCGTGACGGACAGCGATTGCCTCGCGCGCCTTGCCGGTCAGATCGAGAAAAGCGTTGGCCGGCTGGATGTCCTGGTCAATTGCGCCGGGACAACCCGCTTCGTGCCACACCCGGACCTCGACAGCCTGGACGACGAATTGATCGACCGCATCTTCAGCGTCAACGTGCGCGGTGTGATTGCTGCGACGCGGGCCATGCGGCCGCTTCTCGACCGCACCGGCAGCGGGGTTGTTGTCAACATCTCATCGATCGCAGGGGTCACCGCCATGGGAAGCAACGTCGCCTATTGCGCGTCGAAAGCCGCTGTCGACAATTTGACCAAGTCGCTGGCGCGTGCCCTGGCCCCGAGAATCAGGGTCGTGTCGGTCTCGCCCGGCGTCGTCGACACCGACTTCATCAAGGGCCGTGACGAATCCTGGCGGGACGAACAGGCAAACCGGACGCCGCTGGGGCGACTGGGCACGCCCGACGATGTCGCCGAGGCCGTTTTGGCGGCCGCAACTCACCTTCGTTTCGTGACCGGCGTTATCATTCCGGTCGACGGCGGTCGGCCCCTGGCCTAGAGCCCGGGACCAGGATCAGATCGAACGGACCTCGTTTCGCCATGATCGATCTGCGGGCAAGAAGTGCCTGCTGATTGGTCTAATCCTCCAGCAGATAGCCTGTCCGGTGGGCCAGAGGCTTTTGGCCCACCACCTTGGCAATGACCTGATTGGCGGCGACGAGTTTCTTCAGCCTTCGCGTCACCACGAGCCCGTCGGTGCGCGCCCGCACGGTCACGCGCGCGTCGTGACCGAGGGAGGAAGGCATGACGATGTCCGCGATCGGCTGTCCACAAGTGACGCGTTCACCCAGTTCGGCGCGGTAGACGATGACACCGAAAGCGGGCGTGCGAACCACATCGCACGCGTCGAAGCCGGTGATCTCGCAAAGCGCAGCGGGCGGCAGGCCCGCTTCCCCCGCGACATAGCCGCGGCGGCGAAGCACGTTGAGCAAGGCGGAAGCGTCAGCCGACGCCATCTCATCACTGATGTCGATGAAGCCGCGCAGTTCCACCGTCGCGGCGAGGCAGCCGATCGGGATCACCTTATCGGGAAGGGCAGCCGCAAGCCTGATCCAAGGCTCGACGCTTGCTTCGGCGAAGGTTGAGCCGCCCGACGAACCCTGTGAGAAAACCGCCCGGCAACCGAGTTCCCGCGCAAGGTCGGACAATGCGGCCGAGATCTCGGGCCGCACGAACAGATGCATCAGCCCTTCGTCGTCGCAGTGCAGATCCAGCACAAGGTCGGAATCGAAAGCCTCGCGTGCCAAGGCGGTGTAAAGGGAATCGACAGGCTGCCCTGCGCCGCGTTCGTCGAGAATTTCGCGGATCGTGCTGCGGACGAGCACCGTGTTGTCGTCGGCGCTGCTTCCGAGCCGATCGGCAAGTCGGATGGTCAATTCGCCGGCGACATCAGGCCATTTGCGGTTGAAGTTCCGGCCGCTGGCCAGATCGTAACGCCCCAGATGATCGCCATTGACGAACTGCGCCAGGCCGAGCGGGTTGGCGTAGGGAACGACGACGATCTGGCCCCGGATTTCGCCGCGCGCGTCGGCGGCGTCAAGCTGCTCGACCAGATGGTGCAATACCAGCAGCCCTGGCGCTTCGTCGGCATGCAGCGCGGCATGTATATAGGCTTTCGGGCGCGCGTCGGCGGCACCATACCGGATGATGCGCACGCTGTGTTGGGTGCCCGGCGTGCCGTTGGCAAGAGGAACATCGAGGATTTCACGAGACATTGGTGGCTCCGGCGAGCGCACGTTCCGATAGCGGGAAGTGGCAATTGAAGACATGGCGGGGATCTTCCCGGTCGGCTGCCCGGGACGGGAAGACGCTTTTGCAGATGCCCTGCGCATAGCGGCAGCGGGTGTGGAACTCGCAGCCCGTTGGGCGCGTCATCAGGCTCGGCACCTCGCCGCTGAGCTCGACCCTGTCGAGCACGGCGTCCGGGTCGGGTTCCGGATTGGCCGACAGCAGCGCCTCCGTATAGGGGTGGCGCGGCTGCGCGAATATCCGCTCAGTCGAGCCGACCTCGATGAAGCGGCCGAGATACATGATCGCCATGCGATCGGTCATGTGGCGCACGACATTGAGATTATGCGTGATGATGAGAATGGCGATGCCGAGTTCGCCCTGCAAGCGTCCAAGCAGATTGAGGACTTCACCCTGAACGGACACGTCCAGTCCCGCAGTCGGCTCGTCGGCGATGATAAGATCGGGTTGCAATGCAAGGGCCCGCGCCACGCCGACGCGCCGCGCCTGGCCTCCGGAAAGCTGGTGTGGATATCGCCGCCCGAAGTCGGCGGGCAGGCCGACCATGTTGAGCAGGCGTTCCGCTTCGGCGGCGGGGTCGCGGTCGGTAACGTCGTGAATGCGGAAAGGCTCCATCAGCAGCGAGCGTACAGTGAGCCGCGGCGACAGCGATCCAACCGGATCCTGGAACATCATCGCCATGCGCCGAAGATGCGGCTTGCGCTCCGTCGGGGCGAGGCCGTTCAGTACCTGACCATCGAAGCGTATCGTGCCGCTCATCGGCGGCCGGAGGCCCATAATGGCGCGGGCGATGGTGGATTTTCCCGAACCGCTTTCGCCGACGAGGCCGAGCGTTTCGCCCTTGCGGATCTCGAAGGAGACACCGCAGACGGCATCCACGAACGGGTTCTTAACGCCGCTGGCGAGCGCCTTCAGCGGGCCCATGGTGCGGAAGCGTACGCGAAGATCCTCGACGGAAAGGAGGGGGCTCATGCCGGCACCACCAGGGTGTCGTCGAGACGATGGCAGCGTGCGGTGTGCGTTGCGCCGATAGCGCACGGGACGGGACTGTCATCCACGCACCGGGTAAAAACTTGCGGGCAGCGCCGACGGAAGATGCAACCCGCCTGGGTACCGAGGAGGCTCGGCACCTCGCCCGGGATCGTCGGCAACTGGCGAGTGCGTTTCCTGATGCGTCCGGGATCACATTCGAGCAGCGCACGCGTATAGGGATGCCCCGGTTGGCGGAAGATGTCGCGCACGGTGCCGTATTCGACCACCTCGCCCGCATACATGACCGCCACCCGGTCGCAGAGCTCGGCGACGGCGCCGAGGTGGTGAGAGACGAACAGGATCGAGCAGCCGATCTCCTTTTGCAGCTCTTTCAACAGATGGATGATCTGCACCTCCAGCGTCGCGTCGAGCGCTGTGGTCGGTTCGTCCGCGATGAGCAGCGCCGGCTTCACCAGCAGCGCCATGGCGATGCAGATACGCTGGCGCATGCCGCCGGAAAACTCGTGCGGATAGCCGCCGATGCGGCTCTCCGGGTCCGGAATGCCGACCCGATGGAGCATGTGCAGCGCACGCTGGCGCTTGGTCCGGTGCGACCCGCCCTCGTGATGCTGGATATCGATCATCTGGCTTTCGATGCTGCGAACCGGGTTCAATGCCGTCATCGGGTCCTGGAAGATCATCGACATGCGGTTGCCGAGCAAGCCGCGCCGCTCCGCCGGAGCCATGCCGAGCAGGTCGCGCCCCTCGAACAGGATGGCGCCGTTCACCATCTCGGCATTTTCCGCCAGCAGCCCCATCACGGCATAGGCGAGCGTCGATTTGCCCGAACCGCTTTCGCCGACGATGCCGACCACTTCGCCCGCCGGCACATCGATATGGATATCGCGCAGTGCATGGGCGCGACCGCGCGGCGTGCCAAAATCGAGAGACAGACCACGGATCGCCAGGAGCGGGTCGCGGTTTGGAGAATGTCCTGCCTGAGCGCCGGGGTTCATAGGTCTTTCCGAAGCTTGGGGTCGAAAATGTCGCGCAGCGCCTCGCCGAGGAAAGTGAAGCCCAGCGTGGTTATGACGATCGGGATGCCGCCGGCGATCACCAGCCACACCGTTTTGTGGATATAGCCATAGCCGTCACTGAGGATGGTTCCCCAGTCCGGCGTCGGCGGACGGACACCCATGCCTAGGAAGCTCATGCCGGCCTCCAGCGTGATGACCAGCGGAACATCCATGCTGACCAGGATCAGCAGCGGCCCGATCACATTGGGCAGCACGTGCACGGCAAGGATGCGCACGATGCCGGCGCCCATGGCGCGCTCCGCAGTGATGAACTCGCTCTCGCGCAGTGCGTGGGCCTGCGTGCGCACCACGCGCGCATAGATCGGCACAGACGTGATCGCGACGACGAAGATGACGCTGGCAAGGCTCGGCCCGAGCAGCGTCACCACTGCCAACGCGAAGATGATGACCGGAAAGGAGCGGATCGTGTCGAAGACCAGCAGCAGCAGATTGTCCAGCCAGCGTGGACCGAAGGCGGCGATGAGGCCGAGCACAAGCCCTGCGCTGAGCGAGGCGCCCAACGAGACGAAGGCGACGAGCAGCGCGATCCTTCCGCCCATGACGACCCGCGAGAAGACATCGCGTCCCAACTGATCGGTGCCGAGAAGAAAATGCAAAGAGGGCGGCGCCAGCCGGGGCCCGACCATTATCTTGATCGGATCGTAAGGCACGATCCAAGTGGCGAAGACCGCGGTCACCACCATCAGCACGACCAGCACGGCGCCCATCATGCCGAGCGGAGACTTGCGCAATTGCCGCAGGAACATGGCAGCCGCGCCCGGCCCGCTGCGTTCATCGACCGCCTCGCGAATGAGTTGAACTTCGGACACGCTACAAATTCTCACGGATTCTTGGATCGAGCGCCGCGTTGACGAGGTCGGCGAGCGTCGTGGAGATGACGAACAGAACGGTGGTGACGAGGACCGTGCCCATGACGATCGGATAGTTGCGCGAATCCACCGCCTTGACGATCAGAGCACCGATGCCGGGCCGGGCGAAGACCACCTCGACGAAAACGGCCGCCGAGAGCAGGTGCGCCATGCCGACGCCGATGATCGTCACTGTCGGCAGGATCGCGAGCGGCAGCGCGTAGCGCGCCACGATGCGCCGCTCCGAAAGGCCGAAGGAGCGCGCCATGCGAATGTGGTTCTCGCCAAGAATCTCCAGCATGGAGGCGCGCACGATGCGCGAGATGTAGCCCACCCAGCCGATCCCGACGACGAAGGCTGGAAGGATGAGATGGACGAACCCGTCGCGGAAGCCTGAGCCGGCGCCGATGGCCGGCAGCCAGCGCAGGCCGACCGAGAAGATCAACAGCGCATAGATCGCCATGACGAAGGACGGGATGGCGATGGTTCCGACCGCGAATACACCCACGACCTTGTCGATCACGGAGTTGCGGCGCAGCGCCGAATAGCAGCCGAGCGGCACACCGACGATAACGGCCCAGGCGATCGAAACCAGGATCAGTTCGATCGTGTAGGGCAATTGCTCGAAAACGATGGCCGCGACAGGGCGCTGGGTAAAGACATCGGTGCCGAGATTACCATGCAGCAGCCCCCCGAAGAATGAGACGATCTGCACGGGCAGCGGCTTGTCGAGGCCCATTTCCTCGTGCAATTGCGCCTTCAGTTCCGGCGTCGCACGCGGCCCGAGCAGGACCGCGGCGGGATCGCCGGGAACGGCCTGGATCATCAGGAACAGCAGCGTAACGGCAACGACGACGATTGCCGCCGCCAGCACGATACGCTTGCCAAGATATAACCACATGTTCTGACTCAGCCTGTCCCGGCGACCGCGTCAGAGCGGTTCAGCGTTCGATTGAATCGCCGACCCGCTCTAACCCTTTGTTTTTTGCAGTTCCGGATGGAAAACCGGGACGCATTTTTCCTGGAATTTGCCCCTAAGCCGATTTCGGCTCAAAGCCGAGATAGAGCGGCCGCCCGTCTGGGCGGGTCTCGGCCTCGAGTTGCGTCGTCCGGTACATGATCGGCGAGCCTTCATGGGTGAGGAACCGGTAGGAGCCGGAATCTTCCATGATGTCCTGCATCTCATAGTACATCTTGGCCCGTTCCTGCGGGTCTTCGACAGTCACCGCCTTGGCATTGAGTTCGTCGAAGCGCTCGCTGCGGAAGCGCTCCCAGTTCCACACACCGACCTGGTCGCGCACGAAAAAGGTGGTGGCGTAATAGGGGTCCGGCACCATCGAGAAACGCTGCACGATCAGCTGCATGTCCTTCCAGCGTTCGCCTTCCGATTCCATGCCGATGGTCCAGAACGAACCGGAATCCTGAACATTGACCTCGACCATGATGCCGATCTGCGACAGCTGCGCCTGGACCATTTCCGCGATCGTGGAGAAGGTGGTCACGTTGAGCGCGTCGATGGTGAGGCTGAGTTCGGTGATGCCGGCCTTCTCCAGATACTGCTTCGCCTTTTCGAGATCGCCCTCCGGCGGCACCAGCGCTTTTTCCCGGTGTCCCACCAAGCCCGGAGCGATGAGGCCGGTGGCGACCTGGGCCTGGCCTGAATAGGCCGCGTCCATGATCTGCGGCACATTGATGGCCCATTGAATCGCCTTGCGGACATTAACGTCCTTCAGCTTCGGATGGTCCGAGTTCATGCCGATATAGACATAGTAGAGCGAAGGCTTTTCTTCGATCTTGGTGTTTTCGGGCGGGCTGTCCTTCAACGTCGCCAGCGAATCGAGGCTGAAATCGGTGAAGTCGATGTCGCCGGCCTGATAGGCGCGCTCGGCGGTCTTGATATCGCTCATCGGCAGGATATGAATTTCGTCGAAGCCCGGCCTGGGGCCTTTCCATTCGGGATTGCGGGTCAACAGGACGAGCTGGTTCGGCTTCCAGTCCGACAGCACGTAGGGACCTGAATAGCAGGGCGGCTTCATGCCGAAATCGCCGCCGTCGGCAACTGCCCTCGTCACCGCTTTTTTCGAGACGATGTGGCCGCAACCATAGGGAAGAGTGATGTTCCAGAGCGGCACGAACGGCGTCTTGAGCACGATCACGCCCGTATGGTCGTCCTCGATCTCGATGCGGTCAAGCGGGCCCCAGTCGCCCTTGACCGGAGAATTGTGCTGGATGACGCGCTCGAACGAGAACTTCACGTCCTCGGCGGTCATTTCGCCAAATCCGCCAGTGAAGTTGATGCCCTTCTTCAGGCGGAAGCGGATGTGCGTCGGATCGATCTGCTCGACGGATTCGGCGGCTTCGAGTTCCCAGCCCCACTCCGAACCCGGTTTATAGCGCGTAAGCTTGGTGTAGATGCAGTTCATGACGTCGACATTGTACGCGTTCTGGTAGAAGCCAGGATCGAGCTTGTCGATATCGGAATAGGCGCGGGCCTTGAGCACCTTGCCTTCGGCCGCCCATACGGCTTGCGACAAGGGCAGGCCGGACGCGATGATCCCCGCGCCGAGGCCGGCGCCGGCCTGCAGGAAATGCCTGCGATTCAATTTCATTTCATTCACGATTTCGTTCCCCTTTCAACTGAGCGGGTTTCCCGGCGATTGCCGGGATCCCTCCTTTTTGGTACCGCGCCGCCTGATGGGCCGCGAGTTCGGACGGCGCATTCTTCAATTCAGCCGGCAGGCCGGTCAATTTCGCTGCCGACGCAGATGTGAGCGAGATTAGCGTCAGTTCGCGAATGTCACAGCAGGCGACGCTCTATCGCCTCGGTCCATTTCTGTTCGTGGACAAGCTCGTCGCCTTCCCATGCCTCGAGATGCGCCTCGACGTGGAAGTGCGATGGCGTCGCGGTCATGGTCGTTTCGGTCACCGAACGCATGCGCCAATCAGCGCGCGAAAACTCGAACTCCCATTTCGCCTCGGCCCGGGCCGACCCGAAATCGTCGCTGCGGAAGGAATAGCGTTCGCGGCCGAGCGAGGTGATGGTTAGGTCGTTGTCGACGATGCGATAGGTGCCGGCGCCTTCGTCGATCTCAACGACGGTCGAAGCGACTGCCAGATTCTCGGTGATCGTCCAACCCTTTTGCGCCTTTGAGATCGTCTCCACCCGTAAGGGTGGCGCCCCTTCGGGTTCGGCAAAAGGTGCCGGTGCCGGATCTCCGGCGCCTCCGACACGGACCGGAAGTTCAAGGCGGCAATCCGCCGGATGGACGGTGAGCGTGACCGGCTCGGGCGAAGGCCAAGCGATCGGGAAGTAATTTGTCGAGATGGCAAGGCGTATGCGGTGCCCCGCGCTGAAGCGCTGTGCTACGTGCTTGAAGGGGACAGAGGCGCGGTAGCGCCTTGCCGGTTCGAGCGGTTCGGGCCTCTCATGGCTATCGCGATGCGTCAGGTTCAAAAGGCCGTAGCTGACGCGCGTCGTCGCGCCATCGGGGGCGACATCCGAAAGACGGACGGCCACCATGGCGACGGGCCTGTCGCTTTCGAAGACAAGATCGAGCATTGCATCGCCGGCGATCTCAACATCGTGCGCCAGCTCTTGCGTCTCATAGACCAGACTGCCGGCATCGTCGCCGCGCTGGTCAGCCGGCTGGTCGCCGGGCGCGGCATAGGAGCACCATTTGCCGCCGCGCAGGCCAACCGACAAGGGCGAGCGGATCGTCTGCGTTCCGGCCGCATCGTCTGCCCGACGCATGGACAGGCGCCCGTTGCCGGAAAGGAAGAAGGACTGCCGCTCGATGTTCGGCGATGGCCATGCCGGCTCCGTGACCCAGCGTCCGCCCCGCGTCTCGTAGGAAGTTTGCGGCGAGGCGCTATCCTGCATGAACAAGCGCAGCATCGGCTCGTCCATGATGCCGGTGTCACGGCCCTTCAGCCACTGATCCCACCAGCGGACGCATTCCTGCAGAAAGCCGATGGCAGGACCAGGCTTGCCGATATGGGGATAAGTGTGCGCCCATGGCCCGACCAGCCCCTTGCGCGGGCCCTGCAGCTTTTCCATCAGGCGGAAGACCGAGCGGCAATAACCATCGGCCCAACCGCTGACGGCGTAGACCGGGCAGGTGATCGCGCCGAAATCCTCGCAGACCGAACCGTGTTTCCAGAACTTGTCGCGGTGCTGGTGCTCCAGCCAGTTCTTCAGCCATAGCCCGCTTTCCTTTAGCCGGCTGTGCCACAAAGCGCGCCAATTGTCCGGCTTGTTGTGTGGGTCGGGCGGCAGCGTGTTGCGCCCGAACATGATCGCCGCCCAGGAGAGATTGTCGATGAGCAGCGTGCCACCCATGTGGTGGACATCGTCGGCGTAGCGGTCGTCCGTCGAGGCGCAACTGATCACCGCCTTCAGCGCCGGCGGCCGCATGGCGGCGATCTGCAATCCGTTGAAGCCGCCCCAGGAGATGCCGATCATGCCGACGTTGCCGTCGCACCAGGGCTGGGCGGCCAGCCATTGGATGACCGAGCAGCCGTCGTCCAGCTCCTGCTGAAGGTACTCGTCGAGCATCAGCCCTTCGGAATCGCCGGTTCCACGCAGGTCGACGCGCACAACGGCGTAACCGTGGCCGGCCACGTAGGGGTGCATGACGACATCACGCGCGGCGGTCAGATCGTTCTTGCGATAGGGAATGTATTCCAGGATAGCCGGCACCGGCTTTTGTTCGGCACCCTCGGGAAGCCACATGCGCGCCGCAAGCCGGCAGCCGTCCGGCATCGGAATCTCGAAATGGTCGACCGAGCGGATCGGATGGGGGAAGTTGGACACTGTGCGCATGACGAGGCCTCTGTTGGAGAGCGCCACTTTGGGCAAATCGGCGGTGCCGCACAATTTCGCGACCCTTCGCGACTTGACACTGTTCTAGCGTCAGTATGCATTAGGTCATGCAGACCGAACCGCTTCCCCAGAACCTCGCCTTCCTGTGCAGCTATTATCCGTCGATCGCCGCCGTGTGCCGGCGCCTGCAGATCAACCGCCAGCAGTTCAACAAATATCTGAGCGGCCAGACCTGGCCGTCCCGCCGCAACATGCGCAAGATCTGCGATTTCTTCGGCGTGAGCGAAGGCGAGCTTTTGATGGACCAGCAGCGCTTTGCCGAGATCGTCGGCCTGCGCCGCCGCCCGCTCGGCGTCCACGCGCCGTCGGACATGCTGGTGCATATGGAGCAGCTCTATCAGCGTTCCGGCGATCTCGGGCGCTATGTCGGCTACTATTTCCGCTATTTCTACTCGTTCGGCTATGCCGGCAAGATCATCAAATGCCTGGTCGTGATCTATGAAAAGGAAGGCCGCTATTTCTGGAAATGCATGGAACGGCTCGTCCATTTCGGCAAATATGGCGTGAAGACCTCGAAATATTCGGCCGCCCTGCTGCTGCTCGGCGATCGCATATTCGCGCTCGAATCCGAAACCCTGCTCAAGACCAGCATCACCCAAGTGATCCTCTATCCGAGCTACCAGACGAGCGTCGCCTATCTGGTCGGCATCCAGACGGGCATGCCCCTTTTACGGGGGCGGAGACCCGCAGCCTCGGTCGTGCTTCTGGAATATCTCGGCCGCTCCGTCGACCAGCGCAAGGCGCTGCAGGCCTGCGGCCTGTTCGACGAAAATGACCCCGCCATCGATGCCGGCATCCGCGCCATGATCACCAACCGCATCCCCACTGGGACATTCGTGCTCGAGACGGAAGAGGTGTAGACGTTCCTCGCAACGCGACCCGCCATCTGCGGGCCTGTCCAACCCGTTCGGCACGAGGTTGTCACCCATAAACTGCTACCCATGTCTCCGGGCCGTACACAGGTGAGAGATGGTAGCGGGAGAGGGACTTGAACCCCCGACCCCAGGATTATGATTCCCGTGCTCTAACCAACTGAGCTACCCCGCCAGGGCGGCGAAAGGCCCGAAATCCGCCTTAAATCGCAAGGCATTTCGAGGCGTTCGCCAAGGTCGCGCGGATATAAGGTTGGGAGGGTGAGCCTGTCAAGCTTCGAACCGCTCGGCAGGGGCGCTTATTCTCGCTGCCGAAAAGCTTTGCCGCGCCGATAATTGGTTGCAGCCGCCGGGGTTGAGTTCGAAGAGGCACGTCGCTATGTCTCGGCCACGAGTTTTTAGAGTTTGAGAACAGATGAAGCCGCGCATTGCAGTCCTCGGTTGCGGATACTGGGGCTCCAACCACATCCGCACCCTCAAGGCGCTCGGCGCGCTGCACGCGGTCTCCGACGCCAACCGTGCCCGCGCCGAAGGCTTTGCCAGCGAACAGGACTGCCTCGCGATCGAACCGGACCAGTTGTTCGTCCGCAACGACATCGACGCCATCGTCATGGCGCTGCCGCCGCAATTTCATGCCGAGATGGCGGTGCGCGCCACCGAAAGCGGCAAGGACGTGCTGGTGGAGAAGCCGATCGCGTTGACGGTTGCCGATGCCGAGCGCTCGGTGCAGGCGGCGAAGGACAAGGGCCGCGTCTTCATGGTCGGCCACGTCTTGCGTTTCCATCCCGCCTTCGAGACGCTGAAGGCGCTCATCGAAAAGGGCGAGCTCGGCGAGGTCCGCTACATCCATTCGCACCGGCTCGGCCTCGGCAAATTCCACACCGAGAACGATGCGCTATGGGACCTGGCGCCGCATGACCTGTCGATGATCCTGGCCATCACCGGCACCGAACCGATCGAGGTGCGCGGCGAAGGGGCGGCGCTGCTCGACAATCTCAGCGACTTTGCGCATCTGCACATGCGCTTTCCCAACGGTTTGCGCAGCCATCTCTTCGCCTCGCGGCTGAACCCTTACCGCGAACGGCGGCTGACCGTGGTCGGCACCAAGGCGATGGCTGTCTTCGACGATGTCGAACCATGGGAGCGCAAGCTCGCCGTCTATCGCCACGCGGTCTGGCAGGACAGCGGCCAATGGGCGTTCACCACCAATGAGCCCTCCTATGTCGCGGTTGGCCAAGGCATGCCGCTGACGCGCGAACTCGAGCACTTCATCCATTGCATCGAAACGCGGGCCGAACCGCGCACCAGCGGCGAGGAGGCGATCCGGGTGCTGCGCATCCTGACCGCGGGTACGGTCACGCACACCAAATCCAATCCCTGAAGAAGGCCGGGCCGCGTCGCGGCGGAGAGATCGTTGCCTACTCGGCGGGAACCTGCGCCGGTGACGCGGCAAGCCGGCTCAACATCGCCTCGGCCTCGGCGCCGCGCTCGGAGCGTTCGATGAAGCCGCCGCCGAACACGCGGGCCTCGTTGCCGTCGTCGGAATAGAGCACACAAGCCTGTCCAGGCGCGATACCGGACTCGCCATCGGCCAATTCGACCGATGTGACGCCCGCCTCGTGACGCAGCATCGCCGGGCGTGGCGGCCTGGTCGAGCGGACCTTGGCGAACAGTTCCAGCCCGCCCGCGGGCATGTCGGCCAGCGCGCCGTCACCAAGCCAGTTCATGTTGCGCAGGTAGATCTTGTGCGTCTCCAGCGCCTCGCGCGGCCCGACCACGACACGGGCGCGCTCGGCGTCGAGATGGACGACATAGAGCGGCTCGCCGGAGGCCACGCCGATGCCGCGGCGCTGGCCGATGGTGTAGCGCAGAATGCCTTCATGGCGGCCGAGCACCCGGCCGTCGATATGGACGATGTCACCCGGATTGGCGGCCGTCGGCTTCAGCTTGGCAATGATGTCGGAATATTTGCCCTGGGGCACGAAGCAGATGTCCTGGCTGTCCTGCTTGGCGGCTACCGTCAGGCCCATCTCCTCGGCAATGGCGCGAACCTGCGGCTTCGGCAGGCCGCCGAGCGGAAAGCGCAGATAATCGATCTGCGCCTGCGTGGTGGCGAAGAGGAAATAACTCTGGTCGCGATCGGCGTCGACCGGCCTGTAGAGCGCGCGATGGGCGCCATTGGCGCCGGAGCGAATGTAGTGGCCCGTGGCCAGCGCGTCGGCGCCGAGATCCTTGGCGGTGGCCAGCAGATCAGCGAACTTCACCGTCTGGTTGCAGGAAACGCAAGGGATCGGCGTCTCGCCGGCGACATAGCTCTCAGCGAAGGGATCGATGACCGCCTTGCGGAAGCGCTCTTCGTAGTCGAGCACATAATGCGGAATGCCGAGCGTCTCGGAAACGCGGCGGGCGTCATCGATATCCTGCCCGGCACAGCAGGACCCGGCCCGGTGCGTCGCGGCGCCATGATCGTAAAGCTGCAAGGTGACGCCGACGACATCATAACCCTCGCGCTTCAAGAGACCCGCGACGACGGACGAATCGACGCCGCCCGACATGGCGACGACGATACGGGTGTTTTCGGGACGTCCGGGGAGATCGAGGCTGTTCATGGTTCTTTCGTTCTGCGCGGCGCTTGCATGCCAATGACGCGAATATAGGTCAAGCTTGGCGGCTGCGCCAGCTTGCGGGACCGATCGGCGGGCAACTGCCGGCCCGGTGACCGCGCAGATTTTTCGAGCGAATCCGGAACTTCCCGGCAGATATTTCAAATGTTTGCGAAAAGACTAACGCGGCGTTCATGATCATTACCTAGCTGTTAGGGTCTGCTTAGGCAATTTTTAAAGCTGTGGCGGTAACGTGGTGGGGATTGGGTCTTTGAGTTTTTTGTAGAGAGTACGATGACCGATCTGGTTAGACCGCGAGTCAAATATGTTATCGGGCCTGACGGCAGCCCTCTCACAATTGCCGATCTGCCGCCGACGAATACACGTCGCTGGGTTATCCGGCGCAAGGCGGAAGTGGTTGCAGCGGTGCGCGGCGGGCTTTTGAGCCTCGAAGAGGCATGCCAGCGCTACAAGCTGACCACCGAGGAGTTCCTGTCCTGGCAGGCCTCGATCGACGAATACGGCCTCGCCGGGCTGCGCACGACGCGCATCCAGCAATACCGGCACTGACGCTCAACAATCTGCAAAGGGCGCGAAATTCGCGCCCTTTTGGTTTCTTGACAGCATTTGCGCGTTTCAGACCGTCAGCACCACCTTGCCGACCGGCTTGCTGGCGAGGAAAGCGTGCGCGGCGCCGGCCTGTTCGAGCGGGAAGGTCTTTGCCACATGCACGGTAAGCTTTCCCGCATCGATGAGCCTGCCAAGTTCCAGAAGGCCTTCGCGGTCGGGAACAACGGACATGCGTTCGACGCGGATGCTTCGCGCCTTGGCATCCGCCCTGGTCTTGTCGCTGACGTCGAGCAGTGACACCAGCACGCCGCCGTTCCTGAGCACCTTCAACGATTGATGGGCGTGCTCGCCGCCCACCGTCTCGAACACCAGGTCGATGTCCTTCGCCACGTCGGTAAAATCATCCTTGGTGTAGTCGATGACTTCGTCGGCGCCGAGCTTGCGGACGAAATCCAACTTTTCCGTGCTGGCGGTGGCGGCAACCCAGGCACCGCCCGCCTTGGCGACCTGCACCGCCAGATGGCCGACGCCGCCGGCCCGGCGTGAACCAGCACGCGCTGGCCGGCTTTCAGCGCGCCATGACGCACGAGACCTTGCCAGGCGGTGAGGCCCGGCCAGCGGCAATGCGCCTGCCTGGATGTAATCGGCGTGCGCGGGCTTGCGCGCGATTCATCGGCGGGCACGGCGGCCAGTTCAGCATAGGCTGCCGCCTGCTTTGGGAAGCGCGACATGCCGAACACCGCGTCACCTGGATTCAGGCCGCTGACACCAGGCCCCCGCGCCTCGACGGTTCCTGAAAGGTCCCAGCCGAGGATGAAGGGTGGTTCGCTGAGCAGCGGGTAATAGCCGGCGCGCACGGCGCCATCGACCGGATTGATGCCGGCCGCCTTGATGCGAACCAGCACTTCGCCGGCGTTGGGCGAGGGCGCCGGGCGCTGCGCAAAGGCCGGCAGCGCAATGGCGAGCTTGCCCGCAGGCTCGAAGGCGTCACGCCGAAGATGCTGACGCAGACGTTGCGCGTGCTCGAGCGCGACGGCCTGGTGCGGCGCGAGGTGTTTGCGGTCGTCCCGCCTCGGGTCGAATATGAATTGATCGAACTTGGCCAGAATCTGGCGGGATTGCTCAACCAGATCAGATCCTGGTCGGAACAACACGTTCCCGACATCAAGAAGGCCCGGGCGCGGGCTGCGGCCGTGAATGAAGGGGAGTGGGCCGTTTAGCGCTCGCCCAATGCGTTGCGTGCCCGCTTGGACGTGCTCAAAGATGCGGATATCGGGCGGTTCAGCCGATCATCGCGCTACGACCGCCGGTTTCGGCCTCGCGAATCTTGGTGTCGCGCGATTCGAGCATTTCCGCCTTGGAAAGCTCCGCTTCAGCTTCGCCGAGTAATGATTCGGCGGCGCTTCGCTGCTGGGCGAGGTCGCCTTGCGAATTTCTGAGGTTGTCGCGGCGCAAACGGGCCGCCTTGGCGAAGGTCGGATAGGCGAAATGATTGATGTCGGTGATACCGGCCTTCTTTTCCTCGGCGCTGATCTGAAGCTCCAGCTCGGCGGCCATGCGTTCGAATTCGGCGATCATCATGTCGAGCTGCAGCAGCTGCCGCCGCTTCTCATTCACCTGAAACTGTTTCAGCCGAACGAGGTTTTCACGTGACTTCATGATTCGGTACTCCCGGAAACGCACACCTGCACATATCGTCCAAACCACTTGGAAAGGCCCAAGCGCTGCCCGTGTCCACCGGCTTTCCCCGCCCTATGGGAAACAAAACCCTAAAGTTTTTTGCCGACGGTAACCATTCGTTTACGGGCATTGTTAATCATACGGGTCAGGACTTAAGGCCGGGTAAAAATCCAGCTGACGACATGGAAGCGAGGTCGATGAGTCCCTGGAGTCACTTAGTCCAGGTTTTTAATGTGTTGCATTAGCAGTTTGGCCCTGTGATTCATTATTAAATTCAAGAGGGTGTAGAAAGTGGTTAAAAAATCTGGTACCGTCATCGACGTGGAATTAGGTTTTGTTAACCATTCCATGGCAGCCTCTGCACCAGGCAATCACTGCTCCGGTCCCGGACGGGTCGCAAGATGGTCCGGCAGCAGAAAAGGGGAATGAAATGCGTGTTCTGCTGATAGAAGATGACAGTGCAACCGCACAAAGCATCGAGCTGATGCTGAAATCGGAAAGCTTCAATGTCTATACGACCGACCTCGGCGAAGAGGGTGTCGATCTGGGCAAGCTCTACGACTACGACATCATCCTTCTCGACCTCAACCTGCCCGATATGTCCGGCTACGAGGTCTTGAGAACGCTTCGTCTTTCCAAGGTCAAGACGCCGATCCTCATCCTTTCCGGCATGGCCGGCATCGAGGACAAGGTGCGCGGCCTCGGCTTCGGCGCAGACGATTACATGACCAAGCCGTTCCACAAGGACGAGCTGGTGGCGCGCATCCACGCCATCGTGCGCCGTTCGAAGGGACATGCCCAATCGGTCATCACCACCGGCGACCTGGTGGTCAATCTCGATGCCAAGACTGTCGAAGTCGGCGGTCAGCGCGTGCACCTTACCGGCAAGGAATACCAGATGCTGGAGCTGCTCTCCCTGCGCAAGGGCACCACGCTCACCAAGGAAATGTTCCTCAACCACCTCTATGGCGGCATGGACGAGCCGGAACTGAAGATCATCGACGTCTTCATCTGCAAGCTGCGCAAGAAGCTCGATGCCGCGTCCGGCGGCCAGAATTATATCGAGACGGTCTGGGGCCGCGGCTATGTGCTGCGTGAACCGGAAGACATCCGCGTCAGCGCCTGAGCGACGGCCGCCCGATTGAAATTCCAAACAAAAACCCGGCGTCAGCCGGGTTTTTGCGTCATAGACCGGTGGTAACCGCGATCCGACGGATCAGGCAGCGATCTTCAGGGTGCGAAAGCGCTCGAGTAGCTGCGGGCGGTTGAACGGCTTCAACAGATAGCCTTGGGCGCCGGCGCGCTTGGCTCGCATGATCGAGGCGATGTCCAGTTCGACCAGCGAGATCAGGATCTGCGGCTTGGTCGGGCTTTCCATGGCGCGCACGCGCCGGATCAGGTCGACCGCCTGTACATCCGGCAGTGCACCGTCGACGACGATGATATCAGGCATATCGGCGGCGCACATCTCCAGCGCGTCAAGCCCGCTGGAGGCTTCGATGACCATCATATCGGAACCGCCCAGGATGCGCTTCGCAACTTTCCTGATGACGCTAGAATCGTCGACGAACATGCAGCGTTTCATTTCCGGGTCCTCTTTGCCTTGTGGCAATCCGGTCGCGTCGGGTATCTGCGGCACAGCATAGACCGATCTGGTAAAGAAGCCGAAAAGCCATTAGGTAAAATTTTTGCAAAGATGCCGGTTTGCAAGCTTTTTCTTGCAGATGCTTTGGCTCGCGCTGTCAGGCGAAGTCATCTTTCGCCCGCAGGTCCATTCAACCAATATTACAGCGCTGAAATACTTCGCTGCTGGTTTGCGCGAATCTCAAGCCGCCGAAAGCACAATCTCTTCCGCGGTCGCATGGATCGATATCGTCATATTGGCCTCCCGCGCCAGAAGCAGCGTATAGTAAGGCTGCACCGAATGCGCGTCGATCGGTCCTTCCGGCTTGTGGCCGGAATGCAGTTCGAGGAATTTCGGCGGCACCCGCAACATGGGGCCGCTCGCCGAAAGCGCGAAGCGAGGCTCGGTCTCGAGATTCTCCAGCGTCACCGAAAGCTTGCCGCCGCGTGGAATGGCGGCGTTGGCGACCAGGATCAGGTTGAGCAGCAGCTTGACCTTGTTCTTGGGCAACAGTGCACGGGTTCCATTCCAGGTGAGTTCCGGCTTCTCGTTCTTGAGGAAGGCGATAGCGACGGCTTCGGCATCGCCGGTGTCGATCAGCATGCCGGCGGAACCAGCCGCGCCGAAGGCGATGCGGGCGAACTGCAGGCGCGCCGAGGCGTTGCGGGCGCTCTGGCGGATCAGCTTCATGGCGTCCTCGTCGGCGCCGCCTTCATCGAGCAGTTCAAGCCCGTTGTTGATCGCGCCGACAGGCGAGATGATGTCGTGGCAGACCCGGCTGCACAAAAGTGCCGCCAGATCGGGTGCGGAAAGGGTGAAAAGATCGGACATCGGCGAAAATCCCTGCAAAATCCCATAAATCATGGCCGCGCGATCGATCGTCGCCTGCCCACACGAATCACGCTCTCTTCCCAGGCTTCTGAATACACAGCGCCCGTGCGTGCAGCAACAAACCCAAAATCGCCGTTGGGGCCTATGGCGCGTTCACGCAGGCTGCTTGCCTGTATGAACGACCCCAACAGCCTTCGAACCGCCATCTTCATGTGCGAGTTTAATGGTTGAAAAAGGATTACGGCATAGTTTGCCCCTAACAGCCATCCTTAACGGCCGCCTAAAGAGCCGTACGGGTGCGAGGCGTCGGCGAAAGTGCTCCCTGACGGAGATTGGAAGCATGTTTTCCCGATTCTACGGCCGGAGTTTTCTCCGTGTCCTCTCAATGGCGATCACGCTGATGGGCGTTCTCGTCTTCTCGACATCGGCCCTGCGGGCCCAGGAGTACACCGCTCAGGAGATTGTCGATTCCGGTCACAAGTTCTTCGGCGCGACATCGGGCGGCCTTGCCACAGTCGTGGAGAAGATTTTTGCTTCCTATGGCTTGCCCAATGGTTATCTGCTTGGCGAGGAAGGATCCGGCGCGCTCATCGGCGGCCTGACCTATGGCGAAGGCACGCTCTACACCAAGAATGCCGGCGACCATAAAGTGTTCTGGCAAGGCCCGTCGCTCGGCTGGGATTTCGGCGGCGAGGGATCGCGGGTGATGATGCTCGTCTATAATCTCGATGACGTCGGCAATCTCTACAACCGTTATGGCGGCGTCGCCGGCTCGGCCTATGTGGTGGCGGGTGTCGGATTCAACGTGCTGAAGAACAACAATGTGCTGCTGGTGCCGATCCGCACCGGCGTCGGCGCCCGGCTTGGCGTCAATCTCGGCTACCTGAAGCTTACCGAACGGGCGACGTGGAATCCGTTCTGACCCGAGGTCACGGCCGGAATGTGTATACGCTTTCGATGAGAATCCAGATCCGATGACCCATATGCGCCGCGGCGAGCCCTTGCCGCAGCGCCGGATTTCCGTCATGCCAACAGAGTAACGGTCAAAGGTCGCGACCGGCTTTTGATCCTCGCATTGTTGCATGTCGGCGCGCGATAACGGATAGTCACTTGGTTCAGTCGGTCCTGTTCTTTGCTCTCGGCTTTCTCTGCGCCGGCTTTCTGGCGCTGATGGTGGCTCCGGCCATCTGGCGGCGGGCGGTCGCCCTGACGCGCAAACGCATCGAAGCCTCGATCCCGCTGACGCAAGCCGAAATCGGGGCCGACAAGGATCGGATCCGGGCGGAGTTCGCCATGGCGACGCGCCGCCTCGAGATGAACGTCAAGGCGCTGCGCGAGAAGTCGACCGAGCAACTCATCGAGATCAATCGCGGCCGCGAGGCCCTGAAGGGGCTGGCGGTGGAGCGCATGGACAAGAACCAGGTGCTCGATGAACTGGCCGCCAAGAACGCGGCGCTGCACCAGCGCGAGGATGAACTGCACCGGCTGTCCGAGCGGCTCAAGGAGACCGAACGCAAACTGGAGAAACGCGCGCTTGAGCTTGAGAAGCTGGAACGCATGTATGACGACGCCAGCTTCTCCTCCAGCAGCCGCCAGATCGAACTCGTGGCGCGCGAATCCGAGTTGCAGAAGCTCGCCAGCGATATCGCGCTGCTGCGCGGCCAGCGCAAGGAGGCGGACAGGCGCAACCAGGAGATCGCGGCCGAAAGCAAGGCCGCGCGTGAGGCGCTGAAGGCCGAGAGGAAAAAAACCGCCGAACTGGACAAGAAAGTCGAACGGCTGCTCGCCACGCTTGCCGACCGAGAGGAGAAGCTCGAACGCCGCGAGAAAGATCTGGCGCGGCAGCGCGAAAAAGCGAAGGCTGAGGACGGCGCGTCGGCCTTGCGGTTGATCGGCGGGCAGGTACAGGCGGACAGGCGCGACGACGTCGAAAAGGCGATCGCCAGGCTCGACGCCGACCGTGAGCGGCTGGAGGCCAGACTGACGGCGCTGGCACGCGAGAACAAGCGGCTGAAGGCGGATCTGTCCGCCGCCGAGGCCGCCAGCCCGCAGGGCGATACACGCCAAGCAAGTTCCATGTTGCGCGAACAGATGAATGACCTGGCGGCGGAAGTCGTCAACTTGACAGCCAAGCTCGAAGGGCCGGGGTCGCCGATCGCCAAGGCGCTGGAGGCGCAGCAGGATGCGCGTCCGAACAGCGGCGGCCCCAGCCTTGCCGACCGCGTGCGCGCGTTGCAGAAGGCGGCTGCGGCAGATTGAATTCAGGCCCCGCCGGCGCAGAAATAATGCAGGGCGATGGCGGATGCCGCCGCCACGTTCAGGCTGTCGAAGCCTTCCGACATGTTGATCCGAACAGTATTGAGACGGGCGAGCAGGCTTTCGGGCAGACCTTGGCCCTCAGTCCCGAGGTAGAGTGCCAGGCGTTCGGCCGGCTTTGCATCGCGTATGTCTGATGTCCCGCGCGGCGACAGCGCAAATTGGGTAAAGCCACGCCGGTCGAGCGTCGCGGCGAACCGCGCGGTGTCGCTGAACGAGGCGAATGGGACCTTCAAGGCCGCGCCGACCGAAACGCGGATCGCCTTGCGATAGAGCGGATCGCAGCAGGTCGCATCCAAAAGGATCGCGTTGGCGCCGAACGCGGCGGCGTTGCGGAAAATCGAGCCCATGTTGTCATGGTTGGCGATGCCCACGAGCACCACGATCAATGCTCGGGCAGGCAAGCCGTCCAGCAGGGCCTCGGCCGGCTGGGGCGCCTCCTTGCGACCAATGGCAAGAATGCCGCGATGCATGTGAAAACCGGCAATGGCATCCATCACAGCTCCGGCGGCGACATAGACCGGCAGGTCAGGAGATGCCTTGTGCAGGATTTCTTCGAGGCCGGCCAACCGGTTCTCCAGAACCAGCACCGATTCGGCGCGGAAGCGCGCGGCCGACAGTAGCATGTCGAGCACGACCTTGCCCTCGGCAATGAAGCGGCCCTGTCGACCGGCGAGGTCACGCTCGCGGATGTCGAGATAGGCGGCGACGCGCGGATCCCGCGGATCGTCGATGTGGACAAGGATCATCTGAGCCTCGGGCTGACAATCGGAATCGGTTGCCAAGAACACGATGCGCGGATGCAGTGTCAAAGTGTATTTTGCGCGCCCAGGATGGACGCACATTGCCGAAGGCCGCTGGTGGCGTAAACGTTTACGCGACCAGCCGTTCAAGTTCCGGCGCGGCGCAGCCTTTGTGCCATCTGAGACAGATCATCCTTGCCGCTGCCGAAAATGCCGTCGAGCGTGGCAAGCAGTTCGCGCACTGCGTCGGATTTGCAGGAGTAGTAGATCATCTGGCGGTCGCGGCGGGTGTCCACAAGGTCCAGCGCCCGCAACTTTGCCAAATGCTGCGACAGGGCGGACTGGCTGAGCATCACCTTCTCGGCGATGGCTCCGACCGACATTTCACCGTCGATCAGATAACTCATGATCAAAAGCCGTTTTTCATTGCCCATCAGCATCAGAAATTCGGCCGCCGATCCGGCGTTGGCGATTAGCTTTGTCGAGATCATCGATCCCCCATGCTCTTTGCTCATCGAGGCGCCATGGGGGCAATGGCGCCTGAATCCATAAACTCAGTTGTGAATGGTCGCCAACGAGTCAGCGCCACAACCAAAGGGTAGAACATTTCATTCAAATCTCAAGCGTTGCTTTTGATCAAACGTAATTAAGTGCAGTTATTTGTCGATGTTGCCGCCCGACCGCTCTTGGCCATGTCGACCAAGACGTGCCTCAACTCGTGCGCCGTGACCAAGGACTGCGGAAAGAAGACCCTGCTGGCATCGTCGCCAGACGCCAGATCCATGCCGTCGGCATCGAATCCAGCGATGATCCAGCCGTCGCCGGATGCCCTGGCAAAATGATGCGCGTAGAGGGCGACGGCGTCGAGATGGTCCGCATTCATGTGGTCGATCGCGGATTGCTCGCTGGCTGCCAGCTCCTCGACGATCGGCCCGTCGGTGATGAGATCGGTGCGATCAAGCAGGAAGGCCTTGCCGAAGCCGCCGTTCAGGCTGGCGCGCTGCGGTTCGAGACGAAAGATCGAGAAGTCGCCGAGGCCGGCATAGAGGCTGGCCTTCGGATTGTGGTTGAGATAGCGGCGTTCGGCGCGTGCATGCGCGTCCGATCCGCGCTCGATCCGCGCTGCCCGGCAGATCAGCGTCAACCGAGGATGCGCGAGCGGGTCGCCCTTGCCCGGCTCGCCGAGCAGCAGCGAACAGCGCGGGTCCGCAAGAATGGCAGGCGTATGGGCCGAAAGCTGCGACACCAGGATCAGCGGCGTGCCGTCGATGTCGGTGGCAACACCGACCCGACTAGCCAGCGGCGAGCCCGTCTGAGGCTCCAGCACCGCCAGGGCGCCGAAGCGGGCACGGCGCATGAGCGTCTTGGCCAGCCGGATCGCCTCGGCGTCGGTCTCGCGGATCACGTCCTTCGTTCGATCGGCCAAAATGCTCGCCCTGTTAAGTTGATTTGTCTATTCCACTTATCAGACGATGGCGCCAGGCTGGCAAGTGCTACTTCGGAGCCATGCGAATGGCGCCATCGAGACGAATGGTCTCGCCGTTGAGCATCTGGTTCTCGATGATGTGCAAGGCAAGGGCCGCATATTCCGACGGCTCGCCGAGGCGCGAGGGGAAGGGCACCGCGGCGCCCAGCGAATCCTGCACCTCCTGCGGCATGCCGGCCATCATCGGCGTCCTGAATATGCCGGGTGCGATGGTGCAGACCCGGATGCCGGAACGGGCAAGATCGCGCGCCACCGGCAGCGTCATGCCCACGACCCCGCCCTTTGATGCCGAATAGGCGGCCTGGCCGATCTGGCCGTCATAGGCGGCGACGGATGCGGTGTTGACGACGACGCCGCGCTCGCCGCCCTGCAGCGGCTCGAGCTTTGCGGCGCGGTCGGCGACGAGGCGGATCATGTTGAAAGTGCCGATCAGATTGACTTCGATCACCTTGCGGTACTGATCGAGCGGATGGGGACCATCCTTGCCGATCGTCTTCACCCCGATGGCAATGCCGGCGCAATTGACCAGGATGCGCGGTTCGCCCAGCTTGGCCGTGACCTCGGCAAGCGCGGCAACACCGCTGTCGGCGCTGCCGACATCGCATTGGACGGCGATGCCGCCGATCTCCGCCGCCACCTTGGCCGCCCGATCGAAACCGACATCCAAGATGGCGACGCGGGCGCCCCTGGCGGCCAGCGCGCGCGCCGTCGCCTCGCCAAGGCCGGAGCCGCCGCCGGTAACAACCGCGACCTCGCCGTTCGGATTCATGGCGTCATCCTTTCACATGAGGGTCAGGCGTGGATCAGGCGCGCAATCGGCGCGAATGGTCAAGCCATCGCGGCGAAGTGCTCGGCGACCCTGGCCTGGTCGGCATGGCAGACCTCGCCCGTGAGCCTTGCAACCGCGCCCGGCATGATCTCGTGCGACAGCAGCCTGTCGAGATCGACGGGGCGTGGCATCGATATCTGGCCGCGCGGGATCCGCTTGAAGCCGAGCGGTCCGTAATAAGGCTCGTCGCCGACCAGCATGACGGCGGGCGCGCGGGCCTTGGCGGCAGCTTCCAGCGCGATCGCCACCAGCCGGCGGCCGATGCCGAGATTCTTGAAGGCCGGCCGCACCGCGAGCGGCCCGAGCATCAGCGCGCGTCCGGCGCCTGCGGCGATGCGGGTCATGCGAACCGATGCGACCACGAGATCGCCATCCACGGCCACGAAGGACAGCGCGCGTTCATGCCCGCCGGCCTCGCGGATCTTGTAGGCGGCCAGTACAAAACGGCCGGGCCCGAAGGCTTCGTCATTGATGGCTTCGATCTGAGGATCATGCGCCGGAGTTTCCGGCAGGTATTCTACGTCGGCAAGGCTCATGGTCTTTGCATCCGGTACAGGAGGAAAGGTTTGCTGCAAACGGCAGCATTCGCCAATCAGCGCTTTATCAAGCGTGGGCGCCCTTTCGTCGTCGGTCGAACCGGATCAAAGCAAAATCGAACATGCGGAGTGTCCGCTAGCATCAATTTCCCGCCGCTGCAATCGGCGGTTTGCAAGTAGAGAGCAACGGGCGCCGCGACGTGCTTGACGATCTGTTCAGCGCCCGGCGATTCCACGTAACGGCTTGGAGCCCTACATGACACTCCAGACAGGAAAGGACAAGCGATGGGATTGCTGGTCGAAGGCAAATGGCAGGACCGCTGGTACGACACCAAAGGCAGCGGCGGCAAGTTCGTGCGGGCGCAGGCGCAATGGCGCGACTGGATCACTCGTGACGGGGCGCCTGCCGAAGGCCGCGGCCGCGGCTTCAAAGCGGAGCCCGGTCGCTATCACCTCTATGTCTCGCTTGCCTGCCCCTGGGCGCATCGAACGCTGATCTTCCGGGCGCTGAAGAAGCTTGAAGGCATCATCTCCGTGTCAGTCGTCCATCATTTCATGGGCGCCAATGGCTGGACGTTCCTGGCGCAGGACGGGGCCACAGGTGACACGCTCTACGGCCTGGACTTCCTGCACCAGATCTACACCAGGGCCGACCCCAACTATTCCGGCCGGGTCACGGTGCCAGTGCTGTGGGATAAAAAGGATGAGACCATCGTCTCCAACGAGTCCTCCGAAATCATCCGGATGCTCAATTTAGCTTTCGACGCTTGGGGTGACCCCAATCTCGACTTCTATCCGCAGGCGCTACGCGGCGAGATCGACGCGGTCAATGCGCTGGTCTATCCCGCCATCAACAACGGCGTCTATCGCGCTGGCTTCGCCACAACGCAGGCCGCCTACGAGCAAGCGTTCGGGGAGTTATTCGCCGCGCTCGACACGCTGGAGCATCGGCTGTCGAATCAGCGCTATCTCGTCGGCGAGCGGATCACCGAAGCCGACTGGCGGCTGTTCACCACGCTGGTGCGCTTCGACCCGGTCTATGTCGGCCATTTCAAATGCAATCGGCGCCGCATCGCTGACTATCCGAACCTGTCGAACTATCTGCGCGATCTTTACCAGGTGCCTGGCGTAGCCGGCACGGTGAACCTCAATCATATCAAGTCGCACTATTACGGCAGCCACGAAATGATCAACCCGACGCGTATCGTGCCTGTGGGGCCGGAACTTGACTACGGCGCGCGGCATGACAGGGCACGGTTCGCCAAGGCGGCTGCCTGAACTACCAGTAGGGTGACGGCGGCTTCCCGCCAAAAACCTCGGCGATGCGCCGCAGCGTTGCCGGGGTCGTACCCTGGGGCAAACGGTCGAGCGGAAAGAAACCGGCCTCAGCGATCTCGCGGTCCGGCAGTTTCGGGGCCGTCTGGCTGAATTTTTCGATCAGGTACAGGCCGACATGGTCGCGGCGGCTGGCGCGGCGGTTGAAATGCATCGAGCGCAGCACCGGCGCAGCGGTCAGCGTGATATTGCCCTCTTCCGCCAGTTCGCGCGCCAGCGCTTCGGCCATCGTCTCGCCGATCTCGACCCCGCCACCGGGAAGCTGCCAGCCCGGCACATAGGTGTGGCGGATAAGGAAGAGGGAGTTGGACGCCGTTTCGTGGATGAGCCCGCGCACGCCAAGCGTCATTGGCCGCCGCAGCACGAAGTAGAGATGGAACAGCCCGGCTCGCAGCCCCGGCCAGCCGGTCTGGCGCAAAGTGCTCTCGGGATCGGTCGCCATCAGTCGCGAAACCGTGGGTGGAAAGCCGCGTGCGCGTCGCCTATGAAGGAGAAATGTTCAGGCTCGCGCATATTTCCGATATCCATTTGGGGCCACTCCCTGAAGTAACCTATCGCGATCTCGCCTCCAAGCGGGTGCTGGGCTACGTCAATTGGCAGCGCAACCGCCGCCGGCACATGCACGATGCCGTCATCGACACCATCGTGGCCGATATCAAGGCCAGCGCGCCCGATCACCTCGCGGTCACCGGGGACCTCGTCAACCTGGCACTCGACGGCGAGATCGAGATGGCCAAGCACTGGCTGGAGACGCTCGGCTCGCCGCATGACGTGTCGGTGGTCCCGGGAAATCATGACGCCTATGTGCCTGGCGCCTTCGACAAGGTGTGCCGGTCCTGGGCGGCATGGATGACGGGCGACGGCGTCAACAGTCCGGTCGATCGCAATTCGTTTCCCTATCTGCGCGTGCGCGGCAATGTCGCGTTGATCGGCATCACCACGGCGCGTGCCACGGCACCCTTCATGGCCAACGGCTTCTTCATGGAAGGCCAGGCCGAGCGGCTGCGCAAAATGCTCGATGCGACGGCGAAGCAAGGTTTGTTCCGTGCGATCATGATCCATCATCCGCCGGTGCGGGGCGCCGTCCCGCAGCATAAGCGGCTGTTCGGCATCGCCCGCTTCCACAAAATCATTCGCCGGCACGGTGCCGAGCTCGTCCTGCATGGCCATTCACATCTGCCGTCGCTGTTTCAGATCGGCCCGCGCGACGCCAAGGTCCCGGTGGTCGGCGTCGCCGCGGCCGGCCAGGCCCCCGGCGGCAAGCCTCCGGCGGCGCAGTACAATCTGTTCGACATAGACGGTGAAAAAGGCGATTGGCGCATCCGCCTGACGCGGCGCGGCTTGACCGGGCCGGCGATACCGCCTTCGGATCTGCAGACACTGGAACTCGGGGCGCAACCGGCTATGGCCGCAAGCTGAGTCCCAGCGCCACGATACGGTCCCAGAACAGCACGATCGAAACCGCCAGTCCCACCAGCGCGCCTGCGGCGATCAGGCCAAGGCCGGACAGGACGGTCGACCAGCCCTTGCTGCGCGGCGGCGATCGCAAAGGCGGCTCGGCTTCCGGCACCACGTGCCGCTTCATGCCGGGAACGGCAACCTCGACGCCACCCTCCATCATTCTCTGGCGTTCGACGATCCGCTCGGCGACATAGCGCGTCACGGAATCGGCAACCAGCTTCATCTCGCTGGATTCGGCCAGCACCACACGGCCGATACGAGTGTCCTTCAGGAACCTGTAGGTGCGGCGGTCGCGCCCCATGGCGACATGGCTGACGGCGTCGATCCACAGGCGCGGCTGCAGGCCGGACGAGACGACGAAGTCGAAACTGTCCATGTCGGCGGGTACGTCGGCAAAAACGGGCGCGAGTTCGGCGGCAAGAAGGTCGAGCCGCATGCGGTGCGCCTCGCGCATGTCGACGACGACGTCGTCGCGATCGGCAAAGGCATTCTTCACATCGCGAATGGCATCGGACAGTTTTCTCGACGGGTCGATGATCTTTTCGCCTGCATCCTTCATGGGCGTGGCCTCGCGGTTTGGTTAACATGGAGTTAACACAGCCGCCGGCAAAATGCATCAATGCATCAAGGGTCGCCGTTGGCGGCGCACACGGAAGAAGTCAGCTGGCCGCGGCGGACAGTTTCACTCGATGCGGCCCCACGCGGCGACTGCTGTTGCGGCGAATGATTTCGGCGATCAGGTCGGGCGCTTCCTCGGCCAGCATATGGCCGGCCTCCAGCACGTGGTGCACATGGAAGCGCTCCGGCGGGTCATCCACCTGGGTAAAGGGTAGAACGGCGTCATCCGATCCCCACGCCACCATCACCGGCATGTTCAGCGCATCGAGCCGCTCGCGTGGGATGACGCCCTGTCGATCGCCCCTGGTCATGGCGGCCGCGATCTCGACGAGCTTTTCCGTTTGTCCGGGGCGGCCGCGCATTTCGCACAGCAATTCGGCCATGCGACGCGAGGGTGCGGCTCGAGGGCCGGACATTGCGGCGAGGCAGGCCTGGACTTCGGCCAAGTCCTGTGCGCGGGCAAAGCGGCGCAACAAGGGCACATTGATTTCGGGGCCAAAACCGCCCGGCGCCAGGAGCGTCAGCGAGGCGACTTTTGCCGGCTCCGCCAATGCCATCAGCGCTGCAACCGCTCCGCCCATCGAATGGCCGACGAGGTGGACGCGCTTGATCGCGCGTGCGGAGAGGTCGCCAAGGATGGCATTTGCCGCGACCTTGGCCGGTCCGGCCGACGGAAAGTCGAGCGACAGGCCGTGTCCCGGCAGATCATAGGCCAATGTGCGTACGGAAGGCGGCAGCAAGGAGATCACCTCGCGCCAGACATCGTGGCTGCCGCCAAAACCATGCAGCAGGACGATGGTCTTCGAACCCACACCCCGTTCGTCGGCATAAAGTGATGAAGTCATGAAAGGTTGAGGCTTTATTCAAGAAGGCGCGATGGAAATGTGGCTGAATTGCTCCTAGTTCAGAGCATTCGCCAGTAAAATTTTCGCGATTAGGCGATTGGCCGAACAGCGAGCCGGCTGCTGGTGGATGCCGCTCCCAAAAGCGACTTCGATTTGGGCAAACCACACGCACGAGACAAAAGCTCTAAGGCGTGTCGCATGAATCCGTTTCGACGCGAAAACGTTTGTAGGGTCTTTCGTGATTCGATGGAATCGCCGTCTGCTTGAAGTCTTTGCTTTTTACGCAACTCCGGGAGGGAAACCGGCACTAGAATGGCTCACATCTAGCTCGCGTTGAAGAGCCCGGCGGCACGCAAGGCGTGGACGAGCCGCTCGGTCAGATCGGCGGGATATTTTCTGTCGATGAAGGTTGCGCGCGGATTGGCGGCGAATTTCGGAAACTCGGTTATCAGCTCATCAAGCAGCCTGCGTGCCTGGTTGTCCCGACCGCTGATCTTGGCGCCGATCAGACGGGCGGCGAGATAGTGCGATTTCGCCGCAGTGGTTCTCAGAGCGCTGCTGGCTATCGCTGCCTTGCTGGTATCGCCCAGCATTAATTCTCCGGCGAAAAGCCCAAAGTCCCACCAGGTCGGGTGGCCGCTCGAGGCGTCCACGGCATGCGCCAGAAGAGGTGTTCCTTCGGCGTACCGGCCGGCGAAAACCAGCCCGTAGCCATAGGCGGCGGCCATGGCGAGATCGTAGGGGTTAAGATCATGGGCCTTGCGCATCCATCGCAGGGCCTCGTCGGCATTGCCAAGGCGCGAATTGATGTAGCCATAGGAGCGATGTGCGTACGGGCTGGTCGGCCCCATCTGCACGGCGCGATGGGCAAACGTCATCGCCTTCTCGATCGTTGCGTCCGGTGGGTAGGCATAGTGGTCGGTCACGGCCTCCAAATGCAAGGAGGCGAGTTCCGAATAAACCAGCGACGATTTCGCGCCATTGTTGGCAAGGGCTTCGAGGCAACGATAGGCCGTCTCGTGAGTCCTGGCGTTCTGGTCGAGATAATATTTGTCGTTGAGCAGCAGGCACTGCGTCAGACCGGTCTCCGCGCCGGACTGCTCGATGTAATTGTAGATGGTGCCAGAAGCGGGAAGTGCCGCGCTGAGAATGCCGGATATGCGATCCTCGACCACGGTTGGCGCACTGTCGGCGGCGGTCAGGTTGCGCGACAACAGCACCCGTCCGGACGCCAAGCTTTGCAATTCGATTGTAACGTCGCCCGCGTCTGGTCCAGGCAGGATATCGAAAATGAAACTCGTCGCATCGGCAACCGGATCGGCCTTGTTGACGGTGTTGCGACCGATGAAGTCGATCGTATCAAAGCCGCTCAGGCCGGCACGCAGCGATGCGGCGACGCGACTGGCGTTGGGAGTGTTGGCCTTGAGGGCGATGTAGACGAGCGGCAGCGCTTCGACCATGGGCGACGGCGTGATGCTGCCGGTTTCGCTGGCGGTCTCGAACGTTGCCGGGATGTCGCCTCCCGCCAGCAAGGCACCGCCGCCCTGGCGCAGGATCAGAACGCCCAACATGGCGATAACCACGGCGATCGCGATCCAGAAGAACCTGAGATGGCGCGTCACCGAGAGGCCCGCCGCAGGAACCTGGCCGAGCAAGGCCGCCATGGGTGCGGCATCACCGGCGATACCGGACTGTTCGGGCCGGATGACTGTCGGCTCTGCCTGACTGACGGCTTCCGCTGCTTGCGGCAAGCGGATCGCATTGAGTTCGTAGGCCGGGACGTAACCGCCGCGCGGAATGGCTATGCGGACCGGCTCGGCAATGCCTTCATTGGCGAAATAATGTTGCAGCAGTTCGCGCAGCCGGCTCGCCTGCACCCGCACGACGGCATCGGTGGACGGATCGAAATCGCCGTCCTTGCCGAAAACATCCATGGCGATGGAAAAGCCCTTGAGCCTGTCGGCTTCCCCAGCCTGCTCGCGCTCCACGAGATAGCGAAGCAGTCTGCGCGCGCGCTCGGATCTTCCGAACGTTTCGCTGGCAAGCAGTCGCTCCAGTGTCTCGCGCACTGCGGGGGCGGCAGGCGTGGCATGCTGCAAGTGTCGATCCTCTCGAAGTCGGCACAGGTTGAGGCGCGATCATATCGTTACCGCACCACCGTACAAGCATACACGTATTATGCGATCGCGTACCACACCGGATAATTTCTCGGTGGTTAATGACGAAAAAGGTGGGGACCGATCGCCAAATGACGATGGTCCCGACACCCGTTCCAGGCGTGTATTCAACCGGCTCTTTTGCCGATAATCCGGTTGGCGGCGGACACCACGGCCTCCAGCGAGGCAGCGACGATGTTGGTGTTGATGCCGGCGCCGAACAGCTTGCCGTCAGGATATTCCATCTCGACATAGGAAATGGCCGAGGCGTTCGAACCGCGCTGCATCGAGTGCTCGGAATAGTCGAGCACCGACATATCGACCCCGACATGGCGCGACAGCGCATCGACGAAGCCGTCGATCGGGCCTGTGCCCGTGCCTGATATCGTCATCTCCTTGCCGTTGTCGAGAATGACCGCCTCGACAACGCGCCGGCCCTTTACCTCGGTGTCCGGATAAGTGTGGTGATCGAGGAATTTCAGCCTGGCGCCCGGCTGGTCCACATAGGTATCGAGGAAGCGCTCATAGATGCGCCTGGCCGGCACTTCCTTGCCTTCGGCATCGGTGATCGCCTGGATTGCCTGGCTGAACTCGATCTGCAGGTTGCGCGGCAGGTTGAGCCCGTAATCCGCCTGCAGCACATAGGCGATGCCGCCCTTGCCGGACTGCGAGTTGATGCGGATGATGGCTTCGTAGCTGCGGCCGACGTCGGCCGGGTCGATCGGCAGATAGGGAACCTCCCACACTGGCGTGTTGGCCTTCTTCAGCGCCTTCATACCCTTGTTGATGGCATCCTGGTGCGAGCCGGAAAAGGCGGTGTAGACGAGTTCGCCCACATAGGGATGGCGCTCGGGGATCTTCAGCTGGTTCGAATATTCGTAGACATCCTTCATCCGGTTGATATCGGAGCAGTCCAGCTCCGGATCGACGCCTTGCGTGTACATGTTGAGCGCCAGCGTGACGATGTCGACATTGCCGGTGCGCTCGCCATTGCCGAACAGCGTGCCTTCGACGCGATCGGCGCCGGCCATCAGGCCGAGCTCGGTGGTGGCGATGCCGGTGCCACGGTCATTATGCGGGTGCAGCGAAATGATCAGGTTCTCGCGACTGTCGAGATTGCGGCACATCCACTCGATGCGGTCGGCATAGATATTGGGCGTCGACATCTCGACGGTCGACGGCAGGTTGATGATGAGCTTGTTGTCAGGCGTCGGCTTCACGATCTCGGTGACCGCGTTGCAGATCTCCAGCGCCACTTCGAGCTCGGTGCCGGTGAAGCTTTCGGGCGAGTATTCGAAACGGTAGCCGCCGCCGGCATTCGCTGCCATGTCGGTGATCATCTTGGCGGCATCGGTGGCGATGCGCTTGATGCCGGCGACGTCCTTCTCGAAGACGACGCGGCGCTGCAGCTCGCTGGTCGAATTGTAGAAATGCACGATCGGGTTGGTAGCGCCTCTGAGCGCTTCGAAGGTGCGGGTGATCAGTTCGGGCCGGCACTGCACCAGAACCTGAAGCGAAACGTCGGCCGGTACGCTGCCCTCTTCGATACACCAGCGGGCGAAGTCGAAATCGGTCTGCGAGGCCGAAGGGAAGCCGATCTCGATCTCCTTGAAACCCATGTCGAGCAGCAGCGCGAACATGCGCGCCTTGCGTTCGTGGCCCATCGGGTCGATCAGCGCCTGGTTGCCGTCGCGCAGGTCGACCGAGCACCAGATGGGCGCCTTGTCGATCACTTTCGAGGGCCAGGTCCGGTCGGTGAGGCCGACGATCGGGTAGGGTTGGTACTTGCGGGCGGCGTCCGGCATGCCGCCGTTCTGCTGGCCCGCCGGGGCCTCGCTTACGCGGATTTCTTCTCGTGCGTTCATCGTCGTTTCTCCCGGCGACCCTCGAATCCGCCTTCAGGCGGATGGGTGGCGAGTGGCGCCTTTTACCAGTTTTTCGTTCGCTTGATGTGACTGCCAAGGAGCATGCGCTTGCGCGGCGGCTCGACCGCCGGGCGCTCCTCAGCGAACCCGGCGATCGCCGATAAGGCCGAGAAGAAGCAGCGTCGAGGCAAGCGCGCGCGCGGTCTCGCCGGCAAAGCCGGTCTGACGGGAAGCGGTGATGGCGCGCGTGTTCATGGCGGTTTTCATACAGGAGCGGCCAGCCGGAGGCAAGTCGTACCGAGACAGCCGGGGCGCGTGCCGGACTACGTTCCGCCTGACGTGTCGCTGACGTGCGTGCCCTTCCAACAGGCCGAAGGCCGGACCGGCGCCGACGGGACGTAGCGGTTCACCAAAATAACATGACTTCAAAATTCAAGTTTCTGTGGAAACTTCGGGACGTCTATGGCATGCCGCTGCCGGCGCGGCCGTCTTGCGGCCTATTGCTTCAAACCGTTTCGAAGGACGCGAACGATGGACCAACTGCGAGCGCAAACCCGGATCAGCAATGCGGCGATCAGGTGGGTGATGGACCGGCTGCGCACCGAGCACAGCGAATTCGAGGTCGAGACCGGTGTTGCCGATCGATGGGAACTTCGCCTGTACTACGGTTCGCTGAGCGCGGCACTCGAGGGCGACTCAATGCTGATCCGCGTCTCGGCTATAGACGAAACCTGCCTCTCCTACATGAAGATGACGGTCGCCGGCCACGTCGCGCAGCATCTCGGAACGACGAGCGGACTGCGCTGGCAAGGCGATGGCCGCGACACCGGCACCCCGATCTTCTTCCGCGAAATCACGGTGGTCTCCTCAACGCGGATTTCTCCGCACATGCAGCGCCTGCGCTTTGCAGGCGATGATCTTGGCCGGTTTACCCATGGCGGCCTGCACATCCGGCTGCTGCTGCCGCCGCGGGGCAGGCCGCCCGTTTGGCCCTCGATGGGCGCCGACGGCCTGCTTGTGTGGCCTGCCGGTGAGGATGCGCTCACCGTGCGCATCTACACGATCCGAGCGGTAGATCCGACAAGCGGTTGGCTCGATGTCGACTTCGTGCTGCACCCCGGCCATGACACGCCCGCCGCCACGTTCGCGCAGAACGCGGTGGCGGGAGACGTCATCGGCATGGTCGGGCCAAGCGGCGGCGAGACGCCGACGGCGCAAACCCTGCTGCTGGTCGGCGACGACACCGCGCTGCCGGCAATTGGCCGGATTCTGGAGGAACTGCGGCCGTCAACCCGCGTCGAGGCGCTCATCGAGGTCGACGGCCCGGACGACCGCATCGCGCTGGCGCAAGGCGACAACATCGACATCACCTGGCTTTACCGGCACGACCGCCCGGCCGGCACCGCCGGCCTGCTGACGGCCGCCCTGCGCGAGCGCAGCCACATGACGCTTGCCGATAGCCTCTACGTCTGGGCCGGATGCGAGTTCACCGACTTCCGGGAGATCCGCAAGATCGTGCGCAAGGAGTGGGGCCTGGGCCGCGACCGGCACCTGGTAACGGCCTATTGGCGTCGCGACGCGCAGGCCGAGGGCGACGACGAGGATTAGGATCGATCCATAAGTATGCCGGCAGCCGGGGCGGAGCAGCCTATTCCTTCACCGCGCGCGCTACCAGCCGCGCGATGCTCGGGCCGACAAGAAGCACGATCAGGAAACGCGCCGACTGGAGCGCCATGATGAAGGAGATGTCGACGTTCTGGGCGGCGGCGGCGATGATGGCGACGCTGTCCATGCCGCCGGGGCTGGTGGCGAGATAGGCGGTCAGCGGATCGATGCCGAGCAGATGGCTGATCATGAAGGCGAGGCCGCCGCAAAAGGCGATCAGAGCCACGATCGAAGCGACGATCTGCGGCAGGGCCCGTGTCGCATGGCGCAGGATCGGCCTGGTGAAGTTCAGCCCGATCGACCATCCGACCATGGCGTAACTGACAGCCAGCAGCCAGGGCGGCAATTGCATCGGCACGCCGAGGGCAAGGTGGATCACCGCGCCGAAGATGAAGGTGCCCAGAAAGAAGGGCGAAGGCAGCCGGCAAAGCTTTCCCGCCAGCCCGCCGACCAGCGCGATGCCGATGGTTGCGGCGAAGGCCTGGGCGTCGAGCGGCGGAAACCAGACGATGGGCGGCACCTCGATGCCCGACGTGTCAACCCACATCTTGGCCACGAGCGCCGCCGTCATCGAGACGAAGATGACGCGCAGATACTGCATGAAGGCGACGAGGCGCTGGTCGGCGCCGAAGGCGCCGGCCATCAGCACCATTGCGGTGGCCGCGCCTGGGGAGGATCCCCAGACGGCGGTGGTGCCGGGCAGGATGCGCCAGCGGCTGATCAGCCAGCCGAGCAGGCTGGACGCCGCGACAGTGGCTGTCACGACGCCGAGGAACAGCGGCCATTCGGCGTAGAAGACGCGAAAAATGTCGGCCGAGATCGAAGCGGCGATGAGGCAGCCGACGATTGCCTGGGCGGAGCCGAACAGAAGCCGCGGCACGCGCACCGTGGCGCCGTTGGTGCCGGCGACGATGGCCGCCAGCATCGGCCCGATGAGCAGCGCCGCCGGCAGCGCGGCCAGTTCGAGCGCACCGGCAAACAGCACGGAAATGGCGAGGAGGGCCAGCCATTGCCAAGGCTTGCGCATGCGCGCCATGCGCTCGACCGCCGGCTGGTCCGGAGATGGCTGTTCGGCCTCGGAATCCATATTCTGGTCTTAGACTGAGCGGCAAGGAATGCGAACCCCAGCCGTGTCGAAAAGCGACCGTCTTAGGTGTCTGTGCCGAACAGTTGCTCGATCTCTCCACCGCTCATGCGATGGAAACGGTCGGGCACGGAAAACTGACCAGCCATAAAGCCAACCCGTCGCGACTGTGCCGGAGCCGATTGATCCATAGGAATGACCTTGACCAATGGCTTGCCAGCCTTGGCGACAATGAAAGGTCGCTAATGTTCACGATCTGGGTCGAGTCATCCACCCGGATCAGCCCGTCTTGTCGTCAGCCAGGCCGAAGCCGCCGACGGGGTTGGTTTCCACCTGGAACTCGAAGCCGGCGATGAAGGGCCTCGCCTTGGCGATGGCCGCCTGGACTTCGGGAAGCTGCAGCGAGGCTTTGTGGCTTGCCTGGTCAGTCCACACTTCTGTGACCCAGATGGCATCGGCATCGGCCGGGTCGGTGGCAACGATATAGCTCAGGCAGCCGGGCAGGGCGCCGGTGCTGGCGCGCAGGACGTCCATGACAGCGTCGCGCTGGCCGCGAGCCGCTCGCATCTTGCCGATCAGACCGTACATGCCTTCGTCTCCCTTCAGCGTTTTCGACAAGAGTATGCCGTTCGCCAGTATGCAGGTCGCGGCTCAAGGCATCAACTGGCCACCATTCACCTCGATCACCTGGCCGGTGATGTAGCCACTCAACAGATCGGAGGAGAGAAACAGATAAGCACCCACGCAATCTTCAGCCGTGCCGGCGCGCCCTTGCGGAATGGTGGCAATCATGCCCCTGATCTGCTCTTCGGTCGAATAGCGTTCGTGGAACGGCGTGAGGATGGTGCCGGGCGCCACCGCGTTCACGCGGATGCCGAAGCCGATCAGTTCCTTGGCCATGCCGCGCGTGACGTTGGAGACGAAAGCCTTGGCCGAGCCGTAGAGCCCGGCGCCGCCGCCGGCGCCGTTGCGCGCGGCGATCGAGGAGGTGTTGACGATGAAGCCGCCCTGTCTCTTCAGCCACGGCATCGCCTTGCGCGAGGCGGTCAGCACCGAACGCGCGTTGAGATCCATCACCGCGTCGTAATGCGCCTCGGTCTGCTCGGCATAGGGCACGCGGCCGAGCATGCCGCCGGCATTGTTGACCAGCCCGTCGAGACGGCCGAAATGCTGCGCGCTGTCCTCGACGACACGCTCGACATCAGCGGCCAGGGAAAAATCGCCCTGGACGAGAAACACCTCGCCGCCATTGTCGCGGATGGCCTTGCCAAGCTTCTCGGCGGCGTCACGGCTGGAATTGTAGTGCAGTGCGACCAGACATTTCTGCGCTGCATAGGCCAAGGCGAGTGCCGCGCCGATGCCGGTCGAGGCGCCGGTGACCAGCACCGCCTTGCCGGCGAGATCGGGAATGACAAGCCCGAGGGGAGTGGTTGTCGCTGGCACTGTCGTTTCTCCGGGATTTTCGCAGTTCTTAGCGGGTCTTGCTACCCTTGCATTTCAGTCCATGCAGCTTCAAGGCCTGAGATAGGCATAGCCCTGGCTTTGCAGCTCGGCGAGCTTGACGACGCCGCCACTGTCGGCTGCATGAAAACCGTCGAGCAGGTCGGCGAGCGAAATATCCATGCCGTGCATGGTGTTGGCGCAGGCATGCGGATCGAGCCCCTGCTGGACGAGACCGGTGAAACGACCGGAGATCGCCGCCGATATGCCCTTCGACTTGAAACCGGCAAGAGCCGGCCCATGGACGACCAGCGCGATATCGACATTGCCGCCGGTGCCGTCGTAATGGTTCTTAATGTTGCCAAGCACGAAATTGACTTTGTCGAGATCGCTCAAGTGATAGGCGACCTTCAGCCTCGCGGGTTCACTGCCGCCGGCTTGCGCCACCCGCAACCCAACCAGCGTACCGGCCCCGGCCAGAACGGCGCGGAACATATCGCGTCGACGCATGGCTATGTCCTTCCGGTTGACGGCTCAACGCGAATTGCGTGGCCGGAGCGCCAATAATAGCATAAATTGACGTCGCGTCCTGTCGATGCAAGGAGGGGTCACATGGCATCGAGACGGAGACTGGCATGCGCCCTGTCGGGCGCAGCCTTGTTGGGCTTGTTGGGCGCAACGGCTTACGCCGAAAACGCCGCCAAGCTCACCGAACTTAGCCCTAATGGCGCGGACGCCTGTTTCGGTCGCATCTACGATGCGGCGCATCTGCAGGTACATCCGAAGCAGAAGGTGGCGCGTATCTTCTTCTATTATGGCCACGATCCGGTCAGCTCCCCGAACGAAGGGCCGGCGGCCGGTTCGGACTCCTCTTACAATGCCTTCGTCAGCACCACCGTGCGCGGCGCCAAGGCGCCGGAATGGGCCGGCGGCTGGTGCAACAAGGAGGATCCCGACGACAAGTCGAGCGCCATCCATTGCGGCATGGATTGCGACCGCACGCTGGCGTCGCTGAAGGTCGACGACAAGGGCCGACTGATGCTTTCAAACCTGCAGCCCGACATCTATCTCGATGCCGGCTCGGAGGAGGAACTCGGCACGGCCGAATACAACAGGCAGGCGCTGGGCAGCGAGGACGACAATTTCCGCCTCGACCCGATGCCGGCGGCGACCTGCAAGGCGGAGTTCGCCCGCATCGACCCGATCGACCCGGCGATGGGTCCGCCGCTGCGCGAGCGCCTGACGCCAGACCAGTCCTTCTGCTACGGGCGCGACTATGACGCCGCGCATCTCGGCTCGCATCCCGACCAATTGACGCAATCGATCCGCGTGTTCCGTGGCCCGGTCGAACTGGCTTCATTTGCGGCGGGCGGCGACGCTGCCAATTGGCCTGACGGCGCCGACATCGCCGTGTCGGTCACGACGCGAGGGAAGTCGGGCAAAGTTACGCAGGCCTATTCCTGCCAGGGAGAGGCCGACCAGTGGCGCTGCGCGGCGAGTTCGAAGATGAGCGATTTTTCCTGCGATATCGCGCAGAAGGAGGTTTTCCTCAAGCGAGGTGCCAACGGCACGATGATGCTGGCCAATCCCAACAGCAGCCTGCCGATCCTCGACCTGTGTTCGAAGACGGCCGATGGCAAAACGACGTCCGACGACAAGGTCTACCGGCTGCAGCCGATGCCGCAATCCGCCTGCGCGCCGTGATCTGACTTCAGGCGAACGGCACGGCCGTCGTGCCCCTCGGCAATTTGGCCTCGTCGTCCGGCTCGACATGGATGGTGACGCGCACGGAAGGGATTTCCGCCTTCAGCGCATCCTCGATCCGGTCGCAGATGACGTGGCTGGCGCCGACCGACATGTCGGCGTCGACGACCAGATGGAATTCGATGAAGGTGGCGCGGCCGGCGATGCGTGTCTTGAGGTCGTGCACCTCCATGGCGCCCTTGCAATTGGCCGAAATGATGTCGCGGATGCGCATATGTTCTGCCGTGTCGACGGCGCGGTCCATCAGGCTGTTCATCGACGAGCCGATGACGTGCCAGCCCTGCCACAGGATGTTGAGCGCGACGATCACGGCCAGTGCCGGGTCGAGAATCTGCCAGCCGGTCAGTACGGCGCCGACCAGGCCGGCGAAGACGCCGACCGAGGTCACCACATCGGTCATGATGTGGTTGCCGTCGGCGACTAGCGCGGGTGATTTCTCGCTGCGGCCGGTGCGGATCAGCAGCCACGCCCAGATGCCGTTGATCACCGTGGCGATGCCGTTGATGGCAAGGCCGTTCCAAGGCTGTTCTAGCGGCGCCGGCGCCTGCCAGGAGCGCCAGACCTCGTTGAGGATCAGCAAGGCGGCGACCACGATTAGCACGCCTTCCAGCACCGCCGAGAAATACTCGGCCTTGTGATGGCCGAACGGGTGATCCTGGTCGGCCGGCTTGTAGCTGACCTGGATCGCCCAGAAGGCAGCTATCGAGGCGATGACGTTGACGATCGATTCCAGCGCGTCCGAATAGAGCGCTACCGAGCCGGTGACATACCAGGCGACGAGCTTCAGGCCGAGCACGACAGCGGCAATGACGATCGACCAAAAGGCGAGCCTGGCGACCTTTTGCCTGGCGGCAGCTTTTGCCGTGATCGCCATCGTGTTCTCGGCTTCGGCCATATTGGTCAGGCGGCCTTTTCCTTGGCCTTGCGCGGCAGGTGGGCGACGATGTTCTCGATGATGCGCATGCCGGCATTGTGGCCGAGCGTCATGATCGATTCCGGATGGAATTGCACTGCGGCGATCGGCTCCTTGCGGTGCTCGAAGGCCATGATGACGCCGTCTTCGGTCTCGGCGGTGACCACGAAATCGTCGGGTAGCCGCACCGGATCGGCGAAGATCGAATGGTAACGGCCGACGGTGACTTCCTTGGGCAGGCCGGAGAAGATGATGCCGGGCTTGGAGACGCGAATGCGCGACGGCTTGCCGTGCATCGGCACATGCAGCTGCCGCAATTCGCCGCCATAGGCCTCGGCAAGCGCCTGAAGGCCGAGGCAGACGCCGAAGATCGGCAGCTCGCGGGCGCGCGCGTTTTTGATGGTGGCGGCGCAATCGAAATCCTTCGGCGTGCCGGGACCGGGCGACAGCACGACAAGATCCGGCTTCAGCCGGTCGAAGACTTCTTCCGGCACCGGGCTGCGCACGGTCGAGACGTTGGCGCCGGTCTGGCGGAAGTAATTGGCCAGCGTGTGGACGAAGCTGTCTTCATGGTCGACGAGCAGGATGTTGACGCCGTCGCCGACGCGCGCGGTGGTGCGCTCGGTGCTGGCGGCATTGCCCGTCTTGGCGTCGCGGATGGCGGAGAGCATGGCGGATGCCTTCAGTTCGGTTTCGGCTTCTTCTTCCTCGGGAATGCTGTCGAACAGTAATGTGGCGCCGGCACGCACCTCGGCAATGCCGTCCTTGATGCGGATGGTGCGCAGTGTCAGGCCGGTGTTCATGTCGCCGTTGAAATTGACCATGCCGATGGCGCCGCCATACCATGCGCGCGGGCTCTTCTCGTTCTGCTCGATGAAGCGCATGGCCCATAGTTTCGGCGCGCCGGTAACGGTCACCGCCCAGGCGTGCGAGAGAAACGCGTCGAAGGCGTCCATGCCTTCGCGCAGCCTGCCCTCGATATGGTCAACCGTGTGGATAAGCCGCGAATACATCTCGATCTGGCGGCGGCCGATGACGCGCACCGAACCCGGCTCGCAGACGCGCGACTTGTCGTTGCGGTCGACATCCGAGCACATGGTCAACTCGGATTCGTCCTTCTTCGAATTGAGTAGTTTCAGGATCTGCTCGCTATCCGAAATGGCGTCGTCGCCGCGCTTGATGGTACCTGAGATCGGGCAGGTCTCGACGCGGCGGCCGTTGACGCGCACGAACATTTCGGGCGAAGCGCCGATCAGGTATTCGCCTTCGCCCAGATTGATGAAGAAGGAATAGGGCGAGGGGTTGATCGACTTCAGCTTGCGCGAAATCTCGGAGGGTTGGGTCTCGCAGCGTTCGTAGAACATCTGCCCGGGTACGACCTCGAACAGGTCACCGCGCTTGAAGCTGTCCATCGCGCGGCGCACAAGATTGGCGTATTCGCCGGGTTCATGGTCGCCGCGCTGCGGAATACGGTCGGCGGTCTTGAACGGCTCGGCGATCTCGTCGCGCGGCAGGCCTTCGGTCGAAAAACCCTTGCCGGCGTAGTCATATCGATCGGTCCAGGCTTTGGCCGAATAATGATCGACGACCAGGATCTCGTCGGGCAGGAACAGCACGAGATCGCGCTGGCTTGGCTTGCGCTTGAGCTTGTAGTCGACCGGGTCGAACTGGAAGGCGAGATCGTAGCCGAAAGCGCCGTAAAGGCCGAGATTGGCGTCTTCGGCGGTCTTAAACAAGGCGGTGATGGCGCGCAGCACCGTGAAGACGGAAGGAACGCGGCTGCGCTCTTCTTCGGTGAAGACGCGGCCGGGCTTGGCGACGTCGAGGCGGATCAGCTTTTTCGACGCCTCGGCGATCGTGATCTCGGCGATATCGCCGAGCGTCTTGACGATGACCGGCAGAAGCACCTCGCCCCGCCGGTTCAGCGCCTCAATGCGCATGGACCGGCCACGCGCCGAGATCACCAAGGGCGGGTCGATGATGGCGGTATCCCAACGCGTATAGCGGCCGGGATATTCATAGTTCGAAGAGAACACCGCGCCCCGGCGCGCATTCAGCCCGTCGACATAGGCGTCGATGGCGCCTTCATAGGGCCGGTCGTGGCGCTCGCGGGTGATGGTGATGCCACCCCCGGTCACAAAACTCTCTGCGCCGTTGTCCAGAACCTTCATCGTCATTGCCGTCTCCATCAGCTTCTTGGGCAACGGACCCGGGAATGGCTTGGAAAAAACAAATGGCCGCCCGGACATTCCGCTGCGGCCACCCTCTCTTTTCACGCGCACGCGTTCGAACAGGCCGCTGTCAGCAGGCCCACCACCAAACGGTCTTGATCGAACGCATGTTCATGGCGATTCCCATAGCGGCGATTGAGCGACCACGCAACTGGATTCGATGGAGGCTCAATCTTCCAGGGTGCCGGACCTTGCGTCGGCGCTCTTCCTGTCGCCCACCAGTTTCAACAGATCCTCGCCGGCGCGGATGATGCGGCGCGAGCGCCGGGTCAGGACGATGCCGGCCTGCGGCGCGAACACCTCGGTGCGGCCATCGGCCTCGCCCGGTGCGTGGACGATGACGGCAAGCCGCGTGTCCTTGGCCACGCGGTCGCCGGGCTCCACGTCGTAAAGCACGGCACCCGCCCGGGGCGCCGGCATCATGTCGATGTTTTCGAGCGGTGCGACAACCCCGGTGAAGGCACCGGGTGCGGGCAGGGCCGGGTCGGCGACCACGCCGCGCGCCACCAGCAGCCGGTAGAGCCCCGCGGCGTCCGACGCCGCGAACGCGCCATCGACATCGAGGATGCCGCGATATTCGACCGTGGTGACGACGCGCCGGTCGAGCTTCGCCACGTCGGCGGGAACGTTCTGGTAGGGCATGATCGAGGCGCCTTCGAAAGTGCCGTCCGTGTCTTCACTCCACAACACCACCGCCTCGACGCCCATAGCGGCGGCGCAATCGGCCATTGCCGGCCACAGGCTGGAGTGGATGTAGAGATAGGCAAGGCCTTCGTCGTCGCAGTGCAGGTCGAGCACGATGTCGTGGCCGAGCGAAAGCTGCACCAGTCTCGTCTTCAGCCTTTGGTCGGGCGTGCCATGCGCGGTGTCAGGCAAGAGTGCCGCGTCGGGCGCGGAGAGCAGCGGAAAACCGCGGTTGAAGTTGGTGCGCGTGCCCAGATGAAAACGGCCTTGATGTTCGCCGAAATGATACTGGGCGCGGCCGATCGGATTGGCCCAGGGCACGATGGTGATGTCGCCCTTGATGCGCCCCTCCGCCTCGGCCCTGGCCAGCATCGGCATCAGCGCGTCAATGGCGACGACTCCAGGTAGTTCGCCAGCATGGAGTGCCGCCTGCAGATAGGCCGAGGGCGCGGAATTGTCCGTTCCAACGAAGCGAAACAGCGGGAATTCGTAGGAAACGCCTTCGCTGTCGCCGGCTATGCGTTCGATCGATTTCTGCATGGGTCTTTTCTCCGTCGAGAGGCGAGAAGGACATGCCTCTTCGACGGTCCGCTTGTCGATTGGTCCAGACTGTCGCGCTATGGGCGCAAGCAGCTACTGCGCGGCAGGCTGAAAAGCGACGGCCGGAGCGCGCCGGTCCAGTGCCCGCGAGGCTATGGCCACGGCAACCGCCAGCAGAGCGAGTGCCGCGCCCACCAGCGGCAGGTTGGCATAGGAAACGCCCCAGGAGAGCGCCACGCCGCCGATCCAGGCGCCGCTGGCGTTGCCGACGTTGAAGGCGCCCTGGTTCAGCGTGGCGGCAAGGTTCGGTCCCTCGGAAGCGGCTTCCACGACACGGATCTGCAGCGGCGGCACGACGACGAAGACGAGCATGCCCCACACGAAGACGATGCCTACGGCGACACTGGCGATGGCGCCAAACTGCATGAAGCCGACAAATAGGATCGCCAGCAGCAGCAGCGTGCCGATGACCGTCGGCATCAGCTTCCAGTCGGCCAGCCGGCCGCCGATGATGTTGCCGATGGTCATGCCGGCGCCGAACAGCAAGAGCACCCAGGTGACCGCTGAAGTCGAGAGGCCGGACACGTCGGTGAGATAGGGCTTGATGTAGGTGAAGACGGCAAACAGGCTGGCTGAGGCGAGCGCCGCGATCAGCATGGCCAGCCACACCTGCAGCTTGCCGAGCACGCGCAATTCGCCGCGCAAGCCGCCGCCGCTCGGTTCGGTGACATCCGACGGCACCAGCCAGGCGATCGCCGCGACCGAGATCAACCCGATGCCGACCACCGCCAGGAAGGTGGCGCGCCAGCCGAAGGCTTCGCCAAGCGCCGTTCCGGCGGGAACGCCGAGGATGTTGGCCAGCGTCAGGCCGGCGAACATCAGCGCGATGGCGCTGGCGCGCTTGTTGCGGGGCACCAGGCTGGCGGCGACGACCGAGCCGATGCCGAAGAAGGCGCCGTGGCCGAAGGCGGTGAAGACGCGCGCGCCCATCAGCATCCAGTAGTTGGGCGCGATGGCGCAGAGCAGGTTGCCGACGACGAACAGTGCGGCCAGTCCGACCAGTGCCGGCTTGCGCGGCAGATGCGCTGTGGCCATTGCGACGATTGGCGCGCCGAAGACCACGCCCAGCGCATAGCCCGTGACCAGCAGCCCGGCAGCGGGAATGGTCACGCCGAGGTCGGCGGCGACCTCCGGCAGCAGGCCCATGATGACGAATTCGGTGGTGCCGATGCAGAAGGACGCAATGGCAAGCGCAAGGATCGGCAAAGGCATGGGAGGTCCAGGCTGAATCGGTTCAAATGGAAACTGCGCGAGCGCGCCAGGGCGCACAAGCGCCATTGCCGCAATGCAGCAATGCAGAAAGCGGAGAGCAAAGAGGGCACTGGCAGCGGTGGTTGTGCCGTGCCGCCTAAACGACCCTGACCGAACCCGGCCGAGCGGCCGAAACAACCGGCTGAAGCCGGAGTTCAGACCAGTGGCTTCAACTCCTGGGCGATGGTGGGCAGCAGTTCCGAGACGTTGGGGTGGATGTGCATGGCGCGCGCCAGCGTGTCCACAGGCGCCTTGGCGTACATCAGGTCAAGCACGCAATGCACGGCTTCATCGCCGCCGGGGCCAAGCACGCAGCAGCCGAGGATTTCCCTTGTGTCGGCGTCGACGAGGATCTTCATGAAGCCTTGCGTTTCGCCTTTCTCGACCGCGCGGCCGACACGGGTCATCGGCCGCTGGCCGACCAGCGCGCGGCGTCCCGACTTCTTCACCGACGCCTCGGTCATGCCGCAGCGGCCGAGCGGCGGATCGATGTAGAGAGCGTAGGCCTCGATGCGGTCGCTGACCTTGCGCGGATCATTGTCGAGCAAATTGGCCGCGACGATCTCGTAATCGTTGTAGGACGTGTGGGTGAAGGCGCCCTTGCCATTGCAGTCGCCCATTGCCCAGATGCCGGGCACGCTGGTGCGCAACTGGTCGTCGACGGTGATGAAGCCGCGTTTGTCGACCTCGATGCCGGCCTTGTCGAGGCCGAGATCGTCGGTATTGGGCGTTCGCCCCAGAGCCAGGAGCACATGTGAGCCGACGGCCGGCGGCTTGCCGGCGGAGAAGGCCACGGCAATATCCTCGCCCTGCCTGGCGAAGCTTATGGCGTCGGCGCCGAGATGGACCGCGATGCCTTCGTTTTCGAGGATCGACAGGATGGCGTCGGACACATCCTCGTCTTCGCGGCCGATCAGCCGGGAGCCCTTTTCGACAATCGTGACCTCCGCGCCGAAGCGCCGGAACATCTGCGCGAATTCGAGCGAGATGTAGCTGCCGCCGACCACCACGAGGTGGCGCGGCAGCACGTCGAGGTCCATCATCGAAGAGTTGGTGAGATAGTCGATGTCGTGGATGCCGGGCAGGTCCGGCACCGAGGCGCGGCCGCCGGTGTTGAGAAAGATCTTGCCGGCGGTCAGGAGCTCATCGCCGACGCGCACCGTGTTGGCGGATTCGAAACGCGCATGGCCGCGATAGAGCGTGCATTTGTCCATGCCGGCAATCCAGGTTTCCAGATTGCCGCGGGCGTCGTTCGACACCTTGTCCTTGCGCGCCTTGACCCTGGCATAGTCGACGCCGACCGGGCCGGAGAGGGTCACGCCATAATCCGCGGCGCGCCGCGCCAGATGCGCGGCATAGGCACTGGCGACCATGGCCTTGGTCGGCATGCAGCCGGTGTTGACGCAAGTGCCGCCGACCAGCTTGCGCTCGATTAGCGCCACGCTCATGCCGGCCGCGGTCAGCCGTGCGGCCAGCGAAGGGCCGGCCTGGCCGGCACCAATGACGATGGCATCGAAGGTTTTCGCCGTCATGCCACAGCCGCCACGATCAAGAGGCCGCCGACGATCGCGACCGCGTCCTCGATGAAGGCCGCCGGCTGGTCCTTGCCGAAAGCGGCCGCCAGCCGGCCGCGCGCCTCCGCGCCGCCGAGCGTGCCGATAACGGCCCCTATGGCGCCGGCGATCAGGCAGACGATGGTGGCGCCGCCAGTGGCGCCGATCACGGCGCCGCTGAAGGCACCGAGCAGGATACGGGCACCGAATTGCTGCGGCACCTTGCGGCTCGGCGTCGACGGCAACTGGTCGGTGACCAGCTCGACGATGGCCAGGATCGTGAAAATGCCCACAGCGGCCCAGTGGCTCATGAAGCTTGCCCAGGTGCCGGCAACCGGCAGCCAGCCGAGCCAGGCGCCCCAGGCGACGGCGGCCGGCGCGGTCATGGCGCGCAGGCCGGCAATGACCCCGATCAGAAGTGCAAGAATGTAAAGCATGTTGATCCCCCTCGATCCCGGGCCGGGACAGCCCTGAAAAGGCAAGCTACCATAGGTCCGGTATTTGGCCAGTACTTGCATAGGCGCTCTCTTACGCCGCAACCGGGCGTGGCAATGATGACGGAGGTACCGCATGGCTGAGAGCGAACGCGCAAAAATGGCGGCGGGCGAGTGGTATACGTGCATGGATGACGAATTGGAGGCGCTGCGCGGCGTGGCTGCGGGCGCCGTATTCGAGCACAATTCGCTTGCGCCCCGTCAGCGCGGCAACATCGGGCCGGCCTTGCGGGATCTGCTCGGCGGCGCGGGCGAGGGCGCCCGCATCGAGGCGCCGTTCCACTGTGCCTATGGCTTCAACATCTTTCTGGGCGACGGCGTCTTTCTCAATGCCGGCTGCATCATTCTCGACACGGCAAGCGTACGCATCGGCAAGGGAACGCTGCTCGGCCCCAATGTGCAGATCTATTGCGCCGAGCATCACAGGGAGGTCGCCGGGCGGCAAGCCGGACTGGAAGTCGCGCGGCCGGTCGAGATCGGCGCCAATGCCTGGATCGGCGGCAGCGCGGTCATCCTCGGTGGGATCAGCATCGGCGAGGGCTCTATCGTCGGCGCCGGCGCCGTGGTGACGCGCGACGTGCCCGCGAACACAACGGTGGTCGGCAATCCGGCGCGGGCGGTCAAACGCGGTTGAGTGCCCGGCGGCGCTCAGTGCGAAAGCGCGTGCGGCGACCGCTCGCCTTGGTCGGCCCGCCTGGAAAATTCACGCCGGTATTGCGTCGGTGAGGTCCTGAGACGCGCCGAAAAATGCTGGCGTAGCGAGGCGGCGCTGCCGAAGCCGGCCTCGAAGGCCACCATGTCCATCGATTTTTCCGTCGCCTCGAGCAGGCGCTGGGCCAGTTCAAGCCGTTGCTCGATCAGCCAATCGCCGAAACTGGTGCCGATCAATTTCTGGAAGCGGCGGGTGAAGGTGCGCCGGGTCAGGCCGGCGGCTTCGGCGACGCGATCCAGGCTGTGCGCTTCGCCGAGTGTCGCACGCACCGCGTCGAGTGCTTGTGTGAACTTGTCGGTATCGGCGCTCCTCGCCAGCGGACGCTCGATGAACTGCGCCTGTCCGCCTTGCCGGTGCGGGGAGAGCACGATCTGCCGCGCGAGCCGCAGTGCTGCCTCGGCGCCGTAGCGGGCGCGAACGATATGGAGGCAGCAGTCGAGTCCGGCCGCGACGCCGGCCGACGTCACCACGTCGCTATTGTCGACATAGAGCACCTCGGCATCCACCGCGATGTCGGGATGAAGCTTCTGAAGCCGCTCGGCATAGGCCCAATGCGTGGCCGCACGCCGACCGCCAAGCAGTCCGGCAGCAGCGACTGCGAATGTTCCCAGGCAAAGGCCGACGATCAGGGCACCATTGCGGTGGGCCCGCCGCAATGCCTGCGTCAGCAGTTCCGGCAGCGGGTCTTCGAGATCCCGCCAGCTCGGCACGATGACGATGTCGGCGCCATCGAGCCCCTCAAGCCCATGCGGCGCGGCGACGCTCAGCCCGGCCTCGGTGTGGACGGGATCGGCCTCGATCGCGCAGATGCGGAAGTCGAAGCGCGGCAGGCCAAACGATGTGCGATCTTCGCCGAACACCAGGCAAGGGACGGAGAGATGGAACGGGCTGATGCCGTCGAAGGCGAGGACGGCGACGATCGGGTGGGTCATGTCTGTGCCAGGGATTTCTGCGCGGGTTATGGCGGATTGTCCCAATTCTTTCGAATGATGTCAATCGGGCCACTTTCGTCCGATGGTGGCGGACCTATGCTCGGGCATCACATCAAGCCTGAAAGGAATGCATCATGTCCAAACCAGCCAGCAAGACGCCGCGCCGCGCGCTCATCGTCGTCGACGTCCAGAATGACTATGACGGCGGGAATCTCGCCATCCAGCATCCGCCGTTCCGCGACAGCGTCGTCAACGTGGCGCACGCCATGGACGCGGCAGCCGCGGCCGGCATCAAGGTGGTGGTCGTCAAGCAGATGGCGCCGGAGACGTCACCAATCTTCGCCAAGGGCGGCCATGGCGCGGAATTGCATCCCGAGATATCGAGGCGGCCACGCGACCACTATGTCGAGAAGACGCTGCCTTCCGCCTTCACCGGCACCAATCTCGAAGAGTGGCTGCGCGCCAACGCTGTCGATACGATCGTGGTGGTCGGCTACATGACGCATAATTGCGACCTGTCGACCATCATTCACGCCGTGCATATGGGCTTTGCCGTCGAGTTCCTGTCCGACGCGACCGGCTCGGTGCCTTACGCCAATAGCGCCGGCTATGCCTCGGCCGAGGAGATCCACCGCGTGGTGACAATCATCCTGCAGTCGCGCTTCGCCGCGGTGCTCAAGACCGCCGAATGGATCGAGTGCCTGAAGACCGGCACCTTGCCGGAACGCGATACGATCTTCGGCTCCAACCAGCGGGCGCTGGCTCGCAACGCTGCGTAGTCGTCTGCGGAATACAAAGGGCCCCGCATCGCTGCGGCGCCCTTTGCACTTTTTGGAATTGAGGATTTCTAGAACAGGCCTTCGATCTGGCCGGCTTCGTTGAGGAAAATCTTTTCCGACGACGGTGCCCTGGGCAGGCCGGGCATGGTCATGACCTCGCCGCAGATAATGACGACGAAGCCGGCACCCGCCGAAAGCCTGACCTCGCGCACGGGTACGGTGTGACCGGTCGGCGCCCCGCGCAGGTTCGGGTCGGTCGAGAAGGAATACTGCGTCTTGGCCATGCAGACCGGCAAGTGGCCGTAGCCGGCCTGCTCCCAGGCGTGCAACTGGTCGCGCACCGACTTGTCGGCGATCGCTTCCGAGCCGCGATAGATGCGCTGGACGATGGTGTTGATCTTCTCGAACAGCGGCATGGCGTCGGGATAGAGCGGCGCGAACTGCGAGGCACCGGATTCGGCCAGCGCCACCACTTTCTTGGCGAGATCCTCGATGCCGGCCGAGCCGTTGGCCCAGTGCTTGCACAGGATCGCCTCTTCGCCCATCGAGGCGACATAATCCTTCATCGCCTGGATTTCTCCATCCGTGTCGGAGTAGAAGTGGTTGATGGCGACTACCGCCGGCACGCCGAACTGCCTGATGTTCTCGATGTGGCGGCCGAGATTGGCGCAGCCCTTCTTCACCGCCTCGATGTTTTCCTTGCCGAGGTCTTCCTTCTTGACGCCGCCATTCATTTTCATGGCGCGTACGGTGGCGACGATGACCGCCGCCGCCGGCTTCAGCCCGGCCTTGCGGCACTTGATGTCGAAGAATTTTTCCGCACCGAGGTCGGCGCCGAAGCCGGCTTCCGTGACGACGTAGTCGGCAAGCTTGAGCGCCGTCGTGGTGGCGACCACCGAGTTGCAGCCATGCGCGATGTTGGCGAACGGGCCGCCATGCACGAAGGCCGGATTGTTCTCCAGCGTCTGCACCAGATTCGGCTGCATGGCGTCCTTGAGCAGCACGGCCATGGCGCCGTCGGCCTTGAGGTCGCGGGCATAGACAGGCGACTTGTCGCGGCGATAGGCGACGATGATGTCGCCCAGGCGCTTCTCCAGGTCCTTCAGGTCGGTGGCGAGGCACAGGATGGCCATGACCTCCGAGGCGACGGTGATGTCGAACCCGGCCTCGCGCGGATAGCCGTTGGCGACGCCGCCGAGCGAGCAGATGATCTCGCGCAACGCCCGGTCGTTCATGTCCATGACGCGACGCCAGGCGACGCGGCGGGTGTCGATGCCGAGCTCGTTGCCCCAGTAGATGTGATTGTCGATCAACGCCGACAGGAGGTTGTGCGCGGTGGTGATGGCATGGAAGTCACCGGTGAAATGGAGATTCATGTCCTCCATCGGCACGACCTGCGCGTAGCCGCCGCCGGCCGCACCGCCCTTGACGCCGAAATTCGGACCGAGCGAGGCTTCGCGGATGCAGATGATCGCTTTCTTGCCGATGCGGTTCAGGCCGTCGCCGAGGCCGACTGTGGTGGTCGTCTTGCCTTCGCCGGCCGGGGTCGGGTTGATGGCGGTGACCAGGATCAGCTTGCCGTCCTTGTTGCCCTTCGCCGATTTGATGAATTCGGCGGAGACCTTCGCCTTGTCATGGCCATAGGGCAAAAGGTGTTCGGTCGGGATGCCGATCTTGGCGCCGATCTCCTGGATCTGTTTTTTCTTCGCACCGCGGGCGATCTCGATGTCGGACTTCACTTCTGCCATGACGGCTTTCCTCTGGATTGGACGGTGGAGGGGACGGGTTGATCACTGGTGCATGTTCGATACGCCGCGCGGGCAAGGGCATGTTCTAGCCCTCTCGCTGCCGTGGCGTCAACTTTCATGCAACTATGTTTCCTATGAAGAAAATTCCTCTGCGGCGGGCCGACCTGCCTCCGGTTCTTTCTGGCTCCGCTTGCCGCGCCGTATAGAAGCCAGAGCGGGGACGCGTCCGCCGTCTCAAAACAGCCGCGCAATGCACGGAATGCGACAGACAAGGCGGCGCGAATCCGCCATCGCCGGCCTAAAGCGCATCGCGCTTCAGGCATTTGTTTCCATGCATGCCGTTCTCCCCAGGCCGGACCACTTTTGGGCCACATGCATTGGGCCGACCAGCCCTACTGCGTCAGCACGTTGCTGATTTCGACCATGTTGGAACGCACCCTGAGCACATAGAAACCCATGGTCGTCAGATGCGTGGGCAGGAGCCAGCCGTCCTCGCGGCCATTGGCGATGATGAAGGGCTGGATGCGCAGCGCCGAGACGAACTGCGCGTCCATCGTATCCCACAGGCTCTGCAGGTGCTTTTCCTTGATGACGTCCTCGAAGTCGGCCTGCGCGCCCTTCATCAGTCCGTAATAGGCGTAGAGCTGGCCATAGGCGAACCAGTAGCGGTCGTCGGCGCGGAAGTCGAACCAGCCATTGTTATGGTTTTCGGCCCGTTCCTTGAGGATGGCCGAGGTCGAACCGATATCGCTGGCGATACGGTCGATATATTGCTTCAGATTGTCGGCGCGGGCATCGAAGGTGGCCTGGCAGGTGGCGAGGCGGGCGTTGAAGGAGCGCAGCTTGCGCACGGCGTCGCGATAGTAGCTCGGGGTCGGCGTCTTCGGGCCGAACGGGCTTACACCAAAATACCAGGTGTACTCGTCGAACTGCAGATTGCCGCGCGCATCCTGCAGGTCGGCGTCGATCTGCGATGTCGTGCGCACACGGCCGAGATTGTCGGCGAGTTCGGTCGCGGTGCGGCGCACCGCCTGGTTGATGCCGCGCTGGAACGAGGCCTTGTTGTCCATCCACGGCGTGTTGTCCCAGCTGATGCCGAACAGGCCGAGCTTGTAGAGGATCATCGACGAGATCCAGGCATTTTGGTTGACGTTGAAGTCGGTCAAATCGGCGGCAATCTGGGCGATGCCGGAGTTGCCGCAGGTCCTGGCAGTGTCGGCACCGGCACCGGCGGCTACCTGTTCGCCCGCCGAGATGTTGCGCTTCTCGAACGTGTAGGTGTCGGGATAGCTCGGGTTGAAATTGTTCCACCACTGGGTGGCGTAGAAGAAATTGGCATAGAGGCCGAGTAGCACGAACAGGGCGAGGCCGAGCACGGCCTTGAGGATCCAACCGCGTTGCGCATACCAGCGGCCGGCCCACATGAACGGCCACAAGATGACGCCGATCAGGAGGCCGATGCCGCGGCCGATCCATTGGAAAATCCTGACGAAGAAGTTCACGATCGGATCGAGCATGGTTGTGTCACCCCCTCAAAGCATAATGTCAAAACGTTGCGGACTTTTTGGATAACATCATGCGCCAAAACAAGAAGTTAGAACGAAATCACGGCCGATTTCGTTCTAGTCAGTCAGGCCGTAGAGGCGCGTGCGGAACGCCACCTTGTCCTTCAGATATGTGGTTTTCAGAACGTCCACAACATGCGATCGCCAGGCGTCGCTGAAGCCCTCATAGTCCTTGTAGAAGCCCTGCTTGTTGAAGACGTAGCGCGAGACGAAGTCCGACGGCACGAAATCCGAGATCAGCCGGTTTGTCAGCCAGGCGTCGGGATGGTCGGGCTTGGCGCGGACCACCAGGAAGCGCTGCTGCGGGAACACATCCTCGATCTTGAGATGGCCGAGCTGGGCAATCTCGCGCTTGGCGGCGTTGAGGAAGGGGAAATTGCCGTCCCTGGTGATCAGGTCGGCATGGCCCTGGATCCAGGTCTGCAGCCAGACCTTGTCGACGTCGGTCAGGTTGCGATCCGGCTCGGCGTCGCGGATCAGCGCGCGCACCACCATCTCGGCGCGGTGCTCGAGATAGCCCGAGGCCTCGATCCAGGAGGCGCGCGGCAGTTCGATGCGGCCGGTGGCGGCGAGGAACTTGAACACCTTGTCGGCGTCCTTGATCGAGAGATAGCTTACCTGCCACGGCCGCGAGCGGCGGAAACCGGGGGCCGCCGGATCGCTGATGACGGTCGTCATGTCGGGGTCGACGAACACGTAGAGCCCGCCGAAATGGCTGGTCCAGTAGGCGTTGTGGCGGAAGATTACCTGGTCGGGCACCAGCGCGTTCTCGCGGATGTCGCCGCAGACCTTGGCCAGTTCCACCATGCGGCTGAGCATGGCGTTGTCGCGCCAGGCGTCAGGCTCCTGCTTCAGGCGATCGACGAGCTTGCCGAGCTCGGCGGCCTTGCCTAGCACATCCTCGGCCGACAGCACCTTGAACTCGACCTGGTTGATCGACAGCAGATCCTCGATATCGTTGACCTTGGGGATGGAATCCTCGATCTCGCCGTAGATGACGTCCTTGATGGTCAGCGCGTCTATGGCGCGCTGGTTCCTGGACATGAACTCGAACATCAGTTGCGAGGTGTTGGAGAAGGCGGTGTGCACTACCGGCAGATCGATCTGCGACGGCGTCAGGATGATGAAGCGGCGATTGACCTCATTGGGATCGAGATAGCCGTAGTCGCCGCATTCCTCCGCCACTTCGGGCGAAAAGCCGGTGCGGTCGATCTGGAAGCTGTTCAGCTTGGTGGGCTTGAGGCCGAAGGCGGCAAGCGCCTTGTTGTAACGCTGGATAAGATGCGGCTCGTCGACGACGAGCAGCCGGCCATAGATGAGTTCGTTGTCGCGCAGAAGGTCGGGCTTGCGGGCCATTATTCCTTCTCCCCATTTACGGGGAGAAGGTGCCCGAAGGGCGGATGAGGGGCACGATCTTTCCTTCTCCCCTTGTGGGAGAAGGTGGATCGGCGCGATCGCGCCGAGACGGATGAGGGGTGTTCCAGCGGAGTGAGACCTTGGCGTTCCCTGGAACACCCCACATCCGTCGCCTTCGGCGACACCTTCTCCCACAAGGGGAGAAGGAAAGGCCGGAGCGCATCACGCATTCCACAGCCCCTTCTTCTTCATCTCCTCCATCTCACGCGCCGCCCGTTCGCGCAGCCGCGCGTCGCGCAGCAGCTTTTCCACCGCGGAATCGTCGGACTTGTCGGAATAGCGGAATTCGGAATCGGCGTAGCGGTTGATCTCCTGCATGACCATGTCCATCGAGAACGGGCCGCGCAGTTCCTCGATCATCGCTTTCTTCTCGTCATAGCTCCTGTGCATGAACGCTTCTGGCTTCTCGAACCAGTCGTCGGGAAGCTCGATGTCCATGGCGCGCATCTTGATGGCGTCGGTGACGTTCTTGATGGCGCGGCCGGTGAAGCGCGGCTCGGCCTGCTTGATCAGGTGCAGGTAGGTGCCGATGTCGGCCATGGTCTTGGGCGCGCCGTTCTCCTTCATGTAGCGCTCATGGACCCGCATCAGCCCGTCCTCCTGCGGCTTCTCGTGTTCTTCATAAGCTTCGGCCACGGCGCGCTGGATCTCTTGCGCGGCGTAGAGTTCGTGGTCGCCGAGCGGGATCTTGTGGTTCTTGCCGGCGAGCAGGACGAAGATGTCGATGTAATCGTCACGCGTCTGCGGCCCGTCGACCAGCCAGCGGGCGCCGGCGCGCTGGCGCAGCGCGTCGTCGACATTCTCGGGATAGTTGGAAAACATGCCGAACGAGCAGTTGCCGCGCACCACGGTGGCGGCACCGGCGAAGGCATCCATCAGGACGCCGGTGATTTCCTGCTGGCCGGCCGAGGCGCGGTCGTCGGAACGGCGCGCCGCTACCTGGTCGATGTCGTCGATGGTGCCGAAGCCGATAACGCGCGGGTTCAACACATTGTTGATGAACTGGCGGCAGTTCTGGCCGGACTTGCCCTGATAGGAGGATATCTGGTCGACGCCGAAATTCTCATAGGCGAAGGGATAGCCGGCGACCTGGCAGTAACCATTGACCAGACCGGCGATCATCTGGATCAGCGTCGTCTTGCCGGTGCCGGGCGCGCCGTCGCCGATGAAGGTGAACAGGAAACCGCCGAGCTCGACGAACGGGTTCAGCTCGCGTTCGAAATCATAGGCCATCAGCATCTTGGCGAGCTTGACCGACTGATACTTGGCGATGTGGTTGCCGACGACCTCTTCCGGTTTCTTGAAGGTCATCACCAGCGGCTTGGAACGTTTGCCCGGCGCGACGTCGAAGCCGTCGAGTGTGAAATCGTCGGCATCGATGCGGATATGCGCGTTCTCGAACGGGCCGATGCCGTCGAAGCGGCCTTTTCGTGCCAGCAGCCCGTCGATGGCGACGCGGGCGAAGGCGCGCGCCCTGGTCATCAGCTCGGCATCGTCGGATGCGCCCGAAATCGCCTTGTCGAGGCCGGCCAGGATCGACTTCACCGCGTCCTGCGGCGTGTCGAAGAGGAAATCCGGCTCGGGAATGTCGTTGGGCGCCTCGCCGTCGCTGTCGATGAGCTGGAACAGATAGGAGGACAGGCTGAAGGCGGCAATGTAAGCCGAGGCCGACAGAAGCTTCTTGAACGTGGCGGCCTCGTCGCCTTCGAGGGGAGCGCGGGTGTTCCTGGCCTGGAGGCTTTCGAGATCCGAGCCTTCGGCGAAAACATCCGATATGGCGAGCGCGAGCGCCGTGCCGCGCCGGGCGCGAAACAAAAGTGTGTGCTGCGGGATGGTCAGCAACTGGTCGTCGGGGTGAACGGCGCCGACGGTCTTCGCCAGCTCGACCTCGCGTGTGCGGCGCACCGAACCGACCGAGACGGTGGAGACGAAGCGGCGGTTGGTGCCTGCGAGCGCGGTTCCGGATTCGCGCGAGGGATCCTCCAGTACGACGATGCGGGTGATGAAGCTCTGCGCGGTGGCGCGGTGCTTCTCGATCGCCGCTTCCGGGATGGTGGTCAGGCCGGTGTCCATGAAGGTTGCTCCGTGGTGTGACGGTCAGACGTCCGAGATAACCTGTCCGTTGGACAGGATGTGGACCTTGTATCCGGAAAAGATCTTCTGCGCTTCGCCCGCGGCATAGAGCGCCTGGTATGCCTCGTGCGGGATCAACGCGTGGTTCTCATAGCTCGACACGCCCTGGCGCGCGGCCTCGAGGTCGTCGGTGTTGATGAAGAACTCCTGCGTCGTCTTCTCGCTCGAAAACAGCCCCCTGCGGCCGGGTTTTTCGCCCTTGGAGTAGACCTCCTGGATGGTCCAGGTCAGCAGCCAGGCGTTCTCCGGCTTGCGCACCTTGGCCAGAACCTCGGTCACCGTAGAATTGTTGTCGGTGATCCCGGCCGAATAGAAGGGGCCGAGCACGACGCGCCGCAGCTGCTTGGGGTGCAGCGGCTCGAAGTCCTTGTCGAGATTGACGGCGATCGTTGCCGGCGACAGCGTATAGGCCGAGTTCTTCTCGGTGAAATCGTCGAAGCGATGGGCAAGCTCGGGATTGAGCAGGCCATCGACTGGCAATGGAATGTCGACCTTGTCATTGAGCTTGCCGTTTCTGTCGACAAGCTGGCGGACCATGCTTTCCGAGGAATCCTCCACCGTCACCATGTAAACCAGCGGCAGGTTGGCGCTGCCGTCGAACGTTGCCCAGTGGACGAGATAATAGGGCCGCGCCGTCTTCGGATTGACAGAAACCTTGGCCGTCTGCGCCAGCGTGAACGGGCCGAAGGTCTGCTCGCTCTTGACGTCCTCGAGATAGAGCCGCTCGGCCATCGACTTCTGCAATGCCTCGGGGAATTCCTTGTGGCGCAAGATGAAGTCGGCCATCTCCTCGCGCAACTCGCCGGCCAGCGGGATGTTGGCAAGCCTGGCGTCCGCCTGGCGGCGGTCGTTTTCCAGTTCGAGCAGGTTCTGGAAGACCGGGAAGCCGCTCTCGGCGCGCGAGATGCGGAACGTGTCCGTGAAGCCCAGCCGGTTGCGCCAGCAGGAGAAGGATTTGTCGAGCCGGGCGATATATTCGGCGACGATCTTGGCAACGATGCCGTGCCGGTAGAGCGGCGAACGGTCGTCGCGCATGAATACTTCCAGCCCGTTGAGCGCGGCCGTGATCGCCGAGAAATACCGCACCGCCGCGTCGTTTTCCGGGGTCATGCTACTTGCCCTGGGATTGCCGCACCTTTTCGTGCGACAATCACTGCTGCACGTAATTGGCCGAATTGTGCTTCTTCAGCACCTCGTCGAAACGGCGGGCGAAGGCGTCGTCGGCCAGCTTCTTGCGGCGCTGGATATCAGCGGTGGCAACCATGTTCTTCTCGTGCATCTCCAGCAGGTCGCCAATGTGCTTCTGCGAGGCGGCACCAATGCCGGCCATGGTCTCCTCGGCGGTGTTGTCCACCTGGCTACCCAGCGTGTTGATCTTGTGGGCGACGTCCTGCTGGGCGGCGGTCTTCAGCGAGTCTTCCAGTGCCTTGTAGAGGACGATGCGCTGCTCGGTGTCGATGGTCAGCTTGTTGATCAGCGTCGATTGCGCGGCGATCTGGTTGTTGAGCGAATCGACGAAGGTCTGGAACATCGAGGTGTAGCGCTCCAGCGTCTGGCTCTCGGCCAGCAATTCCTGTTCCTTGGCCTGCTTCTCATTGTATTCCGTGGCGAGCTTGGAACGTTCGCCCTCGAGTTGCGTGCGTTCCTTCTGGCTGGTGGAGGCGGCGATCTTGTTTTCGATGTCGAGCAGCATCGGATTGAGCTCCTCGATGCGCTTCTGCACGGTTTCCAGGTTGGACATGGTGGCCTTGCGGCGCTCGATGACCTGCGACAGGCTGGTCTCGGAGGTCTTGTAGCGCTGGTCGAGGACTTCTTTCTGCGCCTTCAATATGCCGACGATGGTGTCGGACTTGGCCAGCAGTTCCTGCAGGTTGCCGGCCAGCGACATGTTGCGGACGCGGTCGGTGCGCAGACGCTGCTTGCGTTGGCTGGAGAAGATGCCGATGAAGTTTTCCCAGCCGGTGTAGTTCTTCATGCTCTCGAACTCGGCGCCGAAAACGTTGGTGGCGTCCTCCAGCCCGATGATCAGGTCGGCGATGTTGCCTTCCATCACCTTCTGCTGCTTCAGCACGTCTTGGATGCGGGCGTTCTCGATATCGAAATTGGCGTCGCCGATCTTCTTGTCTGATGTGGCAAGTTTGTCGAGCACGGTGCCGGACTGGTCTATCTTGGTGCGCATGTCCTGGACGACCTGCTTGGTTCTGGCAATTTCGGCATCGAAATTCTGCAATGTCGCCATAAGGGCCTCCCGCTCCGGCATCAGGTCGCTGATTGCGAACAGCGGCGAATATATGTGGGGCTTCAGGGGATTGAAAGACGTGAAGACAGGGGTGCTTCGAAAACAAAAACCTTGCCCGCGCCCTTGAAACGCAATCGATCCGCGATCATGGCGAAAGGATCGTTTGGAATGCGCGTGGTTCAACTGTCATTGAACTTCAACGTCGGCGGATGTCGGCCAGGCATTCAATCCCCGCTGCCACGAATGCCTGAAATCCGACAGAGCATTGAACGCGGTGAGGACGGTGGCAGCTCGGCGTCCGTAGCGGGGACGGAATAATCCTGGCTCAGGGCTTGGGATCGGCCTTCAGATAAGCGATGACATTAGCGATGTCGTCGTCGCTGCTTAGGCCGGCGAAGGCCATCTTGTTACCGGGCACTTTTTGCCGCGGCGCCTTCAGATACTCGGCGAGGTTGGCCTCGTCCCAGACGAGACCAGCGGCGCCTGCACTCTTCATCGCTTCGGAGTAATGGCCGAGGAAGCTCTCGGCACTGCCGGCGGCGCGGCCGACGACACCCATCAGATGCGGGCCGACCTTGTCGCGGTCGCTCGCTGCTTCATGGCAGGCCATGCATCGGTTGAAGACCCTCTTGCCCAGTACCGGATCGCCGCCGGCATGGGCGGCAAGGACGCCGGCAAGCAGAAAGGCTGCGGCAGACGAAGCGGCTCGAAACATGGCTATCCCCGACGAGTTCCTGGCTGGACCGAGAGGACGCAAAATAGGGCCGAGGCCTTAACAAACGCTGCATCGTGGCGGATCGCTGAGGACTGCACCATGGCGGCAAGAACGGCGGCCGTGATGCCACAGCCCGGTCAAGGCGCGACAAAGCCGATGAAATCGTCGGGGGCGGCGCGGCCCATTTCTTCTTCCCAGTGGCGGCGGCAGAGCGAGACATAGACGTCCTTGCCGATCGCCACCTGCTCGCCTTGCCTTGCGACCTTGCCGTCAGGGCCGAGGCGCACCACCATCGTCGCCTTACGACCGCAGCGGCAGATGGTGCGCACTTCGCGCAGCTCATCGGCTATGGCCAGCAACGCGCGCGAGCCGGAAAACAGCTTGCCCTGGAAATCCGTGCGCAGGCCATAGCACATGACCGGAATGTCGAGCCGGTCGGCGATCCGGGCGAGCTGCCAGACCTGCTCCTCCTCGAGGAACTGCGCCTCGTCGACGAAGACGCAATGCACGGCACCGTGCTGATGATGTTCGGCGACGCGGGCGAACAGGTCGTCGCCGTCACGAAACATCTCGGCTTCCGTTTCCAGTCCGATGCGTGACGAAATCAAGCCGGTGTCGCCCTTGCGGTAGTGGCCGGCGACGAACAGCATCGTCGTCATGCCGCGCTCTTGGTAATTGTACGAAGCCTGCAAGAGCATCGTCGTCTTGCCCGCATTCATCGTCGCATAGTGGAAATACAGTTTGGCCATGGCGCCCTTTTTAAGCCCACTTGTCCCGGCGCGGGGAGGGGCCATGGAAGGCCTTCCACCAAAAAAGCCGGCTTGCATGGAAAAAAAAGCGGCAGACGTGTCGCTGATCGGCCAGCCCGCGCCGTTGATCGTGATTGCCTTAATGCTTGAAACCGCACGAGAATGGTGTTTGGCTGACGAACAAGGCGGGCGTAAAAACCGTGACTTCGCTTCGCCAAAGAATCGAAATGGGAGAATACAGATGTCGCGTATGAATTCCTTCGTCGCAGGCCTCGGCCTTGCGGCTTTCTTGTCGACGAGCGCCGCCTTCGCCGGGGATCCGGCAAGCTGCAAGACGGTGCGCCTTTCCGATGTCGGCTGGACCGATATCCAGGCGACGACCGGCATAGCCTCGGTGCTGCTCACGGCGCTCGGCTACGAGCCACAGGTGATCCAGCTGTCGGTGCCGGTGACGATGGCGTCGTTGAAGAACAAGGACCTGGACGTCTTCCTCGGCAACTGGATGCCGTCGATGACCAACGACATCAAGGACTACACCGCCGACGGTTCGATCGAGACCATCAGCACGAACCTGACCGGTGCCGGTTACGGCATCGTCGTGCCTACCTATGTGGCGGATGCCGGCGTCAAGACATTGACCGATCTCGGCAAGTTCAAGGACAAGTTCAACGGCAAGATCTACGGCATCGAGGCCGGCAATGACGGCAATCGCATCATCCTCGACATGATCAAGAACCCTAAGGACAATCTGGAAGGCTTCGAGCTGGTCGAATCCTCGGAGGCCGGCATGCTGACGCAGGCCGAGCAGTCGATGAAGAACAATGAATGGATCGCCTTCCTCGGCTGGACGCCGCATCCGGTGATGGGGGCCATGAAGATCACCTATCTCGACGGCATGGGCGACAGCGGCTTCGGCGCCGCCACCGTCTACACCAATGTGCGCAAGGGCTATACAACCGAGTGCCCGAACGCCGGCAAGTTGATCGCCAACCTCAAGTTCAACCTGGATATGGAAGGCCAGTTGATGGACGCCATCCTCAAGGGCGGCGACGCCCAGACTGTCGCGACCGACTGGTTGAAGAAAAATCCGGACGCCGTGACGCCTTGGATCGCCGGCGTGACCACCTTCGACGGCGGCGATGCGGCGGCGGCTATCAAGACCGCGCTGGGAAGCTGAGCGCTGGGAAGCTGAGCCGACTGATTTCGGCATGAGCGGAACGAGGGCAGCCACTGGAAAAGGCTGCCCTTTTTCATATGCTGTGAGAAGATGACGTGACGACAGCGGGCGCCGCGCCAGGGGAATGCCGGTAGGAGAGGGGGCAAGATGGATCCGATTTCCAAATTCCTGGTCAGCTACAAGATTCCCATCGGGCCGTGGGGCAAGGCGTTCTTCGGATTCCTCACCGACAATTTCGACACCGTGTTCAGGGCCTTCTCCAACGGCCTGAATTTCATCCTCGACGGCCTGGTCGACCTCCTGCTGATGGTGCCGCCGGTGCTGCTGGCACTCATCATCGCCATCATCGCCTGGCTGCTGCAGCGTTCGCGCCCGCTCGCCATCGGCGTTTTCCTCGGCCTGATCTTCATCATCAACCAGAACCTGTGGAAGCAGACGGTGCAGACGCTGGTGCTGGTTGTGGCCGCCGCCGCCATGGCGATGGCCATCGGCGTGCCGCTCGGCATCTGGGCGGCGCACAAGCCGAAGGTCTATCGCTTCATGCTGCCGGTGCTCGACCTGATGCAGACGCTGCCGACGTTCGTCTATCTGATCCCGGTGCTGACGCTGTTCGGCCTCGGCAACGCGCCCGGCCTTATCGTCACCATCATCTTCGTCATCCCGACCGCGGTCCGGCTCACGCATCTCGGCGTCGTCTCGGTGCCCAAATCGATCATCGAAGCCGGCGAGGCCTTCGGCGCCACCAGGAGCCAGCTGCTGTGGAAGGTTGAACTGCCCTCGGCGCTGCCCACCATCATGGCGGGCCTGACCCAGTCGATCATGCTGTCGCTGTCAATGGTGGTGTTCGCAGCACTGATCGGCGCCGGCGGGCTCGGCACCGAGATCAACCGCGCGCTCGGTTCGCGCCGCATCGATCTCGGCCTCGAGGCCGGGCTCGCCATCGTCGTGCTCGCCATCGTGCTCGACCGCATGACCCGCATTGGCGTTGGAGGCAAGAAATGACCGTCGCCGTCGATTTCAGGAACGTCGATATCGTCTTCGGCGCCGACCAGGCGGGTTCGCTGGCGCTGATCGACAAGGGTGCGACGCGCGCCGAGATCCTCGAGCAGACCGGCAATGTGCTCGGCTGCGCCGGCGCCAGCCTCACCGTGCATGAGGGCGAGATTTCCGTCCTCATGGGTCTGTCCGGCTCGGGCAAGTCGACACTGCTGAGAGCGGTCAATCGCCTGAACGTCGTCTCGCGCGGCCAGGTTCTGGTCAAGGATGGCGACCGCACCGTCGATGTCGTCACCTGCGACGAGGCCACCTTGCGGCGCCTGCGGCAGAAGCAGGTTGCCATGGTGTTCCAGCAGTTCGGCCTGCTGCCGTGGCGGACGGTGGAAGAGAATGTCGGGCTTGGCCTCGAACTTGCCGGCGTGCCGGACGCCGAGCGCAAGGAGCGCGTGCACAGGCAGCTCAAGCTGGTCAATCTCGAGCAGTGGTCGAAGAAATACGCGCATGAGCTTTCGGGTGGCATGCAGCAGCGCGTCGGGCTGGCGCGCGCCTTCGCCACCGAGGCGCCGATCCTTTTGATGGACGAGCCGTTCTCCGCGCTCGATCCGCTGATCCGCACCAAGCTGCAAGACGAATTGCTTCAGCTGCAGGCCGAACTGAAGAAGACCATCATCTTCGTCAGCCACGACCTCGAGGAAGCGCTGAAGATCGGCAGCCACATCACAATCATGGAGGGCGGACGCATCGTGCAGACTGGTGCGGCGGAGGACATCGTGCTCAAGCCCGCCAACGATTATGTCCGCGACTTTATCGCCAATGTGAATCCGCTGTCGGTGCTCACCGCCTGGAACGTGATGCGCGACCGCCGCGACCTCGAACAAGGCAAGGACGGCTGGGTGTGGCTCGACCGGCGCAAGACGACGCGCTTCAAGATCGACGATCATGGCCTCGTGGCGGCGGCTGAACGTGACGGCAAGCCGGCGGTATGGGTGTCGTGCGCCGACGTCGAAGGCCAGTCCGAGGAAGCGGCTCAGGTGTTCTGGGCCAATCCCGGAACGTCGCTGAAGACGGTGATGCTCGCCATGCACCGGTCGCAGACCGCGCCCGTGGCGCTGTTCGATGACCAGTCGCGCTTCGTCGGCGCGATCGGCATCAGGGACGTGCTGAGCGCGGTGCTGCGGCGGTAATCCCTCAGTCGCGTCTCAAGTCGCCAGCGGCAGGCGTAGCTCCGTCAGCAGGCCGCCGTCCGGATGGTTGGACAGGCGGATCTCGCCGCCGGCGGCGCGCGCGATGTTGCGAGCGATGGTGAGGCCGAGGCCAAGGCCGCCGGTCTGGCGGTTGCGGGACTGTTCCAGGCGCACGAAAGATCCGAACACGGCGTCGATCTGGGCTTGCGGAATGCCCGGCCCCTCATCACGTATGGCCAGCGTGATCATGTCGCCCGACCGGTACAGGCCGAGATGCGCCTTCTTGCCGTAGGTGACGGCATTTTGCACAAGATTGGTGACGCAGCGCTTGAGCGCGACCGGCCGCGCCATGCAGATCAGGCCGCGCGAGCGCGTATCATCATTGTCGAAGGAGACCTCGGCGTAGCCGTCGGCGATCGATTCCACCAGCGACCAGAAGTCGATGCGCTCGCTCTTTTCTTCGTTCACCTCGAAAGTGGCGAAGTCGATAACCGAGCTGGCGATGCTCTCGACATCGGCGAGATCGTGCGCCAATGCCTCGCGAACCGCGGATTTGCGCAACAGCTCCAGGCGCAGCCGCATTCTGGTCATCGGCGTGCGCAGGTCGTGCGCCAGCGCTGCGGCCAGGTGCTCACGGTCCTCGACATATTCACGCAGTCTCGCCTGCATGGCGTTGATCGCCTTGGCGGCAGCGCGCACCTCGCGGCTGCCGCTTTCGGCGATCGGCGGGCTCTTGAGGTCATTGCCGATCCGGTTCACGGCGGTTTCCATCATCCGGTAGGGCGCGGTCAGCCGGCGCAGCGACCAGATCGACATGATCACCACCAGCCCCGCTATCAGCGAATAGAGCGGCAGGCTGTCGAAGCTCAGGATCGGGCCGACCGGCGTGATCGGCTCGGTGAAGTTCAGCCATTGGCCGTCGGCGAAGCGCAGCGAGGCGGTCAGCTTGTCGCTCTGGGCGAAGTTCGCCGCCAGCACCAGGAGGTCGCGTTCCACCTGGCCGACGTCCCTGTTCATGACCTCGCCGCCGGGGCTGTCGGATTCCTGCGTCGCCGGATCGCGCCGGACGCGCGCGTCGGTGACGCCGAACTTCGACAGCCGTCCAACGAGAATGTCTTCCAGCTCGGCGAGTTCATCGTCGCCGGCGATCGACGAGGTGACCGCGGGGGTGTCTGAAACCGTGAGAGCATAGGTAGCGTTGAACAGGCCGGATGCGGTCGCCTTGCGTTCCTCGGGCGTGGCGGCATGCATCAGCTGCACCAGCGAATAGGCGCGGTCGTTGAGGCGGTAGAGATCGACCACGTCATTGGCGGCCGCGCGGTCGCGCGACACGATGTAGAGCGTCGCGACCTGACTGATCAACAGGCCGGCAATGACGATCAGCAGCACCCACACAGGCAGGGTCTGCGGCAGGAAACGTCTCATTCGGAAGTCGTTTCGGGGAGGAACTGATAGCCGCCGCTGCGCACCGTCAGGATCAGCTTGGGCGTCTTGGGGTCATCTTCCATCTTGCGCCGCAGCCGGCTGACCAGGATGTCGATGCTGCGGTCGAAGGAATAATCGCTATCACCGCCGGAGAGTTCGATGAGTTGGTCGCGGGTCAGCACGCGCTGTGCGCTCTTGACGAAGGTCTGCAACAGGTTGAACTCCGCCATGGTCAGTTCGACCCTGACGTCGTCGGGCGCGGTCAGCCGGCGCCGCGAACAATCCATCGTCCAGCCGGCGAAGCGATAGATCTGCTTCGATGTGGCGCGCTTGGGCTCGGAGGCGCCGTTGCGCCGCAGCACGGCGCGTATGCGGGCCAGCAATTCGCGGGGGTCGAAAGGTTTGGGCACATAGTCGTCGGCGCCCATCTCGAGGCCAACCACGCGGTCTGTCGTCTCGGTCACGGCGGTCAACATGATGATCGGCGTCGAATACTGGGCCCGGATGTCACGGCACAGTTCCAGCCCGCTCCTGCCGGGCAGCATGACGTCGAGCACGATGAGATCGACCTGTGCACGGCGCAGGATCGTTTCCATCTCGGTGCCGTCGGCGGCAACCGATGTGTGCAGGCCGCGCTTCTGGAAGAACTCCTGCAGCAGGTCGCGAATGCCCTTGTCGTCGTCGACGATCAGTATGTGTGCGTCGGATTTCACGGGGATCCTGTCTTCGTTGACCTGCCAAGCCGGCAGGCGGCCACCCACACGATAGAATTCGGGCCATATGTTGGCCAGTGCCTTGGATTTCAAGGCAAGGTAAATCTGGCAATCTCCACACCGAATGCCCTGGAGGCCTTCCCGCCCGGGGCGCACAGACACAATCCAGAAACAAAATTCTATAATCGGGAAAAACTCCTGAAAAACTAGGCCGGCATAACGGTGCCGTGGCGGTCATGTCATTTGGCCGCGACGCAAGTCTCCGGGTTCACGGATTAACCGATGCCAAGGTTGTCGATCAGTTTGCTGGGTGCGTTGATGGGCATTTCGCTCGTCACAGCCGCTGCTGGACAATCGGATGCAAAAGTGACGCTCACCACCCGGACCGAGCGGTGTGCCAATCTCAGCCACCAATTCGACGAAGCCCTCGAAACCCATGCCACGGCAACGCAGGTCACCGCGGCAAAGGCACTTCAGAGAAAGGGCAACCGGTACTGCGCCGCCAAGAAACAGGCACAGGGCATCCGGATGCTCGCCAACGCTCTGAAGCTGCTGGGGGTGACACCGAACGACCCGGTTCAGTGACACTCGAAACCCGACCCGCATGAAAAGGAAATGAAGCCATGAAAAAGTCCATCCTCTCCGCCACCGGTCTCGCCGTTGCTCTCGCCTTCGCCATGCCGGCTCTCGGCAACGCCGCTGCCACCACGACCGCCGCTCCGGCTGCTTCCTCGACGACCACCGCTCCGGCGACCACGACCGCCAAGCCTCCGGTGAAGAAGGTCGCTGCCAAGAAGCACAAGAAGGCCGCCAAGAAGACTGTCAAGAAGACCGACAAGAAGGTCGCTCCGAAGGCTTAATCCAGGTCGGGCACCACTGCCTGCCTTGTGACAAGGCCGCTCCAGTTGCGTTTTGGCTGGAGCGGCCTTCTTCCTGTCCGACAAAGCGGAAGGCCGCGTATCGGCGTGAAGCGGACGGACAGACCCCAACGATGTACCCGAAGCCGGTGCCGGCGGCTTTCGCCTCGACCGACCCTTAACCCGATTGCAAGGCCGGCCCTGTAGGAAATCCGCATGAAGCGGCTTTCGTCCATTCTGCGCTCGATCGTGCTTGGTGGCCTGGTTGCCACCGGCGCCGCCCGGCTGCTGATCCTGTTCACCGCCAGCCCCGTGCCGGATCCTGCCAGCGGCCGTACCGAGCCGTCGCTGTTCGCGCCCGTCATTTCCACCGACTGGGATTACATCACGCCCGCGCAGACCTGGCTGCTCATTGCCCTTGCCAGCGTGACGCTGATCTGCGTCGTTGCCTGGCCGGTCGCGTCCTGGATGGAACGCCGGTCGGATGCGGCCGGGAACCTGCCGCCTTCCCGGCGCGGCCTCGGCCGCCAGGGCCGTTGAACTGCGGCCGACACTTCCCACATAGCTCTGTGATTGGACGCTCGCTTTCGCCCGTGCGAAATAAGGGCGAAACCGAGGCTCGCGCAATTGTCGGCTCCCATGCCTGAAATCACGACAAAACCCCGTACGCAGACCCTGCCCAAGACAGAGCGGCCGAAGCTTTACAAGGTCATCCTGCTCAACGACGATTTCACGCCGCGTGAATTCGTGGTGACGGTGCTGAAGGGCGAGTTCAAGCTCAGCGAAGACCAGGCGCATCGGGTGATGATCACGGCGCATCGGCGCGGCGTCTGCGTCGTCGCCGTCTTCACCAAGGACGTCGCGGAGACCAAGGCGACACGGGCCACCGACGCCGGCAAGGCCAAGGGCTATCCGCTGATGTTCACAACGGAGCCTGAGGAGTAGAGCAGGGCTCCTTCATAGCCTTGGCTCCCTTCGCAACGCCGATAATTGGCGAAACCATCCGCGACAGCGTCTTTTCCCCGTCACTATACGGGGAGAAGGAAGCTACCGCCCTTCGCGGTACCACATCGAACCCATCGCCAGCAGCAGCAGGCCGAGACCGAGGAAGCCGCCGAACAGCGGCACGCGCGAGACCGCCTTGAGCACGCTGTCGTCGGTGGTGCGCAGGCCGATCCAGTCGGCGCCGGACGCTTCTCCCGAGGACCGTACGGGGACGATCGAGGGCAAGGTCACGTCGCCGCCTCCAAGGGGCGATCCCGCAAGCCTGCGAACGCTGCCGCCGGTGGCTTCGGCGGGAGCCTTCAGCCGGTCCTGCGTGGAAACGACGTCGGCGAATTCGGGTGCGTTAACCGGCCCGACATGGGCGAGCGCGGTAAGGTCGCCATTGCCGACCTGGTAAAGGCCGATCTCGGAAGTCTGGGCGCTACCCAGGAAGACACCGGGTTCGGATTTTTCGAGCTTGACGGTGATGGTCTTGCCGGAGGGCGTGATGATCTGGGCCGGGCCGGGGTCGTCGGCCATGGTCTGGCGACGGATCTCCAGCACCATGCCGCGCCCGTCGGCGGTCAGCCGTTCCTCCTCGAGCTCTGGCTCCTTCATCAGCCAGTGGGCGATACGGCGGTAGAGCTGGACATGCGGGCCGCCGCCTTCGAAGCCGCGCGCCCACAGCCAGCCCTGGTCGGACAGAAGCATGCCGACGCGGCCTTCTCCCTTGCGGTCGAGCAGGAGCAGCGGCCGGTTGTCGGCTCCCTTCATCACCACCTCGCCTTCGGGATTCTGCACGCCGATGGTGCGGAACCAGCGGCTCCAGTGCGGCGGCTCGCTGGCAGAACCGTCGAGACCGCGCGTCACCGGATGGCGCTGGCCGATGTCGGTGAGGCGTGGATAGAACGCCTTGTCGACGACCTCGCCGGTCGGCATCGCCGGCAGCGCCGACATCAGCGGCGTGCGCGCGATCGAGCTTTCACCGGCATATTCGGGTCCGGCCGCAATCAGCAGCGCGCCGCCCTTTTCGACATATTCGGAGATGTAGTCGTAGTAGAGGATCGGCAGCACGTCGCGGTGCTGGTAGCGGTCGAAGATGATCAGGTCGAAATCCTTGATCTTCTCGACGAACAGTTCCCGCGTCGGGAAGGCGATCAGCGACAATTCGTTGATCGGCGTGCCGTCCTGCTTTTCCGGCGGCCGCAGGATGGTGAAATGGACGAGATCGACCGAGGCGTCGGATTTCAACAGATTGCGCCAGGTGCGCTCGCCCGCATGCGGTTCGCCGGAGACGAGCAGCACGCGCAGGTTCTCGCGAATGCCGTCTACCAGCGCGATGGCGCGGTTGTTGGTGTCGGTGAGCTCGCCGGGCTCGCGATCGATGGCGAGTTCGATGATGTTGCGCCCGGCGCTGGGAATGGTCACCTGCAGCGGCATGGCCTGGCCGACGGTGGCATGCTCGACCGCGATCTGCTCGCCATTGACCGAAACGCGCACATCGACCGGCCCGGTCTCGTTGCTGGTTGAAATGACGCGATAGGTCATATCGAGCGGCTTGCCGACGAGGGCGAAGCGCGGCGCGTTCTCGAAACGTATGCGGCGATCCTTCTCGTGGTCGTTGCCGGTGATCAAGGCGTGCAGCGGGGCATTGAAATCAGGCGCGCCGGCGGGTGCGTCATGCACTTCGCCATCGGTGATCATGACGGCGCCGCCGATGCGCGAGGGCGGCACATCGCGGAAGGCGTTTTCGAGCGCGCCGAACAGCCGCGTTTCCGTGCGTTCCTCGGCGGCTTCCGACTTGCCGGCCTCGACGACACGGACGTCAAACTGCTTGAAGCGGCCGAGGCGCTGCTCAAGCCCGGCCAGCGCCTCGTCGGTCTGTTTGGTCCGTTCACCGATGTCCTGGCTCTGGCTGCGGTCGACGATCAGGGCGACCACGCTTTGCTGCGGCTCGCGCTCCTCGTTGAGGAACACCGGATTGAAGAGAGCGGCGGCGAGCGCCAGCAAGGCGACGAGGCGCAGAACCGCGCCGCGCTGGCGAAACCACAGGCCGACGGCCGCGAGCAGGGCCAGCGGCACCAGCACCAGGGCCAAAAGCGGCCAGGAGATCAGCGGTTCGAAGGAGATAGACCAGTTCACGTCTTACCCTCCGCTTTGCAGGGGAGGGCAGATCCGCGGGGCGGGCACAAGAAAGAGCTTCATCTTACTGCCCCAACCGTTCAAGCAATATGGGCACGTGCACCTGGTCGGATTTGTAGTTGCCGGTCAGCATGTACATCATAATGTTGACCCCGGCGCGCAGCGCATAGATGCGCTGCATCGGATCGTTGGGCACGGTAGGCAGCAGCGGGTCGCCATTCTCGTCGACGGCCCAGGCGCCGGCGAAATCATTGGCGGTGATCATGATCGGCGAGACGCCGTCACCGGTACGCACCGGCCGGTTTTCGGCATTGCTGGCGTCGAGCGATGCCTCGACCCAGAGCGGGCTGCCGCCGAAGCGGCCAGGGAATTCGGGCAGGATAAAGAAGGATTTGGTCAGAACATGATCCGACGGCACCGGCTCCAGCGGCGGCACGTTGAGGTTGCCGAGGATGTCGCGCAGCCGCTCGGTGGCGGGGCTGGTCGAGTCGGCGCCGATGCCGTTGGCGAACTGGTCGCGCGTGTCGAACAGCACGGTGCCGCCCTGCTGCATATAGGCATCGATACGGGCAATCGCGGCCTGGCTGGGCATGGCTGCGGCCGGATCGATCGGCCAATATATGAGGGGAAAGAACGACAGCTCGTCCTTGGAGATGTCGACGCCGGCCGGCGCGCCCGGCTCGAGCGCGGTCTTCTCGATGAGGAAGCGGGTCAGGCCCTCGAGCCCGGCGCGGCTGATCGAATCGTCGCCGGGCACGCCGGTCAGCACATAGGCGATGCGGGTCTTGGAGATGTCCTCTATGGCGGCGGTGTCGCCAGGCTTGGCATCGTCGGCGCGCGCGGCGCCGACCTGGCCGAACAGCGCGCCGAGCCCGATCAGAATGGCCGCCGTGGTGGCCACGGCGCCGGCGCGGCGCGGCTTTCGTGAGAACAGGCCACCCATCCAGAACACCGCCAGCGTATCGAGCACCATCAGCGCCAGCGCGGCGGCCACCAGCGCGCCTTTCAAATTGCGCGATTCGTCAAAGGCGTACTGGATCGTGGTAACCGGGACGGTGATTTGCGGGCGCGCCAGCGGCGCGAGCGTACTTGTCGCATCGAGCAGATTGTGGGCGAAGACGCCGGCCTCCGAGCCATAGAGGCCGGGCGGGTTCTCGAACGTCACCGGCAGAGCGCCGGCGCCCGGCACCAGCGGGCGCGCATCCGGCGTCGGCGGCACCAGCATTCCGTCGGCCGCTATCATGCGGTAGGGCGCCAGCGAGGTGGCGGCGGCTTCGGCATTGGCGATGGCGGCGCCCTGGTTGCGCGACAACTGCACGATGCGGCGCAGCATCTCGACGAAGCTGCCGGAGATCGGCAGGTTCGACCAGGTCGCTTCGGGCGTGACGTGGAACAGCACCAGCGTGCCCTTGCCCTTCTTCAGCCCGGTGACCAGCGGCGTACCGTCGGCAAGCGCTGCCCAGGTGCGCTCGACGATATCGGGCGTCGGTTCTGCCAGCACCTGCCTGGAAACGGTCACCTCGGTCGGCGGCGCCAGATCGGCGAAGGGGCCAGCCTTGGGGAATTCGGTGACCGGTTGCGGCGTGGTCCATGACAGTGCGCCGCCGAGCGAGCGTTCGCCGGTGCGCAGACGCACCGGCAGAAGGTCGTCGTCATTGCCGGCGGCGGCCAGTCGCGACCCGGCGAAACGCACCAGGGTGCCGCCCTTTTCAACCCAGTCGACGAGCCTTGGCCTGATCTGTGCGGGAATGGTGCCGATATCGGCCATGACGATCATCGCGGGCTTCTGGTCGAGGATCTGCGGAATGGCGTCGGCCAGGTCGGCGCTGGAGGGTTCGACCAGGTCGGCGAAGGGCTGCAGCGCGCGCCTGATATAGTAGAGCGGCGACAGCAGCGGCTGCGCCTGGTCGGCCTCGGCCTGCGACAGGAGTCCGACGCGGCGGCGCTTGGAGCTTTCGTCCAGCACGCGCACCGCGCCCGCCTGACGCTCGCCATCGAGCGCGATCGAGGCGAAATCGTTGCGCAGCTCGAACGGCACCGCCATGGTGCCGGTGGCGGTGGATTGGCCGGGTGCGAAAGTCAGCGTCGCATCGGCGATGCGGCGGCCCTTGTCGTCGAATGCGCCGGCGGTGACTTGCGCCGGGGCCGCATCGCCGGGCGGCCGGATGGCGGTGAGGGCAAAACCGTCGACCTCGTTCTCGGCGCCCGTCAGGCCGGTCAGCGACATCCGGTCGGCAACGGCCCACACGACCCGGGCGGCGTTTTTGGACAGGAGCGTGTTGAAGGCGGCGTCATCGCCCTTCGCCGCCAGGCCGTCGGCCAGCACGGCGACGCTGGCGCCCGGCAGGCGCTCCAGCGCGGCGGCGACGCGGGCGTAGACCGCCGGCCGGTCGGTCGGGATCGGCCGCGGCTTTGCCGCGCGCAGCCGGTCGAGCGCTGCGGCAGCATCGAACGGGCCGATCTCGGCATTGGGTTTTTCGGCGGTGAAGGCGATGATGATCGGCACGCCGTTCGAACCGGCGTCGGCGATCAGCCGCTCGGCGGTTGCGATGCGCTTGTTCCAGTCGGCGGCGCTTGCCCAGCCATTGTCGACGACCAGCGCCAAGGCCGCGCCCTCGGCCGGCAATTTCTCGCGCGGATTGAAGACCGGTTCGGCAAGGGCGGCGACGATGAGCGCCGCCATCAGCAGCCTGAGCAGTGTCAGCCACCAGGGGCTCTGCTGCGGGGTTTCCTCGCGCTTCAGCACGCGCGCCAGGATCTTCAACGGCGGAAACACCTCGGTCTGCGGCCTGGGCGGAGTCAGCCTGAGCAGCCACCAGATCACCGGCAGTGCCAAAAGACCCCACAACAGCATGGGCGCGCCAAAGGAGAGCGGCAGCCAGCTCATGCGACGGCCTTTCCAAGCTGATCGCCACCGGCGATCATGCCGGCGTGGCCAACAGCGGTCAGCCTGGACTGACCGCCATCGGTCATCGCCATGTGCAGGCGTACCAGGGCGTCGGAAGCCAGTCGATCGGTGTGGTTGACGGTGAAGCTCCAGCCGAGCCGCTTGCACCAGCTGGCCAGTTCCTGGCGTCGGGCGCCATAGAGCAGGCGATATTCATCGGCCAGCATCTCGGCGCGTCCGGCGGTCAGCTTGTCGCCACTCTCCGGGTCGGTGAATTCGGTGCGGCCGGCATAGGGGAATGTCTCCTCGGCCGGATCGGCGACCTCGATCAGATGTGCGCGCACGCCGTGGCGGGCGAGCACGTCGAGCCAGGCCATGGTCTCCTCCACCGGGTCGAGGAAATCACTGGCGATGACGATGTCGCAGAAGCGGCGGATGCCGGAGAGATCGGGTTTGGCCGGCAACTCGCCGGCATGCATGAGCTGGGCGGCGATGCGCTCCGCGCCATTGCGGGCGGTGAACGGATCGGTAAGGCCGGGCCAGGCGATGCGCTCGCCGCTGCGCGACAACAGCTCGGCCATGGCCAGCGCCAGCACCAGGCCGCGCGATTGCTTGGAAACGGCGGCACCGGACGACTTGTAGAGCATGGACGGCGAGGGGTCGGCCCACAGCCACACCGTATGGGCCGCTTCCCATTCGCGGTCGCGCACATAGGTGTGGTCGTCGCGGGCCGAGCGGCGCCAGTCGATGCGCGAGGAATCGCCTTCGACATAGGGCCGGAACTGCCAGAAATTCTCACCGATGCCGCGCTTGCGGCGGCCATGCCAGCCCGCGATCACGGTGTTGACGATGCGGCGCGCCTCGACCAGCAGGTCGGGCACGAGCGAAGCCCGCAACCGGCCGCGGGCGAGCGCGTCGCGCGTCGCTGCCGGAGCCTGGAGCTCGCCGATGCGCGCCATCAAATACCTTTCACGAGCTTGGCCACCACGTCGCGCACGCTGGTGCCTTCGGCGCGGGCGGCGAAGGTCAGCGCCATGCGGTGCTGGAGCACCGGCTCGGCCAGAGCACGCACATCGTCGATTGACGGCGCCAGCCGCCCATCATAGAGCGCGCGCGCCCTCGTGCACAGCATCAGTGCCTGACTGGCCCGGGGACCCGGGCCCCAGGCGACATGCCTGTCGGTCTCGGCATTGCCCTGGCCGGGGCGCGCCGAACGCACCAGGGCCAGGATCGCCTCGACCACGCTTTCAGGCACCGGCATGCGGCGGATCAGCGTCTGGATATCCCTCAGCCGTGCCGGCTGCAGCACATTCTGCGCCCTCGCGTCCTCGACGCCGGTGGTTTCCAAAAGGATGCGGCGCTCGGCCTCGAGTTCGGGATAGAGGATGTCGACCTGCATCAGGAAACGGTCGAGCTGTGCCTCGGGCAGCGGATAAGTGCCTTCCTGCTCCAGCGGGTTCTGCGTCGCGAGCACATGGAAAGGCGAGGGCAGGTCGTGGCGGGCACCGGCGATGGTGACGTGATACTCCTGCATGGCCTGCAGCAGCGCCGACTGGGTGCGCGGCGAGGCGCGGTTGATCTCGTCGGCCATCAGCAACTGCGCGAAGATCGGCCCCGAAATGAAGCGGAAGGAGCGCTTGCCGAATTCGTCCTGCTCCATCACCTCGGAGCCGAGAATGTCCGAGGGCATCAGGTCGGGGGTGAACTGGATGCGACGCGAATCGAGGCCGAGCACGATGCCCAGCGTCTCGACCAGCTTGGTCTTGGCGAGGCCGGGCACGCCGACCAGCAGCGCGTGGCCGCCGGCCAGAAGCGCCACCAAAGCGCGTTCGACGACACTTTCCTGGCCGAAGATGATGCGACCGACCCCGTCGCGGACCCTGGAAATGTCGGCCAGCGCCTTCTCGACCTCGGCGATCATGTCTTTTTCGCTGATCGGGCTTTCCTTGACCATCACGCTCATGCAGCATCGATCCTTGTGGTTGGAAATACCAGCTTGACGCAGAATGCCGCGATTCGGCTCCGTCTGGCGCCTGCCGTCAAATTTAAATCACAGAGTTAGGCTGACAAGCGCAACAACAGTGACTATTTCGTGACGATGGCAGAGGGCTCCGAACAAAGACAGCAAAGCCTGGCGGCCGCGACCGAGGCGCGCGGCCTTGAGGCGCTGATCTCGCGCGCGGCCCGCGCCGGCAAGGGGCCGGCCCCGGTGGAGCGCTGGAATCCCGACTTCTGCGGCGATTTGGATATGGAAATTAAGGCTGACGGCACGTGGTTCTATCTCGGCACTCCGATCGGCCGCATGCCGCTGGTGCAGCTTTTTTCCTCGGTGCTGCGCAAGGACGCGGACGGCAGGACCTATCTGGTGACGCCGGTGGAAAAGGTCGGCATCCGCGTCGCCGACGCACCCTTCATCGCCGTCGAGTTGGATGTCTCGGGCAGTGGCGAGAGCCAGATCATCACGTTTCGCACCAATGTCGGCGACGTCGTCGAGGCCGGGCCGGAGCGGCCGCTGCGCTTCGTCGACGAACACGAGACCGGCGGGCTGAAGCCTTATGTGCTGGTGCGCGGGCGGCTGGAGGCGCTGGTGGCGCGGCCGGTGATGTACGAACTGGTCGAGCATGGCGAGGAAATCGAGATCGACGGCAGGTTGATGTTTGCCGTTCGCTCGAAAGGCCAGGCCTATCCGATCATGCCGGCCGACAGGCTGAGGCAGCTGAGCGCGTGACGGACAGTTCATGATGGACCAGGTGACGCCGACGCCCTTTTCCATTGCCGATCTGCGCGCGCGCTTTGCCGCGCAGCCGCAGGCGCATGCCGGCGACGACTATGGCGATCATCGCTTCAATCCAGGCCATCCGCGCCTCCACCGGGCGAAACCGCTGCGCGATGCGGCGGTGCTGATCCCGATCGTCGATCACCAGGGCGATGCCACGGTTCTTTTGACCAAGCGGGCCGAGACGCTGCGCAACCATTCGGGGCAGGTGGCCTTTCCCGGCGGAACGATCGATGCGACCGACGCCAGTCCGGAAGCGGCGGCGCTGCGCGAGACCTTCGAGGAGATCGGCCTTCGCCGGGATCATATCGAGGTCATCGGCCGCATGCCCGATTACGTCGCGGGCAGCGGTTACAGGATCGCGCCGGTGCTGGGCATCGTGCGGCCGCCTTTCCAGCTGGCGCTCAATGCCGAGGAAGTCGACCTGGCCTTCGAAGTGCCGCTGCGCTTCCTCATGGATCCGGCCAACCACATCAGGGACAGCCGCATTTGGAACGATCTCGAATGGTTCTTCTACGACATGCCCTATGGCGACCGGCGCATCTGGGGCGTCACCGCCGGCATCATCCGCACGCTTTATGAAAGGCTCTATGCGTGAAGGTCTCGATCGCTGACAGGGCCGACTGGCTCGGCGACAAGCATCTGCAGCGCCTGCTTGCCATTCTGGCGAGCGGCGGCGAGGCAGCGCGGGTCGCCGGCGGCGCGGTGCGCAACACGCTGATCGGCCAGCCCGTCGCCGATATCGACATCGCCACCACCTGCCTGCCGCAGGAGACAATCCGCCGCGCCGAGGCGGCGAGGTTCAAGACCGTTCCCACCGGCATCGAGCACGGCACGATCACCGTGATTGCCGGCGGGAAGTCTTATGAAATTACCACGCTGCGCGCGGATATCGAGACCGACGGCCGCCGCGCCAAAGTGTCGTTCGGGCGAGACTGGAAGCTTGATGCCGAGCGGCGCGACTTCACCATCAACGCGCTCTACGCGGAAGCCGACGGCACGGTCGTCGATCTGGTCGGCGGCGTCGCCGACATAGAGGGGCGCCGGCTGCGCTTCATCGGCGATCCGGAAGCGCGTATCCGCGAGGACTATCTGCGTATCCTGCGCTTTTTCCGCTTCTTCGCCTGGTATGGCGAAGGCCGGCCGGACGCCGAGGGGCTGAAGGCTTGCGCCCGGCTGAAGGGAGGGCTCGTGCAGCTCTCGGCCGAGCGCGTCTGGTCCGAACTCAAGAAGCTGTTGTCGGCGGCCGATCCGTCCCGCGCGCTGTTGTGGATGCGGCAGGCGAGCGTTTTGACCAGCGTGCTGCCGGAAAGCGAGAAATGGGGCATCGATGCGATCCACGGCCTGGCCAGAGCCGAGAAGGATCTGGGCTGGACGGCGGAGCCGATGCTCAGGCTGGAGGCGATCGTGCCGCCGGATGCGGCGCGCATGAAGACGCTGGCCGAGCGGCTGAGACTGTCGACTGCGGAAGCAAACCGTTTGCGCCACTGGGCGCTTACGCCGGGAATCGAGCCGAAAACCACCGAAGGTGAACTGGCCAAGACGCTCTACCGCGGCGACCGGCAGGGGGTCGTCGACCGGCTTCGCCTGTCACTCGCAGCGGCACGGGTGCGCGCGGTGGACCAGACCGATGCGCTCATCGAGGCCGGCGGCTTTTCCCGACTTCTCGCCTTCGCGCTGAGATGGGAAAGGCCCGTGTTTCCACTCAAGGGCGCCGATCTGACGGCGATCGGGGGGATGCCCGGGCCAAAACTCGGCGCGATCCTCAGGAATCTCGAAGTGGAATGGGTCGATGCAGGTTTCGGGCCCGATCGCGACGCGCTGCTCAAGCGCGCCGCGCAGGCCCTGAAGGCCGGATAAAGCATTCGTCAACGCAATCCGGGCGGAAATCGCTGCGATTTCCCGGAACTTGCTCCAAATCAGGCGGCGTCGCGGACCTTCTCAATGCGCGAGCGGATCGCTTCGATCATCGTTTCGCGGATGATCGTCTCGCCATGCGTCTCGCGCATATGTTCGACGGCACGGCGCATGACCTCGGCTTCCTCCTCGGCGCGCGTGTGCCATTCACAACCTGGAACGAGCGAGCCGCAGTGGAATTCCTTCATGGGATTTCTCCTTTTCCTCCATGGAGTCCGGTCGGCCGTCCTGCAAAAGGCGGCAGGGACTCCACATCTTCTTGGCGCGTTGTCCGACCTTGAGACCGGCTGGACCGCGAGCGGGTGAAACCATAACACAGATGGGGTGGCATTGATTGCCGTCAACGGCAAAAAGGCGGAGCAGCGCTGCTCCGCCCTCTTACGCCAGCCCTGTGGGCAGGTCATCACTTCATGATCTTGACTGCCTCGGCAACTTTATCCTTGCCGCTCATGTCCCATGAAACTCTGACCTTCTCGCCGACCTTCAGGCCAGGATCCTTGAAGGTCCGGGGGAGCGTAAAAGACGATCCATTGTCGAGAACCAGGCTTTTGGCCGCCGTATCAAAGGTCTTGATCGTGCCGGTGGTGTGCTTGACGGCGGCCAATGCCACCGAACCGGAAGCGAGAAGGGCAGCCGCTGCGGCCGAAACAATGATCTTGCGCATTGCGAAGTACTCCTGGAAAGCGCGGGCACCCCTTTTGGCGAAGGTGTCCCGCATCGTCCTGGGCCGTCCGGTTGCGTCGAGTCGCGATCCGCTTCGTTCTGACGCAATTCCGGACGGAGAACCGCTCTGCACTCCTGGAATTGCGCAGGCGAACCGCCGGCGTTTCCCGACCCGTCCCGACAAATAGCCCAGTCTTTTCCGAAGCCTATTAGACGAAAAAGAAACTTTGCGAGGGCTCCCGCGCCACATTCGATGCCCCTTTCGAGGCGAATGGGACATCAATGCGGCTCACGGCGCGCTCACTATCTTTTTACGGCCAGCGGGCCTCCGGCGGCAGGCTGGAGAGGATCGAGGCGACATTGCCGCCGGTTTTCAGGCCGAAAATGGTGCCGCGATCATGAAGCAGATTGAACTCGACATAACGGCCGCGGCGGATGAGCTGTTCGTCGCGGTCGCCATCGGTCCAGTTCTCGTTGAAATTGCCCCGCACGAGATGGCCATAGACGACAAGAAAAGCGCGCCCGACATCCTGGACGAAGTTGAAATCGGCATTCCAGCCGCCCTTGTCCTGCCCCGAATGCAGCCAGTCGAAAAAGATGCCGCCGGTGCCGCGCGGCTCGTTGCGATGCGGAAGGAAGAAATACTCGTCGCACCAGGCCTTGAATTTCGCATGGTCGGCGACACCGGCATTCTTCTCGCAGGCGAACTGCATGGCGCGGTGGAAGGCCATTGTGTCGGGGTCGTCCTGCGTGCGGCGCCGGTCGAGCACGGGGGTAAGGTCGGCGCCGCCGCCGAACCAATGGCGCGAGGTGACGACCATGCGCGTATTCATGTGCACGGCCGGAACGTTGGGGTTCCAGGGGTGCGCGATCAGCGAAATGCCGGATGCCCAGAAGCGCGGGTCCTCCTCGGCGCCGGGCATCTGCTTCCTGAATTCGGGCGAGAACTCGCCGTAAACGGTCGAGGTGTGGACGCCAACCTTCTCGAAGACTCGGCCGTGCATCATCGACATGGTTCCGCCACCGCCCTTGCCGGAGTCACGCTCCCACGGCGTCCTTTCGAACCGACCCGGCGACCATGAAGCGAGCGGGCCCTGGAGATCCTGCTCGATCTGCTCGAAAGCACCGCAGATGCGTTCGCGCAATGCCTCGAACCACAGGCGTGCCTTCATCTTCTTTTCTTCGATGTCGGCGGGCAGGCCAGCCGGTATTTCAGGTCGTTCCAAGTGCTGTCTCCGGTTTCGGGGCGGCCGGCCCCTACAAATGACTCGTCTTTTGCCGGCGCGATCCCTAATCTCTTAGGGGAAAGGGTCAAGTCTGATCTGATCGGAGCAAGGAGACCTTCGTGCGCACCCCGGCAAGACCGCCGTTGGATGGCCTGAAGAAAAGGCTCGATCAAAGCCGGGCTGAACGCGCGCGCATGCCGCGCGACGGATTTTTGCGCGAAACCTTCGTCCTGCCGCGTTCGGACGCTCGCCTGAAGGCAAAGGAATGGTTCGAGCGCTTCCCCAAGCAGGCTTACTGGACCGAGATCGAAAGCTGGTTCGAACGGCCGGGCGATTTGATCGAATTCACCATAAGGCGCCTGCCGGCGGCGGATTAGGATTTCCTCGCCTGTTTACGGGAACAACCCAATACAGGCACCGCCCCTTGTGTCCGCCTTCACTACGCTCAGGCACCTTCTCTCCGTGAACCGAGAGAAGGAAGAACCAGCCTTCTCGCCCCTGTTCCTTCCCTGGCCAGCCGGTCATCCTTGTTGCGGAGCGGACATTTGTCGATCGACATGCAGCCGCAGCCGATACAGTCGGTCAGCCCGTCGCGCAATTTCTTCAATTGACCGATCTTGCGGTCGAGCCCGTCGCGCCAGGCGGTCGACAGCAGGCTCCAGTCGTCGCGCGTCGGGGTGCGGCCCTCGGGCAGGGATTGAAGCGCCGTCGCTATCTCTGCCAGCGAAATGCCGACCTCCTGCGCGATCTTGATGATGGCCACGCGCCTCAGCACGTCGCGGCCGTAGCGGCGCTGGTTGCCTGACGTGCGGTGGCTGCGGATCAGGCCGCGAGCTTCGTAGAAATGCAGCGCCGACACCGCGACACCGCTGCGCGCGGCCACTTGGCCCACCGTTAATTCCGCTGCTGGCGCCATCTCGCACTTTCCGCTTGACCTCAAGTTAAGTTGAGCTTGTAGCGAAGAAGCCATCGACATGCAAACGACAGGAGATGGCGATGTGCGCTTGGGTGAGAATGACGGGCGAGGGCCGTGTCGCCGCCGCCGGCGGGACCGTGGCCGCCGCTTCAGCAGATGGCATTCTGGCCCAATTGCCGCATGGCTTCGCCGGCAACCATGGCGACGGAGAGCGCGACATTGATGCTGCGCGCGCCGGCCTGCATCGGAATCGTCAGACGCGCGTCCGCCGCCTGATGGACCGGATCCGGCACGCCTGCGGATTCGCGACCGAACAAAAGGATGTCGCCAGTGGCGAAGTTGAAGCTGGTGTATGGGGTCGCGGCTTTGGTCGACAGCAGGACCAGCCGGTGCGTGCTGGCCTTGCGCCACTCCTCGAAGGCGTGCCAGTCGACATGCCGGGTCAGGGCAGCCATTTCGAGGTAATCCATGCCGGCGCGCCTGAGCGTTTTATCGGAGAGCGGAAAACCGGCCGGTTCGATGATGTCGACGCCGATCCCGAGGCAGGCGGCGAAGCGCAGGATTGTGCCGGTGTTGCCGGCGATGTCAGGCTGGTAAAGGGCGATGCGGAGACGGTCGTTCATTTCCGCATCCTTCTATTAAGTGGCAAATCGGCCACAGCGGCTTCGCGGTTTTGGAAATTGCTGGACCTGCGGGTGGCCATTTTCTGCGAAGTCGGGTATACAGCGTACATTGTCAACCCGAACCGAAGGAGGGGTAATTCATGATGACCATGCACATCCAGCACCCTCTCCGTGGGCTTACATGCCCGCTGGCGGTTTCGGTACGACGGTTCTCCTGATCTCTTAGACGCTTCCGCACCGATTTCCGCCGAAACCATTCCCTGGTCTTCGAAGGAATCCTGCGATGTTTTTCAAGCTGCCGAAGGGGCCGATGGCCCCGCCCCAACGCGTCTCGACTGATCAGCCGCCGATCCCGCGGCAGGACGTCGAACACCCTTTTTATCTCTATTTTCACACGGAGGACGGACCGATGTTCGATCCCTACAGAATACCTGGCTCGAGGAGCCTGCATATCCACCGGCTGCCGACCTGGGCGCTGCTGATCGGCGAAACCTATTCGTCGGCGGTCCACGCCGAGGTTCGCCGCCGCCCGCATCGCGGCATGCTGCCGGACGTCGATTTCTCGCGCGCGGTTCCCGACCCGAGCCGGCCCTCGTTGGTGCGCCGTATCATCCGGGCGATCCGGCCGGGCGCGAAGATCCGCCTTGTCGACACCGCACCGTCAGGATCAACAAAAGAGCCTGTCGGCGAAAAGCCTGCGAACCCCTATATAGCGCGAAGCAGGGCCGACGGTCCGGATGATTCCGGACCGTCGGCCCTCGGCGCCCTGCGGTCCGAGGACTTCGTACGTTCACGCGCCGCGTGAGCGGAAACAGATTTCATGAGCATGACCTATGTTGTTGTTTAGCTGGTTTGAAAAAAGGCTCGATCCGTTCCCGGGCGCAGAGCCAGTCGAGCCGCCCAAGACGCTGGTTGCCTTCTGCCTGCATTACACGCGCGGCGCATGGCCCTATATCCTGGTCGATGCGGTGCTGGTGGCGGCAATTGCCATCGCGGAAGTGTGGATGTTCGGCTTCCTAGGCCGCATCGTCGACTGGCTTTCGGGGCAGAACCGCGAAACCTTCCTGCAGACGGAGGGCTGGAAGCTCGCCAGCATGGCCTTTGTCGTGCTGTTCGCGCTGCCTGGCACGGTATGGCTGCATTCGCTGCTCAACCAGCAGACGCTGATGGGCAACTACCCCATGCGTATCCGCTGGCAGGTGCATCGCTATCTGCTCAAGCAGTCGATGAGCTTCTACCAGGACGAATTCGCCGGCCGCATCGCCACCAAGCTGATGCAGACGGCACTCGCCGTGCGCGAATGCGTGATCAAGGTGATCGACGTCCTGAACTACGTCATCGTGTATTTCCTCGGCATGCTGCTCATCGTCGGCTCGGCCGACTGGCGGCTGGCCGCACCGCTCGGCGTCTGGATGGTCGGCTACATCCTTCTGCTGCGCTATTTCATTCCTCGGCTGGGCAAGGTCGGCGAGGAACAGGCCAATGCGCGCTCGGTCATGACGGGCCGCGTTGTCGACAGCTACTCCAACATCCAGACGGTCAAGCTGTTCAGCCATGCCCGTCGCGAGGCCTCCTTCGCCAAGGAGGGCATGATGGGCTTCCTCGACACGGTCTACCGGTCGATGCGGCTGGTGACGGTGCTGTTCGGCTCGCTCTACATCCTGAATGCGCTTCTCCTGTTCTCGGTTACCGCCATCTCGTTGTGGCTGTGGCTGGGCCAGGCGGTGACGATCGGCGCGGTCGCCGTGGTCATCGGCCTGGTTCTGCGGATGTGGGGCATGTCGCAGTGGATCATGTGGGAAATGTCGGGCCTGTTCGAGAATATCGGCACGGTGCAGGACGGCATCGCCTCGATTTCGCTGCCGCGCCTTGTCGAGGACAGGCCCGGTGCGAAGGAGATCACGGTCTCCAAAGGCGAGATCCGCTTCGAGGACATCCGCTTCCACTATGGCAAGCAGAAGGGCGTCATCGAGAACCTTTCGCTGGCGGTGAAGCCGGGCGAGAAGGTTGGCATTGTCGGCCGCTCCGGCGCCGGCAAGTCAACGCTGGTGAATCTTCTGCTGCGGTTCTACGACCTCGAAGCCGGCCGTATCCTGATCGACGGCCAGGAGATCGCAGCGGTGAAACAGGATTCGCTGCGCGCCCAGATCGGCATGGTCACGCAGGACACTTCGTTGCTGCATCGTTCGGTGCGCGAAAACATCCTCTATGGCCGGCCCGACGCCAGCGACGACATGCTTGTCGAGGCTGCGCGGCGCGCCGAGGCGCTGGACTTCATCGCCGGGCTTTCGGACCATAGCGGCCGCAAGGGATTCGACGCCTATGTGGGCGACCGCGGCGTCAAACTGTCCGGCGGCCAGCGGCAACGCATCGCCATTGCTCGCGTTATGTTGAAAGACGCGCCCATACTCATCCTTGACGAGGCGACGTCGGCGCTGGATTCCGAGGCGGAAGCGGCCATCCAGGAGAACCTCTACAAGCTCATGCAAGGCAAGACCGTCATCGCCATCGCCCACCGGCTGTCGACCATCGCGGCGATGGACAGGCTTGTGGTGATGGACCAGGGCCGTGTCATCGAGGAAGGTTCGCACGAGGAATTGGTGGCCAAGGGCGGGCTCTACGCGCAGCTCTGGCAGCGCCAGTCGGGCGGTTTCCTGCTCGATGACGGCCCGATCGATGTCGCAAACGACGTTGGCGCAAAGGGACAAGCCGCTGAATGATGGCCGCCGCCGCATGATGACAGCCGTCTATCGCTGGTTCGAGAACTGGGTCTATCCGTTCAGGGAGCCCACGAATCTCCGGCCGCCGTCCGGCGTCGCCGGTTTTCTCTGGCACTATGTCGGCCAGGCCAAGTTCGCCTTCTTCGCCATGCTGGTCATCGGCGGCATCGCGCCGCTGGTCGAGGCCGGGCTGTTCTACTTTGTCGGGCGGTTGGTCGACATCCTCGACCAGCTTCCCGGCGAACGCAGCTGGCATGCGCTGTGGACGGCCGCCGGGCCGGAACTTGTGTTCATGATCGTCGTGGTGCTGGTCGTCCGCACCATCGTCGTCGGCCTGTCGGCCCTGGTCGACGAGCAGACAATCACGCCCGGCTTCTACAATCTGGTGCGCTGGCAGGCGCACCGGCACGTGTCGCGCCAGTCCTACTCCTTCTTCCAGAACGATTTTGCCGGCCGCATCGCGACAAAAGTCTGGCAGGCCGGGCAAGCGACCGGCGACCTGATGGAAAGCTTCATCGAGGTCGTCTGGTTCATGATCGTCTATACGGTGACGACGCTGGCGCTGGTCGCGGGGCTCGATATCAGGCTCGCAGTGCTGGTGGTGATCTGGATCGCGGCCTTCGGCTTTCTGGCCAGGCTCTATCTGCCGGCAATCCGCAAACATGCCGAGGCGACCGCCGAGGCGGGGTCGATGATCACCGGCCGCATCGTCGATTCCTACTCCAACGTGCAGACGCTGAAACTGTTCTCCGCCGACGGCGACGACCGCTACATCAGGAGCGGCTTCGACATCTATCTCGACGCGTTGCGCCCGTTCACGCGCCGGCTGACCGGCGTGCGCATGGCGCTGACGACGCTGTCGGGCATCATGATCACGGCGATCGGCTGCTTTGCCGTCTATCTCTGGGTCGAGGGCTCGATCACCGTCGGCGCGGTCGCCTTCACACTGTCGTTGGTGCTGCGGCTCAACATGCTGCTTGGCCGGCTGATGATGCAGCTCAACAGCATCCTGCGCAATCTCGGCGTGCTGGAGAATTCCAAGGCGCTGATCTCGCAGCCGCTCGGTCTGGTCGACGCTCCCGACGCCCGGGAACTGGTCGTGGCCGGCGGGCGGATCGAGGTGAAGAATGTCGAGTTCCACTACGGCAAGGGGTTCGGCGTGCTCAACGGCATCGATCTCGTGGTGCGGCCGGGCGAGAAGGTCGGGTTGGTCGGGCCGTCCGGCGCCGGCAAGACCACGCTCGCCAACCTTATCCTGCGGCTGTACCAACTCGAAGGCGGAAAGATCGCCATCGACGGCCAGGATGTCTCCCGGGTGACGCAAAATTCGCTGCGCGCCAATATCGGCGTCGTCAGTCAGGACACGGCGCTTTTTCACCGTTCGCTACGCGACAATATCAAACTCGGCATGCCCGACGCCACCGACGCGCAGGTGATCGCGGCGGCCAGGAAAGCCGAGGCGCATGATTTCATCCTGACCTTGCGCGACAATCGCGACCGCCAGGGCTACGAAGCCTATGTCGGCGAGCGCGGCGTCAAACTGTCGGGCGGCCAGCGCCAGCGCGTGGCAATCGCCCGTGTCTTCCTCAAGGATGCACCGATCCTGATCCTGGACGAGGCGACCTCGGCACTCGATTCCGACATCGAGGCGGCGATCCAGGAAAACCTGACGCGGCTGATGGAAGGCAAGACGGTCATAGCTATCGCCCACAGGCTGTCGACCATCGCCGCGCTTGACCGTCTCGTCGTGCTCGACGGCGGCCGCATTGTCGAACAAGGCACGCATGACGAACTGGTGGCGCTCGACGGGCTCTACGCGCGGCTGTGGAAGCGTCAGTCCGGCGGCTTCCTCTATCACGAGGAAGCCGTGCTGGAAGAGACGCGGCCGGCGGAGTAGCGGCATGGGCGCGACGCAGGAGACCGGCTATCTGCTGAAACGGCTGCGGCCGACGACACCGGCCTTCGATGCGCTGATGGAAGAGAGCCGACGGGAAGGCTACTGGATGCTGGTGCGGCTTCGCGACGGCTGGGCAAGCGGCCGCAACAAGTTCCTGAAACAGGGCGAGGCGCTGTTCGGAGCGTGGCACGGCGGCGAACTCGCCGGCGTGTGCGGGTTGAACATCGATCCCTATTTCGAGGGAAGGGACCACGGCCGGGTCCGGCATCTGTTCGTCGGCACGCGCCATCGGCGCACGGGCCTGGGCCGCATGCTGGTCGAAACCGTTGTCGACAGGGCGCGCCGCTATTTCGCCGTGCTCAACACCCGTGCGCCTCAGGAAGCCTTCGGCTTCTATGAGCGGCTTGGCTTCGCGCCGGTGGCGGGCGAAGAATTCGTCACGCACCGGATGATTTTCGAGAAAGGAGGTTGAAATGTCCCTGCGCCCGCCGTCCCGTCTGACCAGCGCCTCGGCCGCTGAAGCCGCCTTCGACGCGCTTGGCCATGAAGTCCTCGCCGAGAAGGCGGCGGCGCTCGGCCGCGCTGGACAACGCGTCGAAGAAACGCTGGCCCGGCTGCGCAACAATGGCGACGAGCAGTTGCGTCCCGGGCTGCTCAAGGAGGCGGCGGTGGCGGTGCACGGCTACTTCATCCAGCGCGAGCTCTGTGGCCTTCGAAAGCACGATGCCGTCATTCGCGAATACGACATCCCGAAGGCGGTCCTGGTCAGGCTCGGCGCCATGTAGGGTCGGCGTTTGTCGCGCCGATCTCCCTGTGGAATCTCGCCAGGCGGATGGCGAGCGCTTCGGGGTTCTCGTCGGCGACGAAGTGCCCGCTGTCCGCGATAATGTCGCCTTCGACATTGGAAAGCCCGGCGGCCCTAAGGCCTTCGACATAGTCGCCGATGTCGCCGGACTCGGCCGAACCCCTGAGATACAGCACCGGAATCGCTATCGGCGTCGCGGGCTGCGCGGCATTGGCTTTGGCATCTTCGGGGAAGGCGCGATACCAATCGAAACCGGCCTGGAGGCTTTCAGGCCGGGAATAGGCTCTCGCATAGATTTCCCTGGCCTGCGCGGGGATCGACGCCCGATCCTTCGAAAGCACATTGAAGAAGAAGTCGAAATAGGTGCTTTGGTGGCCGCTCACCAGCGTTTCCGGCAGCGCCGGGACGGCATGGAAGGCAAAGTGCCAGATCCGCGGATTGCGAATGACCTCTTCCCATGGCGCGACACCTGGAACGGCGACATCCATGATCGCCGCGCCGGAAAGGATCTCAGGATGGTCGCGCAGCAGGGCGAACACGATCTGGCCGCCGACATCATGACCGGCCGCCACGAGGTGCCGCAGCCCGCAAGCCTCGGCAACGCCTCTCATCAGCCTCGCCAGGGTTCTCTTGTCGCCGGCCTCAGGCATGCCTTGCGAGCCGCCGATGCAGGGCAGGTCAGGTGCGACGACCCGGTAGTCGGCAGCCAGCCGGCCGATCACCCCTTCGAACGCATAGGAGCTTTGCGGCCAGCCATGCAGCAGCAGGAATGCAGGCGCTTCAGCCGGGCCTGCCTCGCGGATCGCTATGCTCAGCCCTTCGATTTCGATTTCAGAGGTTTGCATGTCCTGGCCCTGCCGGCTGCCTATGCCATAGATCTAGGCGGCGATCGGAAAACCGACAGAGCTGGATTGTTTTGACGCGGTTGCGGTAGGAAAGCGTTTCACACTTTTCCAGGAATTGCGCTTTTCCAGGAATCACCTGGGCCGGGATCACTCCAGCCACTGGGTGAGGAAAGTGCCGTTCTCGTGGATGTCGGTCGTTTCCAGCGGGCCGGGGCCGAGATTGGTGAATTTGTGCGGCGTGCCGGGCGGCACGATGACGATCTGGCCGGCGGAGGCCTCGATCTCCTCATCGCCGACCGTGAACAGGCCGGTGCCCTGGCGGATGATGAAGATCTCGGCGTAGGGATGGGAATGCAGGCGCGGTCCGCCGCCGGTCTCCGGCAGATAATTGAAGATCAGGCAGGAGTTGGAGCCGTAGGGGGCGCATTGCAACTCGCCCTTCCAGCGGTCGGGGCGAACAGCCCATTCCTCGCGGTCTATGACATGTGCCATGGTGCAGGATAGACCATCCCGGGGCCAGGTGTCGAGGCGAAGCTGGACGCCGGATTAGCCGTTGTTTCCCGGTTGTTTGGCGGTGTTTCACAGCCATTCGCCGTCTTGTCGGGCGATGGCGGATTCTGCCCCCGCGACAATCTGCCCTTGTGCCTTCACCCGTCTGGACAAAAACGGACTTCACGCATAAACCGAAGCCCAAATGCCGGAGGAATTCGCTAGCCTGTTCGCCATGCGCTGTCGGGTTGGCGTGAATGGGCGGGGAACAAGGCTCGGCCACCGGCACGGAAGAGGCGAAAGGATCAGGTACCCGTGAGCGCAACCGACACCCAGGATCCCAACCGTCGAGATTTTCTCTACGTCGCCACCGGCATGGCCGCCGTGGTCGGCGCGGGCGCCGTCGCCTGGCCGTTCATCGACCAGATGCGCCCCGATGCCTCGACGCTGGCGCTCGCGTCGGTCGAGGTCGATGTCTCCTCACTGACGCCGGGCATGTCGCTGATCGTCAAGTGGCGCGGCAAGCCGGTCGTGGTGCGCAACCGCACCGAACAGGAGATGAAGGACGGCGAGGCAGTCAATCTCGCCGATCTCAAGGATCCGATCGCCCGCAACGCCAACCTGCCGGCAGACGCCCCGGCGACCGATGCCAACCGCACCACGCCCGGCAAGGAAGCCTGGATGGTGATGGTTCAGGTCTGCACGCATCTGGGCTGCATTCCGCTCGGCCAGGAAGGCGATTTCGGCGGCTGGTTCTGCCCATGCCACGGTTCGCAATACGACACCGCCGGCCGCATCCGCAAAGGCCCGGCGCCCGAGAACATGGCTGTGCCGGTATTCAAGTTCATTTCCGATACCAAGATCCTTATCGGTTGAGGCAGGGGATATTTCGATGAGCGAGGGACACTCGACCTATACGCCCAAGACCGGTATCGAGCGCTGGTTCGACGCGCGCATGCCTCTGCCGCGGCTGATCTATGACAGCTTCGTCGCCTATCCGGTGCCGCGCAACCTCAACTATGCCTGGACCTTCGGCGGCATCCTGTCGATCATGCTGGTGGCGCAGATCCTGACCGGCATCGTGCTCGCCATGCACTACACGTCCGACACCAATCTCGCTTTCGATTCGGTCGAAAAGATCATGCGCGACGTGAATTCCGGCTGGCTGCTGCGCTACATGCATGCCAATGGCGCGTCGTTCTTCTTCGTCGCCGTCTACATCCATATCTTCCGCGGCCTCTATTACGGTTCCTACAAGGCGCCGCGCGAGCTGCTGTGGATCCTCGGCTGCATCATCTACCTCCTGATGATGGCGACCGGCTTCATGGGCTACGTGCTGCCGTGGGGCCAGATGAGCTTCTGGGGCGCCACCGTCATCACCGGCTTCTTCAGCGCGATCCCGCTGGTCGGCGACTGGATCCAGCAGCTTTTGCTCGGCGGTTTCGCGGTCGACAATCCGACCCTCAATCGCTTCTTCGCACTGCATTACCTGCTGCCGTTCATGATCGCCGGCGTCGTGGTGCTGCACATCTGGGCGCTGCATGTCGTGGGCCAGTCGAACCCGACCGGCATCGAGGTCAAGTCGAAGACCGACACCGTCGCCTTCACCCCTTACGCGACCATCAAGGACGCGTTCGGCATGATCGTGTTCCTGTTCTTCTTCGCCTATTTCGTCTTCTACCTGCCGAACTATCTCGGCCACCCCGACAACTACACGGTCGCCAACCCGCTGAAGACGCCGGCCCATATCGTTCCGGAATGGTACTTCCTGCCGTTCTACGCGATCCTGCGCGCCATCACCTTCAACATAGGGCCGATCAACTCCAAGCTCGGCGGCGTGCTGTGCATGTTCGGCGCCATCGCCATGCTGTTCCTGGTGCCGTGGCTCGACACCTCCAAGGTGCGCTCGGCGGTCTACCGGCCCTGGTACAAGCTGTTCTTCTGGCTGTTCGTGGCCGATGCCATCCTGCTTGGCTGGCTGGGCTCGCAGCCGGCGGAAGGCAGCTATGTGTTCATGGCGCAGATGGCGACGCTGTTCTACTTCGCCTTCTTCCTGATCATCATGCCGGTGCTCGGCCTGATCGAGACGCCACGCAGGCTGCCGAACTCGATCACCGAGGCGGTGCTCGAGAAGAACAAGGGCGGCAGCGGGCATCCGGCGGGCGCCACGGCCGCACCTGAGACCAAGGGCTGAGCGGTAGAGAATCTAAGGGGATTTGGCATGAAAAAGATTCTCACCTCGCTTGCGCTGGTCGGCCTTGTGGCCGCCGGCATTGGGGCCGCGGGCACCTGGGCGATCGCGGCCGAAGAGGCGCACAACGCGGCGGCGCCGACGCATTTCCCGATCAACGAACCGAAGGAAATGGACTGGAGCTTCACCGGCCCGTTCGGCACCTATGACAAGGCGCAGCTGCAGCGCGGCCTCAAGGTTTACAAGGAAGTCTGCTCGGCCTGCCATTCGATGAACCTGGTGGCATTCCGCACGCTTTCGGACCTCGGTTATTCCGATGCGCAGATCAAGACGCTGGCCGCCGAGTACACCATCCATGACGGCCCCAACGATGCCGGCGACATGTTCGACCGTCCCGGCAAGCCGTCCGACCATTTCCCGGCACCGTTCGCCAATGAGGAAGCCGCGGCCGCCTCCAACGGCGGCGCAGCCCCGCCCGACATGTCGCTGCTGGCCAAGGCGCGCGGCGTGGAGCGCGGCTTTCCGCAGTTCGTCTTCGACATCTTCACCCAGTATGATGCAGGCGGCCCCGACTACATCCACTCGCTGCTGACCGGCTACGACCAGACGCCTCCGGCTGGAATGGTCATCCCGGAAGGCACGCACTACAATCCGTATTTCATGTCCGGCGTGTCGCTGAAGATGCCCAAGCCGCTTTCCGACGGCCAGGTGACCTATGACGACGGCGCGCCGCAGACCGTCGACCAGTACTCCCGCGACGTCGCCGCTTTCCTGGCGTGGGCGGCCGAGCCGCATATGGAAGCCCGCAAGAAAACCGGCTTCCGGGTGCTGGTGTTTCTGCTCCTGTTCGGCGCACTGGTCTACATGACCAAGCGCAAGGTTTGGGAAGCCGTCGCGCACTAAGCCGCGCGGCCGGAGATTGAGGAAAGGGCGCCCGCGAAGCGCCCTTTTTGCTTGCCGAAGCGGCTGGCGCGTGAGGTGGTCGCTTTCTTGTCCAACAAGCCGGTTGGCAGCGCGGCAGGCGATTGCTATTCGACGCCCCGACGGCGGCGAAAGCTTTGCCGCCTATAGGGCGTTTGGGGTTCCATGATGCGGCTCAACGACTGTCACAACTTTTCGGATTTCCGCCGCATGGCGCAGCGGCGGCTGCCGGGGCCGATCTTCAACTATATCGACGGCGCGGCGGACGACGAGGTCACCTACCGCCGCAACACCGAGAGCTTCGAGACCTGCGACCTCGTTCCCAACGTGCTGCGCGGGGTGAGCGAGACCGACATGTCGGTGACCGTCATGGGCCAGAAGCTGGCGATGCCGTTCTACTGTTCGCCGACCGCCCTCCAGCGGCTGTTCCACCATCAGGGCGAACGGGCGGTCGCCAGGGCCGCTGCAAAATACGGCACCATGTTCGGCGTCTCTTCGCTCGGCACCGTCAGCCTCGAGGAAGTGCGAAAAATCAGCAGTGGACCACAGGTCTATCAGTTCTACTTTCATCGCGATCGGGGCCTCAACCGGGCGATGATGCAGCGGGCACGGGAGATCGGGGTCGAAGTGATGATGCTGACCGTCGACAGCATCACCGGGGGAAACCGCGAGCGCGACAAGCGCACCGGTTTTGCGATTCCCTTCAAGCTCAACCTGGCGGGAATGACCCAGTTCGCGCTGAAGCCTGCCTGGGCGATCAACTATTTCACGCATGAGGCGTTCAAGCTGCCGCAGCTGGACGAGCATGTCGACATGGGCGGCGGCACGATGTCGATCAGCCGCTACTTCACCGAAATGCTCGATCCGTCGATGACGTGGGACGACGTCGCCGAGATGGTGAGGCTCTGGCCGGGACCGTTCTGCCTCAAGGGCGTCATGTCGGTGGAGGATGCCAAGCGCGCCGTCGAGATCGGCTGCAAGGGCATCGTGCTGTCGAACCATGGCGGCCGGCAGCTGGACGGTTCGCGGGCGGCTTTCGACCAGCTCGCCGAAATCGTCGATGCGGTCGGCGACAAGATCGATGTCATCATGGATGGCGGCGTGCAGCGCGGCACGCATGTGCTCAAGGCGCTGTCGCTCGGCGCCAAGGCCGTCGGCGTCGGACGCTACTATCTGTTTCCGCTGGCGGCGGCGGGCCAGCCTGGCGTCGAACGGGCACTCGAACAGATGCGCATCGAGATCGAACGCGGCATGAAGCTGATGGGGTGCAGCTCGATCGAACAGTTGACCCGCGAGAATTTGCGGTTTCGGTGATCGCCATCGCTTCGATGCGAAAGATCGCAGCGCCGACAGAGGCATGCCTTTGGACGTATGTGCTGCTTTCGCCGGATGCGCTTGTCTCGGCCGCCACATCGCGCTAGCCGTTGTCGGTCGCGCCGGGTTAGGATTTGGCGCTGCGCCATTTCACGCCTTTCCGCCGAAACTGGACCACCCGGAGCCGCCTCATGAGACCTTCGCTCGAAGACACGCTGCTGGCGGCGATCCGCACCATCCCGGACTATCCCAAGCCCGGCATATTGTTCCGCGACATCACCACCCTGCTCGGCAATGCGCGCGCTTTCCGCCGCGCCATCGATGAGCTGGTGCATCCCTACGCTGGCGAGAAGATCGACAAGATCGCCGGCATCGAAGCGCGCGGCTTCATCCTCGGCGGCGCCGTCGCCCATCAGCTCTCTGCCGGCTTCGTGCCGATCCGCAAGAAGGGCAAGCTGCCCTATGAAACGGTGCGCGTCGCCTACAGCCTGGAATACGGGCTGGACGAGATGGAGATGCACAAGGACGGCGTGTCGCCGGGCGAGAAGGTGATTCTGGTCGACGACCTGATCGCCACCGGCGGCACGGCGGAGGCGGCGGTGAATCTCCTGCGCCAGATCGGCGCCGACATCCTCGCCGCCTGCTTCGTCATCGACCTGCCGGATCTCGGCGGCCGCGCCAAGCTGGAAGCGCTCGGCGTGCCGGTGCGGACGCTGATCGGGTTCGAGGGACACTGATAGGGGGCGGTTTTCCTTCTCCCCTGTGGGAGAAGGTGACCTCGCGAAGCGAGGTCGGATGAGGGGTGTTCCAGGGAACGCCAACGTCTCACTCCGCTGGAGCACCCCTCAACCGTCTCGGCGCTGCGCGCCGATCCACCTTCTCCCACAAGAGGAGAAGGGAAAAGCGCCGCCACTACTCCACCTTGACCAGCACGGCGCTTTCGAACTCCAGTACCTTGTCGCCGGTCGAATCGAAGGCTTCCGAGCGCAAGGTCAGCACCCGCCAGCCCGGACGTGAGGCGATCGGGCGGTGGGAAAGGGCGGTGCGGGTGAAGGTCACGGTCTGCCCGGCATAGACCGGCTTCAGCCATTTCAGGTTCTTGAAGCCAGGCGAGGGGCCAAATTCGGGCGTCGGGCCAGGGCCGGTCCACTCGGCATCCATGCGGGTTTCGAGGTTGAGCTTCATCCAGGTGGCGGCGGTATGCCAGCCGGACGCACACAGCCCGCCCAGAACGCTCTTCTTCGCGGCATCCTCATCGACGTGGAAGACCTGGGGGTCGTATTTGCGGGCGAAGGCCTTGATCGCCTCGGCTTCGAACGTATGCGAGCCCAGCGTGACGGTGGTGCCGACGCGGAAGAATTCGTCCAGCATCATGCAAGGCTCCCTGCGGCATTGCGCGTGAGGAACATGACGGAATTCTCGAGCTCGAAGACGCTTTCCCCGCGTTGGTTGACTAGCTCGCTGCGCATGGTCACGAAGCCGAGCTGCGGTTTCGATTTCGAAGGACGCTTGGCGAGGACGACGAGGCTGCCCTTGAGCGTGTCGCCGGCCAGCACCGGCTTCTTCCATTTGACCTGATCGACGCCGGGCGCGCCCTGGCAGGTCGAGTCCAGCAGGAAGGCATCGCATAGCATGCGCATGAACATGGCACAGGTATGCCAGCCCGAGGCCGAGAGGCCGCCCAGGATGCTTGCCTTGCCGGCCTCTTCGTCGAGATGCATCGGCTGGGCATCGAATTCACTGGCGAACTCGATGATCTCGGCCGCGCTCACCTGTTTGGTGCCGAGGTCGAACGAGGCTCCTTCAACGAAGTCCTCATAGGCCCATGTCTTTCCAGTCATGGCGTGGAATCCGGTTGCAGAACGTGCGATCCACATGGATCGGCAAACCCGGATGCAGGCCGGACGGCGTTTGGTCAAGCCCTTTCTGGTGAGCCAGCCGCGGGCGCCCGGCCGGCCGTTGCGATCATAACCAGCCGCGGCGGCGGAAATACCAGAAGGGCAGGATCGCCGACAGAACCATCATGGCGATCGCGAACGGATAGCCGAGCTCCCATTTGAGCTCGGGGATGACGTCGAAATTCATGCCGTAGATCGAGGCGACCAGCGTCGGCGGCAGGAAGATGACGGCGGCGACCGAGAAGATCTTGATGATGGCGTTCTGCTCGATAGAGATCATGCCGAGCGTGGCGTCGAGCAGGAAGGAGATCTTCTGCGACAGGAAGGTGGCGTGGTCGGCAAGAGAAAGCACGTCACGCGACAAGGTCTTGATGCGGGCGCGGACGTCCTTGCTCATCTTGGCCTGGGTCGCGACATGGGCGAGGAAGCCGGCCAGCCGCTGCAAGGAGATCAGGCTGTCGCGCACGGAGGAAGCGATGTCCTCCTTGCGGCCGATGCCCTTCAAGAGTTCCTGGAAATCACGGTTGCGCTTCGACACCTTGGTCGATCGCGCCTCGAAAATGTCGCGCGAGATCGCTTCGACGTCACGGCCGGCGCGCTCGAGGATGTCGGCGAGCCGGTCGACGATCGCTTCCAGCAGGCCGATCAGGATGGTGTCGCCGCTGGTGCAGCCGGTCGCCACCTTCTCGGCGCGCAAGGGGAAGGTCTTGAACGCTTTCGGTTCGTGATAGCGCACGGTGACCAGCCTGTTGCCGGCTAGCGCGAAGGTGACCGGCGAGATCAGTGGATCGTCGACGTCGGTCTGGGCGGGCAAGGTGGCGGTCATGAAGTAGGCGCCGTCCTCGATATAGAGGCGGCTGGAAATCTCGATCTCCTCCATCTCCTCGCGGGTCGGAATGGCGATGCCGAGCCAATTCTCGATTGTTGCCTCTTCGTCCTTGGTCGGATTGAAGAGATCTGCCCAGACGACCTTGTCGCCATTGGCCAGGAGATCGTCCGTGAGACGCAGGCGATCATTGTCCACGACGAAAGCCTTGATCATCGCCAGATCTCCCTGCCGGAAAGCGCGTTCGGATTGCTGCGTCGTATCGGATCGCACTACCCTTCGTGCGCCGAGCCTGTGCCCGCCGCTTAGACTTGCGGCATGACAAAATCAAGACAAGCCGGACTAGGGGCCGACACCAGGGACGCTCAGAAAACTCGTAGAGCAGCCGGCAGTATGAAAGCTTCGACGGGTCGGGTCATCGACCGCGGTTCGGGCTTATCGTGGAGAGCAGGCCGGACCCGCGGGGGCCGGCCTGCGAATGTCCCTATCGGGCGCTCGGCAGGATCTGGTGCAGCACGATGGCCCAGACGGCGCCGAAGGCGATGGACGAGCCCAGAATGTTTCCGCTGCGCGGCGCGCTGGACCGGCACATGCATGTCGGGCTCGGGACGGACATTTCCGGCGGCTACAGCCCGTCGCTCTTCGACGGCTGCCGGCATGCGCTGTCAGCCTCGAGGACGCTGCAGAGCGGTGTCCATGCCGGCCTGGACGCGGCGCAGCGCGGCGCACCCGGCGCGCCGATCACGCATCAGGAGGCGTTCTGGCTGGCCACCGCCGGCGGTGCCGAAGCGCTTGACCTGCCGACGGGCAGCTTTCGCGTCGGGCATGAATTCGACGCGCTGCTGATCGACACGACGGCGAAGGCCTCGAACATCCACATCATCCCGGCGGACGATATGCTCGACGATGTCTTCCAGAAGATCGTGCTCAACGCGGCACGCGCCAACATCGCCGCGGTGTGGGTGAGCGGAAGGACGGTGGCCGGGCAGTAGCCACGTCGCAGTCGCAGATCGGGCCTATGCACGCGACGGTTCCTCGGCAAGAGGTTGTTTTTGCGCCTTCAGCAACATGTCCTTGGCGGCGATCACCGCGCCGACCGTGATCAGGACGCAAGCGAGCGCAACAGACCAGTGGAAGACGCCGAATCCGGCCAGCAGCAGCACGATCACCGAGAACAGCGGCGCGGCATAGGAAAGCGCGCCCAGGATCATGATGTCTCCATGCTTGCAGCCATAGTCCCATGCATAGAAGCCGGCGCCGAGCGGTATCACGCCTAGAGTGACGATAGCGCTCCATTGCGTCATCGTCTGCGGCCAGACAGTGATCTCGAGCGCGAGATGGAGAGTGAAGGCGACGGCCGCGGTGATCAGGCAGTACACCGCCACCACATCGGTCGGCACTTGGCCGAAACGGCGCGACAGGACGGAATAACCGGACCAGACGAAGGCGCAGAACAGGGCAATGACGTGGCCCGGCTTCACGCCGTCGGCAAGCCCCACGCTGCCGCCCTTGGTGATGACGACGATGGCACCCGCCAGGCCGAGCATCACACCGGCTATGTGGTGAGACCTCAGCCGCTCTCCCGGCAGGAAAGCGGCGAAGACGACGATCAGCAATGGCCAGAGATAAGCAATCAGGCTCACCTCGACGGGCGGCGCGGACTGGATGGCGAAAAAGTACGCGCAGTGATAGATGCACAGCCCTGCCGTGCCGATCGCCCAGACCTGCCATGGCTGCCGTAGCGACTTGAGCGCCGACGGGCGGACCATCCAGCTGGCCGCTCCGACTGAGCCTCCCAGCAGAAAGGTCATCGCGGCCAGTTGAAAAGGCGGGACGGGCCCGGCGGCGGTCGACAGCAGCGCGAGGAACGACCACGTCAGGATGGCCGAGAAACCGATCAGGGTTGGGATCGTCCTATTCATATGGTCCCTTCCGCGTTCACTGAGCCAATAGCGGAAAGGCCTAGCGAGGGCAGCCCGTGCACGGCCTCACCCTGTCGGGAATGCGACGCGGCTTGGCCCGTTCACACTTCGGCCTAGGATCCCTGCGGATATGACCGAGGGATCACGTGTTGAACTTGAACAGCATGATGTCGCCGTCCTGGACGACATATTCCTTGCCTTCGTCGCGCGCCTTGCCGGCTTCCTTGGCCGCTACTTCGCCGCCCAGCGTGACGAAATCATTATAGGCGATGGTCTGGGCGCGGATGAAGCCACGCTCGAAATCGGTGTGGATGACGCCGGCCGCCTGCGGCGCCTTGGCGCCCTTGTGCACAGTCCAGGCGCGCGTCTCCTTCGGCCCAACGGTGAAATAGGTGATGAGCTGCAACAGTTCGTAGCCGGCGCGGATTACCTTGTTCAGGCCGGGCTCGTCGAGGCCGAGCGAGGACAGAAATTCCATCTCTTCCTCGTCGGAGAGCTGCGCAACCTCGGCTTCGATCGCGGCCGAAATAACGACGGTGCGGGCGCCCTGCGCGGCGGCCATCTGCTCCACGGCCCTGGTGTGCTCGTTGCCGGTGGCAGCATCCGCCTCGGCGACGTTGCAGACGTAGAGCACGGGATGCGAGGTCAGAAGGTTCAAGCCCTGCAGGATGCGCAGATCTTCCGCCGAGATGCCGTCGAGCAGGATGCGGGTCGGCTTGCCTGCCTGCAGAAGCTCAAGCGCTGCCTCCATCATCGGCAGCACGGTCAAGGCTTCCTTGTCCTTGCCGGACGCGCGCTTGCGGAATTGCGCGATGCGGCGTTCGAGGCTCTCGAGGTCGGCGAGCATCAGTTCGGTCTCGACAGTCTCCGCGTCGGCGACCGGGTCGATGCGGCCCTCGACATGGGTGATGTCGTCATCCTCGAAGCAGCGCAGCACATGCACGATGGCATCGACCTCGCGGATGTTGGCGAGGAACTGGTTGCCCAGGCCTTCGCCCTTCGAGGCGCCGCGCACAAGGCCGGCGATGTCGACAAAGGAGATGCGGGTCGGGATGATCTCCTTCGACTTGCCGATCGCGGCGATCTTCTGCAGGCGCGGATCGGGCACCGCCACTTCGCCGGTGTTCGGTTCGATGGTGCAGAACGGGTAGTTGGCGGCCTGCGCGGCGGCCGTCCTCGTCAGCGCGTTGAAAAGCGTCGACTTGCCGACATTGGGCAAGCCAACGATGCCGCATTTGAAACCCATTTTGTCCGGTCCTATCGGGAATTCGAGATTTGGTGAGGGCTATGGGCGATAGGGGTGATGAACGTCAAGCCCTGTAACGCCCATGGACCCAAGCTCAGTCCTTGTTGCCGAACAGCTTCTTCAGCATGGCGGCCATCGGGCCGCTCTCCGGCAGCTTGACGGGCGCCTGCTGCGGGCGTGCCTGCCGGACGTGGCTTTGCTGTTTCGGCGCCTTGGGTGGCGGCCGGTCGTCATCGCCGGTCGGCACGAGCTTGTCGCGCAGCGCCAGCGTGATGCGGTTCATGAAGGAATTGTCGTCGCCCTTGGCGAGCAAGCCAGCGTCGTCGGCGATCACGTCGAGCAGCACGTCCAGCCATTCGCGGTCGGCCTTGGCGAAATCGCCGAGCACATGGCCGTGCACCATCTCCTTGACGCCGGGATGGCCGACACCGATCCGTACCCGGCGATAGGCATTGCCGACATGCTGGTCGAGTGAGCGGATGCCGTTGTGGCCGCCCGAGCCGCCGCCCACCTTGACCCTGACCTTGCCGGCCGCAAGGTCGATCTCGTCGTAGAAGACGGTCAGCGCCCCGGGGCCGAGCTTGTAGAAGCGCAGCGCTTCGCCGACCGACTGGCCGGACAGGTTCATGAAGGTCTGCGGCTTGATCAGGATGATCTTTTCGCCGCCGAGCGTGCCCTCGGCGATCAATCCCTGGAATTTCTTAGACCAGGGCGAAAAGGAGTGGCGGCGGGCGATCGCGTCCGCCGCCATGAAGCCGACATTGTGCCGGTTGTTCATGTATTTCGCGCCCGGATTGCCGAGGCCTGCAAAGACAAGCGGCATCGTCAGCTCCGGGCGTGAAAAGTTACTTCTCTTCGGCGGCGGGAGCCGCCTCAGGTGCAGCCTCGACCGTCTCTTCCGTCTCCGGCTTCATTGCCGACGAACCGGCGACGGTCGCGATGGTGAAGTCGCGGTCGGAGATGACGGGCTTGACGCCGGCCGGCAGCTTGACCGACGAGATATGGATCGAATCGCCAATGTCGGCGCCGGTGAGATCGACGGTGATGAATTCCGGGATCGCATTGGCCGGGCAGTGGAACTCGACCTCGTGACGCACGATGTTGAGCACGCCGCCGCGCTTGATGCCGGGCGACTTGTCCTCGTTGATGAAGTGGACAGGCACGTCGACATTGACCTCGGTGTCCTTGCCGATGCGCAGGAAGTCGACATGGACAGGGAAATCCTTGACCGGGTCGAGCTGGAAGTCCTTCGGCAGGACCTGGATCTTCTTGCCGTCGACGTCGATCGTGGCGATCGTGGTCAGGAACCCGCCGCCGTGGATCTTGTAGTAGATGTCCTTGTAGGTGAGAGCGATCGCCAGGGGAGGCTGCTTGTCACCGTAAATTACTGCAGGCACTTTACCGTTGCGGCGAACTGCACGGGCGGACCCCTTACCGACCTGTTCGCGCGCTTCGGCCTTGAGCTCGTAAGTATCGTGGCTCATGGCACTTCCTTTCGCGTTGTTCTGGAGCGTTTGCGGTTGGCAATGGGCCTTGACCGTAAACGTCGAAAGCCGCCGGGTGAGGCGGCCTTCCGCCGCGTTGCCTCCAAGGGTGTCTACGCGGGTGGCGGCTCTATAGCGGAAGGCGGCGGGAGGTGCAAGCCAAAGGCAGTCATCCAAAGGCGATGGTCCGGGGCGGGACGATTAGCCCGGCCGAAAGCGCTCGAGGCCTCACGCCGGCGCCGGTCCACGGTTGTCACTGGAGCGGTTCAGCGTCGATAGGGTCACCGACCCGCTCCAGTTCTTTGTCTGTACGCAATTGCCCGGGGAAGGCGCTATGCTCTTTCTCCGGGAAAACCGCCGCGCATTTTTCCTGGAATTGCCCTATCCGCGCTTTTCGATGACGCCATACAGCACGTTGCGGTTCTCGCCAAAGAAAACCTGCGCCTCGACCGTGTTGCGGTCGACGCTGGCATTGATGATGTTCCACATGTCGACCTCGGAACGCAGCAGCAGCACCCAGTCCATGAACGTTTCCCGATAGCCGGCGTCGGGATTGCCCTCGGCGTAGTTCGCAAACAGGAACCTGCCGTTCGGCTTCAGCATCTGCAGGCAAGTCTTCGTGAGTTTCACGGCGACGTTGTGCTGGAGGTAGTCGTAAAGGCCGGAGGCGTAGATGAGGTCGAACTTGCCCAGCTTGTGGCCCCTGGTGAGCACGGTCCGCACCGAACCGTCGACGGCCTCGATCGCGGTGCCCTGGAAGTCGCGCGCGATCAATCCAACGCTCTGGGGGTCCTGATCGAGCGCAACCCAGCGCTTGAGGCGGCCCTCGGCCAAGGCGGTCGAACGATTGGCCTCGCGCAAATGACCGGCGGCGATCGCCAGGACCTCGGCTTGCGGTCCGCTCTTGTCCGCCGTCTCGTCGACATACCGGGTCAAGAGATCGCGCCGTTCCCGCGCCGCCACGCAGGACGGTACGTCCTTGGTATGGCTGTAGAGTGCTTTTCCGGTGTCCGAGGCGCTCGCCACGCTTTCGGCCACGTGCGGATCACAATAGATGTAGTCGAGCAACTGCGCGTCGCCGGAGTAGCCCCTCGGCTTGGTGAATGACCACCGGGTGAGCGGGTCCTGGAGAAAGTAGTCCAGGATCGGGTGGTTCTGCGCCACAGGGATCAACGACTGCCAAACGTCGGGATGAACCTTGGACCGCAGGGCGTTGAGGTAGGACAGCAGGCGACGAACGATCTCGGCAGGGTCTTTGCCTTCCTCGACCTGCTGGTGTGTGGCGTGGAGAATGAGCGCTAGCTCGGCGCGGGCGGTTTCGAACGCCTCGCCGTGATGCTCGGGCTTTTTTCGAGGAAAACTGCCGGCAATCATCTCGGCAGTAATCAGGCTTTTGCCATCAAAGACACTTTGCACTCGAGCACTCCATAGTTAACAGTCAGTTAACTTATTACGTACAATGCCCGATTTGCCAATGTCGTCCCGAACGCATTTTAACGGTATGCTTAATTTCCCGCCAACCATGTTCGCGCGTTAAAACCCGCCGCATTGGATTCCCGGCCCGAGTTAACCGAAATTTGTTTCGCGCCGTTGCATTGTCGTGCGAGGTGCGCAGTCGCCGTCGCGTCCAAGGAGTTGGCCCGCGTGGGGGCAGAAGCCAGAAAGAACTTGGAACGCAAAATCCCCTTCAACCAGGATTTGTCGAGAGCGAACGCGTGTCATCCAGACTGGCCGACATGGCGCATGTAGAGCCGTACGAAGCCCGCTACGAGCCGGGGGCCGACGAGCTCCGCGTCCTTTATCGAAGGGAAGCCCAGGCGAAGCGAAGACTGGAAGCCCGGCCTGGGCTTTGGATCGCCGTGGCCATCTATCTCCTGTTTTCGGCAACGGATCTGCTGCTGATCCCGGACGTGGCGGCCTATACGATCATGGCGCGCTTCGCCGTCGGTGTGACCGCGCTGTCGATCCTGGAGGCGCAACTTCGCCGGGGAGTGGCCACGGAATGGCTCGACGTGACTTGCGCCGGGGCCATCATTTTCGGCTATATCGGCTGGTTGTTCCCGGCCTTCATGAGCGCGGACAAGGAAAGCGTCGCCTACTATATGGTATTCGGCACCATTTTCATGATGAGTGCAAATCTATTCTTTACATTCAGTTTCAATCTATCGATCGTGACATCGACCATCATCATGTGTGTCTTGTATGCTGTGAATTACTTTGTGCCTGCCACGGTAACATACAAGATGGTATTTGGCGCCTTCTACGTTTCGTGCTTCACATTCACGTCCTATGTGAACTGGAAGCTGAACGAGGAGCGCTACAACGTCTTCCTGAACGCGCTGGAAGCCAAAATCCAGCACAAGGAAGCCACCGAACGCGGCAAGGCGCTGCTGCGGCTGTCGCGGACCGATCCGCTTACGGGTCTGGAGAATCGACGGGCGATCGATGAAAAGCTCAGGGACTACTGGGGGGAGTGGCAACGGGTCGGCACCAGTTTCGTGGCGATGCTCATCGACGTGGACTTCTTCAAGAAGTTCAATGACTGCTACGGCCACCAGGAAGGCGACCGTTGCCTCATCCATGTCGCCAATGCCCTCCGGGATATGATCAGGGAATACAATGGCTCGATCGGCCGCTACGGCGGTGAAGAATTCATCGTCCTGGCCCGCATGGAGAACAAGGATCAGATCATAGATATCGCGGAAGCCATTTGCCGCACCGTCGAGAACCTGGCGCTTACCCACGAACTGCGGCGTGACGGTATCTCGGTTGTGACGGTAAGCGTTGGGGCTGCATTCACCAGGACGCAGACCGGTGCCAAGCTGGAGAAGATCATCCACGAGGCCGACCGCGCACTCTATCTGGCAAAGGCAGGCGGTCGAAACTGTGCCCGGCTGTTCGATCCAACCGATCCCCAGAGCAGCGACGAGAGCGAGAACATTGCGGCTTTGCTGAAGATCGCGATCGGCCAGGCTCTCGTTTCACTGGTCTATCAACCGATCCAGGATGTCGCGACGGACCGGGTTGAAGCGGTGGAGGCCCTGATGCGCCTCAAAATGCTGGACGGCACATCGGTTCCGCCGAGCCTGTTCATCCCCGTAGCGGAGCGAACCGGCGCCATCCTGGAACTCGGGCGCTGGGCCATCAGGACTGTGTGCGCCGAGCTCCTGGCGCACGATCATGTGCGCGTGGTCAGCGTCAACGTCTCTCCGATCCAGCTCAAGACGCCCGGCTTCGCGGCGTCGGTCGCAACCATCCTGGGCGAGACCGGCGTAACCGGCAACAGGCTGGCCTTCGAGATCACCGAGGGGCTGGAGATGGAGATGCATTCGGACATTCTTCGCTGCATCAGCGACCTGAAGCTGCTGGGGATCAAGATCTGGCTTGATGATTTCGGCACCGGCTTCGCGGGCCTCTCATGGCTTCGGCTGATCGATTTCGATACGGTGAAGATCGACCGCTCCTTCCTTCATGACTGCGCCACCCCGAACGGCAAGGCAATGCTCCAGGACATCGTCGCGCTGGTCCGAAACCGTGGCCACAAAATTCTGGTCGAAGGGGTGGAAACGGACGAGCAGATGGCTCTCATGCGCGAATTCGGCATTGACAAGGTCCAGGGCTTTCATGTCGGCCGGCCCGCTCCGGCCGGGAGTTTCCAGGCAAAGCGGACTGTCAAACGCCCATTCACTGTGCTGAAATCCGCCTGATCAGGCTTGGCTCAGGTCCCGCCGACCCGCACGGCGGGCCGTCGATTTGATCCTGGCGCCCCGGACAATCCATCGGTCGGAACGGCTGCCAGGCGCAGGTGTGGCTGACGATCGCTCGTCAACGCCGCGGACAGCGCCTGGATCTCTCGGTTCAGGGCATCGAGTTCAGCCAGCGTCATGCCCGAGCGTTCGGTCGGGGTCTCATTCGGGCCGTTGCAGTGGACGGGCAGCTTGCGGCCGGCGGCGGCGAGGTCGACCTGGACCTGTCGCTGGTCGGCCTGGCGTCCGAGAATGGCGACACCCCTTAGCCGGAACCGCGCATCTGCCGAACCACTGAAGGGCGCTGCGGCGCAAACTCAATCTCCCGATTGCGCCAGTTTTGAAATCTTCTCGCTCATTTAATTCTACAAAATCGGTAGTCTTAATGAATAAGGACCGCGAGGAGAGCCCGATGACGAACAAGCTGGTGGTGGGAATATCCGGTAACCTGACCCGCCCATCGAAGACCAAGGCCTTTATCAGCCATATCGCCGGCGAGACGGCGAACCGCATCGGGGCGACCTCGGCTATATACGATATTGAAAATCTCGGTCCGTCGCTGCCGGCGGCACGGCACCTCGGCGATCTCGATCCTGCGGCCCGCGCCATCATCGAACAGCTGGTCGGCGCCGATGTGCTGGTCGCGGGGTCGCCGACCTTCAAAGGCAGCTATACCGGGCTCTTCAAGCATTTGTTCGATCTGCTCGATCCGTCGTCGTTGCGCGGGAAACCGGTCATCCTTGCCGCGACGGGCGGCGGCGAACGCCACTCGCTGATCGTCGAACATCAGCTGCGGCCGCTGTTCGGTTTTTTCGAGGCGCTGACCGTGCCGACCGCGATCTACGCATCGGACAAGGATTTCGCCGACGGCGTCCTGGTGTCGGAGGCCATCCATGCCCGCGCCCGGCAGGCGGTTGCCGAGGTTTCCCGCGTCGTCGGGACGGCACGCAGCGTCGGCCTCGCCGCCTGAACTCCAATGGTTTTCGAACAGAGGGACCCAGCCATGACCATCAAATCAAGACAGATCAAGCTCGGCGCCTTTCTACCCGGTGGCGGCCAGCATGTCGCCGCCTGGCGCCACCCCGACGCTCCGGCCGACGGCGCGACCAATTTCGAGTTTCACAAGCAGCTCGCGCTGACCGCCGAACGGGGCCTGTTCGATGCCTATTTCCTCGCCGACAACCTGACGGTCGGGCTTGGCGCCCGCGAAGGCGGCAACGCCAAGATCGCGGGTTTCGAACCGGTGACGTTGTTTGCGGCGCTGGCGCCGCTGACGACGCATCTCGGATTCATCGCCACGGCCTCGACCACCTATGAGGAGCCCTACACGCTTGCCCGCAAATTCGCCTCGCTCGACCTCTTGTCGAATGGCCGGGCCGGCTGGAACGTCGTCACCTCGGCGGGCGACGACACGGCGCGCAACTTCAACCGCGACATCCAGCCCAACCATGCCGAGCGCTACGCACGAGCGCATGAGCATGTCGAGACGGTGAAGGCGCTGTGGGACAGCTGGGAGGACGACGCCTTTATCCGCGACAAGAAAACGGGCCGCTTCTACGACAAAGACAAGCTTCACGACATCGACCACAAGGGTGAGCATTTCAGTGTCAAAGGGCCGCTCAACGTGCCGCGTCCGGTGCAGGGCCACCCCGTGGTCGTGCAGGCGGGCCAGTCCGAGGATGGGCGCAAGCTCGCGGCAGCCTCGGCCGAGGTCATCTTCACCGCGCATCAGAACCTTGCTTCTGCGCAGGAATTCTATCGCGACATCAAGGCCCGCGTGGCGCTAGCCGGCCGTGATCCCGAACAGGTGCTGATCATGCCGGGCGTGGCGCCCTTTGTCGGCCGCACCGAAGAAGAGGCGCGAGCCAAGTATCAGCAATTGAACGACCTGATCCTGCCCGAGGACGGCGTCGCACTGCTCAACGGGCTTGCCGGACAAACGCTCGATCTCAGGGGCTATCCGCTCGACGGACCGCTGCCGCCGAGCCGCGAAACCGAAGGCATGAAAAGCCGCCAGGCGCTGATCCGCCAGATCGCAGACGAGCACAACTTCTCCATCCGCCAGCTCTATCAATGGGTCGCGACCGCACGAGGCCACTACACCGTGATCGGCAGCGCCATTCAGGTCGCCGACCAACTGGAGGAATGGTTCAGCAACGAAGCCGCCGACGGGTTCAACATCCTGCCGCCATGGCTGCCCGGCGCGCTAGACGATTTCGTCGACCTGGTGGTCCCCGAATTACAGCGGCGCGGCCTGTTTCGTACCGCTTACGAGGGCAGGACGCTGCGCGAGAATCTTGGCCTCAAGCGGCCGCAGAACCCCTGGACGGTTGCCCGTTCGACCGTGCTCGCCGCCGAATGATGCGTTGAAGCGAAAGGCATGACGATGACTTTGCAGCACATTGAACGGCCGACCGGCATCGGCGCGCATGAAAACGGCAACGGGCTCGGTGCCGATATTCTGAGCCTGGCTGGCCGAACCCTGGCGCGTCTGCTGTCGCGCTATGGCGTGCTTCTGGGTTTCCTGGCGTTCTGGCAGGCAGCGGCGAGCGGCGGCTGGGTCAATGCCGCGGTGTTGCCGCCGATCGACATGATCGTCGTAGCGCTCTGGAAGGGCCTCGCCGGGGGCAGCCTGCTCGGCGACATCGCCATCAGCCTGCAGCGCGCCGGCCTCGCCTTCGCCGCGGCGGCTACAGTCGCCATCCCGCTCGGCCTCGTCATGGGTCAGGTCCGCAGCGTCGAGACGGCGCTCGATCCGATCCTGCAACTGTTCCGGCAGACCTCGGCCCTGGCGCTCTATCCCGTCTTCATCCTGCTTCTGGGGCTAGGCGAAGCCTCCAAAGTGTTCGTCATCTTCTGGGCGACGCTGTTTCCGCTGCTGCTCAACACGATCAGCGGCGTCAAGGAGGTCGATCCGAAGCTGCTCGAAATGGCGCGCGTCTACGGCGCCCGGCGGCTGACCATATTCCGGCGCGTCGTGCTACCAGGCGCCGTGCCTTCGATCTTCGTCGGGTTGAGGCTCGGCGCGACCACCGCGCTGCTGTTGCTGATCGCCTCGGAAATGATCGGCGCCAACAAAGGCATCGGCTTCCAGGTGATGAACGCGCAGTACAATTTCCAGATCCCGCTGATGTTCGCGTCGATCGTGATCCTGGCCGCGCTCGGCCTGATCGCGAACCAGGTGCTGGTCAGCCTGCAGCGGCGGCTTTGCCGCTGGAGCAGTTCCGCCGGCTGAACAGCCGCCCCCATCATCGTCATTTTTGAAAAGTGAAAGGCCGGATCATGACCATCACACGCCGCTCCCTGCTTCTGCGCGCTCCTCTTGCCGCCGGCATCATCGTCGGGCTACCGTCGATCGCGCGGTCGCAGGCCGCTTCCGTCAAGATACGCTATCTCGCCAGCCGCGGTGGCATCTCTCCGCATGAGCTCGCCGACCAACTCGGCTACTTCAAGGGCCTCGGCATCGAGCTCGAGAATGTCGGCTATGCGGGCGGCGGCCCGGAATCGCTGTTCGCGCTCGCCTCCGGCAGCGTCGACCTGGGTTCGGCCGCCACGCCGGCCGTGATCAACTCGATCGCCGGCGGCAACGACTTCGTCGCCGCCTATCCGAGCAACGGCATCAACAGCCAGGTCAAAAGCGTCTTCTATGTGCTGGAGGACAGCCCGATCAGGTCGATCGCGGACATCGCCGGCAAGACGATTTCGGTCAACACGCTCGGCGCCCATCTCGACTACGCGGTGCGTGAGGCGCTGCACAGCGTCGGCCTGCCGCCGGACGCGGCGAAGCTCGTCGTGGTGCCGGGGCCGCAACTCGAGCAGACGCTGCGCTCGCATCAGGTCGATGTCGCCGGGCTCGGCTACTGGCAGGCGACTTTCGCCGGTGCCCTGGTGGCCAATGGCGGTGTGCGCGGCGTGTTCAACGACGCCGACGTGCTGGGCGAGATCGCGGGCGGCTTCGTCGTGCTGCGGCGGGATTTCATCGTCGCCAATCGCGACGCCGCCAAGAACTTCGTCGAGCAGTCCGCGCGTGCGGCCGACTGGTCGCGACAGAACCCCGACGAGGCACGCAAGGTGCTGGCCGAAATCCTCGACAAACGCGGCGAGAACGGCGAACTGGCGCGCTACTGGACGGGTTTCGGTCTGCGCGAGAAGGCGGTGGCGACCGACCGCGACATCGACTTCTGGGTGGCTGTGCTCGAGCGCGACGGCCGCCTGCCGAAAGGCAAGCTCAAGGCTGCCGACATCCTCTACCGGCCAGGCGAAAGCAAGACCAATTGAGCAAGGGGACTCCCAGCATGGCCACAGCACGCGGCGAGGTCACGATCCGCGACCTGTCGAAGTCCTTTGCGCTCGGCGGGCGCTCGCTCGCCGTGCTGCGTTCGCTCAATCTCGACATCCGCTCCGGCGAGTGCCTGGTCATTGTCGGCGCCAGCGGATCGGGCAAGACGACATTGCTGCGCATCCTTGCCGGGTTGGAGACCGCCGACGAGGGCGCCGTAGCGATCGACGGCAAGCAAATAAAAGGCGTCGGCGCGGAGCGGGCGGTGATCTTCCAGGAACCGCGCCTGCTGCCCTGGCTGAGCGTGCTTGGCAATGTCGCATTCGGCCTCGAAGTTCGCGGCGTGCCCAAGGCGCAGGCCGAGCAGAGGGCGCGCTTCTACATAGCGTTGGTCGGTCTTGCCGAGTTCAGCGATGCCTACCCGCGGCAGCTTTCGGGCGGCATGGCGCAACGCGTCGGCATCGCCCGGGCGCTGACGGTGCAGCCCGAGATATTGCTGCTCGACGAGCCGCTCGGCGCCCTCGACGCCATGACCAAGATCTCCATGCAGGAGGAACTGGCGCGTATCTGGAGTGAGGAAAACGTCACCATGGTCATGGTCACCCACGATCTGGAGGAGGCGATCTATCTCGCCGACAGGGTGCTGATCCTGCCCAAGGAGAAAGGCGGCGCGGCGCGGCTGATCACCGTCGACCTGCCGCGCCCCCGTGATCGCAGCGAAAGCCGCTTCGTGCGCCACCGTGAAGAGTTGCTGCGCGAATTCGGCCTGCACTGAGGCCTCGACGCGCTCGCACGTGTCGAGGCGCTTTCCCAGGCTAGGCCTTCCGCGCTTCCTTCATGTTGGGCAGGAACACCGTCAGCAGGCCCAGGAACGGCAAATACGAGCAGATCTGGAAGACGAAGTCGATGCCCTTCATGTCGGCCACGATGCCGAGCACGGCTGCCGCGATGCCGCCGACGCCGAAAGCGAAGCCGAAGAAGATGCCGGCGATCATGCCGACGCGGCCCGGCACCAGTTCCTGCGCGAAGACGACGATGTTGGAGAAGGCCGACGACAGGATCAGGCCGATCAGCACCGTCAGCACCATCGTCCATTCCATGTTGGCGTAGGGCAGCGCCAGCGTGAAGGGCAGCACGCCGACGATGGAAAACCAGATCATCGCCTTCTGTCCGTAGCGGTCGCCGAAGGGACCGCCGAGCAGGATGCCCAGCGCCGAGGCGCCGAGGAAGAGGAACAGCATGACCTGCGACATCTGCACCGAGACGTCGAACTTATGGATGGCGTAGAAGGTGTAGTAGCTGGAGAGGCTGGCGATGTAGGCGTTTTTGGTCAGCACCAGCAGCGTCAGCACCGCCAGCGCGCCCATCACCTTGCGGCGCGGGAAGGGCGAGACGAAACTGGACGTCTTGCGGTTCGCCTGCGTGGCGCGCAAGCGGCTGTACCAGCCGCCGACCTGCCACAACACGACGATGCCGATCAGCGACCCGACGGCGAACCATGAAATGCTGGTCTGGCCGAAGGGAACGACGATGAACGCCGCCAGCAGCGGTCCCATGGACTGGCCGAAATTACCGCCGACCTGGAACAGCGACTGTGCCAGGCCGAAGCGGCCGCCTGAGGCGAAGCGGGCGATGCGCGAGGATTCCGGATGGAAGATCGCCGAGCCGATGCCGATCAGCGAAGCGCCGATCAGGAGCAGCGTGTAGTGGCCGGCATAGGCAAGCACGATCAGGCCGATCAGCGAGGAGGCCATGCCGTAGGGCAGGGAATAGGGCATTGGCCGCTTGTCGGTGATCATGCCGATCACCGGCTGCAGCAGCGACGCGGTCACCTGGAAGGTGAAGGTGAGAAGGCCGATCTGCCAGAAATCGAGGCCGTAATTCTCCTTCAACAGGGGATAGATGGCCGATAGCAGCGACTGCATGATGTCGTTGATGCAATGGCAAAAACTCACCGCCAGGATGACGGTGAAGGCCGTCGCCTGGGCTGAAGCATGGCTGGCGGTCGCGGGAGGGGCGACGGCTGTCGTATCGGTCAAGGTAGGCTCCGTAGTCTTTTTGGCGGGCATACCCGCGGGCAAGCTGGCGGACGCTCCTGCGCCGCCTTGGGAACGGATGGCTTATAGGCTGCTTGCGGGACGACTTCTTTCGTGGTTTGGTCCAATAGTTTCGCAAGTGGGCCATAGCTTATGCCGCATGGCAGGGAAATTTTTCACGCTGGTAGTGCCGACCTCGAGCAGTTGCACGAGCGACGCTGGCTATGGCTGGAGCAAGTGGCCGGGCCGGCGGTGGCGTTGCCGACCGAATATCCCGACGGCTACCATGTGCCGCGGCACCGCCACAGCCGCAGCCAGTTGCTGCATGCGCTGGTCGGTGTCGTGCTGGTGACGACGCGGCACGGGCGCTGGATGGTCCCGCCCGATCACGCCATGTGGATTCCGGCGGGAACCGAGCATTCCGTCGAGATGCTGGGCGATGTCTCGATGCGCTCGGTCTATGTCATGCCGGGAGCGATCCCCGGACTGCCGGAAGGCCTGCGCGTCGTCGGCGTCACCGACCTGATGCACAGCCTGATCGTGGAATCGGAGAAACTGCCGCAAGGCGGCGTGCTGGAAGGGCGCGGCGGGCTGATCATGAATCTCCTGCTGCACGAAATCCCGACCTTGCCTGAGCGGCCGCTTGGCCTGCCGTTCCCGTCCGATCCCAGGCTGGCGGCGCTGTGCCGGCGTTTCGTGGCGGCACCGTCGCCGCGCGCGACGATCGACGAGTGGGCGGACGCCGCCGGCATGAGCCGACGCTCCTTCACGCGCGCCTTTCATCGCCAGACCGGACTGTCGCTATCGACATGGCGCCAGCAAGCATGCCTGTTCGCGGCGCTGCCGAGGCTCGCCGATGGCGAGCCGATCACTCGGGTGGCGCTCGATCTCGGATATGACAGCGTGCCGGCCTTCATCACCATGTTCAAGCGCATGCTGGGTGCCTCGCCGCGCGGCTATATGCGAGGCGCGCGAGATGCCGGCGAAAACCCGCGGCGCATAGGCGGTCCGATCGCCGCTTGAGGCAGCGCCGATGGCATCAAGCTGATGCAGCAACCCTCGGTCTAAGGTCCATTTGCAGGAGCACTGATTGCACGTTGTAATCTGTTTTGCTGCGCTACGCGCCCGCCGGGATCGACAATTAGTCGAACAGGCTCGACACCGATTCCTCGGTTGCCGTGCGCGAGATGGCTTCGCCCATCAGGTCGGCGATCGAGATGACGCGGATATTGGGGGCGTCGAGCACGCCCTGGGTCGGCTGGATGGAATCGGTGATCACCAGTTCCTGCAGCTTGGAGCCGCTGATGCGGGCGACCGCGCCGCCCGACAGCACACCATGAGTGATATAGGCGGTGACGCTGGTGGCGCCGTTGGCCAGCAGCGCATCGGCGGCGTTGCACAGCGTGCCGCCGGAATCGACGATGTCGTCGATCAGCAGGCAGTCCTTGCCGGCGACCGCGCCGATGATGTTCATGACCTCCGATTCGCCGGGACGCTCGCGGCGTTTGTCGACGATGGCGAGCTGTGCGTCGAAGCGCTTGGCCAGCGCGCGTGCACGCACCACGCCACCAATGTCGGGCGACACGACGACGACGTTGCCGAGCTGCTTGTATTTCGCCTTCACGTCGCGGGCCATGACCGGCACCGAGAACAGATTGTCGGTCGGAATATCGAAGAAGCCCTGGATCTGGCCGGCGTGGAGGTCGAGCGTGAGCACGCGGTCGACCCCGGCGCGGGTGATCATGTTGGCGACCAGCTTGGCCGAGATCGGCGTGCGGCCGGAGGCGCGGCGGTCCTGCCTGGCATAGCCGAAATAGGGGATCACCGCCGTAATGCGCTTGGCCGACGAGCGCATGAAGGCATCGATCATGATGAGCAGTTCCATCAGGTGATCGTTGGTCGGAAAGGAAGTCGACTGCAGGATGAAGACATCCTCGCCGCGCACGTTTTCCTGGATCTCGACGAAGATTTCCTGGTCGGCGAAGCGCCTGACACTGGCTTTGCCCAGCGGGATGTTGAGATAGCGGGCGACCGCCTCGGCCAGCACCCTGTTGGAATTGCCCGCGAAGAGTTTCATGCACCGTTCCTGGTGGAGGATGGAGAGCCCCAACAGACTCGCCTACGCCCTTTAACCGGGCTTTTAGCGGCCCGCGCGGCTATTGCAAGCACCGTGATTGGAAATCCGCCGGCTAATCCTGGGAAATGTTCGCGCCATCGCGTATGGGCAACACCGGGCAACGGACCCGGCGCCGCTGCTCCTTCCTCTTGTTCGAGCATCGGATTTCCCCGCGGCCCCTTTCCATTCGGGTCCGATGGTCTAGCCCGCCTTGCCGCCGAGCCATACCGCGAACTGGTCGATGGTCTGGTCGGCGATTGCCTGCATGGTGGCTGGCGCCACCGCTTTCCAGCTGTCGCCGCCCCCGCTGGCGCCGGAATTGGCCGAAGCCGCCTTCTGCTGGCCGTTGATGCGATGCAGGCGGTTGCCCGAGGGATCGTAGACGTCCCACACATAGATGACGGTGGTGTCCTTGCCTTCGGAGATCACCGAGAAATAGCCTTTGAGCACATGGGTCGCGGTCTGGTCGGCGCTGCCGGCCAGCGTGATGCCGCGCTGCCTGGCGCGCGTCTGCAACTCCGCCGTCAGCGGCGTCGCCGCTTCCACCGAAGCGCCGACGATCGGCGCGATCTGCAGGCGCGTCCTGGCAAGGACTGCCGCGGTCTGGGCCGGCGTGGCTGACGTCGTGGTCGTTGCAGGAGCGCCCGCCGTGGTCGTGGCGGGGCCAGCGGGCGCCGGGGTGGCGGTGCCGCCGCCCTGGGTTGCCGGCGTGGCCGGCGCCGCGGCCGTGGGCGGGGTGATGGCGGAGGGTTCGAGGACGTCTTTTGCGTTGGTGCAGGCGGCGAGCGCCAAGACCACGAGCAATGACACGGTCGTCAGCTGCGATCGTCTCATTTGCCTTCTAACTCCTTGGCGAAGAACGCCTCCCATCGTGGATTCACTGTACGATCAAGTCGAGATCATGGCGGGAAAGCGGCTTCGGCTGTGATTCGGTCGTGAGATAGGTGCGGCCAAGCGTCATCGCCGTCTCGGTTTCGGAATCCATGATGATCATGTGGGCGAACAGCGTCATGTTCGGCGCGATCGGCTCGGGATTGCCCTGGTAGAACATCGGCATGTCCATCCAGGACGGGGTGAAGCGGGCGCCGACCGAGTAGCCGCAGGCATTCAGCCGATGCTTGGTCAGTCCACGTGCCTCCATGACACGGGCATGCGCGTCGAACACGTCGCCGAAACTGTTGCCCGGCGTCATCGCCTTCTCGACCGCCAGCAGCGCGGCACGGGCCGCGTCGAACAAGTCCTGATGGCGCTTCGAGGCCTTGCCGGTCAGCACCGTGCGCATCATCGGCGCATGATAGTGATGAAACACCCCCGCCCATTCGAGCGTCAACTGGTCGTTCTTGGTGAGCTTGCGGCGGCCGGCCTTGTAGCGGCACAGCAGTGCGTCGACGCCGGAGCCGATGATGAATTCGTTGGCCGGATAGTCGCCGCCGCCGGCAAAGATCGCGCCTTGCATGGCGGCAAGGATCAGTGCCTCGTCACCGCCCTGCTTGATCAGCGGCAAGGCCGCATCCAGCGCGTCGTCGGCCAGGTTCGCCGCCTTCTCGGCCTTGGCGATCTCGGCCGGGCTCTTGAACAGGCGCAGCCGACCGACGATGCCGGACGCATCGGCGATCTGGCCGAAGGTCTGCAGCTGCTCGTCGAGGCGGCGGCCATTATAGGCGGTCAGCCCATGAGTGTCGTATTCGACCCCGATGCGGGCGCCGAGCAGGTCGAGCTCGTTCAGCAGATTGCGCAGGTCGACCGCCGGATTGGCGCCATCGCGATCGGTCCACAGCACGATGTTGTCGATGATCGAGGTGTGGCGCGCCTGACGCAGGTCGGCCGAGCGGGTCAGCAACACCATGGACCCGTCGGCTTTCACCACCAGGCACTGGAAGAAGCAGAAACCGAACGTGTCGTAGCCGGTCAGCCAATACATGCTTTCCTGCGCGAAGAGCAGGATGGCGTCGAGCTTCTTCTCGGCCATCTCGATCACCAGCCGATCGCGGCGCGCGTCGAATTCGGATCGTTCAAAATGCAGCGCCATCATTCACTCTCCAAAACGATTGCCGATACCTGCCGGCCGTAATCGGGTTCCTTGCGGTGCGTCGTGCGCCGGTAGGAGTAAAACAGATCTTCCTCGGCATAGGTGCAGCGGCCGAGACCCTGCGCGGTCACACCCGCCCTGTCGAGCCGGTCCACCGTGTAGCGGTTGAGGTCGAACATCGAATGACCGGGATTCGCCGAAGGCGCGAAATACCTGTCATTTTCGCCATCGGCCTCGACGAAGCGGGCGACGAATTCGGGCCCGACCTCGTAGTTTTCCGGGCCGATCGAAGGGCCGAGCACGGCGACGATGTTTTCACGGCGAGCGCCGAGACTTTCCATGGCGGCAATGGTGTTCTCGAGCACCCCCGTGAAGGCGCCTTTCCAGCCGGCATGCGCCGCGCCGATGATGCGCGCCCCGGCATCCGCGAACAGCACAGGGCCGCAATCGGCGGTCGAGGCGCCGATGGCGATGCCCGGCCGGTCGGTGACGATGGCGTCGGCCTTGGGGCGTTCACCGGCAAAGGGTTCCCTGGCGATGACGACATCAGGCGAATGGATTTGCCAGGCGGTCAGGAGATGGTCCGCCGGCACGCCCATCCAGGCGGCGACACGGCGGCGGTTCTCGGCGACCAGCGCCTGGTCGTCATCCGAGCCGGTGCCGATGTTGAGGCCCCGATAGATGCCGGTCGAGACCCCGCCTATGCGGGTGAAATAACCGTGGCGGATGCCTTGTGCCTGCGCCAGGTCCAGCAGCGGCGACCGCACGGGATCCGGTTTAGTCTGATTCAGCATGTGGGCGTTGTTGTCCGTGTGGGCGGTTTCGTCAAGAAAAAGTCGGAAAGCGAGACGGCCGGCGTTCAGCCGCTCTTTTACCGGACGGGAGATTGGGAGGGGTGACGGTGAAAAGTCAATCCGGCGTGGCGAAGGGGCAACGCAACGAATCCGGGGTAACGGTTCCTTCGCCGCTGCGCGGTTGAGGGAGCAATTGAACGGAAAAACCCGCCTGTGCGGCGGGTCCCTGGCGCAACTCAGCACCATAACCAAATGTCTACCATAGTTGCCTTCACCCCGTCAAGAAAAAATTCCTATAGGGGTTGCCGGCCATGAAAATGTACCGGCACAACCGGACTGGCCGTCGTCACGCCTTTGTCAATCCGAGCTCGGAGCTTGGGCAAAGGGGCGAACGGCAACGCCGCGCGGCACTATGGCAAGCACCTTGAACAGGTCGCCCATGGCCTGCGGCCCGGCGAGGCGTTCGACGTCTCCGGCGATCTTGTCGCGTGCCGTCTGGCTGGCATCGGCGCCAAGCCGGCCGGCACGCTCCAGAATGCCCAGGCCGAGCAGGAAATCACCCTGCGTCGACAGATGGGCGTCCAGACCATGCGCGCGCACCACCCCGGCAAGGGCGGCGAAATCGACATGGGAGGTGAGGTCGGCTTGCCCGGGATTGGCCAGCACATCTTCGTGATCATGACGGCGCACGGCCTGCAACGTGTCGCCGACACCCGGCCGCAGATAGCCATAGTCGGCAAACAGGCCGGAGCCGCCTTGAGCGGCTATGCGCTCGGCTATGGCCGCCATCAGGGCGATGCGGGCAGGAGCTATCTCGACGATCGCGCCTTGCGGTGCTTCGCCGGCATCGGCGGGCAGCAGCGTCGGGTCGAGCGAGCCGGCGCCGGCGAAGAAGGAAAGATTGTTCGTGGCGTCGAGGCCGACCACGCGCTCGCGCCAGCCGGTGCCGGCGCGGACGAACTGGCGGACGGGGATGGCGTCGAACAATTCGTTGCCGACGATGAAGAGCGGCTGTGGCGGCAGCGTATCGATGGTCTCGTGCCAGCGAATCGAGAACGGTGTGGCGCCGAGCGTCTGTTTCTGCACTTCGGTCAGGCGCGGGCTGGTCTCGATCATGGCGAAGGCAGCGTCGTTGGCCAGTGCCGGTTCGAGCCGCGACAGGGTGCGAAGCATGTCCTTCATCAGCGTGCCGCGGCCGGGGCCGATCTCGCCGATGGTGACCGGCGTCGGCCGGCCGACCGCCAGCCAGGCCTGGTAGAGCCAGACGGCGACGAGCTCGCCGAACATCTGGCTGATCTCCGGCGCGGTGACGAAATCGCCGGCGGCGCCGAACGGTTCGCGCGTGGTGTAGTAGCCCGCCTCGGGATCGAACAGGCACAATGCCATGTATTCGTTGACGGGGATCGGCCCCGTCGCCTCGATCAGATCGACGATGCGTGTCTTCAGCCGCGTCATGTCGCCTGCGGCCGTGACTGCGGCACCGGCTTGGCTGTCGTCATCGCCCAAATGCCGGCCAGCACCATCGGCGAGGACAGGATCATGCCCATGGTGAGCCAGTTGGTGCCGAGGAGATAGCCGAGCTGCTGGTCGGGCTCGCGGAAGAATTCGACTGCTATGCGCGACAGGCCATAGCCGCAGATGAAGGCACCTCCGACGAAGCGCGGCGTCTTCAGCTTGAGGCGCGAATGGGTGAGGAAGCGCAGCACGAGAAAGAGCACCAGGCCTTCAAGCAGGGCCTCGTAAAGCTGGCTCGGATGGCGGGTAAACGGCCCGCCATTGGGAAACTCGATCGCCCACGGCATGTCGGTTGGCCGGCCCCAGAGTTCGGAGTTGATGAAGTTGGCGACGCGCACGAGGCCAAGACCGACCGGCACGCCGGCGGCCACGACGTCGAATAGCGACCAGGTGCGGATGCCGCGCTTGATCGAAAACAGCGTCATGGCGAGGATGACGCCGAGCAGGCCGCCATGGAACGACATGCCGCCCTGCCAGACGGCGAAGATGTCGAGCGGGTGCGCGATATAGCGCGGCAGGTCATAGAACAGCACGTAGCCGGTGCGCCCGCCCAGCACGACGCCGATGGCCGCCCAGATGATGAAATCATCGAGGTCCTCCGGCTTCATCGGCAGGATGCCGTCGGCCCAGAGTTTCGGATTGGCGGCGAGCCGCTTGGCGTACCACCAGGCGAACAGGATGCCGACGATGTAGCCGACGCCGTACCAGTGCACCGCCAGCGGTCCGATCTGAATCAGCACCGGGTCGATGTTGGGAAAGGGCAACGAGGCCAGCGGCAGCAGGAAATATTCGTTCAACGGGGAGCTCTCGGTTGCGTTTGGCGCGGACCATGCGGCAGGGTTTTGGCGGGGTCAAGGCAAGGTAGTCGGCGTCAAAGATCGGATCGGATCACCGCTTGCAGGCCCATCGCGCCGTGCGGGCGGTGAGCTCAATCCCTTGGCTTGGCGGCCACCAACTGCCGCAACGCGTCGTTGATCCTGTCCTGCCAGCCGGGGCCATCTTCCTGGAAGTGGTCGAGCACGGCCCGGTCGATCCGGATCGAAACAAGCTCGCGGACATCCGGCGCGGTCGAAGCTTCGCGAATTGGCGGTGCCGGCTTCTTCACCGGTTTGAAGGCAGCTTCGGCGGCTGCCATCGGATTGGTCGGTCGGCGCGGAGGGGTTGCCATTGGTGACCCTGACTGAAGTGTGTTTGAGGCAATACGAGACGAGAACACAATAGGCGACCTGGCGCCCTCAAGTACAGCTCTGGCGCCGTCTGAGAGCTTCTTACAGGAATGGCACTGCCATGCGCCACAGCAACGCAGACAGCGCGGCAACCCTCAACGTTCTTGCATTCGGCGCGCGGCGCTACTAACTCAATTTCAGCAACCGAGGATTTGCCATGTCGACCGGACCGAACCGCATTCTCGACGAATTCGCCAAGCTGATGACCGATGCCGCGGGCGCCGCGCAGGGCGTGCGGCGCGAGGTGGAGACCGCCTTCAAGGGACAGGCCGAACGTATCCTGAATTCGATGGATGTGGTGCAGCGCGAGGAATTCGAGGCCGCGCGCGAGATGGCCGCCAAGGCCAGGGAAGAGAATGCTCGCCTTGTCGACCGCATCGAGGCGCTTGAGGCCAGGCTTGCCGAACTGACCGGGCAGGCCACACCTGCGGCTTCCGCAAAGCCCAGGCCGAAAAAATAATTCGTTAAACTTTTCCACAAAGCACCAGCCTGAAAAGCGCTTTGCCGTGAATCGCTTACCGGCATTGCGTGACTCTGTGCGACAGCGCCTTTCCACATGCGAATGACGCAGCGCGAAAAATTGGGCTGTTCACGCGACTCCCGATCAATAGACTGAATTTGTTGCATGATTCGGAGCAGGGTCATGCGCCGGGCGGTGGGGTCCGGTCTGGGGTCTTTGCGTCGAGAAGTCCTGGCCGTCCGAGTTCTAGATCAGATTGTTCGTCGTGTGTGCCCCGCGGAGCGTGTGGCGCTCCCCTGAACACAGGAAGCATTCCATGGAACTTCTCGAACTCGAATTCTCCCGCGAAATCCATCCGGTGGATGTCATTGAGCAGGTGGCCCACAACAATGACTGGTCCTTCGAACGGGCCGGCGACGACGAAATCTCGATCTCGGTCGCCGGAAGCTGGACCGACTATCACGTCTCCTTCTCGTGGATGGAAGATTTCGAGGCGCTGCATCTGGCCTGCGCCTTCGACATCAAGGTGCCCGAGGCCCGCGCGCTGGAAGTGATGCGGCTGTTGTCGCTGATCAACGAACAGATGCTGTTCGGCCATTTCGACCTGTGGGAGCAGGAAGGCGCGATCATGTTTCGCCAGTCGCTGCTTCTGGCCGGCGGGGTCGAGCCTTCGAGCCAGCAGGTCGAGGTGCTGCTGTCGTCGGCGCTGGAGGCCTGCGAATGCTACTTCCAGGCATTCCAGTTCGTCGTCTGGTCCGGCACATCGGCCAAGGACGCGCTGGCCGGGGTGCTGTTCGAGACGTTCGGCAACGCCTGACCAGACTGGTTTCGACATGAGTTCAAGCAGCGAGCGCAAGCCCGAGATCAGTTTCGCCGATTTCGATCGTGTCGACATCCGCGCCGGCACGATCGTCGAGGCCGAACCGTTTCCGCAGGCGCGCAAGCCGGCGTTCAAGCTCAAGATCGATTTCGGCCCCAAGATCGGGGTGAAGAAATCGTCGGCGCAGATCACCAAATATTATACGCCCGAGACGCTGATCGGCCGGCAGGTGTTCGCGGTGGTCAATTTTCCGCCGCGCCAGATCGGGCCATTCATGTCGGAAGTGCTGACGCTCGGCTTTCCCGACGAGGAGGGCGCCGTGGTGCTCGGCGCCATCGAGCGCAAGGTGCCGGACGGCGGGCGGCTGTTTTAGCCGAGAGGGAGCGTCAGGCCGCCAGTTTCCGCGTCGTGCCCAGAGCCTCCTGGACCGTATCGAGAAACATTTCCGCACAGGCTTTCCAGCTGTAGCGCATGGCGCGTTCGCGCGCCTGGGCGCGGTCGACATCGAGGGCGGCGAGCGAGGCTTCGCGCAGGTCGTTGGAGACCGCGCCGCCGAAGCCGTCGCCGACGATGTCGATCGGTCCCGTGACCGGAAAGGCGGCGACCGGCGTGCCGCTGGCCAGCGCTTCGATGATGACGTTGCCGAAAGTGTCGGTGCGGCTCGGAAAGACGAAGACGTCGGCCGAGGCGTAGATTTCGGCCAGTTCGTCGTTGGGGCGGTGGCCAAGGAAATGCGCGGCTGGGTAGCGCGCCTTGAGCTTCGCCAGTTCCGGGCCCTCGCCGACAATCACCTTGCTGCCGGGCAGGTCGAGATCGAGGAAGGCGGAGAGGTTCTTCTCGATGGCGACGCGGCCGACACAGAGGAACAACGGGCCGGGGAAGCCGAGATCCTTCCTCTTGTCGGGCCGGAAATGATCGGTATCGACGCCGCGCGTCCATGGTCTCAGCTTGTTGAAGCCGCGCGCTGCAAGATCATCCGCCAGCGACCGCGTCGCGACCAGCGTGCCCTGGCCGGAATTGTGGAAATCGCGCAGCCAGCGATAGGCCCAGCTTTCCGGCACCGGCAGCCGGGCGCTGAGATATTCGGGAAAGCGCGTGTGGTAGCTGGTGGTAAACGGCCGGCCGGCATTGCGGCAGTAGCGCCGCGCCATGATGCCGAGCGGACCTTCGGTGACGATGTGGATGTGGTCTGCCTTATAGGCCTCGATCAGGCGCGCGACGTGACCTGGCGTGGTCAGCGCCAGGCGGATATCGGGATAGGTCGGCAAAGGCAAAGTGTGAAAGATATTGGGCGTCAGGAAATCCACCGCAACATCGAACGATTTCAGCGTCTCGGTGAGCCGCTCCAGCGTGTGGACGACGCCGTTGACCTGTGGGCGCCAGGCGTCGGTGACCATCAATATGCGCATGGCGGGCCTTTGCTCGAAAGGTCGGCGGTTGCTTCGGTACGATGCCGGGACGGCGACCAGCCTGCGGCCCTCGCTTCGCTCCAGCGCACCCGGGCGGGCACGGGATCGAAGTGAGACGGCGGGCTCGAATCAAGTGAGGTCGCGCGCTTCATGCGCGCTCTTCAGCATGGTTTCATGACGGGCCAATGAAATCGGCCAAGCATGACCTCGTCCGGAAACGGTTTCCGCTTCCTGCGATTGAATCCCTGTCAGGCCGGAACCTTGATCACGGCGCGCAAGCCGCCGAGCGGGCTGACGTCGAGCGTGATGTCGCCGCCATGGCTGCGGGCGATGTCGCGGGCGATCGACAGGCCGAGGCCAGTGCCGCTGGCATCGAGATTGCGGGCCTCGTCGAGCCGCATGAAGGGTTTGAACACCTCTTCGCGCTTTTCGGCCGGAATGCCCGGACCGTCATCGTCGATGGTCACCACGAGCGAGCCGCGGCCATGATTGGCGGCCACCTCCACCGTCTTGGCGTAGCGGAAGGCGTTGCCGATGACATTCGACATCAGCCTGGCGAAGGCGTTCGGCCGCACATGCACGGTCGGATCGCCGGAAAGCGTCGTCGACAATTTGCATTTGCGCAACCGAGCTTCCTCGCTCAGCTTCTGGAAATAGGCTTCGAGATCGAAGCGCCCGGTGTCTTCCGAGGCCTCGCCACGGGCGAAGGCGAGATAGCCTTCGAGCATCGACTGCATGTCGTCGATGTCCTGGTTGAGCGCGGCCTTGGTCTCGGCCTTGCCGCCCGCCAGCGCCAGCTGCAGCTTGAAGCGGGTGAGGATGGTTCTGAGGTCATGGCTGACGCCGGTGAGCATGGCGGTGCGCTGTTCGATCTGGCGCTCGATGCGCTCGCGCATCTGGATGAAGGCAAAGCCGGCGCGGCGGACCTCTTCCGCGCCGCGCGGGCGGAAATCACGCGGCATCGGCCGGCCCTTGCCGAAGCTTTCGGCGGCTTCGGCCAGCGTCAGGATCGGCCGGATCTGGTTGCGCAGGAAGGGAATGGCGATCATCAGCAGCACCAGCGAGGTGCCGACCATCCAGATCAGGAAGATGTGCGTGTTCGAAGCATAGGCCTGGCTGCGGCGCACGAAGACGCGCAACACCTTGCCTTCGAGCTGGACGCGGACCTCGATGATGTTGGAGTTGCCGACCGTATCGATCCAGAACGGCCGGTTGATCTGGCGGGTGATCTCGGCGGAGAGAACGTCGTCGAGGATGGAGAAGAACGGCTTTGGCCCGGGCGGCGGCAGCGGGTCGGGCGGCAGGAGGTCGACCTTCAACTGCATGCGGTCCTGGGCGATGCGGATCATGTTGGCGTAGTCGGCGTCGTGCGGATAGGTCTCGATCAGGTCGATGATGGCGGCGATGTCGCGCACGGTCGCCTGTGACAGGCGCTGCGTCACGGTCGCCCAATGCCGCTCCATGAAGACGAAAGCGACCACCGATTGCAGCAGGATCATCGGTGCGATGACGATGATCAGCGAGCGCGCGTAGAGGCGCTTGGGCATGTAGAGCGAAACGAGGCGCCAGAACCGGTTCCAGACGCGCGGAACCCTCTTGAGCAGCCGTGTGGAGCGCGTGCTCAAGCCGTCAGATTCCGGCTGTTCCAGTTCCGTGGTCGCCATTCACCTTTCGCTCGCTCCGTGGCCGCCAGGCCGAAGGCGGTAGTCTATTCGACGCTGAGCCGATACCCAATACCGCGGACCGTCTGCAGCCAGACCGGATTGGAGGGATCGCGCTCGATCTTGCGGCGCAGCCGATTGATCTGGACGTCGATGGTGCGCTCGCCGACATCCGATTCGTCGCCGACCAGTTCGTGGCGCGGGATGGTTTCGCCGGCGCGCGCGGCGAATATCGCCAGGATCTCCTGCTCGCGATCGGTCAGCTTCAGCGCCTCGCCGCCACGCTTCAATTCGCGCCTGGCGATCTGGAATGTGTAGGGACCGAAGACGAGCTGCTCGACTTTGGGCGTGGTCGCAGGGCCGCCGCGGCGCAGGATGTTGTTGATGCGCAGGATCAATTCGCGCGGATCGAAAGGCTTTGGCAGATAATCGTCGGCGCCGGCCTCCAGGCCGGTGATGCGGCTGTCGGTCTCCGACAGCGCCGTCAGCATCAGGATCGGCACGTTCTTCTCGGCCCGTAGCGCCTTGGTCAGATCGACGCCGTTTTCGCCGGGCATCATCACGTCCAGCACAAGAAGATCGAAGTCGAGGCCGGCGAGTTTGCGCCGGGCTTCGCCCGAAGTGCCGGCGACGGTGACGCGAAAACCGTTCTCGGTCAGATATTGCTTGAGCAGGTTGCGGATGCGGGTGTCGTCATCGACCACAAGCAGATGCGGCGCATCGTCGTCCGGTGCGGCCGCGTGATCAGCGCGTTCAGTGCTCTCCATGGCTTTTCCCTGACATTTTTGCGGACCCAACGTCGATCTGGGCTCTCAGTTCCGGATTGACCATTGCTTCGAGGAAGCGTTCCACCTGGGTCCGTTCGGCGGCTCCGGAATCTTCCAATGCAGCATGGATGCGGCGCGACTGTGGCCGCGCCAGCGCCAGCGCCAGCGCGCGGCCCTTGGCGGTCGGATACAGTTCGCGCTGGCGACGGTCGCGCGGCCCTTGCAGCTGCACGACATGATCGGTGTCGATCAGCTGCTTCAGCACGCGCGCCAGGCTCTGCTTGGTGATCTTCAAGACATCGAGCAGTTCGGCGACAGTCAGGCCCGGCCTGCGGTTGACGAAATGCAGTACCCTGTGGTGGGCGCGGCCGAAGCCATAGTCGGCCAGGATCTGATCGGGATCCGAAGTGAAATCGCGATAGGCGAAGAAAAACAGCTCGATGAGGGCGAAATCAATGCCATCCTCGGCTGACATCGCGGTCCTGATCGGTGTCCCGGCTGCTCGGCTTCGATCCGTCATCTTTTCTCCATGGGCAGGGAAGATTATGTCAGTACTATTGACGTAATTTCACTGCAATGGTAATTTTTGACAAGGTTTTGGGCGGATTGCGAACGAAAAGGCAAGACAGGCCGGGTTTTCCGGAACTTCCTGAGTTTGCCAGAGCACGATTATCCGCCTACCTTTCCAGACAGCGGCAGGCGCCCCAACCAGATGGCGCAGCCGACAAGAGCACGCAACGAACAACGATATGCGGGCTGCCGCCCGCGGGAGGTTACCATGGCATCCGTTCCCTTCGATCAACTGGACGGCTTCATTTGGATGAATGGCGAGTTCGTGCAATGGGGCGAGGCCAAGATCCATGTGCTGACCCACGGCCTGCACTATGCCAGCGCGGTGTTCGAGGGCGAGCGCGCCTATGGCGGCGAGATATTCAAGCTCAACGAGCATACCGAGCGCCTGCATGAATCGGCGCGGTTGCTCGGCTTCAAGATCCCCTATTCGGTGGCCGAGCTCAACGACGCCTCCAGTACCCTGCTGAAGAAGCAGGGCTTCAAGGACGCCTATGTCAGGCCGATCGCCTGGCGCGGCAGCGAGCAGATGGGCGTTTCGGCGCAGAACAACCGCATCAATTGCGCCATCGCCATCTGGCAATGGCCGAGCTACTTCGATCCGGCGCAGAAGCTGAAAGGCATCCGTCTCGACGTGGCCGAGTGGCGCCGGCCCGACCCGCGCACGGCGCCGTCCAAATCGAAGGCTGCAGGCCTCTACATGATCTGCACCATGTCCAAGCATGCCGCCGAGGCCAAAGGCTATGCCGACGCCATGATGCTCGACTGGCGCGGCCAGGTCGCGGAAGCCACCGGCGCCAACATCTTCTTCATCAAGGAGGGCAGGATCCACACGCCCAAGCCGGACTGCTTCCTTGACGGCATCACCCGCCGCACGGTCATCGGCCTCGCCAAGGACCGCAGCCTGGAGGTGGTGGAGCGCGCAATCATGCCGGAAGAACTCGAGGGCTTCGAGCAGTGCTTCCTGACTGGAACGGCAGCGGAGGTGACCCCGGTTTCGGAGATCGGGCCGTACCGATTCGAGGTCGGCGAGATCGCCAAGACGCTGATGAATGACTATTCTGCGGCCGTTCAGCCGAAGCACGCGATCGCCGCAGAATAACGAAAGTCACAGCTTTTCGCGCAAGCAGGGGCGGTTTTCGGGCCGCCCCTTTTATTTCAGCGTTTCTGCATTTGACTTTCGCCGAATTCAGCGTCTCCATGATGGTGTCGGCCCGGGAGGCTGGCAGCTATGGAGGGACTGGTAAGATGGACATGAATACGCTTCTTCCGATCATCGTTCAGATCATTACAGGCATCATCGGTGGTCAGGCGGTCGGCGCGGCGATCAAGACGGCGGCGATGGGGCAGCTTCCCAAGATCCTGGGCGGCGCCATTGGGGGCGTCGGCGGAGCGGCGATCCTCGGCAGCCTGCTCGGCGGCGGTGCGATCACTCCTGACGCAGCCGCGGCGGCGACCAGCGGCCTCGGCAGTGCGCTCAACTTGCAGAACATAGTCGGCGGCGCCGGCGGCGGCGCGATCCTGACGGGCATAATCGGCGCGGTCATGGGCGCCATGAAGAAGTAAGCCTGCGATCTCGGGCTGGCCAAATGGGCGGCTTCGGCCGCCCATTTCTTTTGGGCTGTTTGCCTTTCAGCGGTGGACGCCCTTCGTTCGCGCCTCTACATCACCGCGTGAACATCGAAAGGACGATCATGGGTCAGCTCAATGCCGGCATCGTGCCGGTCACGCCCTTCCAGCAGAATTGCACGATCCTGTTCGACATGGACGACAAGCACGGTGTCGTCGTCGACCCGGGCGGCGATATCGACAAGGTGCTGGCAGCGCTGAAGGACAATGCGATATCGGCCGGTGCGATCTGGATCACGCATGGTCATATCGACCATGCTGGCGGCGCGATGGAGCTGAAGGAAGCGCTCGGGGTCGAGATCATCGGCCCGCACGAAGCCGACAGGATGTTGCTCGACAATCTCGAGAACCAGGGCAGGCGCTATGGCATTGCCGGCGTGCGCAACTGCGTGCCCGACCGGTTTCTCACCGAAGGCGAGACGGTCTCGTTCGGCTCGCATCTCTTCGAGGTGCTGCATTGCCCCGGCCACGCGCCCGGCCATGTCGTCTATTACAACCGCGCGGCCAAATTCGCCCATGTCGGCGACGTGCTGTTTCGCGGCTCGGTCGGGCGCACCGACCTGCCGGGCGGCGATCATGCGGCACTCATCGCCTCGATCAAGGACAAGCTTTTGCCGCTCGGCGACGACATCGGCTTCATCTGCGGCCACGGTCCGGGCGGGCGTTTCGGCGAGGAGCGGCGGAGCAATCCGTTTTTGACGTGAAGCGCGTCGCGCCGAAGCCGGTGCCGGCGTGACAAAAAAGCGCCGGCCTTGCGGTCAGCGCTTCTTGTTGGGGCAGGGAAGCCCTTGATCAGTTGGCGGTGCAGAAATGCTGCTCGCCATCATTGCCGGTGAAAGTGCCGGTGCGGGGGTTGAAGGTGCGGTACCGGTCGGAGCAATAGTCGTACCAGCCACGCGTCCACGGTTCGGCATAACGGTCGGCGTAGACCACTTGCGGTTCGGCATAGTAGCGGCGGACCGGCGCCGGGCGTATCCGCACATCGCGATCGTAATAGCCGTCATCGTAGTAGTCGCGGGGCGGCGGCTGCTGGTTGGCCAACGCGCCGCCGATCAGTGCGCCTGCGGCGAGGCCGAGCACACCGGCGGCAACAGCGTCGCCATGGCCGTGGTGGCGGTGATGACGCCAATCATCGGCGTTGGCCGCGGGCAAGGCCACGAGCATTGAGGCGACCACTGCGGCGGACAGCACGGCTGTCTTGAAAATTCGGTTCATGTCGATCTCCTTCGTGCCGGCCCGTACGAATTCCGGGGATGCGGTCCGGCTTTAGGAAAGATTAATATGAGACCGTGGCTGAACGGGGGCTGAACGAATTTTTGCCTGACCGGAGGCCACGGGCATCAAATATCGAACCCTCCAGGGAGCGAAGCTGTCGTGCCAGAACCGCCGCCGTCCGGAGCAGGCTCAGCCGATCGACAGGTTGACGGCCTTGGGACCCTTGCCGCGCTTGTCAGGCTCGGTGTCGAATGTCACTTTCTGCCCATCCTCAAGACCGGGAAGACCCGACGCCTGCACGGCCGAAATATGAACGAAGACATCCTTCGCGCCATCATCCGGTGTGATGAAGCCGAACCCCTTGGCATGGTTGAAGAATTTGACGGTGCCGGTCTGCGGCATGGGAAGCTCCTTTGATCCCATAAACTCCAGTCTCGGGCCGGCAAATGCCCGAATGGAAATTTGTCCTTTATTTTAGCGTCATCGGCAAGAGAAAGTTTTGCGGGCACTTGAAGCGCGTCGCGCTTCAAGTTTTTTATGATGCATGTCGTTGACCCGACACCGGATCCACTTTGAGGCGACGGCATTTTCGCTGCGCTGCGACATGAAAAGGGCGCGACGAAAATCGCCGCGCCTTCAAAATTCGTTTGCCTCTTCCGAAGTCATTCAAGCTTCGGAGCCTCGGTCGCACGGCCAGGAAGGGCGTGCGGCTGGCCGATGGCTCAGGCGGCGCGGAGATTGACGGCCTTGGGGCCCTTGCCCATGCGGTCCGGCTCGACGTCGAAGGTGACCTTCTGGCCGTCGACGAGCGTGCGCAGGCCCGAGGCCTCGATCGCGGAAATGTGGACGAATACGTCCTTGGCGCCACCGTCGGGCGTGATGAAACCGAAGCCTTTGGTCGCGTTGAAGAATTTAACGGTGCCGGTCTGGGCCATTGGGGAAACTCCTTCACCCGTTCAGTCTTGATGGTCCTGCCCGCCACCTTGCGTCGAGGGCAGTTCCCGGTGGTAGCTTTCGGCAGTCATGCATTGGCGCATGGTCAAACCCCCCGCCGAAAAACGGGGCCGTCAGAGATTCACAGTATCGGGGAAAGGTCGTCCAAAACGTTCCGCTCTCCGGGTCGCAAATGCCCGAACACGGAATTTATCGCACGGAAACGTGAAGGTTGCAAGATAGCGCCGCGGGCCGGCCCGATGGGCGCATCCCGACGCATGAATCGACCAATCCGAGCGTCGACGAGCCGCAAATAGGCCTCGTTGCTTCAGGGGTCATCGGCCACAGCCCCGTCACGCATGGGCCAGCGGCGGCGACGGCTGGCGGTGCGAGGCGCCAGGACAGATCCGGGCGCCGGTTTTCATGCCGAAAGACTGCAAACGAGGGTTGCAATCGGCGATGGAATGAGGAGGATCGCAACAGCGCGACTGGTTTGGGGCCTTTGCTTCGTGAATATCATTGTCCCGAACCGCTGCGTATTTCGAGCAACACGCAGCGGGACGGGGATTGAGGGAGCGACGATCATGAGGTTTCTTGCGGCAATCTTCTCGCGACAGGGTTTTGTCATCCTGTTCCTGTCGGCTGTTCTTGCCGCCTGTACAGTGGTCGTCGACGACGGCCCGGGACCGCGGCCACGGCCGCCGCGGCCGGGACCGCAATTCTGCACCAAGCAGTACGAGCCGGTCTGCGCCCGGCGCGGTGGCGACCGCCAGACCTTCGCCAATGCCTGTCTTGCCGACCGGGCGGGTTATCGCATCGTGCGCGACGGTCCCTGCCGTGACGGTGGCAGCGGGGGTGGCGGCGAGCAGACCTTCTGCACCCGCGAATACGCGCCGGTCTGCGCCCGGCGGGGCGGCGAGTTGCGAACCTTCCCCAACGCCTGCGAGGCACGCGCCGCCGACTACCGCATCGTTGGCGGGGGCCGCTGCTGAAAGGCCGGGTGTTCGTCTTTTCCGCACTTTGGGAAAACGCGGATGCCGTCTAAAACAAATTTCGGGGACGTGTGACGGTTACAACGCGGATGGGTATGCCCCGTCGGCTGGCCCGGCGTAAAGCTCGCTGCCGTGCTCATCGCAGATGCGCACGGGGTCGGGGATTTGCGGCATTGCGAGCGTATGGAAGAGCGCGGTGGCGCCCTGCCAGGCGGCGCGCAGGGTAGGCGCTTCCAGCGCACCTTGTCGAGCGTCGCTTCCTCGGCTTCGCGCGATCGGTAAAACTCGATGACGAAATTCAAGGACGCCTCCATGATGCGTTATTCCGCCAGGGAGATTCTCCGGCAGGGACGGGCGCGGTAGAAGTCGTCCGCAATCAGCTCTTCGACTTCGGCTTCGGGCAAGAAGATTTGAAAAAATAAGTAAGCCAAAGGAAAAATATTGCTGAGTTCATATGAAAAACTCTGCTATGATTTGACGATATTTCCAAAAATTCTCAAAAATCATTTTGGGGTCCACTCCCGAAATTTGCGTTTTATTTTCTCCAAAAGGGACAAAAACCATGGTTTCTGCGATAAGCTCAAGAGGCAATACCCCAGCGATCAGCCCGCCCATCAGGCCGGCCACCGCATATTCCGTCGCCCTCGGGCGTACCGGCAAACCTATGATCGTCAAATCGGCGCGGCTGACCGTCAGGAGCGACGAGGCGGAAAGGCGGACGATCGCCGATACTGACGGAACGGTTCGGCGCGCCAGGCAGACGGCCGAGACCAACCGGCTGATTTGATCTCGTCCGCGCCGATGGCAAGCGCAAGAAACCAAGCAAAGCCTTGAACCCGCCGCGCCGATGGCCTAGATCGCGGCAGGCGGACAAACACGGCAGGTTTCCCATTAACAGAGATCAGAGACGAGCGGCGGGTGCAGGCGCCAACTCCGGCTCGGGCGGACAGCCGCCGTCGAGTCTCGACCAGCATGTGCAGAGGGCGCTGCAACTGCATCAGGCGGGGCGGCGGCAAGAGGCCGAGGCGCTCTATCGGCAAGTGCTGACGCACAAGGTCAACCATGCGGCGGCTGCGCATTTCCTCGGTCTTTTGCTGCACCAGACCGGGCGCAGCGCCGAGGGGCTCGGTCTCCTGGAGCAATCGGTGCGCTTGCAGCCGAAAAATCCGGATTTCCTCAACAATCTCGGCACGGTGATGCGCGATCTCGGCCGTGTCGCGGCGGCCGCCGACTTCTTCCGCGGCGCGGTGGCGCTGCGGCCGGACCAGCTCGCGGCGCGCGACAATCTCGGCTCGTCGCTGAAGCAACTTGGCCAGTTCGACGGCGCCGAGGAGATCTATCGCGGCACGGTCGCGCGCAATCCCTTCCATTTCCGCGCCCGCATCGGGCTTGCCGAAACCTTGCAGGAAGCGGGCCGCCTGGACGAGGCGCTGGCCGTCTTCCGCGAGGCGCTGTCGATCCGTCCGAAGGACGCCGAACTGCTGCACGGGCTGGGCGTCGGGTTGATGGAAAAGGGCGAGCTTGACGAGGCGGCCGACCTGTTCCGGCAGGCGCTGGCGGTCGACCCCGGCATGGCGCGCGCCTGGCTGATGCTGACGCAGGTCAAGCGTCAGAAGGAGCGCGATGCCGAACTGACCGGGATGGAGGCCCAGCACGCCAAGGCGCTGCCGGGCAGCCTGGCGCGCATGCAGCTTGCCTTCGGCCTCGGCAAGGTCAATGACGATCTGAAGGATTATAACAGAGCCTTCGATTATTTCGCCGAAGGCAATGCCATCCGCCGCAAGGGCATCGACTACGACGCCGAAAGGACGCGCGCCGAATTCGAGGCTATGAAAACGGTGTTCGACAAGGATTTCTTCCAGAAGCACAGGCCCAGCGCGATCTCCGACGATACGCCGATCTTCGTCGTCGGCATGCCCCGTTCGGGCACGACCCTGGTCGAGCAGATCATCGCCAGCCATCCGCAGGTCTACGGCGCCGGCGAGCTCGGCATCCTGAAGACGGCGGTCGGCAGGCAGTTCCCGGCGACCATACCCGGCGGCTTCCCCTGGGGCGTTTCGGATGCGCCCGATACGGATTTTGCCGAGGCGGGACGCGCCTATCTCGACATGCTGCATGCCCGCTATCCGCACATGCGCCACGTCACCGACAAGATGCCGGGCAACTTCCTGCTTGTCGGCTTCATCCACATGATGATGCCGAACGCCAGGATCATCCATTGCGCCCGCGATGCGGCGGCAACCTGCCTTTCGATCTACAAGGTGCATTTCCGCGGCGACAGCCACCGGTACGGCTATGATCTGGGCGAACTCGCCGATTTCCACAATCTCTACACGGACATCATGGCGCATTGGCACCAGGTGCTGCCCGGCGTCGTGCACGATGTGCGCTACGAGGATTTCGTCGCCGACCAGGACGGCCAGAGCCGGGCGCTGATCGACTATCTCGGGCTGCCATGGGACGATGCCGTGCTGTCGTTCCACCAGACCGACCGGCCGGTGCGTACGGCTTCCGCCGCGCAGGTGCGCCAGCCGATGTATCAAGGCTCGGTCGACCTGTGGAAGCGCTACGGCGACAGGCTGAAGCCGCTGCTGGATAGGCTGGACTTGCCGCGCGGGCAGCAGATCAGCCCTTCAGCTTCGTCATCCTAGGGCAAAGCAGGAGCGAAGCTCCGTCGCGAAGACCCTAGGATCCATGCCGCGACCTCGATCGAAAGATGCAACGGAGCAGAATTCTGCACCGTTTCAACGCCTTAACGTCACGGCATGGATCCTATGGTCTGCGCCGCGTCGCTTCGCTCCTTGCTCCGCCATAGGATGACGAAGCGATGGGATTCAAGCCAATCTCCAAGGTTTTCGATCTGCCAACTCGCGCGCCAGCTGCTACAGCTCCATGAAGGGCTGGAAGCCGCCGAAGATCATGCGCTTGCCGTCGAACGGCATTGTCGACATATCCGGCTGCAATCGTGGATCGGCCATCACCTTGGCCATGACCGCGTCGCGGTCCTGCCTGGATTTGTAGACGACCCAGGAAAAGATGACGACTTCGTCGTCCTTGGCCTGCACGGCGCGTGGAAACGACGTGACCTCGCCATAAGGCACATCGTCGCCGACGCACTCGACATAGGCGAGCGCGCCGTGTTCCTTCCAGACGGCGCCGGCGGTGTTGGCCAGCTTCTTGTAGTCGTCGAGTTTTGCCTTTGGCACGGCAAGCACGAAACCATCGACATAGGACATTAAGGGTCTCCTTGATTGACGGCGGTTCTTCCTTATCCGCTTGTGGGGCGGTCCGCGCTAGCGGACGAAAAGCCAATTGCCTGGCTTTTCGAGCTTCGAACGCCCTGAGCCCGCGAAGGGCCGGGGTGGTGGCCGATCCACTTGCCAGGTCCCCGCTGCTTCGCAGCGACCCGGCGTTCGCCGGCCTTTCATCGTGCCACTGGCACGATGAATTCGCCTTCGGCGAACCGGCTGCTCACCCCACAAGAGGCGAGGTGAAAGAGCTTACTTGACCGGTGCGTTCATCGCCCAGTCGATGCCGAAGGGATCGCGCACCTGGCCCCAGCGGTCGCCCCAGAACATCACCTGCAGCGGCGTCACGATCTCGCAGCCTGCATCGACCGCTCGCTGCCACCAGCCGTCGATCTCGTCGCTGCCGAGATGAAGCTGGAGCGTGTAGCCCTGCGGCGCCTGGTGCGGATGGCCGTGCTCGGGATAGGCGTCAGAGAGCATCAGCGTCGAACCGTTGATGTGGAGATGGATGTGCATGGTGCGGCCTTTTTCGTCCGCAGGGTAGAAAAAGACCTGCTTGGCGCCGAATGCCTTCTGGTAAAATTCGGCAGCCTTGAAGGCGCCGTCCACCTGCAGATAGGGGGTCAATCCGCCGAGCACTTTCGCCTTGGGCTGAACAGGGGTCTGGTCGGTCATTGCGTGTTCCTCTTCACGTTTGTTTTGGCCTTGCGGACCATAGGACGCGCGAGGGGACGGCGGTCCTACATGGGCGTGAAATTTTTCTCGTGGGCCGGGCCCGGACTGGTCGGGCGACCGGCAAACTCAAGCGATAGACGCATGGATCGGCCGGTCATATGACCTTGGCCGGGACGGCGGCTGAGCGGCGGCTGTTCTGCGCGTCGAAAAGTTCCGGAAAGCCGATGTCCTTGCGCAGTTCGACCGGCAGCGAAAGCAGGATGCGCTCGCTACGGTGGCGGGCGCGCGCTGCCGCATATCGGGTTGCGATGCGGCCGATGGAGGAAAGGACGGACATGATGCATTCTCCCTGGGTTGGCGCCGTCATCATTGTGTCGGCACCCCAAGGACGAGGCAGGTTCTGGCGATCCGACAGGTTGCTTGAATCTTTTTCGGATGGCTTGAGACAGGCTGCTCTGGCGTCGTTCCTTCAGACCGCGGCCTCCATGCGCTCGATCGTTTCGAGGTCGGCCTTCTTGGCCTCTCCCTCGACGGCGAGGTCGTAGCTGGCCTGCATGTTCATCCAAAACTGTGGCGTGGTTCCAAAGAACTTAGCCAGGCGCAGCGCGGTGTCGGGCGTCACCGGTGTTGCCTCGTTGGCCAGGCGCTCGATGCGCGTGCGCGGCACATGCAGCTTTTTGGCCAACGTATACGGCTTCAGGCCGAGCGGCGCGAGATATTCTTCGCGGAGAATTTCTCCGGGATGGATAGGCGGGTTGATGTTCAGCATTTGAAACCTGTCTCTCAATGGTAGTCGGTTATCTCGACATCCTCGGCTTGTCCGTCTACCCAGCGAAAGCAGATGCGAAACTGATCGTTGATGCGGATCGAATGCTGACCGGCGCGCTTGCCTTTCAGCGGCTCAAGCCTGTTGCCAGGAGGCGTCCTGAGATCCGCAAGTTCCGCGGCATTGTCGATCATGAACAGCTTCCGCTGGGCCGATCGAACAAGATCCGAGGGGAAACCCTTTGGAGCCTTGCCGTTCGATACGGCTTCGCTGGTCTTGTCCCTGAACGAGCGTATCACCTGCCGGATCCAATCGACGTACCATCGCACGATACGTTTCGAAAGTCAAGAAAACGTCTCATGAGATGACACGAAACTCCGGCCTGTCAATGACAGACCAGAGTTTCGCATTGGCATGGCTTGTCCTGTCGCTCAGCGGTTTTCATCAGCCACCGAGCGAAAGAAATCCTCGGGGTCCTCGACTTCGGTCAGCCGGCGCTTCTCGATCAGCCAGAAGCGGTTGCCGACAGTGCGGATGAAGGAGCGATCGTGCGATGCGAGCACGCAGCTTGCCTGATGCGCCAAGAGTTCGGTTTCCAGTGCTTCCTGGCCGTCGATGTCGAGATGGTTGGTCGGCTCGTCGAGCAGGTAGAAGTTGGGGTTGGCGAGCCTGAGCGCCAGCATCATCAGCCGCGCCTTCTGCCCGCCGGACAAGACGCCGATCTTTCTCTCCTGCATCTCGATGCCGACGCCGGCGCCGGCGAGCAGCGAGCGGGCGCGCTGTTCGCCGACATCGTAACGGCGCGATACCATGGCCAGTGGCGTATCGTCGCTGGCGGTGCCGGACAGCGCCTGGTCGCTGTAGCCGAGCACGGTCGACGGCGTCACCTTCACATTCTGAACCGTGTCGGGGTCGACGATGGCGTTGCGGATCAGGGTGACGAAGCGCGACTTGCCGACGCCGTTGCGGCCGAGCAGCACGATGCGGTCGCCCTGGCAGATGTGGCGCTTGCCGGTCCTGAACAAAAGCGTGCCGTCGGGCGTTTCCACCGCCGCGTCATCGAGCGTGATCAGCACCTTGGCGTGCGTGCCGCGATTGGCCAGCCGGATCGCCCCCGCCGATTTCTCGTGATGCGCCGGGGCTGCCGCTTCCTCAAGTCGCTCCGCGCGCTCCTTGAGCTGCTTGGTCTTGACCGTGAGCAGGTCGCTGCCCGAATTGATCCCGATATTGTTGAGCTTGGCGGCCTGGCGTCGCAATTGCTGCGCCACCTTCATGTCGCGCTGGAATTTTCGCTCGGTCGAGGCATCGAGCTCATCGAGGGCCTGCCTGGCGCGGGAGTAGGGAAGGGAAAACACCGGCGACTGGTCCGGGCGCAGGAACAAGGTGCGGTTGGTGGCGGCGTCGAGGAAAGCGCGGTCGTGGCTGGCGATCACCACCGGCACCTCTCGCGGTAGCGCGTTCAGCCAAGCTTCGAGCTGGCTGATGCGGGCAAGGTCGAGATGGTTGGTCGGCTCGTCGAGCAGCAGCATGTCGGGATCGGTGACCCAGACACGCGCGATCAGTGCCAGCCTCTGCCAGCCGCCGCTCAGCGCCTGCATCTCTCGCTCGCGCATCGCCTCAGGAACGTCGAGCGAATCCAGCACCACATCGACACGCCATAGTTCGCTTTCGGCTTGCTCGGGCGGCAAAGCGTCAGCCACTACCTGATGAAAGCTGCGGCCAAGCAGGGCAGGGGGAACGGACTGCTCGACATGGCCGACGCGCAAGCCGCGCGTGCGGGTAATGTCGCCGGAGGTCGGCTCCATCTCGCCGGACAGGCATTTGAGCAAGGTCGACTTGCCGCGGCCGTTTGCGGCAACGATGCCGAGCCGGTCGCCGCTGCCGATGGTGAGGTCGAGGTTGGAAAAGAGCGGCGCGCTCATGGTGACGCCGAGGGCTTTGAGGCTGATCAGGGCCATTTGGATTTCTCTGGTCTTGCCGGTGTCCGGCTCAGTGCACTTTGACGGTGCGCGCGCCGGTCATCAGGACAGGCGTTGCGGCACCACGAAGGGCAGACCAAAAAATCGAAGCGGGAAAAACCCGGACCGTCCCTGGTCAGCCCTGCAAGCAAGCTCGCAGGGCGGAAATCGGGCCACGCTGACGATGGTGATCGATAAACACGCAGCCCTCCTTTCAAGACGTTTGAGTGTGGGGACTGAGTACACCAAAGGTCATGCGCTGGGCAAGTGGAGGGTAGCGTCGAGCGGGGCGCTGAAGCTGCCAATCTCTCCACTCGTGGGGGTGATGTCCGGTCCACCCTCTGCAGCTGCAGCGCAGCTGCTGTGGGGTACGGGCAGGACAGAGGGGGCGCTGTCCCGCCGGCATTTCGAATGGACTACTTTCCGGGCCTTCCTGTCTTCGCGGGCCGGCGCTTTTCGCGGCGGGCGTCGCCGGGGTCTTCGTAAGAACCGATGCCGGCGCGTTGGCGCAGGACGGGTTTGTCGTCGCGTTCCTTCGCGCCCCCCTCTGTCCTGCCGGCCCCCGCCAGGGGGGAGATCGGCTGTGGCTTCGCCGGCACTTTTCCCTCGACTGGTTTCTCGGTGCGACGCACGGTCATCTCGTCAAGAGAGTTTTTCTTGAACAGCGGTTTGGTCGGCTCGCCGGGGATGCCGAAATCCGAGCCGTGTGCTTCGGACGCCGACTGCTTCTTGAACAGCGAGCGCGACACCGCGCCGGCCGGCGTCGGCATGTCGGTGCCGGGGCCCATATCGTCGATCGACGGTTTGGCGAATAGCGGCTTCTTCACCGGCACCGCGCCATCGGCGCCCATCTCGTCGAGATCAGGCTTGCGGAAGAGGTTGGGCCGGGCAGCCTTGGCTGCCTCTTCGGCGGCGCGCGCTTCGTCGAGCTTGCGGAAACGCTCCTGTTCCTCCGATGTACGATGCCTGGCCACGCCCTTGTTGTGCTTGCCCTTTTCGCGGCCCGAGACCGGGCTTTCCATATCGGCGTATTTGGCTAGCGGATCGTCGGAGATCGACATCTCCATCTCACGCAGCCGCTTGATCTCGTCGCGAATGCGGGCCGCCTTCTCGAAATCGAGGTTGGCGGCGGCGTCGCGCATCTGCTTCTCCAGCGCGTCCAGATGGGCCTTGAGGTTGTTGCCCATCATGGCGCCGGCGCTGTCGGTGAACTGCGAGATGTCGGCGCGGACATGGTCCTTCTCGTAGACCGAATCCAGAATATCCGAGATGCGCGACTTGACCGATTCCGGCGTGATGCCGTTGGCGGCGTTCCACTCCATCTGCTTTTCGCGACGGCGGTTGGTCTCGGCCATGGCGCGTTCCATCGAGCCAGTGACCTGGTCGGCATAGAGGATGACCTTGCCGTCGACATTGCGGGCGGCGCGGCCGATGGTCTGGATCAGCGATGTCTCCGAGCGCAAAAAGCCTTCCTTGTCGGCGTCGAGTATGGCGACGAAGCCGCATTCGGGAATGTCGAGGCCTTCGCGCAAAAGGTTGATGCCGACCAGCACGTCGAAGGCGCCGAGGCGCAGGTCGCGCAGGATTTCGATACGCTCCAGCGTGTCGATATCGGAGTGCATATAGCGCACCCGCACGCCTTGCTCGTGCAGATATTCGGTCAGGTCCTCGGCCATGCGCTTGGTCAGCACGGTGACCAGCGTGCGGTAGCCCGCCTTGGTCGTCTCGCGGATCTCGCCGACGACGTCGTCGACCTGGGTCTTGGCCGGGCGCACCTCGACCGGCGGGTCGATGAGGCCGGTCGGTCGGATGACCTGCTCGGCGAACACGCCGCCGGACTGCTCCATCTCCCAGCCGCCGGGCGTTGCCGAGACAGCGACCGAGAGCGGGCGCATGGCGTCCCATTCCTCGAAGCGCAGCGGCCGGTTGTCCATGCAGGAAGGCAGGCGGAAGCCGTATTCAGCGAGCGTCGCCTTGCGCCTGAAGTCGCCGCGATACATGCCGCCGATCTGCGGCACGGTGACGTGGCTTTCGTCGATGAAGACCAGCGCGTTGTCGGGGATATATTCGAACAGGGTCGGCGGCGGATCGCCCGGCTGGCGGCCGGTGAGATAGCGCGAATAGTTCTCGATGCCGGCGCAGGAGCCGGTGGCTTCCAGCATTTCCAGGTCGAAGCGGGTGCGTTGTTCCAGACGCTGCGCCTCCAGCAGGCGGCCGGCGCGCTCGAGCTCGACCAGACGGTGCTTGAGCTCTTCCTTGATCGACTTGATGGCCTGGTTCAGCGTCGGGCGCGGGGTCACATAGTGCGAATTGGCGTAGATCTTGACGCTTTTCAGCTCGCCCGTCTTCTGGCCGGTCAGCGGGTCGAATTCGGTGATCGCCTCGATCTCGTCGCCGAACATGGAGATGCGCCAGGCACGATCCTCAAGGTGGGCCGGGAAGATCTCGATCGTGTCGCCGCGCACGCGAAACGAGCCGCGCACGAAATTGACGTCCTGGCGCTTGTATTGCTGGGCCACCAGATCGGCGAGCAAAGCGCGCTGGTCGAGCCGGTCGCCGATCTGCATCTGGAAGGTCATCGCGGTATAGGTCTCGACCGAGCCGATACCGTAGATGCAGGAGACCGAGGCGACGATGATGACGTCGTCGCGTTCGAGCAGCGAGCGCGTCGCCGAGTGACGCATGCGGTCGATCTGCTCGTTGATGGAGGATTCCTTCTCGATGAAGGTGTCGGTGCGCGGGACGTAGGCTTCCGGCTGGTAATAGTCGTAGTAGGAGACGAAATACTCCACCGCATTGTCGGGGAAGAATTTCTTGAACTCGGAATAAAGCTGCGCCGCCAGCGTCTTGTTCGGCGCCAGGATCAAGGCGGGACGCTGCGTCTCCTCGATCACCTTGGCCATGGTGAAGGTCTTGCCCGAGCCGGTGACGCCGAGCAGCACCTGCGTGCGGTCGTTGTTTTGGACACCCTCGACCAAGTCCTTGATGGCGGTCGGCTGGTCGCCGGCCGGCTCGAAATCCGACACCATCTTGATGGTGATGCCGCCTTCGGACTTTTCCGGCCGGGCAGGCCGGTGCGGCGTCCACAGCACGCCGTCCTTGTGCAGCGGATTGCCGGATTCAATCAATGCCGAGAGAGCCGCCACCGTCGCGGTGACGCCGCTCGACGTCATCGTCTCGGCTTCCTCGAGCGAGACGTCGAGGCCGGCGACGGGATTGAGGCCGGCCGCCGCGCGCTCGCGGGCTGTCGCCGCGCCGCCCATCGAGGTGCCGCGCGCCGTGCGCCCGGGTGCTGCGGAGCGCTCGGGGATCTTCTTCGATGGCTTCGGCGACTTGCCGCCGTCCTTGCCGGCCTGGCGCCCTTCGCGTTCGGCTTCCTGCTCGATCTGCTCGGCCCAGTCCGCGACCGAACCGGTGAGCGGCGTGCCGGACAGTTCGGGCTGCCGCATCTCGGCGAAGCCGCCTTTGTGCAGCGGTTCCGAGGCGTCGAGGAAATCGGTCAGCGGGCTGCGCCGCTTGGGCGCGGCGCGGTCGTCACTCGCTGTCGGCGGCGTTCTCTTTTCGGTGGATTTGGCCATCTCCGGAATATGGGAGGTCTTGGCGAAAATGGAAAGAGCGCGATCAGCCGAGGCGCATCACCAGATGCAGCTCCTGACAGAAGGCTGTCAGGAGGAGGCAAGTGCCGGTGATGCCTGCCGACTGCGGTCAGGCGCCGCGTGCGTTGTCCGCCACGCGCGTCGGCGATCCGTTCAGGCGCGGCACCACGACGAGGCGCTTGATTTTGCCCTTCTTGAAGGCGGCGAGGAAGCGCGCATAGTCCTTGAAGGCGACGCATCCACTGGACTGTGCGTAGCGGCCCCGAAGCAGGTAGGTGTGGGCCAGCAGGCCGTCACGATTGTATTTATTGCGGCCATCGACGGGCGTCAGACGCAAAGCCTCGACACCATGAAAGCGCGATTCGCGCAACGACAGATTATAGGTGTTGGGCGGTGTCGGTCCGCGGTTCTTCTGATCGGCATAGCGCGGCTGGTCCGCCATGGCGCCGATGCCCGAATGCGCTTCGAGCCTCGAACCGTCGGGCATGTAGACGGTCTTGGCGCTGATGTCATAGACGGCGACGCCGCTGCCGGCTCCGCTCCTGGAGCCGCCCGGCGCGTTGAACAGGTTCCTGAACGCCTGGCCGAGGCCGCCCGAAGGCGTGTCTGGCTTCGCATAGGCCAACGCGTCGCCGCCATCTGCCGGCCGGCCCTGCCGGGCCGGCTTTGCCGGCTGGGCTTGCTGGACCGGCTTTGCCGGCTGGGCTTGCTGGACCGGCTTTGCCTGAGGTGCCGGCTTCTGCTGCACGACCTTGGGCTGTTGAGCCGGCTTTTCCTGCTCCACGGACTTCAACGGCTCCGGCGCGCCGAATTGCGGCCGACGGGTCGGCAGCGGCACGTCATCGGTGAGCGCGTCGGGCAAGGCCGCCGCATCGCCCGGCTGTTCCTGCTGGGTCTCGGCAGGCGAAACCGCGACATCGGCCGAAGACTCGGTCATCGGCAATGGCGAGGCGAATGCCTCGTCCTCGACCGGCAGCGACCGGGCGAGCGCCAGGGCCAGTTGCGAATTGTCCGGCGTGCCGGTATCCGGCTGGGCAAAATGCATCGGCTGCGGCGCTGTCTGGACAACCATCGAGCCGGTGTCGATCCGGGCGAAGCGCTCCGCCGCGGGTGCCGGCAAGTCTTCCGACAGGCTGGCGACGAGCTTGGCGCCCGGCACCAGCGAGGCCTCGGCGACCTGTGGAGCGGAGGTCGAGAGGACAGGACGGGCGGGTGCGCCGGCCGCGGCCGCGGGCTTGGCCGCGTTGGCGAAGGCGGCAGCGAGCTTGCTTGGCGAGAAAGATGCTTCCATGCGCTCGAAGCGCTCCTGCGAGGTCGTCTTGGCGACCGGGACAAGGTGTGCCGTGGACGCGGCCACGAGGCGCGCCGACTTTTCCGCCCGCGGAGCAAGCGCGGCCAGCCTGAAGCATCCGGAGCCGCATTGCACGGCATGGTTCTGCAGCGCCTGCGTGCCGCCATCGGCGTTGGCCAGTGCGAATGGCGCAGCGGGCATCAGGAAGTGCTGTTTCAGCGGATCGGCAAGAGCGAGCGAGCCCGGCACGGCCAGCCTCTGCGGCAGGACGCTCGACGTCGACGACAGCGAAGCGCCGACGGAGCTCAGACCAGCCATTGTCCCGACCAGCCACAGGCCAACGGCAGCGCTGACGCCGGGCACAGCGACCCAGCGGACGATCCGCTTAGAGTTGAGGGATGAGGCACGTGACGCGTTGTCGGCAGCTTCGCCGTCCGAACGCCTGTCCCCGACAATTTTCTTACTCAAGAACGCCATTCAACCAATCTTGCTCCAATCGGCTCCCACGTCCGCGGCTGTGATAGCCGCGACGACCATTCTGTGAGTGATCCCAGGTGGTCCCCGACGCGTTTGCCGCGCCTGTCTTTGGTTGCCGATTGCTTCAAAATATGGACAAAGTTGGTTAACCAATCCCTCTCAAAACCAACCGAGAGACGTGGACTTTGTGCCAAAAAAGGCTCGTCCACGACCATGAACGCGGTATTGCAGCCCTTCCAAGACTATTTTGCTGCCTGCTTTTAACGGCCGAGTCAAGCAAAACAGCTCTTGCTAATTGAAGCGAATGGCCGTTTCAGCGAGGCCGCGACGGTGGCGCGTGTCATTCCGTACTGCTGAAGAGGCCACCGCGTCGCCGCAAAATTGCTACCCGCCCGCCGCAGGTTCCCGGTCACGCGGCGGCCATTGATCGCCACCGTGTCCTCGGGCAAGCCGAGACGTCCGGCCTCCTGCTCTCAGGGCTATTGGCTGCCGGTCGCCTTCAAACGCTGAGCCTGCTCGGCTTCACACGGGCAGGGCGCTGGCCGAACTGACGCGGTTGATCTGCGACCCGCAAAACCAGTTCCAGCACCAGCTTCAGCCCGGCGAGGTGCTGGTCTTCGACAACCAGCGCGTCCTGCATGGTCGCACGGCGTTCGATCCGACCTTGGCGGTCCGTCATCTCAGAAGCTGCAACATCGACCGCGACGGCGTGCACAGCGCCTTTCGCACGCTGGCGCGGCGGTTCGCGCCGGAGGAGGCGGAAGCGGTGCTGTACCAGGGCGCGGTTTTCTGAGGCTTCGCAATGGAGCTTCTACCTCCCCTTGTGGGGAGGTCGGACCGCAGGCCCGGGTGGGGGGCTGGCGCTGACATCCAGGAACACAGTCCCGTTAGGCCGTCAGTTAAACCACAGCGCAAACGTCAGGAAACCACCGCCGCCGAATTCGCTCTGGATCTGGTCGAAATCGTCGCTGGTCAGAATCTTGCCGCTTTCGAGATACGGCGCGATGGCCGGGCCGGTGATCGACAGCACCAGGTCGAACGGTTTCGGCTCGTCGAAGAAGCGCTTCATGTTGATGCCCTTGCCGGTGATGCGGAAATGCGGCAGCAGCACGCGGCCTTCGAGCAGGTCCTCGGCCATGGTCAAGGTGGCGAGCCAGGCCGCGACCTGCTGCTCTCCGACTTCGAGGCCGGTGAGCGGGTTTTCGCCCTTCTGTTGCGGTCCCGGCAGCCATTCGCGGTCATTGTCGGTCTCGGCGCGGATCGCCTTCCAGTCCTCGCGCGACAGCCGGATCATCTCCAGCAGGTGACGGCGCGCCGCCTGCCGCCGTTCGGGCTCGACCACCAGCCAGTTCACGAGATGCACCAGAGAGATGAAATCGGCGATGCGCCATTCCGAGGAGAAGATGCTGCTGCCCATGTCGCCAGCCGGCGGGACAAGGATGTCCTGCAACGGCAGTTTTGCGCGCGGGAAGAGCATGTGGAAGGAACCGTCGAACGTGCTCCTGAAATCATGCGCCAGCCAGAAATCGGCCTGCGCCATCAGGAATTCGGCATAGCCCTGCAGCCAGTAACCGTCGGCGCGGTCGAAGCGGAAGGTGAGCGCAGGCGCGGCATCGTCGTGCGTTACGCCGCCGCGCGACAGCGAGGCCATGATAGCGGCCATGCTTTCGTCCGGTGCGATCGTGCCGTCCTCGTTGAGGTCGATGCCGACCTGGGTGAGGTCAATGACAATGCCGATATCGGCATCGGCAGGCACCGCCCCCAGCGTCGCGGCGGATTTCTCGAGCCGGTCGCGGAAGGCGACCAGAATGGCGCGGAACTGCTCATAGCTCAGCGGTTCGGGGTTCGGGTTTTCTGGCACCGGCAGCCGCATCAGCGGCAGCATGAAGGATTGGGGGCTCTCGAAGCCATGGCGGTGCAGGCCGCTGGCCAGCAATTCCAGCGCGGTAAAGAATTCGCCGGCGCCGGCGGCATAGGCGGATGCCCGGTCGGTGGATGCGGCTGCCTCCAGCGCCGATAGCGCCGTGTCGCGCGCGGTCACGGTTTTGGCCTCGAACAGAGCGGCCGCGGTTTCGGGCATGGCGGCCTGGGCCGAAGACGTCGGCAGAACCAGCGCAAGTGCCAATGCCAGCAGGCTTGCCAGTGGTGTCATTATCCCCCTCCCATGCGCGTCGTGCCGGCAATCATACACGCATTTGCAATGCCGCGTCTGCCGGCCCTGACGCATGATTGTCATTGGCTGGCTTCAACGCGCCCGGCGGACGGTCTACACAGGGCAAACGATTGGACATCGCGTGTCGAACTATCCGCTCTCCTACAAACTGTCGTGGCTGCCGCGGTTCCTGAAGCCGTCGCTGGCCGGCGACGTGCAAGGCTTCGCGGCAATGGCCGGGACAATCATGGATTCGGCACCGAGGCTGCGGCTGCGGCTCGCCTTCGTCGGCGACATTTCGGCGGTGGCCAACCGCCGTGCGCCGGACTGCGATCCGGCGATCAAGACGCTGCTTGGCGCGTCCGACCTGGTGATCGGCAATTGCGAAAGTCCGATCGTGGACAAGCCAAGCGCCGTGCTCGGCACCAGGCTCGGCACCCATCACGCGATGAGCGAGCGCTTTCTCGGCGACACGTTGGCGGCAGTCGGCATCGCGCGCGAAAGACTGGTGCTGTCGCTGGCCAACAACCATGTGCTTGACCAGGGCGTCGCCGGTTTCGATGAGACCGTGGCTGCGCTCGCGCGGCTCGGTATCCGCACTATCGGCCTCGCCGGCAACGGCCCGGTGCAGCCTGTCGAAGTCGGACCGCTGACTGTCGGGTTCGCCGCCTTCACGTTGTGGCGCAATGCGGGCCAGGACCTGTTCGCCGGCCGCGTTTCGATGGAAAGCGATATTGCCCGCCGACGAGGTGACGGGTTCGATCTCCTCTGCGCCGTGCCGCATTGGGATTGGGAGTTCCGCCACTTTCCGCGCGCCGAAACGCGGACACTGGCGAGGCGCCTGGCAGGGCAGGGCGTCGGGCTGATCGTCGGCCACCACGCCCATGTCGTGCAGCCGGTGGAGCGGATCGGCAATACGATCGTCGCCTATGGACTTGGCGATTTCCTCGGCACCGCCCTTGCCCGCCAGCCTTGGCCGGGACGCATTGGCGGGATCCTTGTCGCCGATATCAGCGCCGATGCGGAAACGCGGGGGTCTGTCGTTTCCTACCGAATGCATCCGTTTGTGCGGCTGCGCGCCAGGGATCATGAGCGGCTGGCGCCAGTGGAGGGATTGGAGGGCCGCATGCGTGACAAGGTCGAGAGGCGGTTGAGCGCGGTCTTTCCGTAACTACAGGTGGTGGACATCGGCCAAGATCGCCATGTCGGCGCTTTTCCAAGCGCTGATGATTGGCGAAATGAGGGGCGGCGCAAGCGTCTGTTGAAGAGGCGCCACAGTCGATACTTCAGACAAAACCGGCTATCATGAACTGGTCCAGGCAAGCGGGGGGTGGCGGTGGAAACAGCGGATTTCATGCCTGGCGACGCCGTGATTGCCGGCATCCGGAAAAACATCGAGGCTTATGAATCGGCGCGAGCCTCCGTGGTGCGGCAGGTACGCAGGCGAGTGCCGCTGTTCGTCGGTTTGGTGCTGGCGACGGTGGTGCTGATCGCCTGGCTGTTCAACAAGGTCGCCGATCCCAACGAGCAATGGTTCTCGACGCCGCACGTATTCCTCTATGTCGCCGGCTTCGCGGTTTCGATCCTGCTCTATTTCCAGGCGATGAAGCCGGCGACGCGGCTGCAGCAATCATTTCGGCAAACACTGCTGCCCATCATCTTCGGCTTCATCCGCGACGTGCGCTACGCGCATGGCGGGCGGCCAAATTCCTTCGACCGGCTGCCGCGCGAGGCGGTCGGGCCATTCAACCGGCAGTCGTTCGACGATGTCGTTTCCGGCCGCTACGAAGAGTTTCCGTTCGAGCTCTACGAAGCGGAACTGCGGGAAGGGACAGGCAAGGGCTCATCGACGGCCTTCAAAGGCGTGATCGTCGCCTTCGAAGCCATCGAACCGTTTCCGGGAATATTGGTGGCGACGCGGCGGACCAATGCGGTCGTCGGCTTCTTCCGTGGCATGTTCGCCAGCAAGATGCAGGAACTGTCATCCGGCGTGCCGGAACTCGATGCCGCCTATGAGTTCCGCACCGACAATGCCGAGGCGGCGCAGCCATTGGTGAGCGGCCGGTTGGCGCAAGCGCTGAAATGGCTGGGCGAAACCTGGCCGGAGGAACCGGCGCGCGTGGCCCTCAACGGCAGCGACGGTTTTCTGCTCCTGCCGCAGGCGAAGAATTTCTTCGAACTGCCCGCCATTTCGGTGCCACTGGACTACCAAGCCCATGTCGCGCCGATGATATCGGATATGGGCGCGATGCTGGCGACGGCAGCGCTGGTGCGCAAGATCGGCGCCAGGGACGAAGCGGCTTGATCAGCCGGCGTTCCGGTCAGCAGTCGAAGCCGTACTTTTCGCGCATATTGTCCGCCTCTTCTTTCGACATTCGCTTGAACATCACGCAGATCGTGAAGCTTCCGACCTGATGGCCGTCTCGCGTATATCCCCAGTCGGAAATGTCGTCCCTGGTGAATTCTATGTTCTGGCCGAGCACGACGTTGTGCACTGCCTCCGGCTCATTGGCCAATATGCCGACAAACCCTGTCCCGGCACGGCGGAACGGTATGACCCAGAAGTGCTCGGTGACATGCTCATCCCGCACCTTTACCTTCAACTTGAACCTGCCTGTGCCGGAGGGAGGCATTTCGGACAGTGCCAGGAAGTCATCCAGACCGGCGAGCGCCTGCTGGGTCGCCGCAGCCATGTCGGGATCGCCCGGAGCGAAGATGATCCCCTTGTCGTCACCTGGATCCACGCCTTGCGCGCCGACCGATCCCGGAGCAAGCGCCAGCATCAAGGCTGCCGCAGTTCGGACCGCTGGTTTCATGGAAGGCCCCCCTTCATCATTGCGATCAACACAATGCTGCATCGCCATCCGATTTGCAACCTTGGCGCGAGTTTGCCCCTTCAGGTCAAGGTGGCGGCGACCGTCGATGACAAGACCGGCATGGTAACGTCGGTGAAGAAAGCTTCGTCCCTACAGCTTGCTCGGCACCAGGCCAGCCAGCCAGCTGGCCGACCGCTTGGCCATGTCGGCGGTCGCCGATACGGCGCGGCCGAGATCGGTCTTGACGACGGCATAGCCGTTTTTCGTGCGATAGAGCACGCCGGTGCCGCCATAGACCACCTGTTCATAGGCGACCGGCCGTGCGGCGGCCGCTTCCATCGCCGTCGTCGGCGAGCCGACCGGGACGGTCGGCCTGTGGCTCAGTTCGGGCGGCAGCGGGCTCGTCGGCTCAACGGCGCGGCTGGCGGGCTTCAGCTCCGGGCGCGAAGCGGTCGCGGCCAGTTGCGAGGAGGACGCGGAACCTTTCGCGCGGCAGATGCCAGAGACGAGCGGATAGTTGAAATTGCGCTCGTGCAGCATCTGGCTCTTCATCGCCGCTTCGCACTCGGCGATGGTCGACCACTTGGCCGGCGTCTCGCCGATATATTCGCAAAGCTTGGCGTCGCAGTCGCAGCCGACGATGGTCATGGCGACAAGGGCGGTCTTGATCACGGTCTCGTCCCCTCGATGTGCCCCTCGGCAGCCCATTCAGATGCATGTCGCGCCCCACTGGGTGCAGCCCGCGGGTACGCTTTGGGCGACATGCGACAGTCCATCGCGCGCGAACAAGGCGGGATTTGGCCACGATTGTGGAATGAGCATGGCGGGGCGCTCGACACAGCCGTTCTCCGCGCACCGTGGCCGAAAGGCCTCAGTAGTCGTAGACGTGCTCCAGCATGGCGCCTGACTTGATCAGCGCCGGCAATACCAGATGCAGCTTGGGTACGGCTACGACCATGCCGGTGCGGCGTGTCGATGGATCGGCCGGCAGCGGATAGCTGAACAGGATACGCATGCCTTCGGGGACGGCGATCGAATCCGTGGAGAGCACGGTGATCATGATCTCGTCATTGCCGCCGATCTCGACGAAGGAGACGCCCTTGTCGATCAGGCGCGGGATCATGTCGGTGAACAGCTGGTAGCGCTTGGTGACGAAAACGGTGCCGTCGGGGCCGTAGTCGCGTTCGAGCAAGGTGTCGGCTTCATTGCGCGTCGCTTCGCCGACCGGCCCCTTGGCCCAGACATGGATGTCGAGCAAGGCCGGATCGGACGTTGCCGCGAGCGCCTGTCTGATCAGGCCGGCATAGACCTGCTTGATGGTGTCGGCGAGGCCGAAGGCAAGCTTGCGTTCGCTGGAGCGCACGGCGCTGTCGCCCGGCGCCGGCTGCACGGCGAAAAGCCCGGCGCGCTTCTCGGCATACGGAAACTGGTGCCACGGCCCCTGGTCGAGGAAGGCGGCGTATTCGGCCGCCACCTTGGCCTGGTAGATGTCAGTCGCCGTGCGCCTGCCCGCAACCGCCTCGGTGATGCGGCCGATCGTGTTTTCATAAGCCCATTGCAGGGCATGCTCGATCGTGTGGCTGGTGCCGATGACGACCGGCATCTGGTGGTTGGCGTAGTTGAATTTATAGGCGGAGCTGGCGCGGATCACCATGGCGTAGTCCTGCCAGAAGCGGCCGACATAGGCGAAATAGGGAAAGCCGCTCGGCTGGTCCTTGGCGACGAAACCGGCATATTCGCGCGCGGCATAGACGATGGCCCATTCCGGGTAGGTGAGGAAGGTCGATTCCTCAGGCCGCTGGTAGCCGGGGATTTCGGCACGCAGCTTGGCGGCGAGCGCCGGCGGCGGTGCACCTTCGGCGATGCCCGGCAACGGTGTCTTGTCCAGCGACGGCGTCGTCAGGAAACCGTAGGCCAGCCCGGCGATCGGGATCAGGACAATGATGACGATCAGCCAGAGGATCGTCCTGATGAGACGCTTCATGAAGCGGAACAGGACCATGGCCGGTCAGGCCGTGGCGGCGGCAAGCTTCTGGATCAATGTCATGAAGTGTCCCCCTTCAGCGAACCCGCCTGCAAACGCAAACGGACTCTGACAGGGCGATACTAACCGATTTTGGCGCGCGGTGAAGCGGCGCCCGCAACTTCGCCGGGAAGGCGCCTGAGCGGGAAGCAAAAAGACAGTCGGCGCCGGGATTTCTCCCAGCGCCTCCCTGTCAGACCAGGACACGGTCGTGGCAGCAACTTCCGTAAAGTCGTCGCACCATGCCGGCCTTGATTTTGACGGTCCTGCCAGTCGCCGCCCGAAGGCCGCGCCCGTTCCAGACCACGCCGGTCTCCACCCTTGCGGGCTTTGCCCTGCGGCCATCGAAGGTTTTTGCCGTCCTTCATGGCAGCATCGGTCCGCCGTCGGCGTTGGCACGCTTTCCGCGGCCCCGTAGGTCTCGGCTTCCGTCCCTCGAAGCAGGCGAGCCTGCTCTCGCTTCGGGCCGTACGGGCCTCAGGAAATCCGCCTTTCACTTTCGCCTTTCGGCTGGGCGATCGGTAGCCGCCTGAGATGGGTCAAACTTACGCCGGGTAAGTGTCTTGGGGAATGTCCGTGCCCCTGTGGATAGCGGGATTATCGGGGACCAATGCCAGAAGCCAAGGAAATTCAAGCGCCAACGCCTTAGACAGCCTGCCCTCGATTTTCGGTGTCATGTGGCTGGCGCCACTTGCCCCGCCGGACGGTACGGGTTTCAATGCCGGCAAAAGATCGGGTTCTCCACGCCCGGCGCCGGGGAGGGCGGGAATTTGAAGGTCGGGGTGGTGCTCAATCCGATTGCCGGCGGCGGCCGACTGAAACGGCATTGGCCCGAAGTCGCGGCCGCGCTGAAAAAGCACTTCGGCGATTTCGAATTGCGCGAGACCCAGGCCGAGGGCGATGCAGAGCGGCTGGCGCTCGATCTGGCGGCAAACGGCTTCGACCTGGTGATCGCGGCCGGTGGCGACGGCACGGCGAGCGAGGTGGCCGACGGTTTGCTGCAGGCGTCCAAGGAAAACGGCCGCGCGCCCGAACTCGGCCTGCTGCCGTGCGGCACGGGTATCGATTTCGCGCGCGGGCTCGGCCTGCCGAAGGAGGTGGACGCGACGCTGAAGCGGATCGCCGGGGCCAAGGGCAGGGCGGTCGATGCAGGGCGCATCTGCTATATCGACGACCATGGCGCGCTGGCCAGCCGGCACTTCGTCAACATTGCGAGCCTGGGGCTCTCGGGCGCAACCGATCGCGCCGTGAACGCCGACAAGCGCAAGGGCAAGGTTGCGGCCAAGACGTTGTTCCTGTGGCGCACCGTGGTCGAATTCGTCCGCTACCGGTTCCAGGATGTAACGATTTCAGTCGATGACGGCGCTCCGGTCGAGGCGCGCATGGCGCTGGTCGCGGTGGCCAATGGCAAATTCTTCGGCGGCGGCATGATGATCGCGCCGGACGCCGAACTGACCGACGGCCAATTCGACATCGTCATCCTGCGCGCGGCCAGCAAGCTGAAGCTGATCTGGGATATCCGCCTGCTCTATGGCGGCAGGCATCGCAACCATCCGGCGATCACCATATTGCGCGGCAGGAAAGTGGTGGTCGAACCGCTGGGCGACGTGGAAAAGAACGGCGCGCTGGTCGACATTGACGGCGAATCGCCCGGGCGCATACCAGCGACCTTCGAGATCCTGCCTGGGGCGTTGATGCTGAGATATTGAGACGTCGCCCGAGGGAAGAGCGCTCCACAACGTCGTCATCCCTGGGCGAAGCAGGAGCGAAGCTCCGTCGCGGAGACCCTGGGATCCATGCCGCGACTTTCGAGCGCCGCCGCGGTGCGGAATTCTGCTCCGCTGCGCTCTTCGGCTAAAGTCACGGAATGGATCCTCGGGTCTGCGCGTGCGCTTTCGCGCCCGCTCCGCCCGTGGATGACGAAGCGTCGGGCGTTGTTGCAGTTCTGATTCAAGTTGCTATCGCCGCGATTCTAGATGCCTGCCCAATGTCTTGATTTCATTCATCTTTGGGAGATTCCGGCCTGGCCGGAAAACCGGGCGCGCGCAGGTCGACGCCGACAGCGTCCTCGAGCAATTTGACGATCTGGGTCGACCAGGCGCCGCCGCCGTACGCCGCCTTGCCCTGCTCGAAAATCGCGTTGACACGCGATGCCAGTTCCATCGGCACACCGAAATCCCGACCCATGCCCAGCGCGAAGCCGAGGTCCTTCAGCGCCAGGTCCATGGTGAAGCCGATGTCGTAGGAGCCGTTCAGGATGAGTTGGCTTTCGGTTTCGTGGACGAAGCTGTTGCCGGAGGAGGCAACGATGGCGTGATAGGCTTGGGCGAGGTCGAGCCCGCCTTGCCTGGCCAGCATCAGCGCCTCACCGGCGGCGACGAGATGGATGAAGGCCAGCATGTTGGTGATGACCTTGATCACCGCCGCCGAGCCGATCGGGCCCATCAGGAACGACTTCGCGCACATAGCATCGATGGGAGGGCGATGACGCCCGTAAAGATCGGCATCGCCACCGACCAGCGCGGTGATTTTTCCGGCCGCCGCCAAATGCACGCCACCGGTGACCGGGCATTCCAAGGTCTCGATTCCCCTGGCCGAGGCGAGGCCCGCGAGGCGCACGATCTCGTCGCGGCCATTGGTCGACATCTCAATCCAGGTGCCGCCGGCGGGGAGGCCGTTGAGCAGTCCATCAGGACTGGCGAGTACCGCCTCGCTGGCTTTCGGTGACGGCAGGCAAGTTATGGCATTGCCCGCCCGCTCAGCCGCCTCGGCGGGGTTGCCGGCAGCGATAGCGCCGAGCGCCACGAGGCGCTCGATAGCGGCCGGGTCGCGGTCGAACACGGTGACGGCAAAACCATTTCGGACCAGGCTGGCGGCTAGCTTGCCGCCGAGATGACCAAGGCCGATGAAGGCGTAGCCTTCGCTCACGGCATCAGCGGCGTTTGCATCATCTGCAAATGCAGGTCCTTGCCGGTGTAGGGGTGCGCGTCGCAGACGGCCTCGTTGAGCTCGACGCCGAGGCCGGGTTCCTTCGACGGGATGACGTTGCCGTCCTGCCACTCGATCTTCTTCTTGAGCAACGTGGCGTGGAAACCGTCCCACTGCTTCAGCGATTCCAGGATCAGGAAGTTGGGCAGCGTCACCGCCAGCTGGATGTTGGCGGCACCGACGATCGGTCCGCAATAGCAGTGCGGTGCGATCTGGATGTGGTAGGCCTCGGCCATGGCGGCGATCTTCTTGGTTTCGAAAATGCCGCCCGAACGGCCGAGGTCCGGCTGCAATATGGTCGCGGCGCGGTTCTCGATGACGCGGGCGAATTCAAACTTGGTCGTCAGCCGTTCGCCGGTGGCGATCGGGATAGAGGTCGCGCGGGCGACCTGCGCCATGACTTCGGGCATATCGGGCGGCACCGGCTCCTCGAACCACAAGGGATCGTAAGGCTCGATGGCGCGCGCCAGGCGCAGGGCGCCGGAGGCGGTGAACTGGCCGTGCGTGCCGAACAATATGTCGGCGCGGCTGCCGACCGCCTCGCGGATCGCCTTGATCATGCGGGTCGAGACGTCGATGTCGAGCAGGCGCGGCTGGTGGCCATCAAAGGCGGTGTAGGGACCGGCCGGGTCGAACTTGACGGCATTGAAACCCTGCTCGACATATTCGAGCGCGCAGGCCGCCGCCATTTCGGGGTCGTTGTAGACATTCCTGCCGTCCGGGGCGTCCTCGGAATGGACGCTGCCGGTATGCGGATAGAGGTAGGTGTAGGAGCGCAGCGTCTCGTGCACCTGGCCGCCGAGCAGCTTGTAGACGGGTTTGTCCGCTTCCTTGCCAATAATGTCCCAGCAGGCCATTTCCAGCGCCGAGAAGCAGCCCATGCCGGACACGTCGGGGCGCTGCGTGAAGCCGGAGGAATAGGCGCGGCGAAAGAAACTCTCGATGTCGTGCGGATCGCGGCCGACGAGATAGCGCTCGGCCATGTCCTCGACCATCCTGGCCGTGACATGGGCGGAGAAGGTGGCGTTGTAAGCCTCGCCGTAACCCGCCACGCCGCCATCGGTGGTAAGCTTGACGAAGATGAAATACTTGCCGCCGATGCCGGGCGGCGGATTGCCGACAACCCAGGTCTTGACGTCGGTGATCTTCATTCTTGGTCCTCCAGAACCAGTTCGGCGCCTTTCCATCCGGTCAGGATCGACGCGGCGTTGGTGTTGCCGGTGATGTTGTCGGGAAAGATCGAGGCGTCGATCACGCGCAAGCCTTCCAGCCCATGTACCTTGAGCCGCGGATCGACCACGGCGCGCGCGGGATCGGGTCCCATGCGGCAGGTCGAAACCGGGTGATAGACAGTGCCGGAGCGTTTCCTGAAATCCGTGATCAGGTCGGCGTCCGAAGTGATTGATGGGCCTGGCAAAACCTCCTCCGCGATGATCTCGGCCATTGCGGGCATCGAGGCGATCTTGCGCACGAATTTCACCGCCGCCAGCATCTCCTCGACATCGGCATTGGTCGAATAGGCGTTGGCGACGATCTTGGGATGATCCAACGGATTTCTGGAGCGGATCATGATCTCGCCGCGGCTCGACGGGCGGCAGTTGGACAGGCCGATGGAGAAGCCAGGCCAAGGGTCCGGCGTCAGGATCGGGCGCTCGCCGCTCTTCGGGATGACGGTCGAAAACGCCTGGAAATAGAGCTGCATGTTGGGGCGCGAAAAGGCCGGGTCGGTGCGGAAGAAGCCGCCGCCGTGGTTCATCGACAGCGACAGCGGGCCGGAGCGCGTCAGGATGTATTGCATGCCGACCATGAGCTTGCCCCACCAGGGACGCAGGATCTGGTTCAGCGTCGGCAGCCTGCCCTTGAAGGTGTAGTTGATGCCGACATGGTCCTGCAGATTGGCGCCGACATTCTCGTTGGCGTGAATGACCGGGAGGCCCAGCCCTTTGAGCAGCGCCGCCGGGCCGACGCCGGAGAGCTGCAGAAGCTGCGGCGAGTTGATCGAGCCGGCCGACAGGATGATCTCGCGGCCGGCGCGGGCCGTCTTCGTCTGGCCGTTCTGCAGATATTCGATGCCGACCGCACGCTTGCCTTCGAACAGGATGCGGCTTGCCAGCGCGTTGGTCTCGACACGGACGTTTGCGCGCTTCATCGCCGGGCGCAGGAAGGCGCGCGCGGCCGACATGCGGCGGCCGTTGCGGGTCGAGATCTGGTAGATGCCGACGCCCTCCTGGGCAGCGCCGTTGAAATCGGGATTGAACGGCAGTCCGGCCTGCTGGCCGGCGGCGAGGTAGCGCTTCGTCAGCGGGTGGACGGCGTCCGATGTGTCGGTGATGTGCAGCGGGCCGCCTCTGCCGCGCCATCTGTCGGTCCCGGCTTCATTGTCCTCGAGCGCCTTGAAGGCCGGCAGCAGGTCGTCATAGCCCCAGCCGGGATTGCCCGCGTCGCGCCAGTCGTCGAAATCCTCGCGCGCGCCGCGGATCCACACCATGGCGTTGATCGAGCTGGACCCGCCAAGCAGCTTGCCGCGCGGCCAGTGGTCGACATTGCCGCCAAGGCCAGGATCCGGCTCGGTCTTGTAGTTCCAGTTGACGGCGGGGTCGAAGAAGGTCTTGCCATATCCGAGCGGCATCTGCACGTAGAAGCGGCGGTCGCTGCCGCCGGCTTCGAGCACAAGCACCGAGAAACGGCCCGAGGCCGAGAGCTTGTCCGCCAACACCGAACCGGCCGAGCCGGAGCCGACGATGATGAAGTCATAGGTCTGCATGATGGCTACGGCCGGCTCCGGAAATCTGGCCGCAGCCTAGACGGGGCAGGCTTGCCGCGTCGCTGGGCCTTCCGGCATGCGTTGTGAAAAAAGCGACCGCGATACCGGATCCAGTTGCGGGGAACCCTTAACAATCCCGCTTGATATGCATGGGGTCGAAAGCTTATGCGAGGACATCGGCCAATCTGCGCAAGGCAGGAGATCCCATGCGTGTCCTGTCGGATGCTTTCATTCCCGAACTGCCGGGTCACTACAAGGGCAAAGTCCGCGAGAATTACGATCTGCCGGACGGGAGGCGCATCATCATCGCCACGGATCGCCTCAGTGCCTTCGACACCATCCTGACCTCGATCCCGTTCAAGGGCGAGGTCCTGACGCAGACGGCGCGCTACTGGTTCGAGGAAACCACCGATATCTGCCCGAACCATGTCCTCGAATATCCCGACCCGAACGTCGTCGTCGGCACCAGGCTCGACATCCTGCCGGTCGAGATCGTCGTGCGCGGCTATCTGGCGGGAACCACCAGCACCTCGATCCTGACCCGCTATCGTCGCGGCGAACGGGACATGTACGGCATGCGGCTGCCGGACGGCCTGCGCGACAATGAGAAACTGGCCGAACCGATCATCACGCCGACCAGCAAGGCCGCGCATGGTGGCCATGACGAGCCGCTGTCCAAGGCCGAGATCATCGAACAGGGTCTGCTCACCCAGGCGCAGTGGGACACCGTCTCGGATTACGCCTTGAACCTGTTCGCCCGCGGCCAGGCGCGCGCCGCCGAACGCGGCCTGATCCTCGCCGACACGAAATACGAATTCGGCACCGACAAAAACAGGGCGATCATCCTGGCCGACGAAATCCACACGCCCGACAGCAGCCGGTACTGGATCGCCGCGAGTTACGAACAGGCCCTGGCGAACGGCACGCGGCCGGAGAGTTTCGACAAGGATTTCATCCGCTCGTGGGTGACGGCGCGCTGCGATCCTTACAGGGAGCCTATTCCGAAGATACCGGACGAGATCATCGAACAGGCTTCACGTGTCTATGCCCAGGCCTATGAGGCGATCACCGGCAAGGCATTCGTGCCAGACGTTTCCGGCGACACGGTGCTGGACCGCATCCGCGCCAACCTCGCAGGTTATTTTTGAGAGGTGCAATCTCTGGGGAAGCCCTCTCCAAAACCGAAGCCGTCGTTCGGACCTCGGAGCCCATCAGCTTTGGTCTAGACTTGGGCCTGGGCTGGGAACCTTCCGTGGCATCATTGATTTCGACATTATGTTCGACGGTTTCCGACTGGAGCAGGTCCGCCTTATAAGCGCGAGGCTCCGCGTTCGTGTCGGCGGGAGCGGACCAGCAATCCTCCTGCTGCACGGGCATCCGCGCACGCATGTCACCTGGCACAAGGTGGCCGACCTTCTGGTGAAGGATCATACCGTTGTCTGCCCCGATTTGCGCGGGTTCGGGCAATCCTCGATTCCCGATGACACGACAGATCATTCGGGGTCCTCGAAGCGTGCAAAGGCACAGGATTGCATCGAACTGATGCATTATTTGGGGTTCGACCGTTTCGCGGCTGTCGGGCATGATCGCGGTAGCTATACGGCCTTCAGGCTGGCGATGGACCACCCGGCCGCCGTCAGCCGTCTGATGATCCTGGATGGAGTTCCGATCCTCGAAGCACTGGAGCGTTGCGATGCCCGATTTGCCGCCGCATGGTGGCATTGGTTCTTCTTCGCGCAGCCGGACAAGCCAGAGCGCGCCATAAGCGCTGCCCCCGAACAATGGTACGGCGGGTCGCCAGGCGAGATGGGCGAAGAGGCGTATGCGGACTATCTCGAAGCGATCCGCAATCCCGAAATCGTTCATGGCATGATCGAAGACTATCGGGCCGGCCTGTCGATCGACTATCTCCACGATGCCGAAGATCGTCGGTTGGGCCGCCGTGTTCAGTGTCCGATGGCGGTGTTGTGGTCGCTGAAGGACGATCTCGAAGCCTTGTATGGAGATATCCTGGCAGTCTGGAAGCCTTGGGCAGGCTCGACTCTCACCGGCAAGGGACTGCCGAGCGGCCATCACATGGCGGAGGAAATTCCCGATATGCTGGCCTTCGAAATCAACGCCTTCGTTGCCCCTGACCGAGCCGCAATCCCCGTTGACTGGTTCCGCCATGACATCACCCGGTCGCGCGTTGACCTCCGGGCGCCTTGACGATACGGGATCAGGAGCAGTCGATCTCAGGGAATATCTCGCATGGTGCACTACGCGGATGGGCGGCCGATCGGCGATCTGACGCTGCGCACGCTGGCCATGCCTTCGGACGCCAATGCCGCCGGCGACATTTTCGGCGGCTGGGTGATGGCGCAGATGGACCTTGCCTGCGGCATCCGCGCCGCCGAGCGCGCCAAGGGCCGGGTGGTGACGGCGGCGGTCAAGGAGATGTCGTTCGCCAAGCCGATGAAGATCGGCGACACGCTGTGCATCTACACCCATGTCGAGCGCGTCGGACGCACCTCGATGACCCTCAAGGTCGAGGCCTGGGCGCAGCGCTATCTGTCCGACCTGATGGAAAAGGTCACGCATGCCGATTTTGTCATGGTGGCGCTGGACGGCGAGGGCAAGCCGAAGGCCGTTCCAGCCGAAAGCTAGAGCCTAGGACCGCTGTCAAACGGTCTGTCAGTCCACCTCGGCAGTGCAGGCACGAAGACAATCAGTCAACGATTGCTGAACGACCGTGGAATTTCAGCCATGCAGGCCGTCGAATTTCGCACGCGCGGCCCGCACGCGCGTGGTGTTCCTGCGCGCCCACTCGCCGAGCGCGCTGACGGGGACCAGCAGTTCATGGCCGAGTTCGGTCAGCTCGTAATCGACCCGCGGCGGAATGGTCGGGAACACGGTGCGGGTGACGAAACCGTCGCGTTCCAGCCCGCGCAAGGTGGTGGTCAGCATCTTCTGCGAGATGCCGCCGACAGCGGCGCGCAGCTCATTGAAGCGCAGCGGTCCGTCGCCGAGCTTGCCGACGACGAGCACGGTCCACTTGTCGCCGACGCGCTGCAGGATTTCCGAAACGGCACGGCAGTCTTCGGTGTTGTGCGGGTTCCTCAGTAACAAAAAGGTGCCTCCTTGCGCACGAAGTTGACAGGAACTCATATAGCCCCGGTATCCAAACGATACCAGTCTTACCTGCCCCGGAATTGCTTACCAGGAGAGCCCTATGTCCAAACCCAAGATCGCCATCATCGTCGGTTCGACACGCGCCGCGCGCTTCGCCGATGTGCCTACCCAGTGGATCGCCAAGATCGCCAAGTCGCATGCCGACATCGAGGTCGATGTCGTCGACCTGCGCGATTTCCCGATGCCCTTCTTCGACGAGGTCGCATCCTCCGCCTGGGTGCCGTCGACCAACGAGGTGGCGCAGCGCTGGCAGAAGAAGGTCGCCGAATATGACGGCTTCATCTTCACCGCCGCCGAGTACAATCACGGCCCGACGGCCGTGCTGAAGAACGCCATCGACTACGCCGCCAATGAATGGAACAAGAAGCCGGCCGGCTTCGTCGGCTATGGCAGCGTCGGCGGCGCCCGCGCCGTCGAACAGCTCCGCCTCCATGCGGTCGAGTTGCAGATGGCGCCGGTCAAGTCGGCCGTCCATATCGCCTGGGGCGACTTCCTCGCAGTGCGCCAGGGCGAGAAGAAGCTCGAGGAGATCGAGCACCTGAACCAGGCCGCGACCGCGCTGGTCAACGACGTCGCCTGGTGGGCCAAGGCGCTGAAGACCGCGCGCCAGGCCGACGCCATAGACGAGGAAATCAAGGCGGCCTGACCGCCTTGAAATCATCCTTCCATGGATGTGGGGCGGCGCTTGCGCCGCCCTTTTTGGTGTTGAGGGTTCCTACGCAGAAAGCCGAAGAGTTGCAGTTTCGATCGACTCATTCGCTTGCGACGGCACCTGCGCAGGATAACAGCGCCGCCCAGCCATCGGCCCAAAATCGTGCGTGTCAAATGCCGGCGACCGCGAAAAGCCAGGCCAGGATATCGAACAACAAAAGAACCAGCGCGATCTGCAATGCTGCCCGAAGCCGCTGGATAATGCGCCAGTTGCTGGCCATGTCCGCCTTGATGCGAAGGGCAAGCGCGCGCTGCATGGCCGATATCTTCAGCGGCCTGTCGCCATCGACATAGCGATGGAGCAGCTCTTCCGGATCGAAGCGGAACGTGTATTTGTGATAGGGCCAAAGCAGGAAGACGATCAGCCCGCCAATGGCGAACAGCAGGGCCACTGCGATCCAATCCCAGAGCCCGAGCCCGTCGGAAAGCGCCCTTGCGCCAAGCAACGAGTTTACAAACGCGGTGGCGAAGATGAGGCTGCCGGCGCGCGTGTTCATGTTCTCGACGAGGTTCTGCTGATGATTGAGGCCTCGCACCGCCTCCTGATAGATGAATGCCAGGCGAGGATCGTCGTCGGCGGGATCGCTTGCGGATGCCGTGTTGCTGTCTCGGGTGCCGGTACGTTCAGTCATCTGGATGCTCTCTGCCGCATCGGTGGTGCGTCACCTTAGCTCAAAATCCCTCGCCGAAAAAAACTGCCGGAGCATCCGTGGCGAGGTGGATCACTTGGCGTCGCAGAAATGAGGGCGAGGCGGGCGGGAATGCCATGCACTTTTCCTGGAATTGTTCTAGCTGCCCGAGGAAAGCGTGAAGCGCCGATCATCGTAGTCCTCGAGATATCCGGAGTGGATCGGGGCGGCGAGATGCCGGGTCTTCATGTAGACATATGCCGAGACAGGCGCCCCGCCGCCGACAGGCTCTGCTTCGATCAGCACGCGCAAATTTCCGGGCTTGCCGACGGATTCGATCCTGTCGAGGTTTGCCAAAGCGCGATCGTCCACAGCGTAGAGTTCGCCGCCGACCTGGAAACCGACGCCTGGCTCATTGAACATCATCGGAGCGAAGCGAGGTCCTGCGATCAGCATCGGGAAGCGCTCTCGCGTCCTGTAGGCGCCCAGAAAGGCGGCGCCGGACAAACCCTCGCCGTGAAGGGGAAAGCCTTTCTTCAAGGTGCCAAACACGAAGAGTTTCCGCATCATGCGCAGGGAACGCCGGCCAAACCTGGAAGTTCATCTGTTTTCATCAACGTTCGGGGCAGCGGAAGTGAGCAACACAGCGGAGTTCAGCATCGTATCTGGGCTGAGCCATGGAGCTGTGGAGATTGCTTTCGCGCGATCACGGACGGACACCGGTTGGCCCTCCACATGGGCGGAGCTGCCATCTGGCTCGGCCATTCTGCCCTGATATATCCGGCTGCGTTCCATCACATGAGCAAAAGCCCCGTGAAGTCGTCCAGCCTGGCAGGCGTCGTTTCCCCCATGATCCCGGTGCTGGTGTGCGCGCTCGGCATCTTCCTTCTGTCGGGAATGGATGCGGCGATGAAGGTCCTGGTCATTGCCGTCGGCGTCTACAACACGGTGCTATGGCGCAGCATGCTGGCGAGCGTGGTCGCGGGCGCCGGCTGGTCGGCAGGGTCGCGCGCGTTTCCCGCCCTTTCCGTGCTGAGGCTGCATGCGCTGCGTGCCGTAGTCGTCGGCATTGTCCTGTTGTCGTTTTTCTGGGGCCTTGCCAGGCTGCCGCTGGCGGAGGCGATCGGTCTCAGCTTCGTGGCGCCGCTGTTTGCGCTTCTGCTGGCCGCACTGTTGCTGGGCGAACGGATACAACGACAGGCGATCTGGGCATCACTGGCCGGCATTGCGGGCGTCGCAATCATAATAGCCGGACAGTTCGGGCGTGCGACCTATGCCGAGGATGCCCTGCTCGGCACGGCCGCCGTGTTGGTATCGACGGTGTTCTACGCTTACAATCTGATCCTCGCGCGGCAACAGGCGCTGCTGGCCAAGCCGATCGAGATCATGCTGTTCCAGAACCTTTGCGTTGCTGTCATCCTCGGTCTCGCGGCACCCTGGCTGGCCGTTGCGCTGCCGAGCGAGCTCTGGCTTCCTCTCGCCGGGGTGACGGCGTTGTCGCTCGCCGGCCAATTCCTGATGAGCTGGGCCTACGCGCGCGCCGAAGCGCAATATCTGATCCCGACCGAGTACTCCGCCTTCATCTGGGCGATCGCGCTTGGCTGGTTCTTCTTCGACGAGGCGGTGACCTGGACCACGCTGGCGGGAGCGGGCCTCATCGTGGCCAGTTGCCTGATCGCCTCGCGATCGAATCCGAAGCTTGCCGAACCGATCGAAGCGGCGGTTTGAGGGGCAAGCTCCCCAGCTACCGCGCGTCGACGCATTGTTCCCTGAATGGCAACATTATCCGCCAGAAAGCCGTGACGCTTGGGCAATCCGAATCACGTGCGTAAGTATATCTACACTTGTTTTGGCATTCGGTAAAATTTAATTAAATATTTCTCCGGTCTGGTTACGGTCCATAGACCATTTTCCGGCCTGTTGTGCTCTCGGTTCAGAAAATGTCACTCAACGGTCGATGTAATGGTCAACTGTGTGGCAAGTTCCTGGAACGATATCGTGCAGGGCAACGTTGCTCCGTGATGGTTGCCGTTTCGAAATGACCTGAACAGGCGCGAGGAAGGATTTCTGATGAGCACCGTCACGAACGCCAAGGGCATCCCTCTTTCCTACACCGGCACGTCCACCCATTGGTTCTCGGCGACCGGATCCGGGCCGGAACTGCACGGCACCTCCGGCAACGACTCCTTCTGGGGAGACGCCAGCGTCAACGTCACCATCTATGGCGGCGCGGGCGACGACTACTATCACCTCTACTCCACCAACAACAAGGTGGTGGAGAATCCCGGGGCAGGCATCGACACGATCGACACATGGATGAGCTACAATCTCCCTGACAATTTCGAAAACCTCGTCGTCACCGGCAACAATCGCTATGCGTTCGGAAATGCGTTGGACAACATCATCAAGGGCGGCTCCGGCCATCAGACGCTGGATGGCGGCCAGGGCAACGACGTACTGATCGGCGGCGGCGGCGCCGACACTTTCATCATCACCAAGGGCAATGGGAGCGATCTGATCACCGATTTCGGCGCAGACGACACGGTCCGCCTCAATGGCTACGACTTCACGTCTTTCGAAGACGTCAAGGCACATATGACCCAGGCAGGAGCGAACCTTCTGCTGAACCTCGGATCCGACGAGGTGCTGGTGTTCAACAACACGACGGTGGACAAGCTGGCACCCAGCCAGTTCGAACTGCCGATCGACAAGTCCGGAATGACGCTGTCCTTTTCCGATGACTTCAACACGCTCAGCCTTTGGAACGGCCATGACGGCACCTGGAATTCCAATTTCTGGTGGGGAGCGCCGAACGGAAGCACATTGAGCAGCAATGGGGAGCTGCAATGGTACATCGACGCCAATTACGGCCCGACCAGTTCCGTCCACCCGTTCAGCGTGGAAAACGGGGTCCTCACCATCACCGCGGCGCAGGCGCCCGAAGATATCAAGCCTCTGATCAACAACTACGAATACACGTCGGGCATCCTGACGACCCACGAAAGCTTCTCGCAAACCTACGGCTATTTCGAAATGCGGGCGGACCTGCCCGAAACGGCCGGAGCCTGGCCGGCCTTCTGGCTGCTGCCGGAAGACGGCTCGTGGCCGCCGGAGCTGGACGTCGTAGAGGCGCGCGGACAGGATCCGAACACGCTCATCATGACGGCGCATACGAACGAGACGGGACAGCACACCAAGGTCTCCTCCCCGGTGAATGTTTCGGACACCGACGGCTTCCATACCTATGGCCTGCTGTGGACGCCGGATACGCTCGTCTGGACCTATGACGGCGTGAAAGTCGCCGAGGCCGCGACGCCTTCCGACATGCATACGCCCATGTACATGCTGGCCGATCTCGCCGTGGGCGGTTTTGCCGGCGCGCCTCCCGACCATCTCGCCACGCCGGCGGAGATGAAGATCGACTATATCCGCGCCTATACTCTGGATGACCTGCAGCACCACCCGTTGGACGTCGCGGGCGACCACTCCGTCTGAGCGCCGATGTCTCGGGACATGAGCCGCCAAGGGAGTGCGGGAATGATGGGACAGTCAGGTCTGCGGGCGGTGTTGTGGCGCGCCATCGCCGATGTCGGCGTTTTCTCGTTGCTGATCAACATCCTGCTGCTGGTGATTCCGCTCTATCTGTTGCAGGTGTATGATCGGGTCCTGCCTTCCTCCAATGTCGAGACGCTTGTCTACCTGTCGGTCATCGCGGTTCTCGCGCTGGCCTTTCTGGGCTTTCTGGATGCGGTGCGCTCCATTTACACGCAGCGGATCGCGGCCAGCGTCGACAGCAAGCTCGGGGCGCAGACGTTCGCCGCTTCGCTCGCGCCCAACCATGCCTCCGCAGGCCTGTCGCCATTGCGCGATCTCGCCTCGGTATGCGCCTTCATCAGGTCGCGCGGCGTGGCGGTCCTGTTCGACCTGCCGTTCGCTCCGTTCTTCCTCGGACTGCTCTACCTGATCCATCCCGTGCTGTTCTGGCTCACCCTGGCTGGCGTGGCGATGCTGCTTGCACTGGTCCTGGCAACCCAGCTTGCCGTCGGCAGGAACGACGCCTTGTTTTCACAGCGTTCGGCGGTCGCCAGCCAGTCGGAGCAGGCCTTTGCCCGCAACGCGGAGACGCTGCGCGCCATGGGCATGGTCCAGAACGCCGCGCGGGCGTGGGGAAAGCACGTCGCCGAAGCCCTGATCGTTCACGACCGCGCGTCGATGGCCAATGCGATCTTTAGCGGAACGTCGCGGGCTGTGCGGATGATGCTCCAGCTGGCGATACTGGGCGTGGGTGCATGGCTTGTCCTGCAAGGCAAGATGACGGCCGGGATGATCTTCGCATCCTCCCTGGTCTCGTCGCGCGCGCTGCAGCCGCTCGACCAGCTAATCGGCTCGTGGCGGCAGATCGTCGACGCCGGGCGATCGTGGAAACGGCTGGAGGCGACCCTTTCGGCGCATCCGTCCGCGGTGCAAAAACTGGCTCTGCCTGATCCGTCAGGCGCGATTTCGGCGCAGGATCTGATCTACGTCGCGCCGAATACGCCCGGCAGTCAGCCCATCGTCAAGAGACTGAATTTCCACATCGGGGCCGGCGAGGCGGTGGCGATCGTCGGCCCGAGCGGAGCCGGCAAATCGACGCTCGCCAGATTGCTTGTCGGTGCGCTCCAACCGGTCAGCGGCTCGGTCAGGATCGACGGTGCCGATCTCAGGACCTGGGACGAAAAGCAGCTTGGAAGGCATATCGGCTATCTCCCGCAGGAGGTGGAACTGTTCCCGGGATCGATCGCGGAGAACGTCGGCCGCTTCGACCCCGACGCGGATGACGCCTCGATCGTCGAGGCGGCAAAGCGTGCCCAGGCCCATGAACTGATTTTGATGCAGCGCGACGGCTACCAGACGATGATCGGTCCGTCTGACCGGGCGCTGTCGGGCGGCGAGCGCCAAAGGATCGGGCTGGCGCGCGCCCTGCACCGCAACCCCAGAATTCTCGTTCTGGACGAGCCCAACGCCCATCTCGACGGCGCCGGCGAGGCGGCGCTCGAAGCGGTGCTCTCGGCCGCGCGGGCGGCGGGGATTACCTTGATCGTGATCACGCACCGCCCTTCGATGGCAGCGGCCTGCGACCGCGTGATGCTGCTGCGCGACGGCGCGATCGAAGCCTTCGGCCCGAGCAGCGATTTGCTGCGGCAGCCCCTCGCCGGCAATTCTCCCCGGCAGAATACGGTGGTGACCGGGTCGTTCGCTACGACGATCCGCAGCGCCCCGCAAAAACCCGCTTTGGATCGTAGATGATGGCAGTGCACAGCCTCGCCGAGGAACGCAGCCCGCGCACCGACACAGGACGCGTGGCATTGGCCGGCTATGCTGCGATAGCGGTATTTGCAGGTTGCTTCGGCTATTGGGCGGCCTATGCCCCCTTGTCCGGCGCGGTGATCACGCAAGGCACCATCTCGGCGATGGGCGGGAACATCCTCATCCAGCACCCTGAGGGGGGCATCGTCCAAGAGTTGCTGGTCCACGAAGGCGATCGCGTGCGGCAGGCGCAGGATCTGATCGTGCTGGACCCAACCGCCGCGCAGGCCGAGCTCAACCGGCTGACGAGGCAGTCGATCGCGCTCAGGGCAAGTGCGGCGCGGCTGGAGGCGGAACGCGACGGGCTGGACAGGCTGGCGCCGATCACAACAGCGGCGCCTGCGCCGCTTCAGCACGATTTCGAAATGCTGGTTCGCGAACAGCAGAAGGAATTCGACGCCAGGCTCGCCCGGTTCCGGTCGGAACGATCGATCCTCGCGCAGCGGGTCGCCATGCATCGGCAGTCCGTCGTGGGATTGGACGCCCAGAAACAAGCCATCCAGCAGCAGGTCGAGGTGGTGAAGAAGGAGCTCGGCATCAAGACCAGCCTTTTGGACAAGGGCCTGACCAACCGCACCGAATACTCCCAGCTTCTGCGCAGCGAAGCCGACCTCGTCGGCCAGGCGGGGGCACTGGAGGCCAATCTTGCATCGGCCGGCACCCAGATCGTCGAGGCGCAGGAGCAGACCGAGCGCTTGACCACGCAACGGGTGGAGGAGGCGCTGACGAAGTTGGACGAGGTTCGCTCCAACCTGGCCGATGTCGAGGAACAGATCAGGGCGGCCGCGGCGGTGCTGCGGCGCACGACAATCAAGGCGCCGGCAGCGGGCATCGTGGTGTCATCGACCTACAATTCCAAGGGCAGCGTGATTGCTCCGGGCGAAAAGATCATGGAGATCCTGCCGACGGCATCGGGATTGGTCGTCGACGCGAAGCTGCGGCCGAAGGACATCGATCAGGTGCGCGTCGGCCAGCCGGCGAAACTGCGATTGTCCGCCTTGAACACGCGGCTCACGCCCGAGGTTCCTGCCACCGTGACACAGGTTTCCGCGGATCGGCTGATCGACGGGGCTACGCGTGAACCCTATTTCCGGGCGAAGCTGAAGATTGACGCCCTGCCATCCCGCGTGAGGCCCGAACAGCTCTATCCCGGGACGCCGGTCGAGGCGTTCATCAGCACTGGCGACCGGACTTTCCTGGAATATCTCGCGCGGCCGATGCTCGATTCGTTCGCCCGCGCGTTCAGAGAGCAGTAGGCGCGGACGGACGGCCAATGACCGCTTGGCCCAAGGCAACGTTGGAACAGTCAGCGCACCACTTCGCGGTGGCCGCTGGGCAGACGCGTGGCGATCAGCTTGTCGATGCGGCGGCCGTCGAGATCGACCACCTCGAAGCGCCATCCTTGCGCGTCGACGCATTCGCCGGTCGCCGGCAGATGGTGCATGTGCGACAGCACATAGCCGGCGACGGTCTCGTAGTCGCGGTTTTCCGGCAGGTCGATGCCCAGCACCTCGGCCATCTCGTCGGCCTGCATATAGCCGGCAAGCAGCCATGAGCCGTCGTCGCGCTTGACGGCATTCTCCTCCTCGCCGGCTTCGAGGTCGGAACGGAAGACACCGGTGATGGCCTCCAGGATGTCGGCGGGGGTGACGATGCCTTCGAAATGGCCGTATTCGTCGTGCACCAGCGCCATCGGCACGTCGGATTCCTTCAGCGTCTGCAGCACGTCGAGCGCGTCGGCCTGATCGTGCACGATGGGCGCGGTGCGCACGTGCCTGCGCGGGTCGAGCGCGCGGCCGCCCAGCAATGCCGCCAGCACATCACGTGTCTGGACGACACCGATCATGGCGTCGACGCCGCCGTCGCCGGCGGGCAAGCGCGAATGCTGCGTATCCATCAGGAGCTTGCGGGTGGTCGCATCGTCGGACTGGAGGTTGATCCAGTCGACCTCGGTGCGCGGCGTCATGACGGCACGCACGGCGCGGTCGCCAAGCCGCATGACCCCGGCGATCATGCGGCGCTCGTCGGATTCGATGGTGCCGTGATGCTCTGCCTCGGCGACCAGCATCTTGATCTCCTCGTCGGTGACCTTCTCCTCGCTCTCGCCGCGCTGGCCGAGCAGCCAAAGCACGGCCCGGCCCGAAATATCGAGCAGGAAGACCAGCGGCGCCGAGACGGTGGCGAGGACGGTCATGGCCGGGGCGGCACGCACGGCGACCCGCTCGGGATCGCGCAATGCGATCTGCTTGGGCACCAGTTCGCCGATGATCAGCGAGGCATAGGTGATGATGGCCACGACGATACCGACGCCGAGCGGATCGGCGATGTTTTCGCGGATGCCGTTCGAGGCCAGGAACTGCGCCAGCCTTTCGCCGAGCGTGGCGCCGGAAAAGGCGCCGGACAGCACGCCGACCAAGGTGATGCCGATCTGCACCGAGGACAGGAACTTGCCAGGGTTGGAGCCAAGCGCAAGCGCCCGGCCGGCGCCCTTGACCTCGCGATCGATCATTGCCTTGAGGCGGGCCGGCCGCGACGAGACGATGGCAAGCTCGGACATTGCCAGAAGGCCGTTCACGCAGATGAGGACGACCACGGTGGCGATTTCAACATACAGCATCAGGGGTCAATAGCATTGCCGTGCTGGATTGGAAAATAGTCAGCAGCCGTTTTCAAGAAGATGACAGCGCATGCGGCCCGGTCAGACGGCATCCCAGGGCGGCGCCGAAAAATGCTCGGCCAGCGCAATCGCACCGTCGTGCAAGGCATTTCGATCGGCCATCGCCGCGCCTTCGAGCGGATGAACCAGGCGATCGAGGTGCTCGGCATCCGGCCGGTGGTCGACCAGGTCTTCGGCTTCGAGGAGGTGGCGCAGGCCTTCCAGCATCTGGAGAAGGGGCCGTTCGGCAAGGTCGTGTTCGTCACGAGCTGACTTCAGGTATCACGGCAATTGCTTCAGCACGCCGAGCACGGTCTTGCCGTCGGTGAAATAGGGGTCGCCGCCGCCATTGCGCCCGTGCGTGGTGGCGCCGATGCCTTCCAGGTCGCTGGTTGAGATCAGCATTCCGGCGGCGGTCAAATCCTGGATGAGAAAGTCGCGTTCGGCGTCGATGTCGGGGCCGATATGGTGGGTGATGGCGCCGGTGTCGTGGCTCAGGCCCACGCCACGGTCGAAACTGGCCGAGCCCAGCCATAGCGGACGGCCATCGTCGCCCGTGGCATCGGTCTGCCAGAAGCGCACATGGTGGCGGCGGTCGGCGCTGCCGCCGACCGGCTTCTCGAAAGCGAGATCCTGGGCGCGGCCTTCGAACAGCAGCCGGCTGACGGGCGCATCGGGGTAGGGGCGCGAGAACAGCACGCTTTCGCCGATGTCGATCGCTGTCCTCAATGTGATGGCATCGGCCGTGTCCCAGCCAGCGACGGCGAAGGCATGGACAACCTCTTTTTGCGTGCCGATCAGGCCGACATTGATCGGGTCGCCCGGAATGCCTTGCGGGGTGTGCGTCACCATCTCGAAGCTTTGGCTGCGAAAGCCGCGATCGCGAAACGTCCAGAATTCCGGCGCGGCGACATAGGCCAGCGCCAGATAGGTCGCCAGGAGCAACACCAGCCAGGTCGCAGCGCGTCGTCGGAAGCTTCGTTGGCTCATCGATGCCGCTCGAGTTCTACGACGTCACTGTACGCGGCGAAGCCGCCGCCAGGCAAAGGGATCAGCGGCAGGCGCGATAGCCGCTCTTGCGGTTCTTGATGTCGAAGTGGAAATGGTTGCGGTGGTCGTAATTGTAGCCGGGGCCGAGCACGGTGGTGAAATACTGGCAGCCGTCGGCGCGCACATTGTTGAGGAAGCCGCGGGTGCGGAAGGCGAACAGGCCGGGCTTGCGCACGTCGATATCGTCGCCATTGTTGAGTTCGATGCTCATCACGTCGAGCGCGTTGCCCTTGCCGTGTTCCGACAGCACGCCTTCGCCGGCGATGTTGCGGCAGGAATAGCTGGAACCCTGGTGGATGGTCCTGACGCCGGAGAAGTAGCGCCAGCGGGCGGAAGGAACGAGCTCGTTCTTCGTCCACGCGGCGAAGCTGGCGGCCATGTCGCAGGTCAGCGTCGCGGCGGGCTTCATCTGGATGCTACCGATGGCCGTGACCTTGACCGGATAGTCAATGCCGCACTGGCCTTCATGGATCGGCGCCAGGTCGGTGAAGGTGACGCCGAGGCGCCTCAGCTGCTGACGGCAGTCGGCCTCGCTGGCCGGCATCTGCTCGACCGGCGACATCGGCTCGTCCATGCGTGGATAGGCGGCCTGCGTCATGTAGGGATCGGAAGGAACCAGCCGCTGCATGCCTGAATATTGCGGCACGGCCGCGGTCTGCGCGCCGACATCGACGGCCGGCTCCAGTGCCAGCACGTTGCCGGTGTTGCAGGCCGACACCGCGGCCAGCGCAAGCAGGGCGGCCAGTCCGCCGGCCGCGGCGCGCGCGCGTTTCGATTGCCGCGCAAGCGCCAGCGCGGCACGAAATATCCCGTCCATCGGCAGTCCCTTTCCCCGATAGGCGGGATTTTAACGATCAACGGTAAAGGAAAAATCAGCGCCGGCGTTCATGCCTGCGGCCGAATTGCGGCATCGCTTCTGAGCCGGCCCTACTGACAGAAGGTACCGCCGTGGCGGCGCGGCTCGAGGTCGAGGTGCAAATGCAGCGAATGATCGGCATCGCTGCCCGGGCCCAGCACGGTCTTGAACGGCCCGCAGGCAGCCTTGCGCACTGTGTCGAGGAATTTGGCGCCCTTGTCCGGTGGCGTCGGGCCGACCTCGATCGTCCTGCCGTCCGCAAGTGTGAAGCTGGCAATATCGAGCGCATTGCCGAAGGCATGTTCGGACAGTTTGCGCGTGCCGTTGCGCGGCCGGCACACAAAGGCCGATGCCTGGCCGATCGATTTCAGGTCGGCGCCGAATTCGGCTTTCGCCGCCGGCTGGATGACATCGCCGGCAAAGCGTGCCGCAGCCTCGGCCATTGCGCAATTGAGCTCGGCGCCCGGGGCAATGGCGATCGACTTGCCAAGGCTCTTAAGTACCAGGGGATAGGGGATCGAACAGCCGATATCGCGATCGCTTTCAGCCTTGTGCTCCTCGAATTCGACGCCGAGACCCCTCAGCCGCTCGCGGCAGGCCACTTCCTCGGCAGGTATTTTCGCGTCTGGCAGGTCAGCCGAACGCGGGTCGGGAAGCATCTCCTTTTTGTCCGCGTCCGCCGGCTTTGGCGGCGGTGGCGGGGCGAGGGCCGGCGGCTCAACCTCCGGTTCCGCAGTCTCAGGCCTTTGTGTCGGCGTCGGCGCCACGGCTGGCGGCTCCGGTTCGCTTTTCGCATCGGCTGGCGGCTCGGGCCGGGCTTGTTGCTTCTGAGGGGATCCCTCGTCCTGGAGCCGGTCGGAGGTCGCGGCTGGATTTTGCGTGTTCGGTTCTGTCGCCTCTGGCGCGTCAGCGGGGCGCGGTTCAGGCACTGGGACATCCGCACGTGCCGGCTTCGGCTTGCGATGCCTTTCGCCGCGCGGTTTCAGCGGCCGGTCGGCCCGCTGCGTCAGCGGCTGCTCCACTCGCGATGAAAGCGGCTCCTGATGCCTGTGACGATGTCTGGCATCGGCTGGCGTCACCAGCAGAGCTGAAACGACCATGACCAACGCAATCCTGTATCTTCGGGAAAAGCTCAGTGTTGCCATCGCTTCGAAACGGTGCCGGGATGCCCGAAGTTGCCTGGAAGGCGCTTAGGCCCGATCACAATCGATTACCGGCGCGTTACGCGCCGATCGCTTCCAGCCCTTCCTCCAGCCAATCGGCGACCAGCGGCAAGCCGAGCAGGTATTTTGCCGTGTGCTTGTTGGCGCGCTCGCGCGCGGCGGTGACAGCGTCGGCCCATTCCGAGGCATCGTAGTCGCCACGGCCGACCCAAGCGAGCGCGACGAGCTCGGCCGCCTCGTCGACATTGAGGTCGTTGATCAGCTCGCGCAGTTCCTCTTCGGTCAGGTTTTCCGAGCTTTCCTCGGCGAGTCCGTCATGATGGTGATTGTCACGGGTGTTTCCATCGAACTCGATTTCATGTTCGGCGCCGTCGGCATAGTCTTCATTGATGGCGGCGCTCAGCGCTTTGCATTTGAGGATGAACAGCCGCACGGTGTCGGGCCCGATCGTCAGATCCCAATTCTTTTCAAGCCGTCGCTGCACTGGCGGTCTCCGCTGGCTCAGCTTTCATCGCCGCCGATGATAGCGGATTTCGAGCATCCGTCACCTCATGTTAGCCCCTTGCTTTTTTCCGGGATGAAACCGACGACACGCTGCGTTAGTGTTGCATTCTCACCCCTCCAGGAGGCTCCGATGCATAAAAGAGTGCTGATCCAGGCGGCGAGCGCGCTTATCGCTCTGCAGTTCCTTGCCGTTCCGGTGTTTGCCGCGGGCAGCGGGAACGACACCAGCACGACCACCAAATGCAAGAAAGGCATGGTCTGGGACAAGAAAAAGAACAAGTGCGTCGCCCCCCAGGAAGGCATGCTGGACGACGACAGCATCTACGATGCCGGGCATGACCTGGCGATGGCCGGCCGCTATGACGAGGCGATCGCCGTGCTCAGCCTCGCCGCCAACAAGCAGGACCCGCGCATCCTCAACTATCTCGGCTATTCGCACCGCCATTCCGGCCGCATCGCCGTTGGCCTCGGCTATTACGAGGAAGCGCTGCGCATCGACCCCAACTACACGCTGGTGCGCGAATATCTTGGCGAGGCCCACCTCCAGATCGGCGACCTGGCCGGCGCCCAGCAACAGCTGATGGAGATCGAAAAGCGAACCGGCAAAGGGTCGCGCGAATACGGCATGCTGGCCGAACAGATCGATCATTTCATGAGGAGCTGATCCCTCAATGCCTTCCGAACCGGCCGCGAGCAATCACGGCCGGTTTTTGTTGCCATGCCGGCTCCTGCGACGGCGCGCGCGAAAACGGTGATGATTTCTTCAGAAACCGATTTTTGGGCGTGAAAAGCCCGCAAAGATTGCTATATTCAGGGAAATTGCGGTGAACGGTTCCGTTAGCCCGAGGCTGCCGGACCGTTTTCTTTTTGCACCATCGACAAGGCTTTCCCCGAAACGCGGGGGTGGCGGCAGGAAAGGTCAGGTATCATGAACAAGGTCCCGATGACAGGCGAGGGGTTCGCGTCATTGAAGGAAGAACTGCGCTGGCGCCAGCAGGAGGAGCGGCCGCGCATCATCGAGGCGATATCCGAAGCGCGCTCGCATGGCGACCTATCCGAAAATGCCGAATACCATGCCGCCAAAGAGGCGCAGAGCCTCAATGAGGGCCGTGTCAACGAGCTCGAGGATCTCATCGCCCGGGCCGAAGTCATCGATGTCACCAAGCTCAGCGGCGACAAGGTCAAGTTCGGCGCCACCGTGGTGTTGGTCGACGAGGACACCGAGGAGAAGAAGACCTACCAGATCGTCGGCGATCAGGAGGCGGACGTGAAGTCCGGCCGCATCTCGATCTCCTCGCCGATCGCGCGGGCGCTCATCGGCAAGGAAGTCGGCGACGCCATCGAGGTCAACGCGCCGGGTGGTGCAAGGGGCTACGAGATCGTCCAGGTGCAGTTTATCTAAGGAGTTCGAGGGGCGCTGATCTGCGCGTTTTTAGCCAAGGTTGGCGCTTGCCCCTCATCCGCCTGCCGGCACCTTCTCCCCGTATAATGACGGGGAGAAGAGGGCTGAACGCGAAGTCGGCGCCTATTCTGCAAATGCTTAAAATTGGCGAAATCATCGGTGAAGGCGTCCTTCTCCCCGGCAGGGCGATGAGGGCAGCGCCAGCTTTCCGATTGAATAGATCAGTTCTTGCCAGCGCCGGCCTGGCCATGCGTCTGGTGCTCGAGCAGCCTCTCAGCCTCAGCCACCACCCTCGCGGGCGACACTCGCTCACCGGGCGCGGCCTGCAGCGTCGATGCATAGGGGCCGCGCGGACCGGTCAAACCCGGCTCCGTGGCCAAAAACACCGCGACCGTCGGCAGGCCGAAGGCGCTGGCGAGATGCGTGAGCCCCGTGTCGGCGCCGATTACCAGCCTCGAGCTGCCCAGGATCGCCGCGATGTCGGCCAATGGTGATTTTGGCACGATGCTCGTCGATGGAACTGCCCGGGCGATCGCTTCGGCCACCGCCTGTTCGCGCTCGTCCGACCAGGTCGTGACCGGCGTCATGCCGCGCTCAACCAGCAGACGGCCGGTTTCGATCCAGTCTTCAACAGGCCACTTCTTGTCCTCGCGGCTGGTGCCGTGCAGCAGAAAGGCCGTTTTGCCGGATATGCCGGTCAGATTGCCGCGCGGCGGCACGATGCCCGAATCCAGCGTCGAAAGATCGGGCCGGTAGCCCAACGCCAGCCCGAAAAGCCGCCGCGTCCGTTCGATGGCGTGGAGGTTGCGGGGGACGGCGTGGCCGACGTCGTAAAGCAGCGTTGCCGAAGGCTCGCGCGCGCTTGAGCGGTCGAAGCCGGCGATCGGCGCCTTCGCCTGCCTGGCCACCAGCGCCGATTTCAACAGGCCTTGCGCATCGATGACCAGATCATAGCGGCACGCCCGCAAGGCGCGTCGCAGGGCGGTCGCCTCGCGCCAGGTGGCCTTGTCGAAGAGATGTTTTCGCCAACGCCGGATGGCGACCGTGTGGATGGTTCCGAGTGCGGGGTGCAGCGCGACGATGCCGGCGAAAGCCTCCTCGACGCACCAGTCGAAAGCGATATCGGGCCGTGCGCGGCGCGCATCCTGGAGCGCCGGAAATGTGTGGATGACGTCGCCCATCGACGATGTCTTGACGATCAGCACCTTCATGCAGCGGCCGGGATGTCCAGCAGCCGGTCCGCGGCCGCCATGACCCGTGCGACTTCGAGCGTCTTCAGGCAATTGAGGTGGCCGAGCGGACAAATCTTGCGGTGGCAAGGCGAGCAGGACAGGCCGAGCCAGACCAGTTCGCGCCGTTCGGCCAGCGGCGGCGTATTCTGTGGCGAGGTCGAGCCATAGACGGCGACAACCGGCGTGCCGACCGCCGCCGCGACATGCATCAGCCCGCTGTCGTTGGAGACAGCCAGCCCAGCGGCCGCGATCAGGTCGATGGCGTCCTCCAGCCGCGTCTGGCCGGCCAGGTCGACCACGCCAGGAGCGAGGGCTGCGATCTCCGCAGTCACATCACGGTCGTTCTTCGACCCGAACAGCGCGACCTTGAACCTTCTGGCCATGAACTCCCGGGCAAAGCCGGCATAGTGTTCGCTCGGCCAGCGCTTGGCCGGGCCGAACTCGGCACCTGGCATCAGCGCCACGAATTTCTGCTGCCCCAGGCCGAAACGGTCGAGCAGGGTGGCCTGGTTATTGGCGTCCACCGTCAGATGAGGTGCCCGAAAATCGCCACCCTGTGCAAGGCCGAAATAGGCCTGCGCCGTGCGCCGTTTCACGGCCTCGGGCAGCGGAACGATATCGGTCAACAGGCCGTAGCGCATTTCCCTGAGATGGCCGAAACGGCGCGGAATGCGGGCAAAGAATGGGATCAGCGCCGACTTCCAACTGCCCGGCAGGATATAGGCGCTGTCGTAACGGCCGCGCAGCAGGCGGCCGAAGCGGCGGCGATGCGTGAATTCGAGCGCACCGGGTTTCAGCGGGAAATCGATCTGCTGGCGGACCTCGGGCATACGCTTGACCAAAGGGGCCGCCCAAGCCGGCGCCAGCACGTCGATCGCTGCATTTGGATGAAGCTCCTTCAGCGCCGAGAACAAGCACTGCGCCATCACCATATCGCCCACCCAGCGTGGGCCGATCACGAGGATCGCTGGGCTTTCAGCCATTCGACATAGTCTCTGACGCCGGTTTCGACGCTGCGGAATTGCCCATTGTAACCGGCCGCGCGCAGACGCGACATATCAGCTTGCGTGAAGCTCTGGTAGCTGCCCTTGAGGTGGTCGGGAAAGGGGATGTACTCGATCTCGCCCTTGCCCAGCGCGTCGATGACGGTTTCGGCAATGGCGCGGAAGGGTTGCGCCCGGCCGGTGCCGCAGTTGAAGATGCCGCTCGCGCCGCGCTTCCACAGCCACAGATTGACATCGGCGACATCGCCGACATGGATGAAGTCGCGGCTTTGCTCGCCGGGACCAAAGCCGTCATGGGCGCCGAACAGCTTTGGATTCTCGCCACGCCCGACCTGGTTGAACAGATGGAAGGCGACCGAGGCCATGGCGCCCTTGTGGGCCTCGCGCGGCCCATAGACGTTGAAATAGCGCAGGCCCGCGACCTGCGAATGATCGGTATCGAAGACATTGCGCCTGACATAGTCATCGAACAGCTTTTTTGAATAGGCGTAGACGTTGAGCGGCCGCTCAAGCTCCGCGTCCTCGCGGAACTCGGAGCCGCCGCCATAGACCGATGCCGAGGAGGCGTAGAGGAAGGGCACGCGCAGCGCCAGGCAGGCATGCAGCAGCCGCTTCGAATAGGCATAGTTCACCTCCATCATGAACTTGCCGTTCCATTCGGTGGTGGTCGAGCAGGCGCCCTGATGGAAAACGGCCTCGATGCGGCCGAGCCCGCCATCCTCGAGGCGGGCCAGGAAATCGTCCTTGTCGAGATAGTCGGCGATCCGCAAGTCAGCAAGGTTGGCGATCTTGTGGCCATCGCTCAGGTCGTCGACGACCAAAATGTCGTCGTGGCCCTCCGCATTGAGCGCGGCGACGATGTTGGAGCCGATCATGCCGGCGCCGCCCGTGACGATGATCATGAACGCCTCTGGTTGCTTGCGATTCCGGTCCTTATAAGGGAGGCTTGCGAGGCTGTCGACAAAGCAGCGTTGCCGGGCGGTACTGGGATCCGCAAGAAGGGTGGAGGGGTGGACCCGTCCGCGATTGCCCTGCGCGGGCAGCGCGCCACAGTGGCGCCGCAAAGCTGCCGCTTCAGTCGGCTCGAGCCGCCGGGCGCGATCATGAGGGACCAGGAATGCCGTCGACAGAGCTGCTCGTCGCGTTTTTCGCCACCACGGCGATCTTCGCCTATATTCCAGGCCCGGCCATGCTCTATGCCGCCGCGCAGACGATGGCGCGCGGCCGCTGGTCCGGCCTGACTGCGGCGCTCGGCATTCATCTGGGGGGCTATGTTCACGTCTTTGCCGCCGCCGCCGGCCTGTCCGTGCTTTTCCATGCGCTGCCGCCGCTCTACATGGCGGTCAAGCTCGTCGGTGCGCTCTACCTGATCTGGCTCGGCGTGACGCTGTTTCGCAAGCGCGCGGAAGGCGACATGGCACTGCCGGCGATCGAGCGGAAATCGGCTCGCCGCGCTTTTTTCGAGAGCATCGCCGTCGAGGTGCTCAATCCGAAGACCGCGATCTTCTTCATGGCGTTCCTGCCCCAGTTCATCGATGCCTCGGCGGCGCTCCCGGTCTGGCTGCAATTCGTCGTGTTGGGCACGACAGTCAATCTGATGTTCTCCTCGGCCGATATCGTCTGCGTGTTCCTGGCTGGTGCCGTGATCGGCAGGCTGCGCCGCTCCAGCAGCGCCCAGCGCATGATGCAGCGGGCCGGCGGCGCGGTGCTCGTCGGGCTCGGGGTCCATGTCGCCTTGCAGAAGAGTTGACGAGGCCAACCGACGTTGCGCTGGCTCGAATTGCGGTATATCGGCATCGCCATGAACGACCGGTCCGGCCAATTTGTCCCCGATGCATCTTCAAAACCGGTTTTTTTGCGCGCGTTGCCAGTGACATGATCAAGCACGACCTACTTTCCCCCGAACCCTTGCACCGCGCCATCGCGCACTTCGGCCAGGCCACCGTGCTGGTGGTCGGCGATCTCATCCTTGACCGGTTCGTCAACGGCATCATCGAGCGGATTTCGCCTGAGGCGCCGATCCCGGTGCTCCATGGGCGAGGCGAGAGCCTGGCGATGGGCGGCGCAGGCAATGTCGTGGCCAACATCATCTCGCTCGGCGCCGCCGCCATTCCGGTCTCGGTGATCGGCTCAGATACGGCAGGCGACAGCCTGGTGCGCATGCTCGGCGAGCTTGGCGCCGACACGACGGGCCTGGCGCGGGAGCGCGGCCGCATGACATCGTCCAAGAGCCGCTTCAGCGCGCTCAACCAGCAGGTGCTGCGCTTCGACGAGGAGGAGATCAAGCCGCTCGGCGCGGCGGAGCGCGTGGCGCTGGTCCGGCATTTCCGCACCGCGCTGGCGCGTGCCGACATCGTCATCCTGTCGGATTACGGCAAGGGCATCCTGCTCGAAGGCGTCGCCGGCGAGTTGATCGCGATCTGCCGCGAGGCGGGAAAGCCGGTGCTGGTTGATCCAAAGGGCCGGGATTATGCTCGCTATGCCGGGGCGACCGCCATCACGCCCAACCGCAAGGAACTCGGCGAGGCGGTCGAACGACCGGTGTTCAGCGATGACGAGATCGTGGCCGCTGCGCGCGAGCTGCTTGCGGCGCATGGCTTCGACTTCGTCGTCGCCACGCGCAGCGAGAAGGGCATGAGCGTCGTCGGTCCGACCGAGGCGCGCCACATCGCCACACAGGCGCGCGAAGTGTTCGATGTGTCGGGCGCCGGCGACACGGTGATCGCGACCTTCGCGCTGGCGCTTGCCGCCGGCGCCGATCCGGCCGCGGCCGCCTCGATCGCCAATGCCGCCGGCGGCGTGGTCGTCGGCAAGCGGGGCACGGCGCGGCTGACGGTCGAGGAACTCACCGGCGCGCTGTTTCGATCGCACGGTCCGAGCGTCCACAGGGACGCCATCCTCGACGCCAAATCGGCTGCAAGGCTGGTGGCGGCGTGGAAGGAGGAGGGCCTGAGCGTCGGCTTCACCAATGGCTGTTTCGACATCCTGCATGCCGGCCATGTCAGCCTGCTGCACGCGGCGCGCAGCCAGTGCGATCGGCTGGTGCTCGGCCTCAACAGCGATGCTTCGGTGCGCCGGCTGAAGGGGCCGGAACGGCCCGTCAACGACCAGCACGACCGCGCCTGCGTGCTCGCCGCGCTGGCCTCGGTCGATGCGGTGGTGGTGTTCGAGGAGGACACGCCGCTGGCGCTGATCGAGGCGCTTTTGCCCGACATACTGGTCAAGGGCGCCGACTACACGGTCGACACCGTGGTCGGCGCGGACGTGGTGCAGAAAGCCGGCGGCCGCGTGGTCCTGGTCGATCTCGTCGCCGGCAAGAGCACGACCGGCACCATCGGCAAGCTGCGCTCGGCCGGCAACAAGAATTGAGGCTTTCATGTCCGAACTGAACGATTACCTGGTGCGCTCGGCGGCCGCGATCACGGCGCTGGTCGAGCGCGATCTCACAGGCGCGATGGAACGTGCGGCGAGCGCGATCGTCGCCGCCCTTTCGTCGGGCAAGGCGCTGTTGATCTGCGGCAATGGCGGCTCGGCCAGCGACGCCATTCACATCGCCGGCGAACTGGTTGGCCGCTTCCTTAAGGAGCGCAAGGGCTACAATGTCATCGCGCTGCCGGCCAATGCCGCGGTGCTCACCGCCTGGGGCAATGATTACAGCTTCGACACCGTTTATTCGCGGCAGGTCGAGGCGCATGGCGCGGCCGGCGGCGTGCTTCTGGCGATCTCGACCAGCGGCAATTCGCCGAGCATCCTGGCCGCCGCCGAACAGGCGCGGGCCATGAGCATGACGGTGATCAGCCTGACGGGCGACACAGGCGGCAAGCTCGCGCCGCTCACCGACATCCTGCTCAACGTGCCCTCGACCTCGACGCCGATCATCCAGCAGGGGCATCTGTGCCTCTACCATCATCTGTGCGAGGTGGTGGAAGCGCGCCTCAGCAATGGCTGACAAGGCTGCGTACCCGCTGGCCGAGCCGGGCCTCTGGGTGGAGCGGGTCGGTGTCAGGGTTTTCCCTGCCGGCCAGCCGGCGCTGTTCCTGGATCGCGACGGCACCATCAATGTCGATACCGACTATCCCAGCGATCCGGCCGAGATCGAGCTCCGGCCGCAGATGCTGCCTGCGATCGCCGCCGCCAACAATGCCGGCATCCCGGTCGTGGTGGTGACCAACCAGTCCGGCATCGCGCGCGGCTATTTCGGCTGGAGTGCCTTCGCCGATGTGAACTGCCGCGTGCTCGACCTGTTGCGCGATCAGGGCGTTGTCGTGGACATGGTGCTGGCCTGCGCCTACCACGAGGCCGGCGTGGGGCCGCTGGGCATATCGGACCACCCGATGCGCAAACCCAATCCCGGCATGCTCTTCGAGGCGGCGAAACGCCTCGATCTCGACCTCCGGCGTTCCGTGATCGTCGGCGACAAGCTGGCCGACATGGAGGCAGGCCTGGGCGCCGGCCTGCCGCAGGGCTGGCTCGTCGGCGGCGAGGCGCAGCTTCGCTCCGGTTTCGTCATCAAGCCCTTGCGGGACAGCAGCGACCTCGACGGTCTTGTCGCCGCCATAGGGCGGCTCGATGGTCGAGCCAAGCCGTCCTGACCCGGATCCGACCGCTCACGCCGGTTCGCTCGCTTGCGAGGCCTCGTACAGTTTGGCCTCGGTGGCGAAGGAATAGATCATCACCGACATCGAATAGACGAAGCCGTGCCGGCCGCACAGGAAGTAGCGCTTGGCCAGATAGAATTTCAGGAAGTTGCCGAGCGGCGAAAGCACCAGCCGCACCAGGCCCGGCTTCTTGCCTTTCTCGACCAGCGTGGCCGCCTTGAGGCTGGAATAGGCGTTTGCGCGGGCGAGATCCTCCTCGACCGATATTTCGCGACGATGCAGCAGCACGCCGCTTTCGATCGTGCTGGTCTCGCCGGAAACGCCGAAGGATTCATGCACTCGCGCGGTCAGATCGATGGTCGCGCCTTCCCGGCGGAAAAGCCGCAACAGCCGGTTATGCAGCACCCAGCGGTGGGCATAGCCATAGCCCTTCAGCCAGTCGCGGCGGCGGATGTACCACCCGCTGATACCGGCGTTCGCCGTCTCGACGGCCGCCACGATCGACTGCCGCAGCCGGTCGTCGACGCGTTCGTCCGGGTCGATCGAAAGGCACCAGGGCTGCGAGGCATGGTCGAGCGCGAATTGCCGCTGATGCGGAAAACCCGGCCACCCATTGTGCAGCAGCTTTATCGGATAGCCCTCGGCGACAAACTGCCGAACGATGTCCAACGTGGCGTCGGTGGAGCCTGAATCGACGATGACGATCTCGGCGCAAAAGTCGATGCTTTCGAGGCAAGGGCCAATCATATCGGCCTCGTTCATGCAGATGATGAGCGCCGAAATCGGGCTTGCAAACCTGGTCATGGTCCCCTTCCACGGCGGATTGTCCTTGGAACTTACGCTGCCTGGGCAAGGAAACCAATCAGGCGCCAAATCGCACAGGACGACCCGGCTGCCTGCGTCTGTCCGTTATCAACGCGGCGGCGATGTGGCGAAATTCCGGAATTCGCATCGGCCGGGCGCCGCAATCGATCGGCGTCACGTCCGCTCGAACGAGACCAGCCCTTCATCCTTGACCCGGCGGATGGTGAGGGCTGTGCGCACCGTGTCGACGTTCGGCGTGGAGGTCAGTTCCTCGATGACAAAGGTCTGGAAGGCGCCGAGGTCGCTTGCCACACAGTGCAGGAGAAAATCGGACTCGCCCGACACCATCCAAGCATCGCGTACGACCGGCCAGCCGCGCGTGCGCTCAGCGAAGATGCGAAGCTCGGCATCGGCCTGATGGTGCAGGCCGACCAGGCAGAAGGCGACTACGTCGAGACCGAGCGCCGGCGCGTTGAGCAGCGCCCGATAGCCGCGAATAATGCCGGCTTCCTCCAGCCGCTTGACGCGGCGCAGGCAAGGCGGTGCCGAAATACCGACGCGGTTCGACAGTTCGACATTGGTCATGCGTCCATCTGCCTGCAATTCGCGCAGGATCTTCCAGTCGATTGCGTCGAGGTCGGCCTTGAGCGGCATTTCGGGGCTTTCGATGATTATGGGTGGCGAAAGAATCTTGCGGGATTTTGTAATTAAACGACTTTGCTGTCCACGCCATCCCCACAGGGAAATCGGCGCCGCACCGGAGCGGTTCGCTCGGTGCGACAAAGCTTTCCGGGGACGAACGCCAACTTGCCTTGCTGGCGTCGTGGGCAACACTTACATTACGCGCGACATCGACGAGTTTTCCATGCCGCAAACGCCGGCAGCCCTCCGCAGAGGCTTTTCATGACCACCAAGCACGCGCCTGTCCTCATCATCGGTTCCGGCCCGGCCGGTTATACCGCGGCGATCTATGCCGCCCGCGCCATGCTGAAGCCGATGCTGGTCGCCGGCCTGCAGCAGGGAGGCCAGCTTATGATCACCACCGACGTCGAGAACTATCCCGGTTTCGGTGAACCCATCCAGGGCCCGTGGCTGATGAGCGAAATGCTGAGGCAGGCCGAGCATGTCGGCACCGATATCATCGCCGACATCATCACCGAGGTCGATCTCAACGTGCGGCCGTTCCGCGCAACGGGCGATTCCGGCACCATCTACACAGCCGATGCCCTGATCATCGCCACCGGCGCGCAGGCCAAATGGCTTGGCATTCCGACCGAACAGACGTTCATGGGCTTCGGCGTATCGGCCTGCGCCACCTGCGACGGCTTCTTCTACCGCGGCAAGGATGTCGCGGTGGTCGGCGGCGGCAATTCGGCGGTGGAAGAAGCACTCTATCTGTCGAACCTTGCCAAGAGCGTGACGGTCATCCACAGGCGCTCAGACTTCCGCGCCGAGCGCATCCTGCGCGAGCGGCTCTTGAAGAAGGACAATGTCCGCGTCATCTGGGACACGGTTGTCGACGAGATCACCGGCCGTCCGGGCAAGACGCCACTGCCGCCTTCGGTCGAAGGGTTGAAGCTGCGCAACGTGGTGACGGGTGTAGAGACGCAGCTCGAGGTCGACGGCGTGTTCGTCGCGATCGGCCATGCGCCGGCGGTCGAGCTGTTCGTCGGCAAGCTGAAGCAGAAGCCGAACGGCTATCTGTGGACGGCGCCGGATTCGACCCGCACCGACGTGCCGGGCGTGTTCGCCGCCGGCGACGTGACCGACGATATATACCGCCAGGCGGTAACTGCGGCGGGGCTGGGCTGCATGGCGGCGCTCGAGGCGGAGAAGTACCTGGCCGGCATCGAGGTGCATCGCGAGGCGGCCGAATAGCGGTTCGCAAACTGTTGAACGAACGGCTTAGAAACGCCGTGTAAAAGCCTGATTTTTCATTCAGACGCCAAACAGGAACGAGGGGAATCATGGCGTTGGACTGGGACAAGCTACGCGTGTTTCACGCTGCGGCGGAAGCGGGGTCGTTTACGCATGCGGCCGAGACGCTGCACCTGTCGCAATCGGCGATTTCGCGCCAGGTCAGCGCGCTCGAGCATGATGTCGGTGTGCCGCTGTTCAACCGCCACGCCCGCGGCCTGGTGCTGACCGAACAGGGCGAGATGCTGTTCCGCACGGCGCATGACGTGCTGATGAAGCTCGAGACCATCAAGTCGCGGCTCACCGAGACCAAGGACCGCCCCTCCGGCGTGCTCCGGGTCACGACCACGGTCGGGCTCGGCGCCGGCTGGCTGACCGAGCGCGTGCAGGAGTTCATCGAGCTCTATCCTGAAATCAGCCTGCAACTGATCCTCGCCAACGAGGAGCTCGACCTCACCATGCGCCAGGCCGATTGCGCCATCCGGCTGCGCCAGCCGCAGCAGCCGGACCTCATCCAGCGCCGCCTGTTCACGGTGCATTTCCACCTCTATGCGTCGCCAGGCTATATCGCCAAGCATGGCAGGCCGGCTTCGGTGGCCGAGCTCAAGGCGCATCGCATCGTCACTTTCGGCGTGCCGGTGCCCGCGCATCTGTCGGAGCTGAACTGGCTGGAAACGGTCGGCGATTTCGACGGCGGCCAGCGCGTGCCGACGCTGCAGATCAACGACATATTGTCGATCAAGCGCGCGGTGCAGGGCGGCGCCGGCATCGCCATGCTGCCCGACTATGTCATCTCCAAGGATTCCGGCCTGGTGCAGCTCCTGCCGGAAACGGAGGTGCCTTCCTTCGACACCTATTTCGCCTACCCGGACGCGATGAAGAACCAGGCGAAGCTGCACGTGTTTCGCGACTTCATCATCGCCAAGGCGCGGAGCTGGTCATATTGACCGCAGATGGCCCTCATCCCCGCCAGGGCGTCAGGCGGGGCAGCCAGCCGGGCACGTTGCGGCGGTAGGCTTCGTATTCGTCGCCGTAGCGGCGGGCGAGGGTCGGCTCCTCGTAGAGCTTGACGAAGGCGGCCATGGCCGCGGCTGCCATTGCGGCGTAGGCGACAAGCGTCCAGCTTGAAAACAGCAGCGCCTGGCCGAGGATGATCGACAGCACCGCCACATACATCGGATTGCGGACATGGCGGTAGAGCCCGCCGACCACAAGTCTCTCGGTCGGAGCGATCGGGGCAGGCGTGCCGAGGCCTTCAAGCGCAAAGCGGGCGAATGCATGCAGCAGCGCCGCCACGGCGACCGCGATGAGGATCCAGCCGAGCGGGGCGAGACCCGGCAGGCTCGACCATGGCCGGTCCCAGCGACCCGTCAGCAGCCACGGCACAAGGCCGGCGACGACACAGGGTGCCGCGATGAAGAAGGCAGCACTGCCGGCGATCGCCGAAAATGTCCGCATTGCTTGTCTCCCGCCTGAAGCATGTCGCGCCCAAACCGATTCCCGCGAAGCGCTTAGGTCTTTGTTGTTCACGTCGCTGCCGAACCGAGGACACTTTGCGCGACATGCATGAGTTGCCTCGGAAATAAACGCCTGCTGCCTCATTCCACGCCATTGCGCGTTTTTGACATTCCGGGATGAAAACCGAGCGTGATTCGCGATTCCGCCGTGGCAATTGTCTCATCGCGCGTTGCGTTTCGGCGATTCTGCTGGTCCTATCGGCTCCAGGAATGGCTTAGACCACAGCCTGGGTCTTTTTGCATGCGTGTGTTGCAAAATAGATGCTTGTTTCTTGAGCATGATGAGCACATATATAGTTCATCTCCTGGGCGCGTTCTCCTCCCATTAGCGCCCTTGAGTGTTCCCCTCTGGAGGTTAGCCTTAACAGGCACTTCCAATCAAACTCAGCCGGATCTTCATTGATCCGGCTTTTTTGTTGCCCGGACGCTGCCGGAAGGGCGGGAAAATCCACCGAAATAGCCACGTAACAGTGACATGTAACCTCTGGTAACATGTCAAAGGCGCTTGGTATCTGTTAAGCAGATCATAGGACGCGGTGTGGTCGTACGGGAGATGGGGGCATCACTCGGACGGCCCGGGCTCAGGCGGCTACCGCGTCCGAACCTTCTTCCGCCGAAGCGGCGGCTTCAAGATGCGGCGGACCTGCCGTTTTTCCTCCCAAGAAAACGGTCCGCAAACAAAACGGCGTCCGGTCCCCGGGCGTCGTTTTTTTCGCCCCCTCGAAAAAGGTTCGAGAGGGCGTTCACCCGAATCTCTCTGCATGTCGATGTCCCGAAGCCAAGATCACTTTGGACGACATGCATCAGGATCAGGCTGCCTTGCCGTTGGCATTCATCGCTTCGTCGGCGAGCCGGCCGGTGAGTTCGGCCATGTGGTCGAAGACGGCGCGGTAGCTGGCAACGCCTGAGGTGGCCGAGCGCAGCTCAATGATCAGATCGCCGATCTCGGATTGCGGCATGGTCGCCTCGACGACATCCCATCCTGGCCAACCGGGCCGCGCGTCGTAGCCGAGGATCTGGCCGCGCCGTTGCGGGATCAGCGCGATGATCTTCGAGGTCGCATCGGAGGGCGTCACGATCTCGACCTTCATCACTGGCTCCAGGAGCACGGGCGAACAGCCCGCCATGCCTTCCTTCATGGCAAGCTTGGCCGCCATCTGGAAGGCCATGTCGGAGGAATCGACCGCGTGGTAGGAGCCGTCCGACAGGTTGACGGCGACGTCGACGACGGGAAAGCCGAGCGGGCCCGACTTCAGGTAATCGCGTATGCCGCTTTCGACCGACTGGATATAGGTCTTGGGCACCACGCCGCCGGTGATGGTATCGGTGAACTGGAAACCTGCGCCGCGCGGCAGCGGCTTTATCTCGATCACCACATCGCCGAACTGGCCGTGGCCGCCGGACTGCTTCTTGTGGCGGCCGCGCTGCTGCGCCGATTTGCGGATCGTCTCGCGGTAGGGCACCGCCGGCGGATGGCCTTCCACCGGAATCTGGTTCTTGCCCTCGAGCCGTTCGCGTACGACGCGCAGGTGCATTTCTCCATGGCCCGACAGCACGGTCTCGGCCGAGTCCTGGTTATGATGCAGGCTGAGCGAGGGATCTTCTTCGGCCAGCCGTTGGATGGCGGCCGACATCTTCACCTCGTCCTTGCGCTCCTTCGGCCGCAAGGCGAAAGCGAAGACGGGCTGTGGCGGCTCGAACTGGAGCAGCGGCTTCATGCCGCCCTTGGCCGAGGTCAGCGTCTGGCCGGTCTTGACCGCGTCCAGCTTGCCGAGCGCGACCGTGTCGCCGGTCTTCGCCGCAGTGAGCTTCAACTGGTCCTTGCCAAGCATCCTGTAGATGCCGGACACCTTTGCCATGTCGCCGCCGGGCAGCCAGAGCTCGGAGCCATCGGCGACCTGTCCCGAAAGGATGCGCGACACCGACAATTTGCCTCCGTGCGGCGTATGGATGGTCTTCATCACCTGAACCACGGTCGCGTTGCCTTCGGGGGCGCCGAGCCGTTTGCGGGTCGCATCGATGTCAGGCGCATCATGGCGGATCGCCTTCAGGAGACGCAGCACGCCATTGCCTTTCTCTGCGGTGCCGATCAGCACCGGCGTGACGGCGCCGTCACGCAGGTCCGCGGCAAGATCGTCGAAGACCGCGTCCTTGGGCGGCTCGATCTCCTCGAGCAGTTGTTCCATCAGCTGGTCGTCATGGTCGGCCAATCTTTCCAGCATCGAAAAACGGGCTTCCAGCTCGCGCGCCTTTTCGTCGCCAGGTATCTGGGCCACCTCGCTCTCGGCATATTCGCGGTAGATATAGGCGCGTTCCAGCGCCAGATCGATCGAGCCGATGACGACGCCGTCCTTGCGCAGCGGTATCTGGCGCAGAAGCAACGGCACGGCACTTGCCGGCTGCAGCATCTTCAGCGTGTCGCGCACGCCCGCGATCGCCTTGTCGACCTTGTTGAGAAACAGGATGCGCGGCACGCCGAGATCGTCGAGCTTGCGCATGATGAGCTGGAGGGCGGGGATCTTCTTCTCGTCGGCCTCGGCGACGACCACCGCGAGGTCGCAGGCGGCTAGCACCGGTTCGGCCTCGAAGGAAAATTCGATCGATCCGGGACAGTCGACGAAGGTGAACTGCTCGCCCATAAATTCCGTGGTGGCGAAGGTCGCCTCGACGCTCATGGCGTGGGCGCGCGCCTCGGGCGAATGATCTGAAACGGTGTTTCCCGAGGAAACCGGGTTCTGGCGGGGAATGGCGCCTGTGCGGGCCAATATGGCTTCGAGAAGTGTCGTCTTACCGCTTGCGAAGGGACCGACTATGGCAATGCATTTCGGTCCCGTGCGTCGTCCTCCGGCGCGATTACCCATGACTGACCTCCACTCAGGCGTTTCCCTGGGGACCGACTGGCATTCATGGTCCAAGGTCAGTCGGTCCTGAGCGGCGGCCGGCCTGTTCGACCGTCGCGGGCGGGCTTGTCTTCAACCGGCCCAAAGGTATCGTCCCACTTGTTTGCCGGCAGGGCAAGGAAAATAGGTAGCCTCAGGGGCTGAGCGCGGTGCGGTTGCCGCTGCCTTGCAAGCCGAACAGACCGGTTGCGTCGCCGGCCATATCGGCCGAAACTAGCGCTTCGAAAGGAGAGCGGCCGCTGTGGCCCGCTTCGCGAACAACTCCAGGGATCGAACGATGAAGATCATTGCCTGCGGCAGCATACCGACCCTCATCGCGCCGGAAAAGTACTTCACCGGCCGGGTGCTGCAAACGCCGATCATCGAGAAGGAGGCTCCGGCACGGCTGCGGGCGACATTGGTCAGCTTCGAGCCGGGCGCGCGGACCCACTGGCACACGCATCCGCTTGGCCAGACGCTGTACGTCACCTCGGGCGGCGGCCTCGCCCAGACCTGGGGCGGTCTCATCCAGGAGATCAGGGCAGGGGACGTCATCTCGTTCGCGCCAGGCGAAAAGCACTGGCACGGCGCCGGACCGAAAACGGCGATGACGCATATAGCCATGCAGGAAGCGCTCGAGGGCGTGCATGCCGACTGGCTGGAAGCGGTGACGCCGGCCCAATATGGCGGCTGAGTACCGTGTCGAACCGATCTAAAAACCCGGCGTTTGGCCGGGTTTTGTTTTCACGATCAGGTCAGTGATGCCGTAAAGCGCTGGATGCGCGTGCAGGCTTCCTCCAGCAGCGTCTCCGACGTGGCGTAGGAGATGCGGAAGTTCGGACCCAGGCCGAAGGCCGAACCGAATACCACCGCCACGCCCTCGGCCTCGAGCAGCTCCGAGCAGAAGGCCTCGTCGGTGTCGATCACCTTGCCGGCCTTGGTCTTCTTGCCGATCAGCTGGGCGCAGGACGGATAGACATAGAACGCGCCTTCCGGGGAAGGGCAGGAAATGCCGCGCGCCTGGTTGAGCATCGAGACGACGAGGTCGCGGCGCCCCTGGAAGATCGCCTTGTTCTTGGCGATGAAGTCCTGCGGGCCGTTCAGCGCTTCGACCGAAGCCCACTGCGCGATGGTGCAGGCGCCCGACGTTTGCTGGCCCTGGATCATGTCCATCGCCGTGATCAACTGGACGGGACCCGCGGCGTAGCCAATGCGCCAGCCGGTCATGGCATAGGCTTTCGACACGCCGTTCATGGTCAGCGTGCGCTCATAGAGCTTCGGCTCGACCTCGGCGATGGTCTTGAAGACGAAGTCGCCGTAGGTCAGATGCTCGTACATGTCGTCGGTCAGCGTCCAGACATGCGGATGCCTGAGCAGCACGTCGGCGAGCGACCGAAGCTCGGCCTCGGTGTAGGCGGCGCCCGACGGGTTCGACGGCGAGTTCATCAGCAGCCATTTTGTGCGCGGCGTGATCGCCTTTTCCAGCACAGCGGCAGTGAGTTTGAAGCCGTTGTCGATCGAAGTGTCGGCAAACACCGAGGTGCCGCCGCAGATCGCCACCATCTCGGGATAGCTGACCCAATAGGGGCGGGGGATGATGACCTCGTCGCCGGGATTCAGCGTCGCCATGAAGGCGTTGAACAGGATTTGCTTGCCGCCAGTACCGACGATGGTCTGTTCGGGCTTGTAGTCGAGATTGTTCTCGCGCTTGAATTTCTTCGCGATCGCTTCGCGCAGCGGCGCGATGCCTGACACCGGCGGATATTTGGTCTCACCACGGCGGATGGCCTCGATCGCCGCATTCTTGATGTTATCGGGCGTATCGAAATCCGGTTCGCCGGCGCCAAGGCCGATGACGTCGCGGCCGGCATTTTTCAGCTCGCGGGCTTTCTGCGTCACCGCGATGGTGGCGGAAGGCTTCACGCGGGAAAGGGTGTCGGCAAGAAAGGCCATGACCTTTTTCTCTCCAGAAAGGATCGGCGCGGCCAGGAGCGGCCGCGGCGCTTCTCATGTCGCATCATTCCCGTGAGTGCAAGCATTGTCGGCTGGGCCAGTGCCGCAAGGAGGTCAATGAGCCGTGATCGGCAACAGAAAGTTCATTAACGGGCGGTAGAGGCTTGCATGGCAGGATCGCAACCCAATTGCGCCAGTTCGCGGAGCGAGGAACCTTGTCGCGCAGCATCGGGCTTGCCCATATCATCCGTCATGATGACGGCACCTCGTCAGGTGTCTGGGGCATTTATACGCTGCAAAGCGCCTTCCAGCCGATCTTCGCCTTCAGGGAAGGCAAATTGTCGGTTGCCGCGTTCGAGGGCTTGATCCGGCCGTTCCGCGACGGCGAGCCGCAATCGCCGATGAGCTTCTTCAGCACCTGTCCGGCCGCCGACCGGCTCCATGTCGAGGCGCTGACCAGGACGCTGCATCTGCTGAATGCCGGCGCCTGCCTGCCGCAGGAAGCGTCGATCTTCGTCAATTTCGATCCGTCGGTGTTCACCGAGCGCGCCGTTGCCGACAATGCCTTGCGCGAAATGCGCCTGGTGCTGCACGAGGCCGGCATCGATCCGGGCCGTGTCGTGTGCGAGGTGACCGAGCAGCGTCCAGCCTCGCAGGAGACCCTGCACGGTTTCGTCGCGGCGCTGAAGGGCAACGGCTTTCGCATTGCCGTCGATGACTATGGCGCCGACGATTCCGACATCAACCGCATCAAGGAGTTGAAACCCGACATCGTGAAGTTCGATGCCCACTGGATCACGCAGTTGATGGAGTCCGGCGCCGGCTTCGCGCTGCTGACGTCCATGGTGGAAAGCTTTGAGGCACAAGGCATCCGCACCGTGTTCGAGGGCATCGAGGAAGGCTGGCAGCTGGAGCTGGCCGAGAAATCCGGGGCTTCGATGGTCCAGGGTTTCGTGCTGGCGCGGCCGGAGCTGGCGCCGACCAGCTTCCGCGTCTTCGGCAAGGACGGGCCGTCGCCTGCCGCCGACAGTGCATCTTCCGTCCCGGCCGCCGCGCCGCATACCGCGCGGGCGGCGAAAGTCTTTGGGCGCAGGGGCACACCATGAGGCCCGAGCGGCGGCGCGATGTCGGCGATGCGATCTTCATGGACGAGGTCGGTATCGAATATGGCGTTTATGGCGACTTCCGCCTGCGCAGCGCCTACCAGCCGATCTTCGCGCCGCGCGGCCGCTTCCTGCACGCGATCGCGGTCGAGGGCCTGATCGAGCCGCATCGCGCCGGCCGGCCGGGCGCCGCACGAGCGTTCTTCGAAGGCATCGCGGCCGAGGACCGGCTGTTCGTCGAAACCATGTGCCGGGTGCTGCATCTCAGGAATTTCCGCAACATCGGCGTGGATGGGCTCGATCTGTTCTTCAACTACAATCCGTTGGTCAACGACCATCGGGGCCGGGCCTTGGCCGAAATCCGGCTGATGAGCAGGCATCTCGGCGAGCTCGGCCTGGCCCCCGGCATGCTGGTCTGCGAAATCACCGAACAGGCGGCCGACGACACGCTGCTGGCCAGGCTGGTGCGCGAGATGCGCCGCGACGGCATCCGCATCGCCATCGACGATTTCGGCACCGGCCACTCGACCGAGGAGCGGGTCAGCCTGCTCAAGCCCGACATCGTCAAGATCGACGGTGGCTGGTTCGCGCAATTCTGCCGCCATGCCGCCGCTGAGCGGTTCTTCCGCCCGCTGGTCTCCAGCCTGCACGACCGCGGCGCCAGGGTCCTGGTCGAGGGCATCGAACAGCCCACCCATCTGCGCGTCGCGCTCGATGGCGGCGTCGACCTGCTGCAAGGTTTTCTACTCGCCCGGCCGGCGCTGGCCGGGATGATCTTCGACGAGCGACCGCTCGCCATCGATGCGTTGCTGGGCAGGGACAGCAAGGTGGTGCCGCTGTTCGGGTAGCGCCGCGTGCTACACATCAGCGGCGCTGATCGTCGCGCCAAAACTAATCATTGGCGAGGACGGCGCGGCTGCGATAATCGCGTCTGCACATGGCAGCGCTCGGGGGACCCGCGATGATACTTTACAGCATGATCGACAGCGGCAATTGCTACAAGCCGCGCTTGCTGATGGCCAAGCTCGGCCTCCCTTTCACCACTGTCGAGGTGAGTTCGCACACGGGCGATACGCGAAAAGCGGATTTCGTCGCCAAGAATCCGAACGCCATGGTGCCGCTGCTGGAGCTCGACGACGGAAGGCGGATCGCTGAATCCAACGCCATCCTGCTCTACCTCGCCGAGGGCACGCGCTTCCTGCCCGCGGCCAAGTATGAGCGCGGGCTCGCCTATCAATGGCTGTTCTTCGAACAATACAGCCACGAGCCCTATATCGCCGTGCGCAAGGCGCTGCTGACCTTTCCCGAAAGGGCCAAGGACGCGACGCCCGAGCGGCTGGCGATGACACTGGAGCGCGGCAACAAGGCGCTCGGCGTCATGAACAAACATCTGGAAAGCAACGCTTTCTTCGCCGGTGCTTTCAGCGTCGCCGATGTCGCGCTCTATGCCTATACGCATACGGCAGATCAAGGCGGCTTTCAACTCGACGCCTATCCGGCGGTCGTCGCCTGGCTTGGCCGGGTGGAAGCCGATCCTGGGCATGTGCCTATGGAATGGGTGGGGTAATTTTGTCCTGACGCCGTCGCTGCTTCGCGGCCGCTCCAGATGCGCGCCAGCAGCGGTGAGGCCCGCTGCGTCGGTAAGATTTAACTACTTCAAGAGATGGTCGTAATCAGCATGGGTGCCGATCCAGAACCAGATCACATCTTCATTGATGCGTATGGCAACAGCCCGGTAGTTTTCGTCGACTCGCGCCGACCAATAGCGACCGACCTGTTTGAAATGCAGTGAGGGATGAAACGGGTCAGAACGCAGGCTGGCAAAACGTCTGTCTGCCTTTGCTCTGATTGATGATGGCAGTTTTTCATAAGCCTCCCAGAATGATGGAGAGGCGACGTGATTCACAGAGGCCGCGTCCGGCCGGCGCGATGCTCAGCCAGTGCCTGTTCGGCAAGCTTGTCCAACCGGCCAGCCTTCGCGTCGGCCTCGATCTGCCGATCCCACCTGTCTGCCTGAAGCGCCTCGAACCAGGCGGCAAACGCCTTTAATTCCTCGCGGCTCAGCTCGGCAACGGATTTTTCGATTTGCTCAAGCTTAGTCATGGTCGAATAGTACCCCTATAGGGCCAAAAGTACCATGGGTGGTACCAAAAGTCCCGTCTGCAGTGTCTGAAATCCAGGCAAATAAAAAGGCGGGACAAAGCCCGCCTTCCCATTTCGGTAGCCTGATCGGGAGCGTCCGGTCCGGGCTGGCAGCTATCTGCTGATCCGGCTTGTCGGGTCTTTCCGCTCCGGCGCGCTTCTCGCGCGACCGTCAGTACATCCGTGACTTGCCGCACGCCCCGGGCTGTCGCCCGGCGCGCGCCATTTTCAAAATCAGGCTGCCTTGCTCAGAGATCCAGCGGACGACTTGCCAGTGCGGCGGTCCTGCTCGATCTCGAAGTTGATCTTCTGGCCTTCGACCAGGGTCGACAGTCCAGCGCGCTCGACGGCGGAGATGTGGACGAAAACGTCCGCGCCGCCCGCGTCAGGCTGGATGAAGCCGAAGCCCTTGGTGGCGTTGAACCACTTGACCGTTCCAGTTGCCATTAAAATAGTCCTTCACATTTGCTTTGGTTTGACCGAACCGAGGTCCAGCCGGTGTGCATCGAGATTTTGGAGATAGACGTCAGCAAACGCGAAGATCGCGAGGCCCGGATCGATCGGCCGAAATATCAATGGGGCTGATATAGGCTGCTTTCGCACGAAATACAAGACTGCGTGAGAAAGCCGTGATCGGAGGATCGCCCAACGGCCGCCCCAATCCGGTGAAACCGTTGCGTCAGATGGCGCTGTCCGTGGGCCGCGCATCAGGGGAGAGGACCATGAAGACCATTCTGCTGGCGGCATGCCTGACGCTGGTTGCCGCCGAGGCGCAGGCGATCTCGCGCTACGATCCGACGCGGATGGACTGTGGCCGCGTGCAGGCGACGATCGCGCGGCAGGGCGCCGTCATCCTGCGCTATCAGTCCAGGCGGGTGCCGGGGCTGCCGCTCTACGACCGCTACGTGCAGAGCCAGCAATTCTGCACCATGGGGGAGGTGAGGACACGCGCCTATGTGCCGAGCGCCGATACGAAATCCTGCCCGGTCTACAATTGCAAGCGACCGGACAACGACCAGCGTTTCCGCCGGCGGTTTTTTCACAACGACTAGGTAATCGCTCGGCGCGGCGGCTATCGTTTCAAAATCCGAATGAGACCTGCGCGGGCGGCGGCGGGCCGACGCGCACGCCTTCCATGGCCAGCATCTTTTCCTTGGTGGTCGAACCGCCGGGCGCCGAAAAGCCGCCGATCTTGCCGCCGGCCGCGAGGATACGGTGGCACGGAATGACCAGCGGCACCGGATTGGCGCCAAGCGCGGCACCGGTTTCGCGCGGCAGGCCGGCATGGCCGGCGCGCTTGGCCAGTTCGCCATAGGTGGTGGTTTCGCCATAAGCGAGCTTTCGCGCCGCGCCATAGATGGCGAGGCGGAAATCGTCGATACCGTCGAGATCGACCGGCACGGAGGAGAAATCGACATCCTCGCCGGCCGCATAGGCCTTGATCGAGGCGATCAGCTCGACCACCCACGGCGGCTGCACGGTAGAGGCCGAAACGCCGGCATGGCGCATCAGCCGCCGCTCCACCGCCTCGCGGCTGCGTTCGGGCAGGCAGAGCCGGATCAGGCCCTTTTCGCTCCAGGCAATGCCCATGAAGCCGATCACTGTTTCTAACACTGCGTGGCCGGCTGTGATCTGCGACGGCGTTTGCATGGCGTGCTCCTTTCGCAAAATGGCCAGAAACCGGCATTCATGCCGGTACATATCAGGAACAATATGGCATTTCGGCCCGAGTCTCGCCACCCGAAAACCACCTGAGCGCCCCGATTGCTCGCCAGGAATCGCTGGTGTAAGGGATTTCTTAACATCCGACGAACCGGACCCGAACGCGGCTTGCCAGCAAAACAAATCCTTATCCTGCTCGGCGTGATCGCGGCCATGGCCGGCGTCAGCGGTTGCACGTCGACCTCGCAGATGAAATCCGCGTCTTCCCTCACCGAAACGGCGACTGTCGCCGGCACCGATGCCGGCTTCACCATACCGTTGCCGGAGACGGTTTCGGTGCTTCCGGAATCGTCGGGGATTACGCCCGTTCAAACCGCTGAGTTGCCCGCCGGCCCGGCCACGCAGGCGGCCGCGGCAACCGCGGCCTTTGCCGGAGCGACCCCAACCGCGCCGGCCGTGCCGGCGGTGATGACCGCCAATGCCTGGCAGGCGCCGCCGCCGGCTGGCGCCGGCGCACCAATCAAGGCGGCAGCCGCCTACGCCACCGCCGGGCTCATCGTGCCGGCGATCGCCAAGAACGATCAGAAAGCCATGCCCGGCGTGCAGCAGGCCGCCTACGTTGTGCCGCAAAATCCGGCTGCCCTCGTCCAGTTCCCTGCCGCTCCCGTGCAGGAAGAGCATGCGACCGGCGTGCGCGGCGATATCGACCGGCTGATCGTAAAATACGCCGCGCTTTATCAGGTGCCGGTCGACCTGGTGCGCCACGTCGTCAACCGCGAAAGCACCTTCAATCCCAAGGCCTACAACAACGGCCATTGGGGGCTGATGCAGATCAAGCACGCGACGGCGCGCGGCATGGGCTATGACGGACCGGCCAGGGGCCTGTTCGATGCCGAAACCAACCTGAAATACGCCGTCAAATACCTGCGTGGCGCCTGGTTGGTGTCGAACGGCAACGCCAAGCGCGCCGACTGGCTCTACCAGACCGGCTACTATTTCGACGCCAAGCGCAAAGGCCTGCTCGAGGCGACCGGCCTCGGCGTCGACCGCAAGCGGCGGCGCCTGCTGCCCGACGCCTGAGCGAAATGCCCGAACCGCGCCCGCCGGCTCCCAACGACATCCGGCTGCGCAAGATCCTCGACGAGACGCTGGTTCCCGCGCACTGGCCGGATGGCTTCGTCATGCGCAGCCTCGGGCACGGCGACGCGCCGGCCTTGCATGCGCTTTTGACCGAAGTGTTCGAGGACGGCGCCGACGGCCCGTTCGACGAATGGTGGTCGCGCGTCTCAGGCGACCCCGAATTCGACCCGGCGCTCTGTTTCCTCGTCATCGACGCCAAGGGCCTGCTGGCGGCGGCGGCGCTGTGCTGGACGAGCGCCTTCGTCAGGGATCTCGCCGTGCATCCGCAGGCGCGCGGCAGGGGCATCGGCGAGGCGCTGATGTGGCACGCCTTCGCCGTCTTTCGCGAACGCGGCGCCCCGCATGTCGACCTCAAGACCAACACGGTGGAAAATGCCGCCGCCGTCAGGCTCTATCAACGGCTTGGGATGAGCCCTGTCGCCTGGGAAGGCTGAGGCCGCCGCGGCCTTGTCCACCGCCGCTCGCCGGCATGGCTCGGGAACCCAGAGCGCCGCTCCGCATTCAATGAGTGGTGGAGGGGTCCGGCCAGCTTCCGGCGCCTGGAAGGCTTGCGTCGCGGTTCCAAAAGGAGACCCTCCGCCGCCATGAGGCTCTTGCACGCATTTGCCGCGGTGGCCGCTGTCGCGATGATTGCGGCCGCCCCTGCGCGGGCCGTCGAGCTGTCGATCGTGTCGGGCGACACAGGCATCGGCATCAAGGTGCTGCGTGAAATCCTCGACCGCTATGAGAAGGACAGCGGCAACAAGGTCAGCATCGTCGTCATGCCGGCATCCGGGACCGACCAGTTCGGCCAGTACCGGCTGTGGCTTGCCGCCGGCAACAGCGATATCGATGTCTACCAGACCGATGTGATCTGGGCGCCGCAGCTCGCCAGCCAACTCGTCGACCTGACCGCGGCGACCAAGGATGTCGTCGGCGCCCATTTCCCTTCGATCATCCAGTCGCAGACCGTCAACGGCAGGCTGGTGGCGCTGCCGATCTTCACCGATGCGCCGGCGCTCTACTACCGCAAGGACCTGCTCGACAAATACGGAGCCAAGGTGCCTGCTACCTGGAAGGAGCTGACCGAGACCGCCAGGCTGGTCATGGACAAGGAGCGGGCGACCGGCAACAAGGACATCTGGGGCTTCGTCTTCCAGGGCAATGCCTATGAGGGGCTGACCTGCGACGCGCTCGAATGGGTAATGTCGAACGGCGGCGGCCAGATCATCGAGCCGGACGGCACCATCTCGATCAACAATCCAAAAGCGGCCGCCGCGCTCGACATGGCCAAAAGCTGGGTCGGGACCATCGCGCCGCCCGGCGTGCTGGCCTATCAGGAAGAGGAATCGCGCGGCGTGTGGCAGACCGGCAATGCCGTCTTCATGCGCAACTGGCCCTACGCCTATGCCCTCGGCAACTCCGAAGGCTCGCCGATCAAGGGCAAGTTCGATGTCGCGCCGCTGCCGGCCGGCACCGGCGAAGGCGCGCGGCCGGCGGCGGTGCTGGGCGGCTGGAATCTCGCCGTGTCCAAATATTCCAGGCACCCGGACGCGGCGATCGGGCTCGTCAAATTCATCGCCTCGCCCGCGATGCAGAAATACCGCGCGCTGAGGAACTCCAGCCTGCCGACCATCCAGGCGCTCTATGACGATGCCGACATCGCCAGGCAACAGCCGATCGTTCCGCGCTGGAAGCAGATATTCCTCAATGCGGTGCCGCGTCCCTCGGCCGCGGCCAAGATCAAATACAACGAGGCGTCGAGCCAGTTCTGGAACGCCGTCCACAAGACGCTGTCGGGCGATGGCGCCGCCGGCGACAATCTGGCCGACCTCGAAGCCATGCTGACAAGGCTGAAGGGTCGTGGCTGGTGACGCCACAACGCGCCTCCATATCCCGCCCGGCGCGAGGCATGACAGAAGCGCAGCCGATGCGTGAAACCGCCGCGACCCGCCGCCCGCGCTCGCGGCTGATGCGCCGGCGCGTGCGTTCGGCCTGGCTGTTCCTGGCGCCGATGCTCCTGGTGCTCGCCGCCGCTGCCGGCTGGCCGCTCGCCCGCACCATCTATTTCAGCTTCACCGACGCTTCGCTGGCCGACCTCGACGCCCGCCAGTGGGCAGGTTTCGCCAATTACTTCTCGGTGCTGCGCATGCCGAGCGGCCGGGTGCTCTATGATGGCGTGCTGGCCGACCCGGTCTGGTGGAGCGCCGTCTGGAACACGGTGCGCTTCGCGGTGATTTCGGTCACCTGCGAGACGATCCTCGGCATGATCGTTGCGCTGGTGCTCAATGCCGAATTCCCCGGCCGCGGCATCGTCAGGGCGGCGATCCTCATCCCCTGGGCGATCCCGACCATCGTCTCGGCCAAGATGTGGCAGTGGATGCTCAACGACCAGTTCGGCATCATCAATGTGGTGCTGCTCAATCTCGGCCTGATCGACAACAAGATCGCCTGGACCGCCAACGCCGACAAGGCGATGGCGGCGGTGCTGGTCGTCGACATCTGGAAGACGACACCGTTCATGGCGCTGCTCATCCTTGCCGCGCTGCAGATGCTGCCGCGCGAGATCATCGAGGTCGCCAGGCTCGACGGCGCCAATCCGTGGCAGATATTCTGGCGGGTGACCTTGCCGCTGATCCGCCCGGCGGTGATGGTGGCGGTGATCTTCCGCGCGCTCGATGCGCTGCGCATCTTCGACCTGATCTATGTGCTGACGCCCAACAACGTGCACACCAAGTCGATGTCTGTGTTCGCGCGCGAGAACCTGTTCGAGTTCGACAAATTCGCCTACGGCTCGGCCGCTTCGACGCTGCTGTTCCTCATTCTTGCGCTCCTCACCATGGCCTATATCCGGATCGGCCGGGTCAGCCTGGACGGAGGCCGCTGAGATGTGGATCCTGAAGCGGGCGGGCTTCTACCTGCTGGTCGCGGTCATCGTGCTCGTCGCCGTATTCCCGTTCTACTACGCCATCGTCACCAGCCTGAAATCGGGGACCGAGCTCTTCCAGGCCGATCTGTGGCCGAGGACGTTCAGCCTCGGCAACTACCGCAACGTGCTGACCGAAGGCGCCTTCGCGCGCAACCTCATGAACTCACTGATGGTTTCGGGCGCGGTCGTCGCGCTTTCCCTGTTCCTCGGCGTCACGGCGGCCTACGCGCTGGCGCGCATCCGCTTCCGTGGCCGCTCGGCGCTGCTCTTCGCCATCCTGTCGGTGTCGATGTTCCCGCAGGTGGCGGTGCTGGCCGGGCTGTTCGAACTGGTGCGGATGTTCGGCCTCTACAATTCGCTTGTCGCGCTGATCTTCTCCTACATGATCTTTACCTTGCCATTCACCGTCTGGGTGTTGACCGCCTTCGTGCGCGACCTGCCGGTCGAGGTCGAGGAGGCGGCGATCCTCGACGGCGCGACGCCGTGGATCATCATCACGCGCATCTTCCTGCCGCTGATGTGGCCGGCGCTGGCGACCACCGGGCTGCTCGCCTTCATCGGCGCGTGGAACGAGTTCCTGTTTGCCCTGACATTCACCTCCAACAACGCCCAGCGGACCGTGCCAGTGGCGATCGCGCTGCTTTCGGGCAATTCGCAGTTCGAGATCCCGTGGGGCAACATCATGGCCGCATCGGTGATCGTCACCGTGCCGCTGGTGGTGCTGGTGCTGATCTTCCAGCGCAAGATCGTTTCGGGCCTCACCGCCGGCGGCGTGAAAGGGTGAGGAGAAAATGTCGGAACCGGTCGCACCGGCGCGTCCTTAGGTCTTAGAGCAACCGCGCCGGGGCGCCGGCGCTGTGACCCAAGGAGCCGATCATGATCACTTTTCCCAACGAATCCGCCAAATACCGCGCTGCCCGCGAAAAGCTGCTGAAGAAGGAAATCGCACTGCGCCGCGCCATGGAGGACGTGGCCGAGGCGCGGCGCGCGCTGCCGCCGGGCGGACTGGTCAGCCAGGACTATGTGTTTGACGGTCTCGATGCCGAGGGCAGGCAGGCTGAGATAAAGCTGTCGGAACTTTTCGCGCCCGGCAAGGACACGCTGATCCTCTACCAGATGATGTTCCCGCGCCATCCGCAGGAGACGCGCGACGTGGCAACAACGGGCGGCACGGCGAAGCTGGCGCGGCCGGACCAGCCGTGCCCATCCTGCACGGCGCTGCTCGACCAGTTCGATGGCGCGGTCGGCCATCTCCAGGCGGCCGGCTTCAACTTCGCCGTGGTGGCGAAAACCGCGCTCGAAAACCTGGTCACGCTCGGCCGCGACCGTGGCTGGAAGAACATGCGGCTGGTGTCGTCGGCCTCCAACAGTTTCAAGCGCGACTACAATGCCGAGGAGGCGGACGGTGCGCAGATCCCGCTTTTGTCGGTATTTCATCGCGACGCTGACGGCATCAGGCATTTCTGGTCGTCCGAACTGGGCTTCGCCCCGCCGGAGCCCGGCCAGGACCCGCGCGCCATCGGCACCTGCGAGATCCTGTGGAACCTGATGGATTTCACGCCGGAAGGAAGGCCGAACTGGCACGAGCAGCTGCAATATGGCGAGGCGTGCTGCCATTGACGGCAAGGCGCCCGGCGCAACTTCCGCTCCTCTGCGGCGTTGGAATCCCGAGGGAATCATTCCGATCGGAGATTGCAGATGAAAACGCTTCTGACCATGACCGCCGCGGCCTTGCTCGCCGCCGCGCCTGCAGCGCTTGCCCAGTCCACCGCCCAAACGACGCCGTTGGCGGCCGAGAGCAAGGTCGACACGCAGACCTTCATCAAGACGGTGCCCGGCGCCAACGAGTTCGAGATCCAGTCGAGCAAGCTCGCCGAGCAGAAATCGGCATCGGCCGACGTCAAGGCCTTCGCCAAACAGATGATTGAGGACCACACCAAGGCCGGCGAGGACTTCAAGGCGGCGCTCGCGCAGGGCCAGACCACCGCCTCGACCAAGCCGGCCGGCCCGGCGCTTCAGCCGAAAGAACAGGGCCAGCTCGACGAGCTCAAGGCCGCCAGCGGCAAGGACTTCGACACTAAATACATTATGATGCAGGCGGACGCGCACAAGCAGGCGGTGGCCCTGTTCAGCACCTACGCCCAATCGGGCGACGATCCGGCGATGAAGGAATTCGCCAAGAAGACGCTGCCGACGCTGAAGATGCATGAAAAGCACGTGAAGGAGCTGGGCGCCGCGCATCAGGGGTAAGGCGTTTCGACGGGAGCTGAACGGCAGGCGATAGCGCTCTACGGCGCCCCCTCTGCCGGACATCTCCCCCACAAGGGGGAGATTGGCAGTGCTTTCGGCCTTCGCCAATCTCCAACGTAGCTAGAAGAGAGCCGACGCCGAAGCCGCCAATCTCCCCCCAAGTGGGGGAGATGTCCGCCGTAGGGCGCCACGGCCGGATGTTTCACCGCTACGCGGCTGATGAGAGGGCGGTGTAGCTCTTCCCTTCTCCCACGAGGGGAGAAGGAAGAACCGCTCTGGCATTCAACCAGCAGCGCGATAAGCTCCCTTCAACCAAAGGGAGGATCACCATGAAAAAGGAAGTCATCGAAGTGCCGGTCATGTCGGACAAGGTGCGGGCGCTTGGCCTGCCCTGTTCGACGGCGGTGAAGGCCAACGGCTTCGTGTTCATCTCGGCGACGCCGCCGGTGGACATGGTGACCGGCGAGATGGTGCGCGGCGACATCGAAACCCAGACCGAGGCGTCGCTGAAGGCGCTGAAACACTGCCTGGAAGCGGCCGGCACCTCGCTGGAAAACGTGGTGATGGTGCGCATCTACGCTGTCAATTCCGGCTTCTACCATGCGATTAACCGGGTCTATGCCCGGTATTTCAGCGAGAACCCGCCGGCGCGAAGTTTCGTGCCGGTGGCTTCGTGGCCGATGGAGTTTGACATTGAGATTGAGTGTGTGGCGGTGGGGTGAGGCCATTGGCATCGCCATTCGTGCCGGCGAAGGAGTTTGACCTGTCCTGCTGTCAAATCTTCTCTAATTCACCCAGCAGCTTCTTGGCCTTTTGTACCCTCTCTTGCGTTGATTTATCCTCTTTTCTTTTGATGGTCTCTTTCCATGGGTCGATTTCAAATCCATTTTTAGACAGGAAATCTGCAGTTGCAGCCAATTCTATCGAAATAGAATCGTATCTTGAAAGCGTCTCCAAGATAGATATTCTCTTTTTATCATAATTCTCTTCTTTTAGTTTTGAATTAGAGGTAAATACGGCGTACTTTGTGCCATCTTTAGTTGTTTTCCACTCTAGGTTTAGATAGCCAAGAGCTTTGGCGTCGTCAACTCCTATAGAAATTTCGTCGCTATAGGGACCATAGTAATAATATTCAAAAATGAAATCATTTCCTACTCCAAGTTCTTCCAGAAAGTAGGCCGACTTTTGCAGTCTTGTTTTTCCAACGATTGAACCACCGTTCAATGCTACAATCTTCGCGACATAAGAAGCGATGTCACTCATCTTTCCGTCCTCCGTATAAGTCCTTCTATTTTTGCCTTTGCTTTTTCATCCCGCACATACACGCGATAGATTGATTTCTCTTGGAGCGCCTTCACGACATCTGAGCGGTCACTAAGGTCATCTGGTCTCGATCCGTCTGCGCGCATGATATGAATTTTAGAAAGCGCATCGGGAGAGCCATAACCTCGCCGTTTGTAGGGATTTCTTGAGGGTTGATCTTCGAAAATTTCAACCTCGTCGAAATCGCCATTTTCTTTTGCCTGGGTCAGTTGAGCGCGAAAGTGAGCAACCGCATTAGCGTCACCACGACCTTCAAAATGGTCAGAAATGTCGAGAGCCTTGTACAATTTCCTGGAGAGCAATCGCTGGGAGAGCTCGCCCAAAATGGCATCCTTGGACTCTGCCATGACGGAAAGGCTGCCCCACACGACGAAGTCGTCGGCCTTCAGGTATGAACTAAGGTCGCGATTCTGAACGAACGTCAGTATCGGATTTCCTTCACTCAACGCAGTCAACGGGGCGTTTCCTTCAGCGCACAGCGTCCCAACCCTACGTAGAACAGCCGACAGAATTTTCTCGGCTGAGCGAGTCGCTTTGTGGAAATATACAGCAAAATAGAGATGGAACAAACCAAGAACATACGATTCTGCAGCTTGGAATGCCTTGTGGCCCAAAACCAGGCTGTCGATGGTGGAATATGTCTCATCGTCGATGGCGAGCGGAATCGATCCAACCTCTAGGTTGGCCAATATCCACGAATAGTCGAAGCCGCCATGCTTGGCGCCCGTCATCAGTCGGTCACGGCGGACGTAGTCCAGCCTGTCAGCATCAAACTGACTTGAAACCACTGCGGCGTAAATGTCGCTTGGCGTATCTGCAATTAGGAGCTTCGATACAGCTTCTTGGAAATCAGCGCCACGGGATCTGAGAGCATTGCCGACTCGGTATCTCCCAGAATAATGTCAGAAGTCCATTGCTCGTGCTTTTTAAGCTTTGGAGGTCCTTTTTCTCCATTGCGCCTGGCATTGTCTTTGTTAAGAAGCTTTATCGCCTCTTCAAATGCATGACTAAACGGACCATGTCCTAGATCGTGGACCAATGACGCGGCTAAGGCAATCTCAGCCTTCTCTTGTTCGAATTTTTCGCCAATCCTACTAGAAATTAATCCAACAAGCTGTCGAGCGGTATGAAATACACCAATACTATGTGCAAAGCGCGTATGAGTGGCGCCTGGATAAACAAGTTCCGAAAAACCGAGTTGTTTTACACGCCGAAGCCGCTGAAATTCTCTCGTGTCTATCAGTTTCCAAAGAAATTGATCGAATTTACCTATATCAAACTCAATAAGATCGTGTAATGGATCTCGAATTCGTTGAGTTTTTGCCATAGTGCCGCGAATCACCCTGAGGGATTTTCACTCCAGCATAACAAAGATGCACAGAAAGTTAAAATTCATAAATTATTTACTCTCAACACCATGAAATGGTTAATCCGTCTCACGCAAAATACTCCTGCAACGGCCTGACCTCAAGGCTCCCCGCCTTCAGCGCCGCGATCGCCTCTGCCACCGCAGCAGCCCCCGAGAGCGTCGTGTAATAGGGCACCTTCTGCATCAGCGTCGCTCGCCGTAGCGACTTGGAGTCCGACACCGCCTTCTGGCCATCCGTGGTGTTGAAGACGATCTGCACCTGGCGGTTGCGGATGGCGTCCTCGATGTGGGGGCGGCCTTCCAGGACCTTGTTGATCTTTTCCGCCACGACGTCGTTTTCGGCGAGGAAGCGGGCGGTGCCTGAGGTCGCCATCACCTTGAAGCCGAGGCCGGCGAGGCGCTTGACCGCCGGCAATATGCCTTTCTTGTCCTCGTCGCGCACCGAGACGAACAGGGTGCCGGAGCGGGGGAGGTCAACACCCGCCCCCAACTGGCTCTTGGCGAAGGCGAGGGCGAAATCGCGGTCGAGGCCCATGACCTCGCCGGTCGAGCGCATTTCCGGTCCGAGCAATATGTCGACGCCGGGGAAGCGGGCGAAGGGGAAGACGGCTTCCTTGACCGCGATGTGGCCGGGATTGCGCGGGTCCGGCATGGCGCCGTAATGGGCGAAGGCGTCTTCCAGCGTCTCGCCGGCCATGATGCGGGCGGCGATTTTCGCAATGGGCCGACCGATGGTCTTGGCGACAAAGGGCACGGTGCGGGATGCGCGCGGGTTGACCTCCAGCACATAGACCGTGCCGTCCTTGATCGCGTACTGCACGTTCATCAACCCGCCGACATTGAGCGCGCGGGCCAGGCTTGCTGTCTGGCGCTCCAGCTCGTCGACCAACTCGGAGGGCAGCGAATGAACGGGCAGCGAGCAGGCACTATCGCCCGAATGGATGCCGGCCTCCTCGATGTGCTCGAGAATGCCGGAGACAAAGGTCGCCTTGCCGTCGCAGAGGCAGTCTACATCGACCTCGATGGCGCCTGACAGATAGGTGTCGAACAGCAGCGGGTTCTTGCCCAAGAGCGTGTTGATCTGGCCGGTCTTGTCGTTGGGGTATTTCTGCTTGATGTCCTCCGGCACCAGGCCGGGCACGGTGTCGAGCAGGTAGGTCTGCAGCATGCCCTCGTCATGGATGATCTGCATGGCGCGGCCGCCCAGCACATAGGAGGGGCGCACCACCAGCGGGAAGCCGAGCTCGCCGGCGACGAGGCGGGCCTGCTCGACCGAATAGGCGATGCCGTTCTTCGGCTGGCTGAGATTGAGCTTGTGCAGCAGCTTCTGGAAACGGTCGCGGTCCTCGGCCAGATCGATCATGTCGGGCGAGGTGCCGAGGATCGGGATGCCGGCCTTCTCCAGCGCATCGGCGAGCTTCAGCGGCGTCTGGCCGCCGAACTGGACGATGACGCCGACCAGCTCGCCCGAGGCCTGCTCGGCGCGCAGGATCTCCAGCACGTCCTCCGCCGTCAGCGGATCGAAGTACAGACGGTCCGAGGTGTCGTAGTCGGTCGACACGGTCTCGGGGTTGCAGTTGACCATGATCGCTTCATAGCCGGCGTCGCGCAGCGCAAACGCCGCATGGCAGCAGCAATAGTCGAACTCGATGCCCTGGCCGATGCGGTTCGGCCCGCCGCCGAGGATGACCACCTTCTTGCGCGACGAGACCTGCGCCTCGTTGGCGAGCTGGCCGGCAAACGGCACTTCATAAGTGGAGTACATGTAGGCGGTGGGCGAGGCGAACTCGGCGGCGCAGGTGTCGATGCGCTTATAAACCGGATGAACGTCGAGCTTTTCACGAATCTTCTGAACGACTTCCACGTCGCTCTTCGTCAATGAGGCGAGGCGGGCGTCCGAAAAACCCATGGCCTTCAGCATGCGCAGATTGGCGGCGTCCTCAGGCAGGCCGTGCTCCCGGATGCGGGCTTCCATGGCCAGGATGCCGGCGATCTGCTCGAGGAACCACGGGTCGATCTTGCACATTGCATGCACGTCTTCCAGCGAGGTGCCCATGCGGATCGCCTGCGCCACCATGCGCAGCCGGTCCGGCGTCGGCGTGCCCAGGGCGGCGCGGATGGCGTTGCGATCGTCGGCGCTGTTGGCCGAGCCGAGGTCGGGGATCTCGATCTCGTCGAGACCGGTGAGGCCGGTCTCCAATCCACGCAAAGCCTTTTGCAGGGATTCCTGGAAGGTGCGGCCGATGGCCATCACTTCGCCGACCGACTTCATGGCGGTGGTCAGCACCGGCTCTGCGCCGGGGAATTTTTCGAAGGCAAAACGCGGGATCTTGGTGACGACGTAGTCGATCGACGGCTCGAACGAGGCGGGCGTGGCGCCGCCGGTGATGTCGTTCTCCAGTTCGTCCAGCGTGTAGCCGACGGCAAGCTTGGCCGCGATCTTGGCAATGGGGAAGCCGGTCGCCTTGGAGGCCAGCGCGGAAGAGCGCGAGACGCGTGGGTTCATCTCGATCACCACCAGGCGGCCATCGGCCGGGTTGACGGCGAACTGCACGTTGGAGCCGCCGGTCTCGACGCCGATCTCGCGCAGCACCGCGATCGAGGCGTTGCGCATCATCTGATATTCTTTATCGGTAAGGGTCAGGGCAGGGGCGACGGTGATGCTGTCGCCCGTATGCACGCCCATCGGGTCGATGTTCTCGATCGAGCAGACGATGATGCAATTGTCCGCTCTGTCGCGGACGACCTCCATCTCATACTCCTTCCAGCCGAGCACACTCTCCTCGATCAGCACTTCGGTGGTGGGCGAGGCGTCGAGGCCGGACTGGACGATGTCGAAGAATTCGGCCCTGTTGTAGGCGATGCCGCCGCCGGTGCCGCCCATGGTGAAGGAGGGGCGGATGATGGCGGGCAGGCCGACATGGTCGAGCGCCTGGGCGGCGATCGCCATGGCATGGCTGATATAGCGCTGCTTGCGGTCGCCTTCGCCGAGGTTCCAGCTTGTTTCCAGCGCATCGAGCGCGGCGTCGAGATTGTCGGGTTTCTCGGCCTTCAGCGCCGCGCGTTCGGCCTCATGCGTCTTGCGGTCGGCATTCTTGACGTCGGTGGCGTTGGCCAGCATCGACTTCGGCGTTTCCAGGCCGATCTTCTTCATCGCCTCGCGAAACAGTGCCCGGTCCTCGGCCTTGTCGATGGCCGTGGCGTCGGCGCCGATCATCTCGACATTGTAACGGTCGAGCACGCCCATGCGGCGCAGCGACAGCGCGGTGTTGAGCGCGGTCTGGCCGCCCATGGTCGGCAGCAACGCATCCGGGCGCTCCTTGGCGATGATCTTGGCCACGACCTCGGGGGTGATCGGTTCGATATAGGTGGCATCGGCCAGTTCCGGGTCGGTCATGATGGTGGCCGGGTTGGAATTGACCAGGATGACGCGAAAACCCTCCTCCTTCAGCGCCTTGCAGGCCTGCGTGCCCGAATAGTCGAATTCGCAGGCCTGGCCGATGACGATGGGGCCGGCCCCGATGATCAGGATCGACTTGATGTCGGTGCGTCTTGGCATCTTTATGAATTCCGTTCGGCGAGCGGCTTGCACGAAAAACCGGGACGGGAGACCCGGCCGGTTGTGCTTGCGATTCTGGTATCAGGCTAGGAGGGCCTTATAGGGAAGAGTTTTGCCGGATGTAACCCCGAAAATGCAGGCGAGTAGGGCAGTAGGGCAGTAGGGCAGTAGGGCAGTAGGGCAGTAGGGCAGTAGGGCAGTAGGGCAGTAGGGCAGTAGGGCAGTCACTCCAGGCACTTCACATATTGCCTTACTGCCCTACTCCCCTTCCAAAACTATTTCCCAAACGCCACCGCGTCCGTAATCTCGAATCGTTCGGAGAAGCCGACGCGGATCATGCTGAGACTGCCTTCGCGGGTGAAGCGGAAATCGCTGTCGCCGTCGGAGCCGGCGGGCAGTCCGCCGTAGAAGGAGATGACGCGGCTGCCGCCGTCGGGCCAGGTCACGGTGACGTCGGCCTTGTCGCTGCCCTTGTGCTCGACGCTTGCCGCGCAAAGGGTCATCGGCTGGCCAACATTGCGCGCACAGGGAATTTCAATGGCGACACCTCCGGCGGTGGCCTCCGCCTGTGCCGGAGTCTCCCCAGTGGGCGGCGGTTCATTCGCCACCAGCGCCAGGCCGTAGGCATCCTGCATGGCGATCACTGCGGCGGATTTCGGCGTGGTTGCGGGAGCAGCCGCATTATCGGCTCCGCCCAGCCTCGCCGTCAGATCGGGCGGCAAGGCGGGCGGTGGCTGAGCGCCCGCGGGGCTGGCGGTTGCGGCGTCGAGCGCCTGGCCTGCATTGTTGGTCACGGCAGCGGACGCATCCGCCTGATCCGGATCGGGCGGCGAAGCCGGATTGACGGGGTTCAGGTAGCGGGCAGGGGTCCAGCCGCTGATTTTCGGGTTCTCGGCCTCGACCTTGCACCATTGCCGGCCGTCTACGTCGATGCAGCCGAGATTGTTCACGCTGGCGCCATTGGCCAGCCGCGCCTCGGTCTTGCCGATCGGCGATGGCTGGGCGCGGACGTTGAGGAGATCGTCGGGAGCGAGGCCGGTTACGATGGAGATGAACGGCCCCTCTTCGGCATGGGCCACCGTCAGAAGCAAAGGAGCGGCGATCAGCGCGAAGAGCGTCGTTCGGAGCGTAGACCGGCGCTTCATCGCTTCGCCGTGGCCGATAGATTGCATTACCAAAGGCACCGCCAGATACGAAAACGCCGCCACACGCGAAGCCGATTTTATAGGCGACGACGCTGCGCCATGTCCAGAAGCGAGATTTTCTTCCGGCAGGGACGGATCTGCGTGAAGGCGATCATCGGAGGAGCACTCGCCGGAAAACTCCTGGTCATCCTCAATGCAAAAGCACGCGATGCGCGCAACGAGTTCGCAATTGCAACTTGACATCCCAGACAGTCGCTCTCCCCCGCTTCGCGAGGGAGGGGAAAGGGTCAGGCCGGCACTTCCATATCGTGGCCGCCGACCGCCGGCAGCGCCGGGTCGTCGCCGGCAGCGGCAATGACGCTGTCAAGCAGGCCGGGGAAGCGGGCATCGAGATCGGCGCGGCGCAGCGTGATCATGCGGTTTGTGCCGGCCACTTCTGCACGGGTCACGCCGGCCTCGCGCAGCTTTGCCAGATGGTAGCTCAGATTGGTCTTCGAGCCGAGATCGAGGAATTTGCTGCAGTTCAGCGGCACGCCTTCCTTGCTGGCGAGATAACGCACGATCGCCAGCCGCGTCGGGTCGCCGAGCACGGCGAGCACGATCGGCAGGCTGATCTGGTCCGTATTGGGATGTGGCAGGCTCATGGCTGCAACGTAAGCACAGTTCCGGCCGATTTCAACGCATCCACTCCGCGTCTGCCGTGCACTCCGCTCTCCCTTTCACGACCGTGCTGACACAGGGCTGTCAGGATGGTTGTGCTAATTTTTCCTGGCTTCATTGACATCCTGCCGGGTTATGTCCAATTGTTCAATAACTTTTGAACTAAGGACACATCGCCATGGACAAGCGGATCTTCTGGCTTGCGCTCGGATCGTTTGCGATCTCGACCGAAGGCTTCGTCATCTCCAGCCTTCTGCCCGACATCGCCAGGGATGCCGGCATCTCCATCCCGCTCGCCGGCACGCTGATCACCGCCTTCGCGCTCGCCTATGCGGTCGGCACGCCGATCCTGGCGACGCTGACCGGCGAATGGGACCGGCGCCGCGTCATCCTGTGGACGCTGGTGTTCTTCGTCATCGGCAATGTTGCCGCGGCCTTGAGCTCCTCCTTCGAAGTGCTGCTCGCCGCGCGCATCATCATGGCGCTGTCGTCGGGCCTGTTCGCGGCGACCGCGCAAGGCACGGCGGTGGCGCTGGTCGATGACCACCACCGGGCCCGCGCCATTGCCGTCGTCGTCGGCGGCACCACGGTGGCGGTGGCGGTGGGCGCTCCGCTCGGTGCGCTGGTCGCGGCGATAGCCGGCTGGCGCGGAACGTTCTATGCCATCGCAGGCCTCGGCGCGCTCGCCGGCGCCATCCTCTGGTACCGGCTGCCGCGCGGCATCATCGGCACCAAGCTGCCGCTGAAGCGCCGGCTGGCGGCGGCAATGCGTCCCGGCGTTATGCCGATCCTGGTGACGACCACGCTTGCCCTCATCGGCGCATTCACAGTGTTCAGCTTCATCGCGCCGCTGGCCATCGAAGCCAGCGGGCTCTCCCCGATAGCGCTGCCCGGAATGCTGCTCGCCTTTGGTGTCGGCGCCGTGATCGGCAACATCGCCGGCGGCCAGGCCGCGGACCGCTTCGGCGCCACGCGCACCGTCGGCTGGTCGCTGGCGCTGAGCGCTGCCATGCTCGTCACCTTCTCGCTGATCCCGGCCTTTCTGCCGCATCATCTCGCCGGGCCGGCGCTGATGGGCATGATGGTGCCATGGGGCATCGTCGGCTGGGCCTTCCCGCCGGCGCAGGCGAGCCGCATCATCAAGCTCGCCCCGGACGCCGCCCCGATCGTGCTGTCGCTCAACGCCTCCGCGCTCTATCTCGGCGTGGCACTAGGCGCGGTGGTTGGCGGCGCCGTGCTGCGCTATGGCGGGCCGGCCGATCTCGGCCTCATCGCGGCCGTCTTCCCGATCGTCGGGCTCGGCATCGTGCTGGCCGGCCGGATGCTGGCGCGGCCGGTCGCCATGCCGGCGGAGTAGAGGGCGCCGAGCTTTTCGTCGCTGGTTCTATCGCGGCCGCTTCAGCTGGAAGGAGCGGCCGCCGGCATTTCGAGTTCCAGAGAGGCCACAGCATCCAGCGTCGCACGCAGCTTCGCGGCTTGCTCCGCGCCGATCATCTCCTCGAAGCGCTGCTGGGCGACACTCCACAACCTAATCGCCTCTTCGAGCTTGGCCTGGCCGTGCGGCGTCAGCCGGACGCGCTTGACGCGGCGATCGTCCTTGTCGGGGAAGGTTTCGACATAGCCGTCGCGGACCAGCGGCTTCAGCGTGTGGCCGAGCGCGGAGAGATCCATGATCAGCGCATCGGCAACGGTCCCCATCGCCGGTTCGCTGCTGGCACCGATCTGAAAGAGCAGGCCAAATTGCGTGCCTTTCAGCCCGGAAGGCGCAAGTGCGTCGTCGTAGAAGCGGCCGAGCCTGCGCGCGGTGCGCCGCAAGGTGGCATTGTTGCACCGGCTGAATCCCGGTTGCTGAAGGTCGGTCATGTCAACTCCTCGCTGGCAAAGACTGTGCCAGCCTGCCGCAGAAATAGTTTTCGCGGCCGCCGTTGACAAGATAGTGGCATATACCTATTTCGCCAAAAGTGGCATATGCCATCAATTGACGATCGAGAAGCTCGGCAGCCGGCGCATCCGTCGAAGCCGAACCAGAGCGAAGAGCGAAAAGGAACAACACAATGAGCAAGAATGAGAACAAGGGCACGGCCGTCATCACCGGCGCCTCCTCCGGAATCGGCGCTGTCTATGCCGACCGGCTGGCGGGGCAGGGACATGACTTGGTGCTGGTGGCGCGCCGCGCCGACCGGCTCGAGGATTTGGCTGAAAGGCTGCGCTATGCCTACAGCCGCAAGGTCAGCGTGATCAGTGCCGATCTGGCCGACGACGATGATGTGCGGCGGGTGGAGCGGGCGATATCGACGGATGACAGCGTCACGCTGTTGGTCAACAATGCCGGGCTTGGCGGTGCACAGGTGGTTGCGACGGCTGACGCCGATGCGGCTGAACGCATGATCAAGGTCAATGTCATCACTTTGACGCGGCTGACCCGCGCGGTGCTGCCGGGATTTCTCGCGCGCAACCGCGGCGCTATCGTCAACATCGCCTCGGTGCTGGCCTTCGACACCTCGTTCGGCGGCATCTACAGCGGCACCAAGGCCTATGTCGTCAACTTCACCGAAGCCCTGCAGCGCGAGGTCGCCGGCACCGACGTACAGGCGCAGGTGGTGCTGCCGGGGGCGACCCGGACCGATTTCTGGGAAGCCGCAGGAAGCGATATCGACCAGCTTCCGAAGGAAATCATCATGACCGCCGACGATATGGTCGATGCTGCCCTTGTCGGCTTGGCCAGGGGCGAAGCCGTCACCGTGCCCGCGCTTGCCGATACGGCCAAGCTGGACGCCTTCCTTGGCGCCCGGCAGATCTTCTACGGCAGCCTGCACGCCGACAAGCCGGCCGCGCGCTACGCGGTTTGACGAGATTTGGGTTCCTCGCCTCGCCTTGCGGGGGCGAGGAACCCAGGTTCTGCAGGCCCATCTTACGCCTGCCGCCACATCGGAATGATCGATGCCGCCAGCACCAGGCCAAGCAGGATATTGAGCGCGCGCCATTGCCGCTCGGTCTTCAGCAGCCGGGCGAGCAGCATGCCGGCCACACACCATAGCGACAGCGAGAAGGCGGCGGTGAGGCCGAAGGTGGAGCCGAGCAGCAGCGCCAGCCGCGCCGGCCCGTCGGCGAGTGCAGCGAAGGATGCCGCGGCTCCAAGCCCCATCGCCCAACCCTTGGGGTTCATCCACTGAATGCCGGCACCGCCGAGAAAACTGTTCGGTTTGACCATCGTCAGGTCGAACTTGGGCGCCCCGGCACGACCGATCTTGAGCGCCAGCCAGACAAGGTAGAGTGAGCCGGCGATCTTCATGGCAAGCTGCAAGGACGGCATGGCGAGAAGCAGGCCGGCCAGTCCGGCGGCCGCCGCCCCGGTGACTGTGGCCAAGCCGGCCGCGCTGCCGACCACCAGCGGGATAGAGCGGCGAAAGCCGAACTGCGCGCCCGACGCCGTCGACAAGGTGGTGGCGATGCCGGGCGTGCTGGTCGCCACCAGGGCGAACAGGATCAGGGGGATGACGGGGTGGAGCATGCGGCGTCCTCTGTCGGAGGCCCCATGTTAGATGCATCCGCATATCAGTAAATGCAATGTTTGCCATGACAAACATTAGCATCTATAATGCATGCATGATCCGCAACCTCGATACGACGCTCATGCGAACCTTCGTCACGGTCGCGGACAAGGCCAGCATGACGGCGGCGGCCAATGCGCTGCACCTGACCCAAGGCGCCGTAAGCCAGCAGGTCCGGCGACTGGAGGAGGCACTCGGCCGCAGCCTGTTCGAGCGCGACCGGCGCGGCTTGCGGCTGACCTCTTCCGGCGAGCGGCTGTTCGGCAAGGCAAAGCGGCTGCTCAGCCTCAATGACGAGATATGGGCCGAAATGGCTGCCAATGCCGTGGCCGGCCATGTGCGGTTCGGCGTGCCTTACGACCTTGTCGGCACGACGCTGGCGCCGGTGCTGAAGACCTATGCGCAAACCTATCCGCAGGTCGAGATATCGCTGGTCTGCGCCTCCTCACCGGAATTGGCCGCGGCGCTCGCGGCCGGCACCCTCGACCTGGCGGTCATCGAGGAACCGGTAGGGGCATCGGATGGCGAATGCCTCGCCATCGATCGGCTGGTGTGGGTCGGGGCCAAGGGGGGTGTCGCGCGTGCCAAGCGCCCCCTGCCGGTCTCGATGGTCGCCGACAGCTGCGCCTTCCGGCCGGTGGTGCTCTCGGCGCTCAACGAGCATGGGCTGGAATGGCGCACCGTGTTCGAGAACGGCAATATCGACGCGACGACCGCAACGGTGCGTTCCGACCTGGCCGTCACAACCTGGCTAGCCTCCACGGTGCCGGCCGATCTCGACATATTGCCGTCCGGGTCCGGCCTGCCGCCGCTGCCGAATTTCTCGATCAACCTGCATCTGCCGAGGCACGGCGTCGGCCCGGCGGCGCAGGCGTTCGCACGGCATATACGCGACGGGCTGGCGCGCCGGCCGCAGGCAGCTTGAGGGATTTTTCAGAACCTGGTTTCCTCTCCTCCACGTTCGTGGAGAAGAGAAAAAGAAGCGTTTACTTCCAGGTCCTGCGCCGCTCGAGCTCGGCGTCGGATGGCTCCCCCGTGACAAAGGAACCGGTCTTGATTTCGCCGGCGCGCTCGTAGGTCGCCGTGATGACGCCGGTGTTGGAAGTCTGCGAGCGGGTCAGCTTGAAGGCGGCCGGAATCGCGTCATCGCCGAACAGCCGCTTGCCCTTGCCCAGCAACAGAGGGAAGATCATCAGCCGAATTTCGTCGACCAGCCCATTGGCTAGCAGGGTCCGGATCAGATTGCCCGATCCCTGGATGAGCAGGTCAGGTCCCTCTTCCTGTTTGAGGCGGCGCAACGCCGGGATGATATCAGGCCCAAGCGATTGCGTGTTCTGCCAGGTGAGCGAATCCGGATGATGCGTCGCTACGTATTTGGTCGCAGGATTGAAGGCATCCGCGATCGGATCTTTCTGATACGGCCAATACGCGGCGAAGATGTCGTAAGTTCTGCGGCCGAGCAAGAGGGCGAAGGGTTTGGAGAATAGTTCATCCATCGCCGCGCCCGCCACTTCGTCAAAATAATGGAACGTCCAGCCGCCGAACTTGAAGCCGCCGACGGGATCCTCCTCCGGGCCGCCCGGCGCCTGCATGACGCCGTCGAGGCTGATGAATGTCGCCGCTATGATCTTTCTCATGGGATGCTCCTCCTGTTTCGATCCACGCCGTCGGGCCGGACTTCAGCCCAAGGACGGATGACTGGCTGGCCGTCCGACAGCGCGTGCCGAATTTCGGTGCGTCAGCCCCGAGGCCGCGCATCGAGGCTGCGTGACGAAAACCAGACATGCTCAAAGATTGCGGTGGCGGTGCGGTCCGGCAACTTGTCCGCCGTCAGCCAGATCGAGCGGCTGCGCGCGGCCTGGTCGCGTGTCGGGATTTTTGCCGCGAGACTTGCAACCGAGGCGCCGGAGCAAGGGATGAACCAGGAGCGCATGAAAGGGTCGCAGGCAAAGCCTTTTTCGGTGCGGGTCACCAGAACGGCCAGGGGAACGCGCTCGGCCGGGCACCACGGGAAGATCATCCGGCCCTCCGGCTTCAGCGCCTTGAGCCAGCCGGGTGGAGGTGCCGCGACGCCGGCATTGACATAGATGACATCCGATGGCGGTAAATCCGATGTGACGGCATCGCCAGGAATGACAGCGACGTTCTCGTAGGCCGCAAGGTTTGCCTTGGCCCGCAAGGCAAGATCGGCGTCCAGTTCGAAGGCGGCAACGGTGCCGCCAGGTGAAACCAACCTGGCCAGCAAAGCCGTGTAGTAGCCGGTGCCCGCGCCGATGTGAGTGACAGCCTCGCCGGGTCTGGGCGCGAGTTTCCCGATCCACATGGCGTGCAGGAACGGCTCGCCATTGTTGATGCCCTTGTCGGCATCGAGCACCACCAGCACGTTCTGGTAGATGAAGCTGGGATCGGCGCTCGGCGTCTCTATAACGCCTTTGCCGGCGACGATCGTCCATGGGCCGGGACCGACAAACGCCTCGCGCGGCACGGCCGCGAACACCTCTTCAAGACGCGGATCGGCGGAATGCGCCTGGGCAGCCATCAGCTTGGCATAGAAGCTTCGGGATTGGGCTATCGTGGTCATGACCGACCGGAAAATAGCGCGGGCCGCGTCTTTGTCGCGGCCGATCTCAGCCGATCCCGAACAGCGTGTCGTAGAGCAGCTTGAAGTTGAGCACCAGGATGATGGTGGCGACCACCCAGGCGAGCGCCGCAATGCCGCGCGGAATGGCGAGATTGCCCATCTTCTTCCTGTCAGAGACGAACTGGACCAGCGGGATCACCGCGAAGGGCAGTTGCATCGACAGGATCACCTGGCTGAACACCAGCAACTGGCCGGTGCCCTTTTCGCCGTAGAGTGCGGTGACGACCACGACGGGGATGATGGCGAGGCCGCGCGTCAGCAGGCGCCGCGCCCATTGCGGGATGCGCAGGCGCAGGAAGCCTTCCATGACGATCTGGCCGGCAAGCGTGGCGGTCACCGTCGAGTTCAGGCCGGAGGCAAGCAGCGCCACGGCAAACAGGATCGAGGCGATGCTCAGGCCGAGCAGCGGCGACAGCAGTTCGAAAGCCTGGCCGATCTCGGCGACGTCCTGATGGCCGGTGTTGTGGAAGGCGACCGCCGACACGATCAGGATCGAGGCGTTGACGAACAGGGCCAGCATCAGGGCGATGGTCGAGTCCGTCGTTGCCCATTTGATGGCGTCGCGCTTGCCCTTGTCGGTGCGTTCATAGGCGCGGGTCTGCACGATCGAGGAGTGCAGATAGAGATTGTGCGGCATGACGGTTGCGCCGATGATGCCGATGGCGATGTAGAGCATCGCCGGATTGGTGACGATTTCGGATGACGGCACGAACATCGAATGCAGGATCGTGCCGGCCGGCGGCGCGGCGACGAAGATCTGGATGGCAAAGCAGCTGAAGATGATGACCAGGAGCGCGACGACGAAGGCTTCGAGATAGCGGAAGCCCTTGTTCATCAACAAAAGCACCAGGAAGGCGTCGAGCGCGGTGAGCATGGCGCCGCCGATCAGCGGAATGCCGAACAGGAGTTGCAGCGCGATCGCGGTGCCGATCACTTCGGCGAGGTCGCAGGCGATGATGGCGAGCTCGCAGGCGATCCACAGCACGAAGTTGACCGGACGCGGGTAATATGTGCGGCAGGCCTGGGCGAGGTCGCGGCCGGTGGCGATGCCGAGACGCGCGGCCAGCGCCTGCAGCAGGATCGCCATCAGGTTGGACAGCATGATGATGAACAGCAGCGTGTAGCCGAACTGGGCGCCGCCGGCGAGGTCTGTCGCCCAGTTGCCCGGGTCCATATAGCCGACCGAGACCATGTAGCCCGGCCCCATGAAAGCGAATAGGCGGCGGAACCAGACGCCCGAATTCGGTACGGCGATCGACGAATTGACCTCGCGCAGGCTCGGCTGCTCATCGCCTGGCCTGTCGAACCGCCACGTGGCTCTGGCTATGGCGGTGGCGTCGGTCTCGGACATGGCGAATTCCGCTTGATGCAATGGAGGATGTCTCCTATCTATGCCACGGCTCAACATTATGCAATATGCTATATTTCATTGATCATGCTTTTGTGATGTGATCGATCGTGCTCCGACGCGGCGGCGATGCGGTTGCGCCTGGGCCCGAATGCAAATAAACGCCAGGATTGTCGGGGCCCGTGCTATGAATGCGGGCCGATTCAATCTTCGGGCAGCCAAGGAGGAGCGCGTATTGGCGCTGAAGAACAGACCGGTCCCGCGTGAGCCGCTGCCCGATGCCGATGTCCATTCGGAAGGGTTCCGGCAGACGCGCGAAGCGCGCCGCGGCGCGCTCGTCGAGGACTATGTCGAGTTGATCGCCGACCTGATCGAGGACGGCAACGAGGCCCGCCAGGTCGACATCGCAGCCAGGCTGGGGGTCGCTCAACCGACAGTGGCCAAGATGCTGACCAGGCTGTGTGCCGACGGGCTGGTCTCCAGAAAGCCCTATCGCGGCGTGTTCCTCACCGAAGCCGGCCGCAAGGTCGCGGAAGAGAGCCGCATTCGCCACCAGACGGTGGAGGCTTTTTTGCGTTCGCTCGGCGTCAGCGCCGAGACGGCGCGCATCGATGCCGAGGGCATAGAGCACCATGTCAGCGCCGAGACGCTGGAAGCGTTCCGCAAGGCGATGACGGCGGGCTAGGGACTTTGCCAAGCCGTTGGGCTCGTTTCGCCGGCGATGCCATAGACATTCCGCAGTCGCGGCCAGAGCAGCGGAGCCATCATGCCAGCATGGCCACGGCTGCGAAAAATGCTGTGACTTGGCGCAACCATTGAGATAATTGTTATGAGGTGGAGCCGGCCTCGCGCCGGATCGACCAGTAAATTCGCAGCGCGGGGAGTTGCCATGCTCTGGAGAGGCCGTCGTCAGAGTGACAATGTCGAGGACCAGCGCAGCAGCGGCGGCGGCGGATTTGGGGGCGGCGGACCCGGCCAGTTCCGCATTCCGATCGGCGGCAGCAGCGGCGGCGGCATGTCGATCTCGACCATCATCATCCTCGTCGTGCTCTATTTTGGCCTGAAAGCCTTCGGCATCGATCCGATCCAGGTGCTGAGCGGCGGCGGTGGAGGCCTGCTGCCTGGCGGTGGCGAGATAACGGACAACAGCGGCAGCCAGGACGGCGGCACCGGTGCGCCGGCTTCCGACGAGATGAAGCAGTTCGTAGCAACCGTGCTGGCCGAGACCGAGGACACATGGACCGGCATTTTCAAGGCCAACGGACTGACCTATGAGGACCCTAAGCTGGTGCTGTTCAGCGGGCAGATCCGTTCGGCCTGCGGCTTCGCCTCGTCGGCGGCCGGACCGTTCTATTGCCCCGGCGACCACAAGGTCTATCTCGACATGACATTCTTCCAGCAACTGGACCAGCAGTTCGGCGCCTCGGGCGAGTTCGCGCGGGCCTATGTGATCGCGCATGAGGTCGGCCATCACGTGCAGAATCTGACCGGCATCATGTCCAAATTCAACCAGATGCGGCAAAGCATGGGCGAGGCCGAAGCCAACCAAATGTCGGTGCGCGTCGAGCTTCAGGCCGACTGCTTCGCCGGCGTCTGGGCGCATTACACGGCGCAGAAGGGCATATTGGAGCAAGGCGATATGGAAAGCGCGCTCAATGCCGCCAGGCAGATCGGCGACGATACACTGCAGAAGAAAATGCAGGGCTATGTGGTGCCGGAAAGCTTCAACCACGGCACGTCGGCGCAGCGGCAGACCTGGCTGGCGCGCGGCTACAAGAGCGGCAAGCTTTCCGACTGCGACACGTTCAACAACCCGATCTGAGCATCCGGTTCTGTCACGGGTGACCTGACGGCAAGGATGTCGTCAGGGGATGTCAGGATGCAAACGTCCTGCTTGTTCCCTCATTGTTCCTGACGGCCGGCTCGCCTATAAGTGCCTCCGCCTGCGCGCCAGGCGCCGGGAAGGAGCAGACGAACCCATGATGGATCCCAAAACCGCAAAGCGGGGGCTTGCGCTCGTCTTCACGACGCTGCTCCTCGACATCATCGGATTCGGCATCATCATGCCGGTGCTGCCGGCCTATCTGCAGGAGTTGACCGGCGTCGGCGTCTCGGAGGCGGCGATCGAAGGCGGCTGGCTGTTCTTCGTCTATGCGGCCATGCAGTTCTTCTTCGCGCCCATCATGGGCGGGTTGAGCGACCGGTTCGGCCGGCGGCCGATCCTTCTCGCCTCCGTGCTGACGTTTTCCATCGACAATCTGATCTGCGCCCTAGCCTGGTCCTACCCGATGCTATTCATCGGGCGCGTGCTGGCCGGCATTTCAGGCGCCAGCTATTCGACCACATCAGCCTTCATCGCCGACATCTCGAACGATGAGAACCGGGCCAAGAATTTCGGCCTGCTCGGCATCGCCTTCGGCGTGGGCTTCGTCATCGGGCCGGTCCTTGGCGGGCTGCTCGGCACCTTCGGGCCGCGCGTGCCGTTCTATTTCGCCGCCGGACTTGCCTTTGTGAACTTCCTGATCGCGCTGTTCCTGCTGCCCGAAACGCTCGATGAAAAGCACCGCCGCCGCTTCGAGTGGAAGCGCGCCAACCCGGTCGGCACGCTTCTGCAGATGCGCCAATATCAAGGCATTGGCTGGATCGGGCTCGTCTTCTTCCTGATGACGCTCGGCCACATGATGTATCCGGCGGTCTGGTCGTTCGTCTCCAGCTATCGCTATGGCTGGAACGAGCGGCAGATCGGTTTTTCGCTCGGCGCTTTCGGCCTGTGCGGTGCCATCGTCATGGCAACGGTGCTGCCACGCATCATTCCCAGGCTTGGCGAGTGGAGGACGGCGGTTATCGGTCTTGCGTTCACGGCGCTCAGTGCTTTCGGCTACGCCTTCGCGACGCAGGGTTGGATGATTTATGCGGTGATCGTCGTCGGCTGCCTGGAAGCGCTGGCCGACCCGCCGCTCAGGAGCCTCGCCGCCGCCAAGGTGCCGCCTTCGGCGCAGGGTGAATTACAAGGCGCGATGACGTCGATCTTCTCGATCACATCGATCATCACGCCGCTGCTCTATACCGCGATCTTTTCCTGGTTCACCGGGCCAAGCGCGCCAGTGACCTTCGGCGGTGCGCCTTACCTGGTTGGCGCGGTTTTCCTGGTGCTGGCGCTCGTCGTCTTCGTTACGAAAGTGGCGAGGCCCGCGGCACTCGGAACCATCACCAAAGGCGTCGCGGAAGATGGGGCACGAGTATGAGGGTCTGTCGGGACTAAGCCCGTTCGGCCAGCAGTTCCTCGCCGCGCTTTTCGCGGATCAGGTTGACGAAGCGGCGGAACAGATAATGCGAATCCTGCGGGCCGGGCGAGGCCTCGGGGTGGTGCTGGACCGAGAATACCGGCCGGCCTGTCAGCGCGATGCCGCAATTCGAGCCGTCGAACAGCGAGACATGGGTTTCCTCGACGCCTGACGGCAGCGAGTCGGCGTCGACGGCAAAGCCGTGGTTCATCGAGACGATCTCAACCTTGCCTGTGGTGTGGTCCTTGACTGGGTGATTGGCGCCGTGATGGCCCTGATGCATCTTGGCGGTCTTGCCGCCCAGCGCCAGCGCCAGCATCTGGTGGCCGAGGCAGATGCCGAACACCGGAATCTCGGTCCTGAGCAGGTCCTGGATGACCGGCACGGCGTAGGCGCCGGTGGCTTCAGGGTCGCCGGGGCCGTTGGACAGGAAGATGCCGTCCGGATGCATGGCGAGGATTTCCTCGGCGCCGGTCTTGGCCGGAACCACGGTCACCTTGGCACCAAGCCCCGCAAGCAGGCGCAGGATGTTGCGCTTGACGCCATAGTCGATGGCGACGACATGCATGGAGGGCTCGTCCTGTTCGCCAAAGCCCTCGTCCCACACCCAAGGCGTCTCGCGCCACACCGAGGACTGGCCTGACGTGACCTCCTTGGCGAGGTCGAGGCCGATCAGGCCCGACCACGCGGCGGCGCGGCGTTTCAGGTCGTCGAGATCGAAGACGCCGTCGGGCGCATGCGCGATAACGGCGTTCGGCATGCCCTTTTCGCGGATAAGCGCGGTCAGCGCGCGGGTGTCGATGCCCGAGAGTGCGACGATGCCGCGCTTCTTCAGCCATTGGTCGAGGTGGCCGGCAGCGCGGTAGTTGGAGGGATTGGTGACGTCGGCCTTGAACACGGCGCCGACGGCGCCGGCGCGGGCGGCCGGATTGAGGTCCTCGATGTCTTCGCCATTGGTGCCGATGTTGCCGACATGCGGGAAGGTGAAGGTGACGATCTGGCCGGCATAGGACGGATCGGTCAGGATCTCCTGATAGCCGGTAAGCGCAGTGTTGAAGCAGACCTCGGCGACCGCCGAACCCGTTGCGCCCAGGCCGCGACCCTCAATGACGGTGCCGTCGGCCAGCACCAGCAATGCCGTCGGTTTCTCGGTGGCCCAAGCGGGGGTAGACGCGGTGTCGGCCATGGCGGCACTCCTATCAGGCCGCGCGCTTCAAAAAGGCCCGGCGGGCCATTTGCGCGGCAAACGGCGCGGAGCGGCGAATTCGCGGCCTCCACGCACTCAAGCTTCAGTTCATGCAAGGCCCAGTACATAGGGGAAGGGGGCAGGTCGGTCAATGATGATGGGAAATGCCGCTGCGATTTATTTCATTGAGCAATATCATAGGCTTGCCTCGACATATCAGGGTTTGCGTTGGCCTGCACCCGGCGCTATTGTCCGCGCCGACCGAAGGAGAGAGCACGATGCGCGCAAAAATCGCCGAATCCCTGAAGAGCGCGATGAAGGCGCAGGACAAGCACCGGCTGCCGACATTGCGGCTGATCCAGGCCGCCATCCACGATCGCGACATCGCCAATCGCGGTGCCGGCAAGGAGCCGGCCAGCGACGAGGAGATCCTGCAGATCCTGGCCAAGATGGTGAAGCAGCGCGAAGAATCGGCCAAGGCCTTCGAAGACGGCAAGCGTCCGGAACTGGCCGCGCAGGAGCGCGGCGAGATGGCGATCATCCGCGATTTCCTGCCGACGCAGCTCGACGATGCCGCAATCACCGCCGCGGCGCGCGAGGCGATCGCGGCGACCGGTGCCGCCAGCCAGAAAGACATGGGCAAGGTGATCGCGACGCTGAAGCAGAAATATGCCGGCCAGATAGATTTCGGCAAGGCGAGCGGCATCGTCAAGAGCCTGCTGCAGTAGGGTGCTGTGCTGCTCCCATTGGCTTGCAAAGTCCCGCAATTCGGCACTGCGGGCGAACCTCACGGCTCCTTGCAGATCGGCACCGGCTGCGGCGGCGGTGCCGGGTGGTCCTTCCTGTATTGGGCAATGATCGGCTCGAGCGTCTTTCGTGGCCAGAATTTCGGAGAGCCGATTTCCTTTAGGCAGGATGCGTTCCAATAGGGCCCAGCGCCCGACAGCGAACGACCCGCCGCCACGATTTGCGCAACGGCGGCGATGTCGCGCGATTCAGGGTAGATGTAGAGCGTCGTCGGATTGTCCTTCACCATCGGGATGATCTGCTGCGCATCCGCCGCCGACCAACTGGTGCAGCCATTGCTGCGGCCGCCGGCATAATCCACCAGCTTGCCGAACGGCACGTAGCCGGCATGGTCGGCATGCGAGCTGGCCGGGTCTTTGCGAAGACACATTCCCTTCAGCACCTCCGCCGGATGCCCGCCGATCACGCGCTGCCTGGCGTTCGCGGCCTCGCCCTCGCCATCGAACTGCACGAAGGTACGCATGAAAGCCACGTCCTGCTTCGCCGCGGTGCGATAATAGCCCTTGAACGAGGTTTTGGCCTCGCCGGTCATATAGGCGCCGCCGGCGGTCAGTGACGAATCCAGCGCATTGCCGAAGTTCTTCGCGCAGCGCTTGCCGTTGGCGAAATCGGCGATGCCCTTCAGATTCCGGCCGCTGCCGTGGCCTGCCGAGACCGCGCGAAACGCCTGGCTGGCCTCGCAGATGATGTAATAACGGTGACCCAGTTTGTTGTTCCCCAGATCGCTAGGGCGCGTCGCATCCATGGCGAAGTAGCAGGGATTGTTAACGGCTCCTGCGCCGACTTTCTTCAGGTAAAGCGCTCGGGCCCGCTCCAGGACCACAGCTGAGATCTGGCCATCACCTTCGCCGACATGGGCCTGCAGCCAGGCCGGAATGGCCGACGGCGCGGCAAAGGACCGTGCCGTCAAAGCGACGACAACGAGGAAGAGGCTGGCGACGACACCCAGCGGGATAGATATCAACCGCACCAGACCCGGTCTCCTGTCAAGCGTTTGTGTTTGGCGGTGAATCACCTCCGGCACGATCATAAATCGGCTTACGCCGGCCGGCGAAACACATCTTGTTCAGCATTCCCGGCACGTATGCGCGTTTTCGACCCGCCAGCATTAGGATATTGTCTGATTCCGGTGCGCCCACGCCTCCTCCCTCCGTCGGGAAAGCATCAGGCGCTGGATGTGGGACGGCGAGGCGTCAGGCTCGATCGGGCTGCGCTGGCAGAAGGGCACGTCGGCGCTGCCGCCGCACGTGCTTGGCCATATCGGCTACGCCGTGGTGCCGTGGAAACAGCGACGCGGCTACGCGACGGAAGCGCTGCGGCTGATGCTGGATGAGGCGAGGGCGGTCGGCCTGGCTCATGTCGACATCACCGCAAAACCTGGCAATTCGGCCTCGCACAAAGTGATCCTGGCCAACGGCGGCAGACTGGTCGAACGTTTCCTCGAAGATGCCGCCTATGGCGGAGCGGAGAGCCTGCGGTTCCGCATCGATCTGTAATGCGTTGGAGCTGCGCAGCCGCCAGGCGAGACATGGCTGTTCATCGCGTCGTGCTTGCGCCGGTGGACGCCCGGATCAGGCATGATCGGTGGTGGATGTCGTGGCGCGGATAATCTACTCAGCCGCTGCCGTCAGCGGTGGCGTGGCGTTGCTGCGCCACTCCCAGATGTGCGAGGCGAGCGCCACCGCGACGGCGACGAGCATCGCCACAGCGCCAAGCAGCGGCAGGCTGCGATAACCGTAGCCGCCATTGAGCATGGCGGCACCGAGCGATGCCGCGAGCGCTATACCGACATTGAAGCCAGATGGGATCAGCGAGGAGGCCAGGTTCGAGGCATCCGCAGTCCAGGACAGGATGCGGGTCTGGATCGGCGTACCGATGGCGAAGTTGAGGCCGCCCCAGATGACGATCGCCACGATCATCGGCACGGGATAGGGGCTGACGGCATAGATCACCGCAAGCGTCACCGCCTGCAGGGCCAGCATGGTGATCAGCGAGGGCATCAGCTTCCAGTCGGCTAGCCTGCCGCCGAGGAAGACGCCAAGCGTGGCGCCGACGCCGTTGAGCAAGAGCACCCAGGGCACCAGGTTCTCGTCGAGGCCGGTGATCTCGAGCAATGTCGGGGTGATGTAAGTGAACAGGCCGAACTGGCCGATCATCAGCATCAGCATCAGGATCAGCGAGGTCCAGACCTGCTGGCGGGCAAGCACGCGGACCTCGCGGGCGAGGCCGGCGGGTTTGGCCTGATAGCCCGTGGTGCGCGGCAAAAGGGCTGCCATGGCAAGCGTGGCCGCCACGCCCAATGCGCACATAACCCAGAAGGTCGCGCGCCAGCCCCAGATGTTGCCGATGGCAGTGCCCGCCGGCACGCCGATCACGTTGGAGACGGTGAGGCCCGACAGGATGACAGCCACCGCCATGCCGCGCTGGTCCTCGCGCACCAGCCCGACCGCCACCACCATGGCGACGCCGAAATAAGCGCCATGCGCGACTGCGACGGCAATGCGCAGAAGCAGCATCGAGGTGAAGTCGGGCGCCAGCGCGCAGGCCGCCTGACCGATGGTGAAGGCGACGGCGAGGCCGAGCAGCAAGGTCTTGCGCGGCAAGGACTTGGTGGCAAGCGCCAGAAGCGGACCGCCGATGGCGATGCCGCAGGCATAGCCGGAGACGAGGTAGCCCGATGTCGGAACCGAAACGCCAAGCCCTTGCGCCACCTGTGGCAGCACGCCGGCGATGACGAATTCGGTGGTGCCGAAAGCGAAGGCAGCGATGAACAGGGCGATGAGCGGAAGCGACATGGCGGGAATTAAATCCTCGAATGCAGGCCTCAAACCACGGATGCGCGCTGCCGGCAATCCAGAAATTTTTGTCGCCGCTTTAGCTTTTCTTGATCCCCGGGTTCAGAACGGGCTCTTGCGTCCATAAGGAATCTTCAGCCATGCCCGCTCATGAAAATAATAGAGCAGCGACTTGGTGAAGACTTCTGTCACGCCGATGGCGGCCGCCAGCTTGATGCTTCCGGTCACCACCAGCGAGATGATCATCGTATCGATGGTGCCGGTCACGCGCCACGAAAGCGCCTTGGCGAAACTGCGCGAATGGGTGTCCATCGATCTCCTCCGAAAGCTTTGGCTGATATGCCTAGCCCGAGCGATGGAAACGCGGCAATGGCAATTTTGCCGCCGAAGGACCGACGCCATGCAATTCTGCCGCAATACAATTTTCCGGCAGAGTGCGGCGCTCGTCCCTCTGCCCTTGTTTGTCGGGAAGTGGCGTCGCAAAGCGAGGTCGGATGAGGATGTTCCCCAAAGAGGGGGGAGTGTTGTTGATCAGCTCGCCTTCAACCTGGATCCGCCGAGAAGGCCGCGTTCTTCCAGCACGGGATAGGCCATCGAAGCCAGCAGCGAGTTGATCTGTTTGAGATCCCGGATGGTGTCGAGGTGGATCGAACTGGTCTCGACGCTTTTGGCAGTGCCTTCGCGCAGCCGCAGGAAATGGCTGGCGCTGGTCTCTTTTTCGGCGTCACGCAGTCGTTCCTTCTCCAGCACCAATTGACGCGCCGTCTCGGCATCGCGCGACACCAGCACGTTGAAGGCAAGCCGCGCATTGGCGAGCACCGAGGCGTGGAAGGCGCACAACTCGCTCCAGCCCTCGTCGGTGAATTCCAACCCACGGTCGAACTTCTTCTTCACGTGCACCAGCATGTTGCGTACGATGATGTCGCCGACCTGCTCCAGCTTGACACAGGCGCCGATCAGTTCCTGGCAGCGCAACGCCTCGTCCTCGGTGAGCGGGTTCTTGGTGACCTTGGCGAGGTAGAGCTTGATCGCCGCGTGCTTGCGGTCGACGCGGTCGTCAAGGGCGGCCAGCGCCTTGATCTTGTCGGCATCGGCGTTCTCGTAGAGCTCGATGATGCGCTTGAGCATGATCTCGACCGTCTCGCAGACCCGCACCACCTCGCGGGTGGCATTGGCCAGCGCCTGGCTCGGCACGTCGAGTGCGCTTTCGTTGAGCGCCGAGAGTTCGACCACGTCAAGCGTGGCGGCTGGCGCCTTGGTGCCGAGCGCCACGATTTTCTCCGAGGCGCGGTAAACGAGACCCGCCAGCGGCAGGCCGGCGAGCAGGATCAGCACATTGAACAGGATGTGGGCATTGACGATCTGGTCCGCTGCCGTCGCGCCAAGGAACGCGAAATGCGGCCTGAAGATCATGACCAGGATCAGCATGACCAGCGAGCCAAGCCCGCGCATCAAGAGGTTGCCGATCGGCACGACGCGCACTTCCGGGCCGGAGGAGCGGGTCAGCATGGGCGCGATGATCGACGAACCGAGATTGACGCCCAGGATAAGGACGACGCCGAGTTCGGGCGTGATCAGGCCGCGGCCCGCCAGCGTCGCCATCAACAGGACCGCGGCGATGCTCGATTGGAATAGCCAGGTGATCAGCGCCGCCAGCAGATAGGCGGTGATGGAATCGCCGGAGAAGTAATTGATGATGACCGGCATCAACTGGCTGTTGCGCAGCGGCTCGGATGCCTGACCGATCATTTCCAGCGACAGGATCAAAAGGCCGATGCCGACCAGGATGCGACCGGTCTGGCGCCAGTCGCGCCGCTCGGTGGCCATGAACATGACCGTGCCGGTGATCAGGCAAAGCGGCACCAGCAGCGTGAGATCGAAGGTGAGCAGCTTGACCACCAGGGCCGAACCGATCTCGGCGCCACGGACGGCCAGTTGCCCGGCCGCGCCCGAGACAATGCCGGAGCCCGCGAAGGAGCCGACCAGCAGCGTGACGGCGGTGGAGCTCTGCAGCGCTATAGCGAGGCCGGTGCCGGCCAGCACCGCCATGACAGGATTGCGCATTGTGGCGCGCAGCTTGTGGCGCAGCACGTCGCCATAGGCGCGCTCGACGCCGGTCTTCACCATGCGCGTGGCAAACAGCATCAGCGCCACGGCGCCGGCCAGATGCAGAAGAACCACGGAGCCGCTCATTGCGGCGCACCGATACTGATGAGGCCGGCGACACGGGCAGCGCGGCGGCCGGGGGGAAGAGGAGAGGTGCGAATCATGATCATGGCGTTGGCCGATAATAGCTCGAATATTTTAGCCGGATAATAAAAATTTGTCGATTTCAAGGGCTCCCCGCGCGCGACGGGGCGTGTCGGAGAATGGACGGATGCCGAAATGGTTGCATGCCTCGCCGCCCTGAGGCCGCGGATCGGCCGGTGTTGCCGCCCGCCCTTCGCCCGGAATTTGCGAGGACGTTCAACCAATCGGCGTAAAGCTTCGAATTTATTACGGAATTGTAATGTTCATGTTCAGTTTCGGTTCATTCTTCGACGGCTATTTCTGCGGCATCGACAACCAAGGAGATTCCTTCATGAAACGCATTGTTCTTTCCGGTCTTGCTTTCTCGATGCTGGCCGCCACGTCCCTGACGGGCCAGGCCGCACCGCTCAATGCGCCGGTCGCCCCGCAGTCGAACTATACCAATGTCGACTGGCAGAAGCCCACCAACCGGGATGTCAGGAAGCGCGTCATCCAGAAGCGCATCATTCAAAAGAAGGTCGTCGTGAAGCGGAACAACTGGCGCAATGGCCAGAAATATTCCGGCTGGCGGCAGCATCAGCCGGTCCGTGATTATGGTCGCTACGGCCTGCATCGTCCCGGCCGTGGCCAGGAATGGATCCGCGTCGGCAACGACTATGTGCTGGTCGGCGTCCTCTCCGGCATCATCTTTGGCGCCATCGCTGCGCAGTAAAGTCCCGATAGTGCCAGACTGGAGGAAGGGCGGCCCGCAACGGCCGCCTTTTCTTTTGCCCTGTGGAAACCGGGCATCGTCAGCATTAGGGGTCGCCGGATTTCGCGGGCATGATTATATGGGGGATAAACGAGTTCCCCGATGCGCTTTCCGCCCGCCTTCCTCGACGAGATACGCGATCGCGTGCCGATTTCGCAGGTCATCGGCCAGCGCGTCGCCTGGGATCGCAAGAAGACCAATGCGTCGCGCGGCGATTATTGGGCCTGCTGCCCGTTTCATGGCGAGAAGAGCCCGTCCTTCCATTGCGAGGACAAGAAGGGCCGCTATCATTGTTTCGGCTGCTCGGTCTCGGGCGATCACTTCAAGTTCCTGACCGAACTTGACGGACTGAGCTTTCCCGAGGCGGTCGAGAAGATCGCAGACATGGCCGGCGTGCCGATGCCGGTTCGCGACGTGCAGGAGGAGCGGCGCGAGAAGGAACGCGCCAGCCTTACCGACGTCATGGAAATGGCGACTGCCTTTTTCCAGGAGCGGCTTCAGGGCGCGGAGGGCGCCAAGGCCCGTGCGTATCTGCGCGACCGCGGACTGACGCCAGCGACGCAGCATGCGTTCCGGCTGGGCTATGCGCCCGACAGCCGCAATGCGCTGAAGGAGCATCTGGCCGCAAAGGGCGTGCCGAAGGCCGATATCGAGGCCTGTGGGCTGGTGCGCCATGGCGACGACATTCCGGTCTCCTATGACTGGTTCCGCGACCGCATCATGTTCCCGATTCCGGATTCGCGTGGCAAGATCATCGCTTTCGGCGGGCGAGCGCTGGCGCCGGATGCGCTTGCCAAATACATGAACTCGCCCGATACCGAGCTCTTCCACAAGGGCAACGTGCTCTACAATTTCGCCCGCGCGCGAAAAGCGCTGGCCAAGGGCGGCACGGTCATCGCCGTCGAAGGCTATATGGATGTCATCGCATTGGTGCAGGCCGGCTTCGAGAACGTCGTGGCGCCACTCGGCACGGCGCTTACCGAAAACCAACTCGAACTGTTGTGGCGTATGGCCGCCGAGCCGGTGCTGTGCTTCGACGGCGACAAGGCCGGGCTGAAGGCGGCATGGCGGGCCGCCGACATGGTGCTGCCCGTAGTCCAGGCCGGGCGCACGGCGCGCTTCGCGCTGCTGCCGGAAGGCAAGGATCCCGACGACCTGGTCAAGGCGGAGGGGCCGGATGCCTTCCGCGCCGTGCTGGCGGAAGCGCGTCCTCTTGCCGATCTGTTATGGATGCGCGAGACGGCGGGCGGCGTCTTCGACACGCCGGAGCGGCGGGCCGAACTGGAGAAGCGGCTGCGCGAACTGACCAGCCGCATCCGTGATGAAAGCCTGCGATATCACTACCAGCAGGAGATGCGCGAGCGCGTGCTGAGCTTCTTCGGTTCTCAGCGCGGAACGCGGCAAGGTCGTCCGGACTGGAAACCGGGGCAGGGCAAGGCGCCGGCTCCCGGCGGACAATTCGCCAAGGCCGGCGGTGGTCGCATCGCCATCACGGAAAGCCTCGGCCAGTCCGCACTGGTCAAGCGCGGCAACGAAGGAATGTCGGTGCGCGAAGCGACGATCATCGTAGCACTGGTCAACCACCCGGCGCTGATCGACGAGAATTTCGCCCATGTCGAGTTCCTTGATCTCGCCAACTCCGAGCTGAGGCGGTTGCACGGCGCCATCCTCGACGCGATGGCGCATGACATGGCCAATGACCGCCACGCCGTGGTGGCGACGATCGAGCGCGCCGGCTGCGCCGAGATCTGGGAGCGTGCCGTCGGCCTGATCAGGCGGGCGCGGCAGTGGCCGGCGCTGGAGACGGCAGCGCTCGAGGATGCCCGCGACGCTCTGAACCAGGCGCTGCACTTGCAGCGCAGCGCGCGCACCTTACATAAGGAGCTGAAACAGGCGGAAGCGGCGATGGATGCGGATCCTTCGGACGAGAATTTCCGCCATCTGATCGAAATTCAGGCGCAATTTCGGGATGTTCAAGCGACGGAAGCGCTGATCGAAGGCTTCGGTGTTTCGTCGGGCAGGGCTGGTCGGGCCTGAAGGATGGTTCCGAAAAGCGGGACCCGGTTTTCGGGAACGATCATACTCCAGCAGAAGAAAGGCGGAGCTCATTCCGGCCCGAGGGTTGGGAGGGCTCGTGCCAGCAAGTGCAGGAATGACGGCGTTGTCATGGGTCTTCTAGAGCCGGACCGCGCTAAGTCGGGTAATTGATTCGCTTTTTTCATGCGAATCATGCGAGAGGCGCTTGACCTTCCGGCAGAATGGCGGAATCAGGACGATTCGAAACGTTAACCCGCACCCGCGTCGACGGGAAAAGCAGCGATGTGAGGTCTTGGTCACTGGACAGGCAGCCAGCCTGCCACAGATATCAGGGTTAATCTGGACTTAATGCATGTCGCCCAAAAATGGAAACCGGTTTTGGGCGACGACAGGGCACCAACAAAGAGATGATGCAGTTATTGGCCCGGTGAAGCGCGTTGCAAAAGCGAGCCCAGCCGATTTGACCGGTCCGACAGCTTGCGCGGCCTTGATGTCGGGCTGCTAGGAGAAGATAAAGACTATGGCGACAAAGGAAAAGGAAGAGGTCGAGACCGAACGCGAAGGCGCCACCGATGGCCCTCTGCTCGACCTTTCCGATGATGCTGTCAAGAAGATGATCAAGGCCGCCAAGAAGCGCGGCTATGTCACCATGGACGAGCTGAATTCGGTGCTGCCCTCCGAGGAAGTGACCTCCGAGCAGATCGAGGACACGATGGCGATGCTGTCCGACATGGGCATCAACGTCGTCGAGGACGACGAGCAGGGCGAAGAGGCCGAGGCCGGCGACACCGCGGCGGATGCCGAGGAAGACGCCAACGAACTGGCCGAGCAGACCGGCACCGCCGTCGCCGCCACAACCACGAAGAAAGAGCCGACCGACCGCACCGACGATCCGGTGCGCATGTACCTGCGCGAAATGGGTTCGGTCGAGTTGTTGTCGCGCGAGGGCGAAATCGCCATCGCCAAGCGCATCGAGGCCGGCCGCGAGACGATGATCGCGGGCCTGTGCGAAAGCCCGCTAACCTTCCAGGCCATCATCATCTGGCGCGACGAACTCAACGAATCCAAGATCCTGCTGCGCGAGATCATCGACCTCGAAGCCACCTATGCCGGCCCCGAGGCCAAGCAGGCGCCGGTGGTGGAGCGCGTCGAGGAAGCGCCCAAGGTCGAGGAAAAGCCGCGCCGCGGACGCGACGATGAAGACGACATCACCAATGTCGGCGCTGACACGCGCGGCATCGGGGATGACGACGAGGAGGACGAGGACGAGGCCAGCCTGTCGCTGGCGGCAATGGAAGCCGAGCTGCGCCCGCAGGTCATGGAAACGCTCGACGTCATCGCCGACACCTACAAGAAGCTGCGCAAGCTGCAGGATCAGCAGGTCGAGAACCGGCTGGCCGCGGCCGGCACGCTGTCGCCCAGCCAGGACCGCCGCTTGAAGGAGCTGAAGGACCAGCTCATCAAGGCGGTGAAGTCGCTGTCGCTCAACACGGCGCGTATCGAGGCGCTGGTCGAGCAGCTTTACGACATCAACAAGCGCCTGGTGCAGAACGAGGGCAAGCTATTGCGTCTCGCCGAAAGCTATGGCGTGCGCCGCGAGGAGTTCCTGAAGGAATATCAGGGCTCCGAGCTCGACCCGAACTGGACGCGCTCGATCGCCAATCTGACCTCGCGCGGCTGGAAGGAGTTCACCAAGAACGAGAAGGACGCGATCAGGGATCTGCGCGCCGAGATCCAGAATCTGGCTACGGAAACGGCCATCTCGATCCTGGAATTCCGCAAGATCGTCAACCAGGTGCAGAAGGGCGAGCGCGAAGCGGCGATCGCCAAGAAGGAAATGGTCGAGGCCAATCTGCGCCTCGTCATCTCCATCGCCAAGAAGTACACCAATCGCGGCCTGCAGTTCCTCGACCTGATCCAGGAAGGCAATATCGGCCTGATGAAGGCCGTCGACAAATTCGAGTATCGCCGCGGCTACAAGTTCTCGACCTACGCGACATGGTGGATCAGGCAGGCGATCACGCGTTCGATCGCCGACCAGGCGCGCACCATCCGCATTCCGGTGCACATGATCGAGACGATCAACAAGATAGTACGTACCTCGCGCCAGATGCTGCACGAGATCGGCCGCGAGCCGACGCCGGAGGAACTGGCCGAGAAGCTCGCAATGCCACTCGAAAAAGTGCGAAAGGTGCTGAAGATCGCCAAGGAGCCGATCTCGCTCGAAACGCCGGTCGGCGACGAGGAGGATTCGCATCTGGGCGACTTCATCGAGGACAAGATGGCGATCCTGCCGATCGACGCGGCGATCCAGGCCAATCTGCGCGAGACCACCACGCGCGTGCTCGCCTCGCTGACACCGCGTGAGGAGCGTGTGCTGCGTATGCGCTTCGGCATCGGCATGAACACCGACCATACGCTCGAGGAAGTCGGCCAGCAGTTCTCGGTCACCCGCGAGCGTATCCGCCAGATCGAAGCCAAGGCGTTGCGCAAGCTCAAGCACCCGAGCCGCTCGCGCAAGCTGCGCAGTTTCCTCGACAGCTGAGATCTGCCAATCCTATTGACGAAAAAAGGGCGCCATCGGCGCCCTTTTTCTTTGGCGGTGTTCGCCCTTGCGGCCCATGCCCTTGGGGAGGATAATTTCGGGTCGGATGCATTTCTGGGCGACAACCCCGGAAGCCAAGCCCTGGCCGAGGCCGTGTCGACAAGCCCACGGCCTGCGTGCCGTGCTCCGTGGCCCCGGAGGGAGGTGTGCCATGACGACTTACATCGTGCTGATGAACTGGACCGATCAGGGCGCCAAGAACGTGCGCGACTCGCCCAAGCGTCTCGACGCCGCCAGGAAGCAGCTGGGCGAGATGGGGGGATCGTTCAAGTCGTTCTACCTGACCATGGGGGAATTCGACATGGTGGCGGTGGTCGAAGCGCCCGACGATGCGGTGCTGGCGCGTTTCGCGCTGATGCTGGCCGCGGGCGGCAACGTCAAGTCACGAACGCTGAAGGCTTTCCCGGAGCTTGCTTACCGCGAGATCATCTCGTCGCTTGAATGATCCAAATCGGCAGGTGTCTGAAGTCGATGACCAGGTGTCGGCTCGACGGCACCTGGCCGTAAGACAGCACGCTTGGCCGTGATAGAATGCGGCCAGGGAGATCGCGATGATCAAAACCTCGATTTTGGCTGTCAGCCTTGCCTTGATGTCATTGATGCCGATCGGTGCCTTATCCGCCCCGCGGAAACAGGTCGGCATGGCCAATCCCGCATCGGTCCATTGCGCACAGATTGGCGGACGCCTGACGATCAGGAAGGACAAGGCCGGCAACCAATATGGGTTTTGCGACCTGCCCAACGGGCGTCTTTGCGAGGAATGGGCACTGTTTCGCGACAACAAATGCGTCGGGCCGAAGGCCGTCATGCGCCGCAAGTGATGAAGGCACACGAGATGCGGTGTGATAGGGTGGGGCATGTCTGATCCGCATTCCCATCTATGGCCCGGCGTACCGCTGGCGCTTGGTTCCGCCGCTTTGTTCGGAGCAGCGCCGCCGCTTGCCAAGCTGCTGCTCGACAGCGTCGATCCTTTCATGCTGGCCGGTCTGCTCTATCTCGGCGCTGGTGTCGGCCTGACCTTGTACCGGATGCTGCGCCGTCCGCGGGCTGACGCCGGCGAGGCACAGCTCCAGCGCAAGGACGTTGCCTGGCTGGCGTTGGCCATTGGCATGGGTGGCGTCGTCGCGCCCGTACTGCTGATGTTCGGCCTGTCGCTTAATGCCGCATCGAGTTCGGCGTTGCTGCTCAATCTCGAAGGGCTGGCAACAATGGCGATCGCCTGGCTCGTCTATCGCGAGAATGTCGACCGGCGCCTGCTTTTCGGTGCCTTCGCCATTCTCGCTGGCGCCGTTTTGCTTTCGTGGCAAGGCAATGGCGTCACTTTCAACCTCGGCGCATTGCTGGTCGCCGGAGCGTGCCTGGCATGGGGGCTGGACAACAATTTCACGCGTCGGATATCGGCCACCGACCCGGTGGTGATCGCCATGCTGAAGGGGCTGGTGGCCGGTGCCGTCAATGTCGGCCTGGCGTTGATCGGCGGCGCCTCGTTTCCCGCCGCGCTGATTGTCGCCTCGGCGGCGGCTGTCGGTTTCTTTGGCATCGGCGTCAGCCTGGTGATGTTTATCCTGGGGCTGCGCCATCTCGGTACGGCGCGCACCGGAGCCTATTATTCGCTGGCGCCGTTCATCGGTGCCTTGCTGGCGATCGTCATGCTCGGCGATCCCATGACGCTGAAGCTGGCGGTCGCCGGATTCCTGATGGGCATCGGGCTCTGGCTGCATTTGTCCGAACGCCACGATCACGCGCATGAGCATGAGGCGATGGAGCATGAGCACAGCCATGTACATGACGAGCACCACCAGCATCATCATGAGGGGCCGGTCACGGAGCCGCATTCGCACGTGCACCGGCATGTGCCGCTGCGCCACAAGCATCCGCACTATCCGGATCTGCACCACCGGCACGATCACGGCTGACACATGTCCAGGCCTGTGCTGACCGTCTGGTACAACACGCGCTGCCCGGTCTGCGATGCCGGCATCGGCAGGCAGAAGCGGCGGCTGGTCGAGGCGGTCAAGGCCGGTCGGATCGAATTTCGTGACATCAACCTGGAGCCGGACGCGCTTGCCCGGCACGGGGCCGCGCTGGAGGACATCCGGCGCCGGCTGCATGCCACCGATGCGGATGGCCGACTGCTGGTCGGCGCCGATGTCGCCGTCGCCGTGTGGCAGGCGACGCCGGGCGAAGGCTGGCTGGCGAGCCTGTTCGGCAACCCGATCGCCTTGCCGCTGACCCGCCTTGCCTATGACCGTTTCGCCGACGTGCTCTATGCCTGGAACCGGCGCAAGGGCCGCTGGTAACAGAAGCTCTCTGCTTAGAGCGAAACGGCCCGGCGGTAAAATCGGCCTGGAGGACGCCGCGTTCAGATACATCGTAAGATATATCTTGACTGTGCCGGCTGAGGCGGCTAATTAAGATATATCGTAAGATAGATCTAAAGGAGCAATCGATGCACAAACAAAATCATTTCGGACATGGCCGTTTCGGCGAACGCATGTTTATGCACATGGCCGGCAAATTTGCCGGCAGAGGGGGCGGCGGCTTTGGCCCGTTCGGCCATGGCAGGGACGGCGGACGCGGCGGCCCGGGCGACATGTTCCGCGCTGGGCGCATGCTGGCTGACGGCGACCTCAAGCTGATCACGCTGTCGCTGCTGGCCGAGGCGCCACGCCATGGCTATGACATCATCAAGGCCTTGGAGGAGCGCACCAGCGGCATATACAGCCCGAGCCCGGGCGTGGTCTACCCGACGCTAACCTTCCTGGAAGAGGCAGGCTATGCCGTGTCCTCGAGCGAAGGCAACAAGAAGGTGTTTTCGATCACCGAGGCCGGGCAGGCACATCTTGCCGACAACCGTGAGATGATCGAGGGCGTGCTAGACCATCTCGAGCGCTTCGGCCGCAAGATGGCCAAGGCGCGCGACTGGTTCGGCTGGAACGACGATAGCGAGGACCGGCGCGGCAGCCGAGGCGGCCGTTCGGAAAAGCGCGACGAATTCCGTGCGCTGCGTCACCGGCTGCGCGCCGCGCTGAGCGACATCGTCGATGCGCCGGCGGACAAGCAGGCCGAGGCGATGAGCATCCTCGAAGACGCCGCCGCGGCGCTCGAAGCGCTGTCGCGCAAATAACCGGCTTCGCTCCAACCGGCACGGCCCTTGCCCGTTCAAGCAAGGAGCGATAGTGAAATTCATCCTGCGCCACACTATGGTGCGGGATGAATGCTGTTGGAGGAAGCTCGATGTCTTTTCTGAAGCGTCTTTTCGGCGGTGGCGGTGATGAAGCGGCCGAGCCAAAGAGCGCCGCACCGGCCAAGCAGGTGGAGCACAAGGGTTTCACGATCAGCGCCACGCCCTACAAGGCCGATGGCCAGTACCAGACCTGCGGCGTCGTCTCCAAGGACGTCGACGGCGTCCTGAAGGAACACAGATTCATCCGCGCCGATCGCTTCGCCGGGTTGGACGACGCCGTCGACATCTCGATTAAGAAGGGCATCCAGCTCGTCGACGAGCAGGGCGAGCGGATGTTCGGGTAGACCGCCGACGAACGGCTCAAGAATTCCAGAGATCCGAGGGCCGGTCCAGATATGGGCCGGCCCTTTCGTTTGCTCCGCTATGCCGGCTGCAACGCTCTGCGCGGCAGTGGCGGGAAGGCGATGGCGATGCCCGCCGCACCCAGCCCGATGAGGGCTGAACCGATGAACAGCCAATGGTAGTTGGCGTAGGCGTCGAACACCATGCCGCCGGCGAGCGGGCCGAGCGCCATGCCGAGGCTGGACAGCATGGTGGCGGCGCCGAACACGGTGCCCAGGATCCGCTGGCCGAAATATTCGCGCGCCAGCACTGCGTATAGGGGCATGACGCCACCATAGGTGGCGCCGAAGATGACGGCCAGCATATAGAACTGGTCGAGCTGACTGATCGAGAGATAGGCGGCGATCACCACAGCCTGGATCAACAAGCCGGCGATCAGCACCGGCTTGACGCCAAGCCTGTCGGCGAGCACGCCATAGAGCAGACGCCCGCCAAGCCCGGCAAGGCCCTCGACGCTGTAGATCGAGACGGCGGCCATGGGTGCCACGCCGCACAGCATGGCATAGCTGACCATGTGGAAAATCGGCCCCGAATGCGCCGCGCAGCAGGCGAAGAAGGTCAGTCCCAGCACGATGAATTGCGGCGAGCGCAGCGCTTGGCCGACGCTCAGGCCGGCGCCCTCGGCAACCGGCGAGGAGCCAGTGTCGGTCACGACAGGCTTCGGTGGCTGGCGCACCAAAAGCACCGCCGGCAGGAGCAGCACCCAAGCCATGATGCCAATGTCGAACATGGCGGTGCGCCATTCATAGGCTGAGATCAGCCAGCGGGCGAAGGGCGAGATCGTCATCGGCGCGACGCCCATGCCGGCCGAGACCAGCGACACGGCAAGGCCGCGATTGGTGTCGAACCAGCCTGTTGTAAGCGCGATCATGGGCGCGAAGAAGGCGCTGGCCGCGAGCCCGACGAGCACGCCAAAGGTGATCTGGAAGATGACAAGCGAGCCCGCGCGGCTGGCCAGCACCAACGCCAGGCCGAGAAGCACCGCGCCGATCGTGACCACGATGCGGGCGCCGAAGCGGTCCGACAGCGCGCCCCAGGCGAAACCGCCAAGGCCCATGACCAGGAAATTGAGCGTCATGGCGCTCGATATGCCGGCGCGTGACCAACCGGTATCGAGCGCCATCGGCTCGAGGAAGATCGCCAGCGAAAACATCGTGCCGATGGCGACACAGGACATCAGCGCGCCGGCCGCGACAATGACCCAACGATAGGAAAGGTTCATGGTTTTCTCCCATGCCGTAAGGCATTTGTTGTGCGGCACGGCCTGACTTGGCCTGCCGCTTGCGTCCGAAGGACGCCGGCGCCGGTGCCAATCCTACAATCCGGTTGCATTTTTTATCCAGTCCGAGATGGAGCCATTTCCCGGCGCCTAGATCGGCAGTTCCGATGTGTATTTGATGGTCTGGCTGGGAACGTCGGTCTTGACGTTCTGCACGCCCCTGATGCGGCTGAGATGTTCCGACTGGAAGCGGCGGTAGTCGTCGATGCCGGCCGCCACCACACGCACCATGGCGTCGCAGTCGCCGAGCATCAGATAACATTCCATCACCTGCGGCAGCTTGGCCACTTCGGTGGCGAAATGCTCGATCGTGTCTTCGTCCTGCGCTTTCAGCCAGATGCGGGTGAAGAAGGTCAGGCCCTTGCCGATGCTGGCCGGGTTGAGCACGGCAACATAGCGGTCGATGATGCCGGCTTCTTCCAGAAGCTTCACGCGCCGTAGGCAAGGCGAGGGTGACAGGCCGACCTCATTGGCAAGATCATTGTTGGCCATGCGGCCATCGCGCTGCAGCGCTCGCAGGATACGCTTGTCGATCTCGTCGAGCTTCATGGCGATGAATTCCATTTTCCTGTCGATATGTAACAGTGAATGCCAAAATCGGGCGAAAGACAACCATCTTCGCAACCAAATTGCGGAGAGGTGTGGTTATATTTGCTGCCGACATCACGAGATTTCCAACGCAGGGCAGGGGCGGCCGTGAGGCCGACCCATGGCAGGACATGAGCATTTCACAGGCAGTCGAAGCAGCCGGCACTGGGTTGGGATCGGAGTTTCGCCGTGGCGTGGCCTCCTGCGCGCCGGTGCTGTTCGGCACCATCCCCTATGCGCTGGTGCTTGGCGCCCAGGCCACGCAGAAGGGGCTCAGCACCGTCGAGCTGTCGCTGCTGACGGGACTGAACTTCGCTGGCGGCTCGGAATTCGCGGCGATCCAACTGTGGACGTCGCCGCCGCATGTCCTGCTCATCGTCGCCATTACCTTCCTGGTCAACAGCCGCCATCTCCTGATGGGGGCGGCACTAGCGCCGTTCCTGCGCGACCTGCCGCGGCGCAAGGTGTTTTCCGCGCTGTTCTTCATGTGCGACGAAAGCTGGGCGCTCGGCCTGGCCGACGCCAAACGGCGCGCCGCCGACGGCGTCGCGCCGGCCTTCAGCCCGCGCTACTATATGGGCGCGGCACTGGCGATGTACCTGACCTGGGTGGCCTTCACCACAATTGGCGCCTTGCTCGGCCCGGTGCTAGGCGACGCCGAGACCTACGGCTTCGACATGGCGTTCGCCGCCGTCTTCCTGGTACTGCTGCGCGGCATGTGGAAGGGCGTTGCCGCTGCGCGGCCGTGGCTGGTCAGTCTGATCATCGCGGCGCTGACCTGCCTTTTCGTTCCCGGCGCCTGGTATGTAGCGGCGGGCGCGCTGGCGGGGCTGGTCTCGGCCTGGCTGTTGTGGAGGGATGAGGCATGATCGACGCGCAGACGCTTCTCACCATCGTGCTGATGGCTGGTGTCACGTACCTCAGCCGCGTCGGCGGCTATGTCGTGCTGCGCAATCAGGTGCTCAGCGCGCGGGCAACTGCGGTGATGGAGGCGGCGCCCGGTTGCGTGCTGATCTCGGTGATCGCGCCGGTCTTCGTATCGAAAAATCCAGCGGATCTTCTGGCCCTGGCCGTCACGCTGATTGCCGCCACGCGATTTTCGATGCTGCCGACCGTGCTGATCGGGGTCGCTTCGGCGGGACTGCTGCGGCACATCATTGGATAGGCCAAAAAGGCAGGCGCGGGCGCCTGCCTTCGATCCAGGCGGCAATCAGAGCTTTACGCGGCTGCCGCGACATCCCGGCTGGCAGCCACCACGGCGTCGACCTTGGCGGTTGCCTTGGCGAGCGCTTCGCTGACTGCGTCAGGACCCTTGGCGACGCCTTCGATGCGGATGACGTCGACGTCGGTCATGCCGATGAAGCCGAGCACCGAGCGCAGATAGGGAACGGCGTGATCGAACTGCACGGCCGCGCCTTCCGAGTAGATGCCGCCGGATGCCAGCACGATATAGACCTTCTTGCCGGTGACGAGGCCTTTCGGGCCGCTCTCGCCGTAAGCAAAGGTTTTGCCGGAACGGGCGACATGGTCGACCCAGGACTTCAGCGTCGAGGAGATGTTGAAGTTGATGAAGCCGGTGGCCAAGATCACCGTGTCGGCGGCGAACAGTTCGTCCAGCACGGCGTCGGAGACCCCGACCACTTCGGCTTGGCGCGGCGTGCGGGATTCAGCCGGCGTGTAGATGCCGGTCGCATAATCGGTGTCGATATGCGGCAGCGGGTTGGCGACAAGGTCGCGCACGACAAGCGTGTTCGTCGGATCGGCGGCGAGCAGCTTCTGAGCTAGTTCGGTGGCGATACGGGTCGAGTGCGAGGCAGCGCCGCGCGGGCTCGACGTGACGAGAAGAATGGACATGACGGGTCTCTCCAGTGGAATTGGGTTGTCCCTCTACATATGGGCTTTCTACCCATCAGATAAACTGGTATATTTTCTATACGATCCATCCATCAATTAGATACAATGATGCAGCCTAACCCGACACTCGACCAGCTTCAGATCCTCGTGGCCGTTGCCGACACCGGAAGTTTTTCCGCCGCCGGCCGCAAGCTCAACCGGGCGCAATCCGTCATCAGCTACGGCATCGCCAATCTCGAGGCGCAACTCGGGCTGAAGCTGTTCGAGCGCGAAGGCACGCGGGAGCCGCAACTGACCGAGATCGGCCGCGCGATGCTGGAAGATGCGCGGCGGATGGTCGGCGTGCTGCAGCGTATCCGCTCGCGCGTCGATGGCCATCATCACGGGCTGGAGGCCGAAGTGGCACTGTCGGTCGATGCGGCGTTGCCTTCACCCGTGCTGGTGCGGGTGCTCAAGGCGTTCGAAGCGCAGTTTCCGACCGTGATGCTGCGTCTGCATATCGGCACGCTCGGCCTTATCCCCGACCATGTTGTCGGTGGCCAGGCCGATCTCGGCATCGGCGGCCTGCTGGGCGATGTCGACGTCCACCTGGTGCGCATAGGCTTCATGTCGATAGTGCTGGCTGCCGCGCCCAGCCACCCGCTGGCGCTGCTACCCAAACCGGTGTCGATCGAGGATGCGCGCGAACACACGCAGCTTGTCGTCACCGACCAGTCCGAGCGCACCAAGGGGCGCGACTATGGTGTCTTCGCGTATCGCACGTGGCGGCTGACGGATGTGCGCACCAAGCACACGCTGATGCGCGACGGGCTGGGCTGGGGCGGGCTGCCGCGCTGGCTGATCGCTGACGATCTGGCCAGCGGCCGGCTGGTGGAACTCGACCTGGAACCGTTCAGCGAGGTGCGCTCGCCGCTCTATGCCATGCACCGCGCCGACCGCAGCCCGAAGCCGGCGGCGGCCTGGCTGATCGAGCAGTTCAAGCGTCAGCTCGGCTGCTTCAACGAGTTCGAGCCGGGCGAAGTGCCGGATGAAGAGCCGGAAATTTCCAACGCGCAGTTTTGATTCAAACTTTTGCCCGGCGGTTACATCAGGCGAGGAGCCTCGGATCAGGCGCGGGACAAGCCATCGATCAGTGCCGTGAGAACGTTGCGGTAGTCTTCGGCCGAACCACCCGCCTCGATGGCAAGTGCCGCGCGGTCGAAGGCGGCGGCGAGCAGGGCGGTCGTGGCTTCGGCCGGAAGCTTCTTCATCGTCCGCGCCCGCATCGCCGCGACCAGCCCTTCGCGCAGCGAACGGTTGCCGTGGCGGTTGTCGATGGCGTCCATTTCGGCGCGGCCGAGCACGGCCGGACCGTCGAGCAGCAGGAGCCGCGTGCGGCCGGGCGCGCGCATGGCGGCAAGATAGGCGTCGGAGCCGGCAATGAGCGCGTCGCGGGCATTGAGCGAAGGCGGCGCGGCGCCTTCGATCTCCCGCGCCACCGCCTCTGCCTCCTGCTCGACGACGGCGCCAAACAGCGCCTGCTTGTCGGAGAAGTGGTGGTAGAGCGCCCCCCGCGTCACGCCGGCCGCGGCGACGATCTCTGGTGTGCCGGTCTCGGCGTAGGATTTTTCGATGAACAGTTTTCGCGCTGCGGCGATCAGATCGGCGCGTGTCGCCTCGGTGCGGTCACGGTTGGAACGGCGCGCTGGTCTCTGTTGCATACATGCAGCCTGTATGTTAATTCAATTTACATGCAGACTGTATGTTGGCTGACGGGAGAAGGAAAGATGAAGACGACGAGCTATTACCCGGTGCTGATGACCGGGGACGTTGCCGGCACAGCGGCATTCTATATCGAGCATTTCGCCTTCCAGCCGCTGTTTACGAGTGACTGGTATGTGCATCTGCAATCGGTGGAGAGCAAGCGCGTCAATCTCGGCATCGTGCAAGGCGACCATGAGACGATCCCGGAAGAGGGACGGGGTCGGAGCTCGGGCCTGCTGATCAACTTCGAAGTCCGTGATCCCGATGCGGTCTATGAGCGGGTCACAGCCGCCGGCCTGCCCATCCTGCGGTCACTGCGCGACGAGCCTTTCGGCCAGCGCCATTTCATCACCAGGGACCCCAACGGCGTCCTGATCGATGTCATCAAGCCTATCCCACCCAGCGAGGAATTCCTGGCGCAGTATGCGCAGGGTGCAGTGAGCGCCTGAGTGGCAACCCTCAACCAGCCCGTGCCACTGGCATCACCGTCACCTGGCTGACACCGGTGCGGCGCACGACCGTGCACCGCGTCTCGCGGCCGATCCGCTCGGCGTCGAGCAAACGTACCAGGTCGTCGACGCCGGTGACCGGTCGGCCGTCTATCGCGGCGACGATATCGCCTTCCGTGAGGCCGGCCTTGGCCGCCGGGCCTTCCTTCTCGACGCCGCGCAGCCGAACCGCAGTCTTGCTCGACACTTGTGACAGAAGGGCCGCGCGACGGGGCAGGTTGACGGTGTCGGCCGACACCCCGATGAAGGCGCGGCGCACGCGACCGAAGCGGATGATCTCCGAAATGACGAAGTTGGCGGTGTTGGAGGCGACGGCAAAGGCAATGCCTTGCGCGCCATGGATCATGGCGGTGTTGACGCCGATCACCTCGCCCGCCGAGGACACCAGCGGCCCGCCGGAATTGCCGGGATTGAGCGCGGCATCGGTCTGGATGACATCGTCGATCAGCCGCCCGGTGGAAGCGCGCATAGAGCGGCCAAGTGCTGAGACGACGCCGGAGGTGACGGTCCATTCGAAGCCGAGCGGGTTGCCGATGGCAATGGCGATCTGGCCGCGCCGCAGCCGCTTGGAATCGCCAAGGGGCGCGACATCGGCAAAGCTGCCGTCGGCGCGCACCAGCGCGATGTCGGTATCGGCGTCGCGGCCGAGCACGCGTCCTTCGCTGGAGGCGCCGTCAGGCATAGACACGCGCACCGTTTTCGCATCGCCGACGACGTGGAAGTTGGTGACGACGAGCCCGTCATGCGCAATGACGAAGCCCGAACCATGCCCGCCCTGACCACCGATACGCTCGATGCGGCAGACGGCCGGGCCGATGCGGTCGACAGCGTCGGCCACCGTCGTCGAATAAGCGTCGAGCAGCGCGTCGTCGGATTGGAATTTGGCGGCAGCGACGGCCATTGGCAGGCTCCATGTTTTCAGGCGCAACGATGACTATATGTGCGGAGCGGCTTCATCCGCCGCGACCTGACCAGATGGCCAGTCGTCCGGCCGACTAGCCGTCAGGCGAGTATCTCCAAGCGCGCTGCCGCGCGATATCTGGGGCATGGATGAACCCAGGAGACCGTTATGAGCGAATTCAATCTAAGTGCCTTTTCGGAAGCCGTTGCCGATCTGGCAGCCAAGGCGGCGCCGGCGACCGCGAGCTTCACCACGCACCATCATCGCACGGCGAGCGCTTTCCACTGGCGCGACGGCTATTTCGTTGCCGCCGAGGAAGCCGTCGAGGCCGGCGAGGAGATCGAGCTGACGCTGGCTTCGGGCGAGACGGTGAAGGCCGATCTTGTCGGCCGCGATCCCTCGACTGGCGTCGCCCTGCTCAAGCCGGCCGGTGCCGTCAATGCTGCGCCGTTGGCCAAGGCGGATGCGGTGCGGCCCGGCAATATTGCCGTCGCCATCGGCAACAGCCGGGGTTCGGCGCTGGCGGTTTCAGGCTCGGTCGGCGAGGTCGGCCCGGCCTGGCGCTCGATGCGCGGCGGCACCATCGACCGGCGCATCAACCTGGCGGTGGGCGCCGGCGGCCGTTTCGAGGGCGGCCCGGTGCTCGATGCCAAGGGCGCGCTTATCGGCATGCTGTTGTTCGGGCCGCGCGGCCGCGCGCTGGTCATGCCTTACGAGACGATCGAGCGAGCGGTCGCCACGCTGCGCGAGAAAGGCCATGTCGCCCGCGGCTATCTCGGCGCCGGTCTGCATCCGATCCGCGACGGCGAGGCCCGCGGCGCCATCGTCATGAGCCTTGACGAGAACGGTCCGGCCAAGGCCGCCGGCCTTTCCCTCGGCGACATCATCGTCGCCTGGAACGGCGAGGCGGTGAGCGGCCCGCGCGAGCTGATCCGCAGACTCGGCCCCGACAGCGCCGGAGCTTCGGTGACGCTCGGTGTCGTGCGCGGCGGAGAACAGCGCGACGTGACGCTGACGATCGGCGAAAAGCCGCTCAGTTGAGAGGATTAATGGACGCGATCGCGACAGGCGAGATAACGCAAAGCGGCACCGGCGAGCGGCAGCTGGTCGTGCTGGTCGCGCTCGGTGATGTCGCGCGCGCCGAGCGCCTGTCCGCGTCGCTTGCCGCGACCGACGATCTGCTGCCGGTGACGCCGGGCAGCAGCGAAGCGGTCGATGTCGCCATCGTCGACGACACCGTCGGCCCCACGGGTGCGGGAACAGGGAAGGGCGACGCCGTTCCCGCCGCGACCGCGCGGGTGCTGTTGTCTTCGCAGGCCGGCCTGGCACGGCCGCAGGGGCAGGTGTTCGCCGTGCTGCCGATGGCGGCGGATGCAATGCTGATTGCGGCCGCCGCCAGGCTGGCGGCGGCTGGCTACCGCGTCTTTGGCGACAGCGGGTCCGTTCCGGGCCGCCGCGACGATTTCCACGGCGGCGATATTGGCGGCGACGGTCTTTTCGACGAGGAGCATCCCGACGAGCATGCCGCCCGCCCGGCGCTGTCGCCGCGAGAAGCGGAAGTGCTGGCGCTGCTGGCCGAAGGCGCGCCCAACAAGGTGATCGCGCGGCGGCTCGACATTTCCGTTCACACGGCGAAGTTCCATGTCGCCGCGATCCTGATCAAATTGGGCGCTGCCAACCGCACCGATGCCATCGCCATTGCGATGCGGCAGGGGCTGGTGCTGGTCTAGGGTGACGTCTCAGCCAGAATTTGACGATCAACGTCAAAGTCAGCGCTCTTATAGCTCCAGGTCATTTACAGCGGCAAGGAACGGACCCTCCGCAGCGTCACCGTCGCCCGCTGCCGCAAGCTCTTGTATCCGGAACCGCCACAGGCAAGGATCGCGCTGCGAGACAATGCAAACGGAGGAAAAATGTCGCTTAAGGGAAAGACGCTGTTCATCTCCGGCGGGTCGCGCGGCATCGGGCTGGCGATCGCTTTGCGCGCCGCGCGCGACGGCGCCAATGTGACGATCGCGGCCAAGACCGCCGAACCGCATCCGAAGCTGCCGGGCACGATCTACACCGCCGCTGAAGAGATCGAGCAAGCCGGCGGCAGGGCGCTGCCGGTTCTGTGCGACATTCGCGAGGAGGCGCAAGTGGCCGAAGCGGTGTCCAAGACGGTCGAAAAATTCGGCGGCATCGATATCTGCGTCAACAATGCCAGCGCCATCCAGCTTACCGGCACGCTGCAAACCGACATGAAGCGTTACGACCTGATGCACCAGATCAACACGCGCGGCACGTTTCTCGTTTCCAAAATGTGCATTCCGCACCTGAAGTTGGCCGGGAACCCTCATATCCTGAATCTGGCGCCGCCGCTCGACATGAAGGCCAAGTGGTTCAAGAACCATGTCGCCTACACAATGGCCAAGTTCGGCATGTCCATGTGCACGCTGGGCATGAGCGCGGAGTTCGCCAAGGACGGCATCGCGGTCAATTCGCTGTGGCCGATCTCGACCATCGATACCGCGGCGGTGCGCAATCTGCTGGGCGGCGCGACGGTGGCCGCGATGAGCCGTTCCCCGGACATCATGGCCGATGCCGCGCATGCAATCTTCATGCGGCCATCGCGCGAAGCGACCGGCAATTTCTACATCGACGAGGAAGTGCTGCGCGCCGAGGGGATCAGTGATTTTTCGGTCTATGCGCCGGGTGCGGCCGGGCCGCTGGCCGGCGATTTTTTTGTCCCGGACGAGGTGTTTGCCAATTCCGACACGAAGATCAGGACGGCTTTCTAAAAGATGTCTCGAGGCGCAATTCCGGATGGAACTCGGTTTTCAGACTTTCCTGGAGCTGCTCTGAGCAAAAAGCCCCGCCGGAGAGGGCCGGCGGGGCTCAGTGCGTCCCGCTGGAGTCGGGACGGGGCAGGGAACGCCCGATCCTGAATCTGGGGTAGGCTACCTCGCGATTCAATGAGTGGGATCTGACGCCAGGACAATTCTTGTTGAACTTGGGCCGTTGCCCGCGATCTCGCCCATCCCGGTTTCGCCGGGATGGGCCTTTTACCGATCTGATTCCAGAAGCCCGCTCAAGCGTCTGGAAATGCAGACATTTGATGGATCATGATCTTTTCCGAAAGCCGGTTTCCAGCTTCCCGACCATGGTCAGTTGTTGCTCGCCACCGGCGCCACCAGCGAGGTGATGCGGCGGATGGCGACACGCCGGTTCTCGCGGTTGGGGCCTGAGGTGTCGACCTTCAGATATTCCTCGCCATAGCCCTGGGTGGTCAGGTTTTCAGGCGGTATGCCGAAGGCGTTGGTCAGCGCTTCGGCCACCGCTTCGGCGCGGCGGTCCGACAGAGCGAGGTTCGCCTCCGGTGTGCCGACAGCGTCGGTGTGGCCTTCGATCAGGAAGGTCTCGGCCGGGTTCTTCTTCAACAGCTTCTCCATGGCCGTGGCGACACCCTCGAGCTTCTGCACCTCGGCATCGGAGATCGAGGAAGAGCCGAATTCGAAGTTCAGCGTGTCAAGATCGATGCGTCGGGCAATGTCGCGCACCCGTGCGGAACGCTTGACCTCGTTGATCGAATAGAGGCGCTGCACCTTCTCCACGGGCGGCTGCTCGAGGAAGGTATAGTAGTCGTCAGGGCTTTCGACCTCTTCGGAATCGAGGATGTAGTCCCGGCGCGGAATGGTCAGCCGCATCGGTGGCAGGTCGTCGCCCGGATCGCGCCAATCGTTATCGTCGTCGTAGCTTCGTTCGTCGACATAGCTCAACACATACTCATGGCCATCGGGCATGATACGCGACCGCTGGATGATGTCGCCGTAGCGGTTGCGGATGGTGACGATCTGCACGCCGTTGTCACGCTCGACCGTTTCGCGCGTGCGGCCTTGCGACAGATCCTCATAGTAGACATCCCTGGCGCCGCGGGTCAGGCGCGGCCGGTCACTGCTCTGAACGTATGTCTGATCGTTGAGCTGGATGATGACGCGATCGCCGATCTCCTTGAGCACGTCGACACCCTTGGGGCGGCGGCGGTCGCGGATGTTCTCGTCCGGTGCGCGCTCGAGGCGTTTGCCCTTCTCCTCGGTAACCGGAACGATTTTTTCCGGTTTGATCTCCTGCTGGGCAGCTCTATCGTCGGTCGGAGGCGGGCCCTGGTCGACGGGAGCGACCGCGGGCTGGCGGCCCTGAGCACCACCCTGCTGGGCGTTTTGCCCGCCATTCTGCTGCTCACCGTTTTGCTGCTCGCCATTCTGGTTGGCGGGGTTCCTGCCGGCCTGGCCGTTCTCGCCGCGGCCGCGACGCCGGGCATCCTTCTGGCTGTCGAGAATGGGGGCAGCGTTCTTGTCGGCGGGCGTCTCGGCCTGCTCGGGGTTTTGCCCCTGGACAGGCGCGGCCCTGCCCGCACTGGGCTGTTCACCCGTGGCCGGCTGCTCGCCCGTTGCAGGCTGCCTGCCGGTTTGCTCCTGTTCGCCATTGGCCGGCTGCTCGCCAGCCGGTTGCCTGCCGTTCTTTTTCCTCTTGTCCTGGGGTTGTTCGCCCTGGGCTGCCGGCCGCTCGCCTGAGGGTGCCGGTTCTGCCTTGGGTGCCTCCGCGGCAGGTGCTTCCTTCGGTGTCGGCACGGCGCTGGGCTCGGCCTGCTGCTCCTGTTTGCGCTTCTTGCGCTGGTTGTCGTTGGCAGGTTCCGTTTGAACCGCCGGCGCCTGCTCGGCCGGTGCCTGTTCGGTCTGCTGTTGCTGGTCGCGCTTCTTCCTGCGCGGTTGCTGTTCCTCGGTGGCGGGTGCTGCCTCACCGGCTGGCGCCTGCTCGGTCTGCTGTTGCTGGTCGCGCTTCTTCCTGCGCGGCTGCTGTTCCTCGACGGCGGGCGCGGCTTCACCGGCGGGCGCCTGTTCGACCTGCTGCTGGTCGCGCTTCTTCCTGCGCGGCTGTTGTTCCTCGGTGGCGGGCGCGGCTTCACCGGCGGGCGCCTGCTCGACCTGCTGCTGGTCGCGCTTCTTCCTGCGTGGCTGCTGTTCCTCGGCGGCTGGCGCGGGCTGCTGTGCGGGCGCCTGTTCGGTCTGCTGTTGTTGCTGATCGCGCTTCTTCTTGCGTGGCAGTTCCTGGTCGCTCTGCTGTGCGTCAGTCTGGGTGTCCTGGGCTAGGACCAGCGGCATTGCGCTGTCTCGCATGGGGCCGAACGCGGCACTTCCCTGAAGCGGGGATGCGCCCAACGGCGCGGATGCCATCAGCAGGCCGAGTGCCGTGCCTGCCAGAATCCGTGGTTGGCGTTTCATCGAAATTTCTCCTTGTGGGGTCCCATCCTTGCCGAAACCGATTTTAACGAAATTGGTTCCGGCAGCTCATGGTTAGGGACCGTACGGGGCGATTGGCCGGCCTTTTGAAGGCAACTTCATGTCTTTCGACGGGGTTGCCGCCCCATTCCAGCCCTTGCCGTGCTTGACCTTCGCGGCGGCTGGGGCCACATGCCGGAGATGGAAACGCCGTTCTGGAAAACAAAGACGCTGGAAGCAATGAGCCCGGCCGAGTGGGAATCGCTCTGCGACGGCTGCGGCAAATGCTGCCTGTCGAAGCTCGAGGACGAGGATACTGGCGACATCTACTGGACCAGCGTCGGCTGCCGCCTGTTCGACGCGCAGAGCTGCCGCTGTTCGGACTATCACAATCGGCTCGCGCGCGTTCCCGATTGCGTCGGGCTGACGCCGCAAAATGTACGCACTATCAGCTGGCTGCCCAGCACCTGCGCCTACCGGCTGGTCGCGGAGGGGCGCGATCTCTACTGGTGGCACCGGCTGGTGTCGGGCAGTGCCGAGACGGTGCATGAGGCCGGCATGTCGATGCGGGGCCGGGTCAAGGCCAGCGAGACGGACTTGGCCCAGCCGGACGATTATTTCGACTATATGCTCGACGACGAGCCATAAGCTCGCATCGGGACGACGAGCCATAAGCTCGCATCGGGACGACGAGCCATAAGCTCGCATCGGGACGACGAGTCATAAGCTCGCACCGGGACGAGGAACCATAGCTCGCATCGGTATGCCGAGCCCTGAGGCCGGTGTCCGCAAGGCGCGCAGGAACCAGGAACCTGCGAGACGTTTGGGGCACATCGTTGGAAAACCGGCAGAAGCTTCCTTTTTCCGCCACATGAACCGCCGATGAACGGCGGGTTCGTAAATAGTTCAGACAGGCGGGTGCATTCTCCATCATCGATTTCAAGAGGACGGGCGATAGCCCGCAACAAGGAGAGAAGACCATGTTCAACACGGTGAAAACGGCAGCCCTTTCGGCACTCGTCGGCCTCGGCACGCTGGCGGCCGTTCCCGCCCATGCCGACAGCCTTTACCTGGGCTTCGGCAACAACAACGATCCTCGCTTCGGCGTCTATGCCGGCGACGACGGCTATCGCCACCGCCGCGGTGAACGCCGCGACGACTGGCGCCGCGGCTGTTCGCCCGACTGGGCCCTGAATAAGGCCGAACGCATGGGGCTGCACCGTGCCCGCATCGTCGACGTCAGCCGCCGCACGGTCAAGGTGATGGGCCGCCAGTATGGCGACCGCGTCGTCATCGTGTTCGCCAACGAGCGTGGTTGCCCGATCATCAACCGCTGAGCCTCTTAAGGCGCGACCTTCTGCGAGGGTTGGTAGCGGCATGATCTCTGCGGGTCAGTCGGCAGACACCCACCCTCTGCGAAGATCGTCCTTTTAGGATCAGACACGACCTTCTGCGAAGGTCGGTCTGGAGATATAATCCTGTCAGGATCAGTCTGGAGTAGTGGAGCCGCTTTCCTTCGGGAAGAATGCGGCTCAAAAAACCCCGCGGGAGCGATCCCGCGGGGTTTTTCATGTACCACGGCGGACGGTTCAGGGCCGGGCTCGGCCATGGACCATCGAAGGCGCTTATTTCAGTTCGAAGGTAACGGTGACCTGGACATTGTAGGCGTTCTCGCCGGCCTGCACCGGAGCAGCACCGACGGCCGCGTCGAAGGCCTTGGCGTTGATCGGCATCGGTGGCGGCGCGATGTTCTGGTCAGTGATTTCGATCACCCGGCCTATGCTGACGCCGGCGGCTTCCGCCAGCGTCTTGGCCTTGGCCATGGCGTCGGCCACCGCCTTTTTGCGCGCTTCGGTGACGGTGGCAGCCGGATTGTCGTTGGTGAAGACGATGCCGCCGCCCTGGTTGACGCCCAGCGACACCGCCTTGTCGAGGATCTCACCGGTCTTGTCGACGTCGCGCACGCGCACCGACAGCGTGTTGGTTACCTGGTAGGCGATCAATTCGGCCTCCTGGCCGCCGTCGGGCTTGTTTGTGTAGTTATAGCGCGGATTGATCTGGATGCCCGCGGTCTGGAGGTCGCGGTCCTTGATGCCGGCCGACTTCATCGCGGCGATCACGGCGGCCATGGCGTCGTTGTTGGCATCCAGTGCGGCGCGCGCCGTCTTGGCTTCGCGCATGACGCTGAGCGTCAGGACCGCCAGGTCGGGCGCTACAGTCGCCGCCCCTTCGCCCGACACCACGATACGGGGCGGTGTCGGCGACTCAGCGGCCGCTGCCAGCGCCGGAAAGGCGATGGCGGCGGCGAGTGCGAGGGGCAAAAGAGGTCTGGTCATGAAAATCTCCTCGGGTAAGCATATCCGCGTCCAGCGGGCGCACGCGGCTCCTTATGGCGCGATTATGGGCTGATTTGGACGATCGTGACCAGCGGTCCCGGAAAGCCTTGTGTCGCGATGCGAAAAACATTAATCCAGCCCGCGTGGGGCCTGTAGCTCAATGGTTAGAGCCGGCGGCTCATAACCGCTTGGTTGGGGGTTCGAGTCCCTCCGGGCCCACCATGACCATTGATTTTGTTGAAGAAAATCGACGCTTGCCCACGCCTTGCCCACGCTTTGCCCACGGCGTCTGTGACCGGCCAAGAATGCGGTCCGAAGGCGACGCCCTTAGTCACTTCGATTCCTGATCATCGGACGATCTTCAGATTGGCCCGGCGCTTCATCTGATCGCGCTTTTCTTCGCGCTGGTTGATCACTCGCGCGATGTCGACGGCAATGCGCTTCTTGTTGGCTTCGCGCACGTAGTCGTCAGTCACTGTCATCGAGGAATGCCCCATAGCGTCCATTATGGCGCGCGCCTGGACGTTGCATTCTGCCAGGTAGGTACCAAAGGTGCGACGCAGGCCATGAAGCGTATAGCCATCTGGGATTCCGGCCTGTCGGGTCCAGTGCTGCATCATGCCGGTCAAGCTCTTTTCCGAGAACGCCCGATTGTAGCCGCTCTTCAACACTGTACCGCCCTGTGTACGGTCGAGCGGTTCCAAAGCTGCTGCTAACTTGTCGACGACGGGAATGAACATCTCTCTTCCGCCGTGCCGATTGCGGTTCTTCTTCTGGCGGAAAGCAAACGCTTCGATCAACTCAAGCGAGCCGTCGAACAGTTCAATCTCCTCGGTGACGAGGTCGTCCCACTCTATGGCTGTGGCGACATGATCGCGACGCCCGCCGATCTGGTGAGCTTCATGCGCGGTCTGTTCGCTGGCAAGGTCATTTCACCGCGCTGGTTCCAGGAAATGTTCGGCTCGCGCGCGACCGTCTCTTTCCCCGGCACGCGCATGCGCGAGACCGGCGCCGGCCTGTTCCAGAGCAGCTATGGTGACGCGCTTTCTACGGCCACCAGAGCAGTATCCCGGGCTATGTCTGCGTCATGCAGCACGATTCGGACAGCGGCCTGACGATCGCCATGACAAGCAATGTCGGATCGGGCAACCGCCTGTCCTTCCAGGCCAGCGGCCTGCACGAGGTCGTCGAGCACGCGATCCGGAGCATATTGAACTGAAGCGGGAGACCTGCACGGAAATCCCGCAACCTCAGTCGGCGTCTGGCAGCGCCGGCAGGGTGCGGCCTGTCCGGATCTTGACTAACCCACCGGCTCCCGCATATGCAGGGCGGCCTGTTCCAGGGTCCAGTTTCTGACGATCTTGACGACGTTGCCTTTGGAGAGCTGGCTTTCCGAAAGGTAGTATGTCCACGGGCTGGCGGCGCGCACCGGGAAGGGCTCCATCAAGAGACCGCGAGCTATGTAGGTTCTGGCGAGCGAATATTGCGTGGCGACGCAGCCCGCGCCCATCGCCGCGAGTTCCAGCGCGATGTTGGAGGCATTCGTGGTGATGCCTTTCTCATAGTCGGAAATGTCGATCTGCAGCGCGTCGCCCATGCACTGCCAGTATTCCTGGCGTCCATGCACGAAGATCCAGTCGACGCCGAGTATGTCGCTCGGCGCCTTCAGCGCCTTGGGGCCGGACAGCAGGCTTGGCGCGCAAAGGATGGCAAGCTGGTCGCTCCACAGTTGCACGGCGCCCGGCGGCAAGTCGTCGAAGCGGCGGGTCGAGATGGTGATGTCGGCGATCTGCTCGCTGAGGTCCTCCCAGATCGTGCCGTGCAGAACGACCTCGATCTCGGGATGGACCTGGCGGAACGCGCCCATACATCCGGCCAGCCAGTTTTCGGCAAGGCTCATCGGGCAGGAGATGACGACAGTCCGGTTGCGTGACGAGGCGACGATCGCCTCCGTGGCGTGGTCGATCTGGTCGAGCGCCTGGCGCAGGGTGGGCAGGAAGGCTTCGCCCATCTCCGTCAGTTTCAGGCTGCGCGGATAGCGCACGAAGAGCTGGCGGCCGAGATAATGCTCCAGCCCCCGGACATGGTTGCTGACGGCTGCCTGTGTGTAGCCAAGCTCGCTGGCGGCGAGGGTGAAGCTCAGGTGTCGCGCCGAGCATTCGAACGAGCGGATGTAGTTCAATGGCGGAGGTGGCTTCATGGCATCGCTCCTGATCGAGCCGAAAACTAGACTGTCGCGAACGGGTTTCGCAATCGCTTGCCCTCGTTTTTTTTGTACCATGGCGCCAAACTAATCACGTGATCGGCCTGCGAGACCAAATTATTCGTAGTTATCTGGAAGCGCGCGGTTGGCGAGAGGTGGGCATCATGGACCTGCGGTTGGAACGGGGCGAGCCTGCTTGCACCGTGTTCGGGCGTGTCGCGGAGTTCGTGCTGCGCTCCCCGCAGAATTTCTTTCCAGCCGATGTCCTGAAGGCGGCCTCACTCCAGTTCCTCGATACGATGGGCATCGCCATAGCTGCCGGGCCGATGCAGGCCGGCCGCATTGCGCGGGATGCCGCCGTTTTGCTCTACGGTTGCGGAACGGACCGGCACGCCGCAAGGATGATCTTCGACGGCAGGCGGGTCAGCATCGCGGGTGCCGCCTTCGCCGCCGCGACCCAGACCGACAATCTCGACGGCCATGATGGCTACCCGCCGACCAAGGGCCATATCGGGGTTGCGGTCATCCCGGCACTGCTTGCGCTGGCAGAGGAGAAGCCAGATTTGAGCGGGATCGAAGCGCTCGCCGCGATCGTGGTCGGCTACGAAGTCGCGGGCCGCGCCGGCATCGCGTTGCACGCGACCGTTTCGGATTATCACACCTCGGGCGCCTGGAATTCCCTTGGCGTCGCTGCTGTCGCGGCCCGCCTGCTGCGGCTGAACGACACCCAGTTGCGCGACGCCTTCGGCATTGCCGAATATCATGGGCCGCGCAGCCAAATGATGCGTGAGATCGCGACGCCGACCATGCTGCACGACGGCTCCGGCATGGGCGCACAGGTCGGCCTGTCGGCCGCGGTACTCGCGCAAGCCGGGTTCGCCGGCGCTCCGGCCATCACTGTCGAGGCGCCGGAAGTGGCCCGATATTGGGCCGATCTCGGCGATTTCTGGCAGATGCCGCTACAATACGTCAAACCCTATCCCATCTGCCGCTGGGCTCACGCCGCGATCGACGCGACCCGGGCGCTATGCCTGCAGCATGGCCTGCGGCCGCAGGATATAGGCAGGATCAACGTCAACAGCTTCCACTACGCGGCGACGCTGTTCGACGGCATGCCCGACACAACTTCCAAGGCGCAATACAGCTTGGCCTTCGCCGTGGCCACGATGATCCTGTACGGTCGGATAGCGGTGGAGCATATTTCGGGCCAGGGGCTGTGCGACGGCGCGGTTGGGGAGATGCTGGGGCGCGTCGAGGTCAGCGAATCGGCGAGGCACAGCGCTCGTTTCCCGGAAGGGCGCTGGGCTGACGTGCAGATCGAGACGACAGACGGACGCTTGCTGGATTCCGGTGACGTCCACGCACGCGGCGGTCCTGAAGCGCCCATCAGCGAGGCTGATATCGTCGCCAAATACATGGAGTTCTCGGCGCCGGTTCTGGGCGAAGCCAGGGCGGCCGCGATCCGCGATGCTATACTCGGCCTGACCGGCACGGAAAGCCGGTTCTCGGACCTGTCGGCGCTCATCTACGAACCTCCAGGCGGTCTGGGTGGCCATGCCGCTTAGGCTCCTCAAATACGGGTTCAGCCGCGATTATCCGGTGACTGGCGACATTCCCCGGACGCCCGAGCTCAAGCCGTCCTATGACGTGGTGATCGTCGGCGGCGGCGGGCATGGCCTGGCGTGCGCGCACTATTTGTCGAAATATCATGGCATCACCGACATCGCGGTGCTCGAGAAGGGCTATCTGGCTGGCGGAAACACGGCGCGCAACACCACGACGATCCGCTCCAACTACATCACCCAGGAAGGCATCGCCTTCTACAAGGAAGGCGTTTCGCTGTTCGAGACGATGTCGCAGGAGCTCGACTTCAACGTCATGTTCTCGCAGCGCGGCCAGCTCACGCTTGCCCATACGGAGGCCACGCTGCGCGCCTTCGATCTGCGCGCCGAGATGGGCAAGCACATGGGCACCCGCACCGAAGTCATCGACGCAAAGGAAGTCGAAAAGCTGGTGCCGCAACTGAATATGGATCGCGGCAACGCGCTCGAGATTCTTGGCGGCCTGTGGCACGCCGACGGCGGAACAGCGCGCCACGACGCGGTCGCCTGGGGCTACGCGGCGCAGGCCTCGCGCCGCGGTGTGGAGATTCACCAGCGCACCGAGGTCCAGGGCTTTGAGGTCGAGAGTGGCAATGTCCGGGCGGTGATGACAAACCGCGGGCGCGTCGCATGCGGCGCGGTGCTCATCGCCGCTGGCGGCATGAACTACGATGTCGCGATGATGGCTGGGGTGGAGCTGCCGATCCGCTGCTATCCTTTGCAGGCGATGGTGACGCAACCGCTGAAGCCGTGGCTGCACACGCTGGTCTCGTCGGTTTCGCTGCACACCTATCTTGTGCAGTCCTCGCGCGGCGAGGTCGTCATCGGCGGTGGTTCGGATCCGTACCAGCTCTATTCGACTCGCTCGACGCTGGGCATGAAGGAACATCTGGCCGAGGGCGCTGTGCATCTTTTCCCCTTCCTGCAAGGGGTTCGGCTATTGCGGCAGTGGGCGGGCATCACCGACATGACGCCGGATTACAGCCCGATCATGGGCGCCAGCCCGCTTGCCAATCTCTGGCTCGACTGCGGATGGGGCACCTGGGGCTTCAAGGCAACGGCCGTGGCCGGAAAACGCATGGCCGAGACCATCGCCAAGGGCCGGGCGCCAGACCTGCTCAAGCCCTTCGCGCTGGAGCGCTTCGAGACCTTCCGGCTGCTCAATGAAATGGGCGCAACGGCGGCGAGCCATTGACCATGAAGCAGCTTGATTGCCCCATGAACGGCCTGCGCAACATCGACGAATTCCGGTCTTTCGGTCCGGTGCGCCAGACGCTCGATGCCGATGCGACCGCCGACGCCGACTGGGCGAAACATCTGTTTCGCGCGGACAATCGCAAGGGCGTCGTGACCGAGTGGTGGCAGCACGTGCCGAGCAATTTCTTTTTCCTGGCGGAGCGCGACGTCGTCACCAACGAGATCATCCGCACCTACGCGCCGGGCGAGGGCAATCAGGCATGACCCGGCTTGCGGCACCCTATGGCTCGCGCATCGATCGCACGCAGCCGATGCGCTTTACCTTCGAGGGCAAGTCCTATGAGGGCTTTGCCGGCGATTGCATTGCAAGCGCGCTCGCCGCTTCGGACCAGTGGGTGCTTTCCCGCTCATTTAAGTACCATCGACCGCGCGGTATCATGACCATGGCCGGCGCGGAAGCGAACACTTTGGTGCAGCTTCCGTCGGAGGCGAATGTCCCCGCCGACCTGACGCCGATTTGGGAAGGCATGACGGTGACGGCGCAGAACGTCAACGGCTCGCTGCGAAATGACCGCGACGCCATCATAGATCGGCTTGGGCGGTTCATGCCGGTTGGCTTCTACTATCGCACCTTCATGGGGCCGAGGCAGGATAGCTGGCTTCGCTTCTGGGAGCCGATGATCCGGCGCAAGGCCGGGCTCGGGATCGTCGATACTCGCGCCCCGCATTTAAGCTTCGACAAGATCGATCTTCACTGCGACCTGCTGGTCGTTGGGGCCGGACCGGCAGGCCTGGCGGCGGCGATCGCCGCCGCGCAAATCGGCGCCGACGTCGTCCTGTGCGACGAGAACCCGGAAATCGGCGGTTCACTGATCTATCGCCGCTGCGATCCGGGCGTGCTCGCCAGCCTGAGGGCTGCCGCGGCGGGATTGGCCAATCTGCGCGTCATGACCGCCACCGTCTGCAACGGCTGGTACGAGGACAACTGGCTGCCGCTGATCCAAGACAACCGGCTCTACCGCACCAGGGCTCACGAGGTGATCCTGGCAACAGGTGCCATCGAGCAGCCGGCGGTGTTCCGCAACAACGACCTGCCGGGGATCATGACCGTCGGCGCCGTGCAGAGGCTGATGCGGCACTATGCGGTGAAACCCGGCCGCCGCGCCGTCGTGCTGGCAGGCAATGACGACGGCTATGATGCCGCGTTCGACTTGATCGAGGCAGGCGTCGAACTCGCGGCCGTCGTCGATCCGAGACAGGGAGCGGGCAGCAGCGCTGGCGAGCTTCGGGCCAGGGGCGCGGAAATCATCACGGGCGCCCAGATCGATGAAGCGGCCGGAACCCGCGGCAACAAGCATGTCAGACGGGTCCGCGTCGGAAGCCGCTGGATGGACTGCGACCTCGTCGTGATGGCCGCCGGCTCGGCGCCGGCGTGGCAGGTGCCCTGTCATGCGGGCGCCAAGGTCGGCTACGACGAAGCGACCGCGCGCATGACGCTGACGCTGCCGGACGGCGCCGTCCACCTGGCTGGCGCCGTTGCCGGCAGGACGGGACTATCCTCGGCGATGGCGGATGGCCGCCGCGCCGCGCATGAGGCGCTTTGTCGGCTCGGGCACGCTGGTCTGGCCGAGCCCTCAAGTGAATTCGAACCCGAAGCCGTGGCCTGGGCACAGAAGCTGACGGGCCATGACAAGGGCCGCGACTTCGTCGATTTCGACGAGGATCTGCAGGTGAAGGATTTGCAGAACGCGATAAAGGAAGGCTATCGCGAGCTCGAGCTTGTGAAGCGCTTTTCGACCGTCGGCATGGGGCCGAGCCAAGGCAGGCATTCGGCCCTTGCCACGGCGCGCATCGTTGCCGACGCCACGGATCGCAGGGTCGGCGAAGTCGGTGTGACCACGGCGAGGCCGCCGACCGGACCGGAAAAGCTCGGCGTCCTTGCCGGCCACCATGAGCCGCTGGAGCGGCGCACCGCGCTGCATCTCCGCCATCTTGCACTAGACGCCCGCATGAAGCCGATCGGCAATTGGTGGCGGCCGTACTACTACGGGCCGGAAAGCCGGAGCGAACGCCTGATCCGCGACGAGATAGAGGCCGTCCGCAACGGCGTCGGCATGCTCGATGTCTCGACGCTGGGCAAGCTGGAGATCCGCGGTCCGGATGCCGGCGCCTTCCTCGATCGCATGTACACCATGGCCCATGCAAACCAGCCGGTCGGCCGCGTCCGCTATTGCCTGATGCTGAACGAGATGGGCACCGTAATCGACGATGGCGTCGCCTATCGCTTCGCGGATGACCAGTTCTACGTGACGGCGACGACCGGCGCGGTCGGCCGGGTACAGGCCGACATGCTGTTTTGGAACGCGCAATGGCGGCTGAAGGTCGATGTGCTCAACGTCACCGCCGGCTTTTCCGGCATCAATGTCACCGGCCCCAAGGCGCGGGAAGTCCTGCAGGCGCTCGACGGTGACATCGATTTCGCGCGCGACGCCTTTTCCTATCTGCATGGCCGTCAGGGTCGCCTGGCCGGCGTTCCGGTGCGCGTTATGCGCATCGGCTTCACCGGAGAAGTCAGCTTCGAGCTGCATTGCCCCTCGAGCTACGCCATCGCCCTTTGGGACGCGCTGGTCGCGGCGGGCGAACCCTATGGTTTGCGCCCATACGGGCTGGAAGCTTCTCGCATCATGCGGCTGGAGAAGGCACATATCCTGATCGGCCAGGACACGGATGCACTGACCACGCCCGACGAACTCGGTTTCGGCTGGGCGGTTTCGAAGAAGAAGCCGTTCTTCATCGGCAAGCGATCGATCGAGATGCGTGCCAATCTCGGAGAATCGCGCCGGCTGGTCGGTCTTTCCTTTGAAGGCTTGCGCAACATACCGGGCGAATCCTGCCTCGTGCTGCGTGGCGGCGAGCCGGTGGGGCAGGTCACCTCGGTCGGCTTCTCTCCGACGCTCGGCCATCACATCGCGCTTGCCTATGTCCACATAGACGATGCGGCGCCCGGCAGCAGGGTTGCGGTCAAGTGCCGCGACGGTGAACTGGTCGAGGCGCCGGTCGTTGGACACGCCTTCTTCGATCCGCAGAACGTTCGGCAGGAGTTGTAGCCATGGCCGTTCCCGGATCGCGCACATCTCCCTTGTCGCCAGACGGCTCGGCGGCAGAGTGCAGCTTGCCAAAGGGACGGCTGACGTTGACGGACCTGACGGCGCAGCCGCGCTTCGGCATCAAGGGGCCTGGAAGCGCCAGATGGCTGGGAGCACATGGCCTGTCCCTGCCGCCGATCAATCGCGTTGCCACGCCAGACGGCATCAGGCTGCTGCGCCTGGGAACTGAGGATTTTCTGGCGGTTGACGATAGAGCCGGCAACGCCGTCGCAAAACTCACCGACGCGTGGCAGGCTGCCGATGGCGCACGTGGTTACTGGTCCTGGCGAGAGGAAAGCTGGAGCTGGATAAGGCTCTCTGGCCCGCTGACGGAACCCGTGATGGCGCGGCTATGCGCGCTGGATTTGCGGACCGGCCGGTTCGCTGACGACGCGATCGCGCAGACGCGGGTCGCGCATATCGAGGCTGTGCTGGTGCGGGGTGAGGGAGGCTTTGACGTCTTCTTCGACATCGCATCGACGGTTTATTTCATCAGGACAGTTGCCATGGCGGCAAAGCTTGCCGCCGGCGATACGATGACCGGGGGGAGCCATTGATGAACAGCGTCCAAGGCGTAATTGCACCGATCCTGACGCCCTTCGAAAAGGACGGCAGAGTTGCCCACGATCTGTGGGTAAGCCATGCGAAATGGGTGCTTTCCCAAGGCGCACATTACCTGTCGCCTTTTGGGACGACCGGTGAGGCGTTGTCATTGTCGTTGCCTGAGCGCATGGAGGCGCTGGAATGGCTAGTCGAGGCCGGCATTTCGGCGGACCAGATGATGCCCGGCACGGGCGTTACCGCGCTGCCTGAGACAGTCGAACTTAGCAGGCATGCGCTGGAACTCGGCTGCGCCGGCGTCATGGTGCTGCCCTCGTTCTTCTACACGGCGGCCGGCGACAATGGACAGGCGCGCTACTATTCGGAACTAGCCGACAGGGTCGCCGACCCGAAGCTCAGGCTGATCCTCTACCATATCCCGCAGAACTCGGGCGTGCCGGTCTCGCCGGCGCTAGCGGCGCGGCTCAATGAAGCCTTTCCCGACACGGTCGTCGCGTACAAGGACAGCGGCGGAAGCTGGGACAATACCGCCGCCGTCATCGCGGCGGCGCCGAACCTCTCGGTGTTCCCGAGTTCCGAAGGTCAGCTCACCCAGGGACTAGCCGCCGGCGCGGCGGGCTGCATCTCTGCTTCCGTCAATCTCAACGCGAAGGCGATCCGTGCGCTCTACGACAATGCGCGCGCAGGGCGCGACATCGCGTCCGCCAATGTCTCCATAAAGGCGTTTCGCAAGGCGGTGCAGGATGCCGGGCTGATCCCCGGCATGAAGGCTGCCCTTGCCGTCCGCTCCGGCGATCACCGCTGGCTCAATTTGAGGGCGCCGCACGAGAACGCCACCGTGCTGGCGGGCAAGGCCCTGCTCGACGCGCTGGGGCCTCTTGCCGATCACATTCCCGGCCCGAGGCGAGGCTGAGATGTCCGCGCGGCCGACCGTAATCGTCAGTGCCGACTCGCTGGAAGGGCCGATGGCCGTCCTTGCCGAAACCCATCCCGACATCACGGTGCATGGCTGCGACAATTACCAGGCGCTTCCGGCCTTGATTTCGGAAACCGGCGCCGAAGTGGTCTTCAGCATCAGGTTTGGCCAGCGCTCACTCTATCCGCGCAAGGCGGTGGTTGAGAATCCGACCGTGCGCTGGGTTTCGGTGGGCGGTTCCGGCACCGATCACCTGCGCCCCTGGGATCCCGCAAAGGTGATGGTGACCAATTCGGCCGGCGTGGCCGCCGACATGATGGCGGAATACGTCTTTGGCGCGATGCTGTCGTTTTCGCTTGGCCTGCGTGGCTTCGCACGCAACCAGGCGGCCGGCAACTGGACCGCGGCCAAGGTCGAGCCGATCCTGGGCAGGACTTTGCTTATCCTCGGCCTCGGCAAGACGGGGCAGGCGGTCGCCGCCCGTGCCAAGGCATTCGGCATGACGACGCTGGGTGTACGCGCGAACCCGAAACCGACCGACCATATCGATGAAGTGCACGCCATAGCGGATCTGCCCAGACTTTGGGGCCGTGCCGATTTCATCCTGTGTGCCGTGCCCCTGCTCGACAGCACCCGCGGCCTTGTCGGCAAGGAAGCCTTCGCGGCGATGAAACCTTCGGTCGTGCTGATCGACGTGTCCCGTGGCTTCGTCGTCGACGAGGCGGCGCTTCTCGCGGTGCTCGATGCCGGACGGATCAAGGGCGCGGCGCTCGACGTCTTTGCGACAGAGCCGCTGCCGCAATCGCACCCGCTATGGGGCTACGACAACGTGATCGTCACGCCGCATTGCTCTTCGGTCTATGACGGCTGGGATGTGAAGTCGGTGCGCATGTTCGCCGACAATCTGGCCCGCTACCGGCGTGGCGAGCCGCTGAACAATGTCGTCGATCCCAAACGCGGTTACTAGGAGGACAGGCCGATGACAACGCATGACAGGCGAAGCGGTGGACGGCGCACCAGAGCAGCGGGGCGCAGCGGCGGCGGCATCGCGCAACTGCCCTGGCAGAGCGTGACGAACCCTTACGCGCCGATGCGGATGCTGGACGAGGAGCAGATGGACAAGCTGCATCGCACCTCGATGCGGATACTTTCCGAGCTCGGCATCCGGGTGATGGGCGAGAAGGTGATGAGCATCTTCGAAGCCGCGGGAGCCATAGTCGACCGAGAGGAAAGCACGATCCGCATCGACGAGAGCATCGTGACCGAAGCGCTGAAGAGCGCGCCGTCGTGCTTCACGATCACATCGCGCAATCCGGAGAAGAGGATCAGGCTCGGTGGCAATTCGCTGGCGTTCGGCCTCGTTGCCGGCCCGCCCAACGTGCACGATCGCATCAACGGCCGGCGGCAAGGCAATCTCGCGGATTACGAGAATTTCATCCGCCTCGCGCACCACTTCAATGCCATCCACATCATCGGCAACCAGGTCGTGGCGCCGATGGAATTGCCGGCAAACTCCCGGCATCTCGACACCTACCGCGCAAACCTGACGCTTTCCGATTTGGGCTTCCACGCCTCCGCGATAGGACGTGGCCGCGCCATGGACAGCATCAACATGATGGCGATCACGCGCGGCATTCCGGTTGAGGAGATGAGGTCTTCGCCGGGCGTCACAACCATCATCTCCGTGAACTCGCCGCGCCTGTTCGACGAGGCGATGGCGGAGGGACTGATCGCCATGGCAGAGCACGGCCAGCCGGTGACAATCACGCCGTTCACGCTGATGGGCGCGATGACCCCGGTCACGCTGGCCGCCGCCCTGGCGCAGCAGAATGCCGAAGCACTTTTCGGCGTGACGCTGACGCAACTGATCAATCCCGGCACGCCGGTGATGTACGGCGCCTTCACCTCGAACGTCGACATGCGCTCCGGCGCGCCTGCCTTCGGCACGCCCGAAAATGCCAAAGCCAACATCGTCGCCGGCCAGTTGGCCCGCCGCTACAATCTGCCGTACCGCACCTCAAATGCGAATGCGTCGAACGTCGTCGACCTGCAGGCCGCCTACGAAACCGAGATGGCGACCTGGGGCGCGGTGCTCGGCGGCGCGAACCTGATCTATCACGCCGCCGGCTGGCTCGAGGGCGGGCTGACGGCCTCCTACGAGAAGCTGATCCTCGATGTCGAGATCCTGCAGAACATGATGGAGTTCCTGCGGCCGATGCCCTTCGAGGAGGACGACCTTGGCTTCGAGGCGATCAAGTCGGTGCCGACCGGAGGCCATTTCTTCGGCTCCGAGCACACCATGGCGCGCTACGAGACCGCTTTCTACCGACCGATGCTGTCGAACTGGCAGAACTACGGCGCCTGGCAGGAAGCCGGTGGCCATGACGCGCTGGAACGGGCGACCCAGCTCTGGCAGCAGGCGCTGGCCGAATATGAAGAGCCCGTCCTGGACCCCGCGGTCCGTGAGGAACTGGATGACTACGTGGCGCGCCGGAGACTTGAGATCGGCGACCAGGAGCCCTGATCGACTTCAAACAGACGGAGTGGACTGGCATGACCAAACTGCATCTGCTCGGTACCGCGATCGCTCTTGCCCTGACGGCGTCTGCGCAAGCCGCCGACGTCAAGGTCATCAACGACGACGCCTGGTTCGCGGAAGGCCCGATCTGGTACCAGGACAAGCTGTTCTACGTCGAATACGGGCGCAACACCGTCGATGTGTGGGATGGCAAGAAGAACGAAATCTTCTGGAAAATGGACGGCTGCGGGCCCTCGGCGGTCCTGCCGACCGCCAAGGGCGAGTTCGTCGTAACCTGCTACGACAGCAACTCGATCGGCCGCATTTCGGCCGATGGCAAGACCCTCGATGCCTACGACAAGGACAAGGACGGCAAGCCGTTCAGCGGCCCCAACGACTTCGCGCCGGACAAGGATGGCGGAATCTATTTCACCGGCTCGGGCAAGGGCGGCGCTGCGATCGACGCATCGGCCTACTACATCGGCAAGGACGGCAGCGTGGCGAAGGTCGCGGACGACCTGCACAACGCCAACGGCCTGGTCATGTCGAACGACGGCAAGATCCTCTATCTGGTCGAAACGGAAGACAACCGCATCATCGAATTCGATGTCGCCGCCGACCATAGCCTGAGCACAGGCGCGTCTTCCTGCGGCTGGACGACCTGTTCCCGGACCAGCCGCATATCTGGCCGGACGGCATCAAGATGGACAACGCCGGCGAGATGTATATCGGCCAGAGCCCGCGCTCGCTCGACGCACCCGGCAAGATCATCGTCGTCGATAAGGACGCCAAGTTTCTTCGCACGCTGTCGGTGCCGTCCCCGTCGATGCCGAACTTCGCATTCGGTCCGGACGAGAAGGAACTCTACGTCATGGCCTTGGACCAGATCGACGCTGCGCCATGGCACGGCAAGGTCTATGAGATACCGAACAAGTAGCCGTTATCGAGCACGACTTATCGGTTCGCGACATGCAGGCTGGATGGCCGGTCAACCCGCCATCCAGCCGCCGTCGACCATCAGATTGACGCCGGTCATGTAAGTGGACAGGTCGCTAGCGAGGAACAGGGCTGCGCCGGCGACGTCGTTCGGCTGGCCGAGCCGCGGCCATGGCGTGCGAAGGCGCGAATAGTCGAGGGCGTCGGGATCGTTGGCGACGCCCGGCTTGCCGGTGATGATCTTGCCGGGCGCCACGGCGTTGCAGACGACCAGGTCTTCGGCGTGGTCGACAGCGATCTGGCGCGTCATCTGGACGATGGCCCCCTTGCTCACCGAATAGGGGAAGTCCCCGGGGCAAGCCACCATGCCGTGCTGCGAGGATATGTTGACGATGCGGCCGCGCACGCCGTTCACCGGCTCCTGCCTGAGCATCTGCAATACCGCGTGCTTCGAACAGTAGAAGAAGCCGGTGACGTTGACCGCCATGACCTTCGCCCACTGTTCTAGCGTGGTCTGGGTCAAAGTCGTCGAGGTGTAGATGGCTGCATTGTTGACCAGCACGTCGAGCCGACCGAAATGGCGGATTGCCTGCTGCGTCATGTCTTCGACCGCGCCGTTGTCCGAAATGTCGACGAACAGGAAGATCGCCTCGCCGCTTGCCGATTGGATGGCCTGAGCGGTCGGCTCTCCGCCTTCGATAGGCTCTTCGCGCACATCGGCCACGACGACCCGCGCGCCTTCCTGCGCATAGCGCCGCGCGATGGCCCGGCCGATGCCGGAGCTCCCGCCAGTGACGATTGCTACCTTGCCTTCCATAATACCCATGTCGCTGCCTTAGCCTTCCCGCCGCGCCACCTGGCCTTGCCCCGGCCGGGTCAAAATGCCGTGGCGGACGATTTCCACGCCTCGAAGAAATACCTGCCGCAAAGTTGCCGACACGCTCCAACTGTCGAACGGTGTATAATTCGCTTTGGATTTCTGGTCCGCGTTGCGCACGGTGAAAGTCCGCTTGGGGTCGAGAAGCAGGATATCGGCGTCGAACCCGACGGCGAGCCGGCCTTTGCGCTTGCCCAGCCCGAAACGGTCGGCGGGGTTGGCCGCGCACATCCGCACGATATCGGAGATGCCGATCAGGCCTTCGTCTGCCAGCTTCAGCATCACGGGCAGCAGCGTCTGCAAACCTGGCATGCCACCTGGAATATCGGCGAATGCGGGATAGGCGGCGGCCTTTTCCCGTGGGCTGTGCGGCGCATGGTCTGTGCCGATGACATCGATCATGCCAGAGGCAACGGCCTCGCGCAGGCGTCGGACATCTTCCGGCGATCGCAACGGTGGCGAGCCCTTCAGCGCGGCTCCCTGGGTCTCATAGTCGTGCGCCGTGAAAAACAGGCTTTGTGGCGTTGTCTCGACGCTGGCATCGGCCAGATCCCGCAGGCGGTGCCACGTCTCGACACCGAGCGCCGAATTGATCTGCCGCACATGGATACGGGCGCCGGCCTCGGTCGCTGCCAGCACGGCGCGGGCAATGCCGTTGGCCTCCGCCGCCGGTGGCCTGCTCTTCAGGAACGCCGCTATGTGGCCGTCATGGTCACGTGCCATGCTGCCTTCGAGCAGCGATTGGTCGCCGGGCGACACCCCGATTGTCGTGCCGAAAGGCACCATCACCTTCAGGGCTTGCAGCACCGCATCCGTCGTCTGGAACAGAAAATCCTTTGGGACGTCGGCGGTGAAAAGCTCGAACGAGACCGGCGCCATTTCGGCCACGGCGGCGATCAGGCCAAAATCCTTGGTAAGCACGGCCTGGAAACCCACATCGACATTCAGTTTTCCGGTCGTCAGCGCCATCTTGTCGGCGAGTTGATCCGCCGTCGCCGTCCAGGGCTCGTCTGTCGGCATGTCGAGCACGGTCGTCACCCCGCCGAGTGCGGCCGCATGCGTGCCGGATGAAAAGTCCTCCTTGTGGGTCAGTCCCGGTTCCCTGAGATGCGCATGCGCATCCATCAGCCCAGGCAACAGGAAACAGCCGGCGGCGTCGATCAGGGTGCGCGCCTCGGCGGATTCTCCGGGCTGGACCAGGGCGGCGATCCTGCCGCCATGGATCGCGACGTTGCGGCGCGCTTCTCCATCGGCATTGATGATCGTGGCGCCTGTGATGAGCGTCTCAAACATGAAGCATCTCCGCGCTGCTAGCGGCCCTGTCTGCGGGTAAAACTGTCCTGATTGTCAATCCAGTAGCGGGCGATGTCGGCCCGGCGCATGAAGATAACGCCAGGCGTTTTCTGTATATGCTCGATGACCGCCCGCAGGCCCGCAGCCCGGTTCGGCTGACCCATCCAGCGCGCGTGCACGCAGATGTTCAGCATGCGCCCGCCGGTCTCGTCGGCTTCCCAAAGCATGTAGTCGATCGCCGAGCGGCAATCCTCGGCGAAGTCGTGCGGGTTGCTGTAGCCCGGCGCGATGAGGAAGCGGCTGTCGTTGAGCGTCTTGGAATAGGGCACGACCAGGATGCGCTGGCCGCCATGGTCGACGAAATAGGGCAATTCGTCGTTGCAGGGGTCGGAGTGATAGAGAAAGCCGCCCTCTCGCACCAGCAGGTCACGTGTGTTGACACTCGGGAACGACCGGCAATTCCAGCCCAGCGGCCGGCGGCCAAGCACCTTCTGGTAGAGCGTGATCGCCTCGTGCAACTGCCGTTCCTCTTCCTCGCGCGGCATGCCGGGATAGTCGGTCCAGCGCAGCCCATGCCCGAGCAGGTCGTGGCCGCGCGCATTCATCCATTCGGCGACGGCGCGGTTCTTCTCCAGCGCCACCGCGCAGGCCGAAACCGTGATCGGCACGTTGTAGCGGTCGAAAAGCCGAGCGAGCCGCCAGACGCCGACCCGGCTGCCATATTCGAAATGCGTCTCGGTGCCGAGGTCGCGGTGCGGTGATGTGCCGTTGTTGTTGTACTCGCCCCAATTGTCGTTGCGGCCGTCGTCCAGCCAGTTGTATTCCGAGCCTTCCTCGTAGTTCAGCACGAGGTTGATCGCGACCTTCGCGCCACCCGGCCAGATCACATAGGGCGGGTTCGCCCCATAGCCTACGAAGTCGCGCGGCTGGGCGTTCGCCGGATGTGAAGCAGCGTTCGGCGCCATGGCAATCCCTCTCAATTCGTCTCGTTGGCGGAAATCCAATCCATATAGGCGTGGAAGGCTTCCTTGCCGGGGCGCGGCCGCCACCCGGTGTCGCGCATGATCCGGGCGATATCGTAGGCCCCCCACATACCGCCTTTCAGTGACGTGTCCTGGACGATATTGGCATCGTCGCCGGCGCTGACCTCGGCCTTCAAACCTGGAACCCGCTCGCGCGTCCACCCGATGATGTCGCCGATCGTCTGGCTGCCGCCGGAACCGATATTGTAGTGGCGATAATTGAGGCGCGGCGCGTCGATCAGCGCCAGAATGGCAGCGGCGACATCGGTGGAAGTGACGTAGTCGCCGACCGATTCAAGGCTGTTCGGCCTGATCGTCTCACCGGCCAATGCCATGTGCGCGACGCGGTTTGGAACATGGCGGAAATTCCGGCTCTCCGTGGCGCGGTCCATCGGCCCGTAGACGGACGCGAGACGCACCGAGATCGCCGACAGACCGAACAGGTCGGCGTACCGATTGGCCACCATTTCGGAGGCGAATTTGGAGATGCCGTAGAGCGTGAGCGGCGCGACATAGCCGTCCTCTGGCAGCGGCTCGCCGCTCCAGTCCGGCCCGTTGTGCCGGTAGACGGAGCCGGAACTGACATAGACGAAGCGCTTCAGGGCAGGCCGCGTGCGCGCCCAGTCCAGCATGCGCACCGTGCCCATGAGATTGACGTCGACGATGCGCGCCGGGTCCTCGGCCTCAGGCTGCCGCTTGGCTTCCGAAGCGCTGCCGCGCGAGATCGAGGTGATGGTCGCACCGTGCACGATGGCCGAGATGTTCTGCCCGTCCAGCGCGGCGGACCATGTCTTCGGGTCGAGAATATCGGCGCTGACGACGATGAGCCTATCGCGCACCGGCGCGAAATGCTTTTCGGCGGCCGCGTCGAGATTGGACCGGTCCAGGATCACAGCCCGCGCGGTCGGGTCGCGGTCGAGCCAGGCGCGGGCGACGACGCTCATGACGAAGCCGGTGCCGCCAGTGACGAGCAGGGTCATCGGATCAACCTCCAATACCGGAAAGGGGTTCAGCGTACGGCATAGCCGCCATCCACGAGAAGGTCCGTGCCGGTTACGAATGAGGCATCGGACGAAAGCAGGAAGGCGCAGGCGGCGGCGATCTCTTCAGGTTGGGCAATGCGCCCGAGCAGATGCGCCGGCCCGAGACCCTCGTCGGCCGCCTTCAGGTCCGGCCAGCGTTGCAGCAGGCGCGCGGTCGCGACAGCGCCGGGCGACAGGCTGTTGACGCGGATGTGTTGCCCGGCATGGTCGACGGCCATGGCCTTGGCGAGATGCATGACGCCGGCCTTGGCCGCGCAATAGGCCACCGCCTTGCCGACGGCGACGCGCGCGAATTGCGAGCCGATCAGGACGATCGAGCCGCCGCCGCCAGCCGCCATCAAGGGCACTGCGAATTTGGAGACCAGGAAGGCGCCGGTGAGGCTGACGTCCAGTTCCAGCCGCCATTTGTCGAGCGCGAGATCGGCGACCGTGCCGTCGGTCGATGGGGCGGCGGCATTGTGGACCAGACCGTCCAGCCCACCGAATGCCCGGCCTGTAGTGGCGACCGCGGATTTGACCGAATCCGGATCGGTGACGTCGCAGCCGACCGCCAAGGCGTTCGATCCGAGACTGGCGACAAGCGCCTGCGTTGCCGCCATGTCGCGATCCGCGCAGGCGACGCGAGCGTTCTCCTCGACGCATCGGCGTGCGATCGCGGCGCCGATTCCGCTTGCGGCGCCGGTGATCAGAATGACCTTGCCGGTCAGGCGGCCGGGCAGGGGGGATGCGGCGGCTGTCACGGCTCGCCTCCCGAGGGCTGCACGACCACAATCCCCACCGAGCGCTGCCGCAAATTGATGCAAGCCGCGATTGCCACCAGAATGCCGCCGGTGCCGAGCACGAACAGCATGGCCTGCGGGGCGGTGTGCTCCATGAGCGCCGCGGACAGGCCGGGCGTCAGGATATTGCTGATTGAATAGAGCAGCAGCAACGTGCCGGAAGCGGCAACCATATGACGGCTGTGCATTCGCGAATTGGCGAAGGCGATCGCCACCGGATACACGGTCAGCGCCGTGGCGCCATAGAGGAAGAACAGCAGGAAGAGGAATGGCAGCGGCCTGGTTCCGATCCAGGCGATCGATGCGCAGAGCGACATCGAAAGCAGGCCCTGGATGAGCAGTATCACACGCCTGTCGAACCGGTCCGAGAGCCATCCGACTGGCGTTTGCGCCAGCATCCCGGCGATGCTGACGGTCGTCACCAGGCCGACGGTCGCGCTGGCGGATAGCCCGATCTTGGCGCCATAGATCGGGGTCAGAACGAAAACGTTCATGTTGGTGACGCCGGCCTGGAAGACGCTGACCACCGTAACGGGCGCCAGCCGCAGCAACTGGATGACGCCGTAACGCTCTTCCTTCGCCGGGATGTCCGGCACGGACGGTTCATACTGCGGAGCGGGCAGGGCAGGCCATGGCTTTGAGACGAAGCGTGCAAGCACTGCCATTAATACCGTGGCCGCGCTGACCCCGAACAGATGGGGCGAGTGCGCCCCGACGATCTCCAAAAGCACCTGGCCGAGCAGCACGGCGATCGCTGTTGTCATCATGTAGACGGAAAACAGCCTGCCGCGATTGTGCTGGTCAGCATAAAGGTTGATCCAGCTTTCGCACACGACGAACATGGCCGCCATGGCCAGCCCTCCGAGCAGGCGGAAGCAGAACCATGCCGGCAGCAGATCGGTGAACACGAAGCCTGATGTGCCGATCGCCTCGATCACGGTTATGATGAAAAAGGCGCGCTCGTGGCCTACCCGCGACACCAGTGGACGAGCAATGAGACAACCGACGAGGAACCCGAACGGGTAGGCGGTGAGCACCAATTGCACGTTTCGGGGCGCGATGCCCGGCGCGCTCAAGGCCAGTGACACGGCCGTCGTCAGCATGGAGCTGCCGATGCCGGCCAGGCAGATGAGCGCCATGATAGGCAGGATGGCGCGCGATCGTTCCGCCTGACGCCAGAGACGGGCCAGCGACCATGTCCTCATTGAGGGCCACGCGCCTCGTCCATGAGGGTGAGCGCGGCCAGATCCGTCTTCGGGATATGGCAGGCGATCTCGTGCGTGGGGGACATTGTGCGGATCGGCGGCGGCTCGCTGTCGCAAATAGGACCCACCTTGCGATGGCATCGGCTGGCAAAGCGGCAGCCGGCAGGAACGTTGACGGGACTAGGCGTGTCTCCGGTCAGCGTGATCCGCCTGCGCCCGGCGCCTTCCGCTTTCGTGCTGCGGATCGCCGAAATCAGTGCCTCGGTGTAGGGATGGGTGGCGCCGCCGAAGATTTCATCGACCGTGCCTTTCTCCATCACCTTGCCGAGGTACATGACCACGACCTTGTCGGCGATATGGCGCACCAGCGCCAGATCGTGGCTGATGAACAGCATCGTCGCGTGGCGGGTCCGCTGGATGTCGAGCAGCAGCGTCACCACCGCCGCCTGCACCGAGACGTCCAGCGCCGATACCGGCTCGTCGGCGACGATCAGCGACGGGTCGGAAGCGAAGGCGCGGGCAATGGCGATGCGCTGTTTCTGTCCGCCCGACAACTGGCTTGGCTTACGCGCCGCGAAGTCCGGCGAAAGCCGCACCATCTCGAGCAGTTCACGCATGCGCTGGTCGATGGCTGCCTTGCCCGTGCGAACGCCGAATTTCTTCAACGATCGGCGGATGGAGAAGCCGGCGCTGTGCGAGGGATTCAGCGTCGAATCCGGATTTTGGAACACCATCTGGATCGATTGCAGCAATTGTTTAGGCCGAGAGGCTGCTTCGATCTTTGCGATGTTTTCGCCGGCCATGCGGATTTCACCCGACGTGGCGCGGTCGAGGCCGGTGACGATGCGCGCAAGGGTCGACTTGCCGCAACCGGACTCGCCGACCAGCGCTACGATTTCGGCCTTGCCGGCCTCGAAAGACACATGCTCGTTGGCCTTCAGCGTCCTGTGGTTGCTGAGGTGGTAGAGCTTGGTGACATCCGATACGGCTATTGCGGCCTCCGGCGCCGTTCTCTCTTCGGCCAGCGTCGGCAGGTCGCGGCGATCTGGGTCGAGTTCAGGCCAGCGCACGCAGCGCACCAGATGCTGCTCTCCCGCCGGTTCGAGGATGATTCCGGGCTGGTCGCACAGGCCGGCCTTGAAACCGGCGCAGCGCGGCCCGAACAGGCAGCCGCGCGGCCGCTCCGAGGGCAGCGGGATGTGACCCGGAATGGCAGCCAGCGTGCGGCTGTGCTTGCCGTGGTCGATGTCGGGAATGCAGTCGATCAGCCCTTGCGTGTAGGGGTGCCGCGGTTGGCCGAACAGCTCGCCTGTCGGCGCTTCTTCGACCAGTTCGCCGGAATACATGATGCCGACGCGGTCGCAGCTCTCGGCGATCAGGCCGAGATTGTGGGAGATGAACAGCAGGCTGGTGCCGTAGCGCTGGCGCAGCTCCCCAATCAGGTCGATCACCGCCGATTCCACCGTGACGTCGAGGCCGGTGGTCGGCTCGTCGAGCAGCAGCAGCGAAGGCCTACCCAGAAGCGCCATGGCGATCACGACCCGCTGCTGCTGGCCGCCGGAAAGCTGATGCGGATACCGCTTCAGCATGTCGCCGGCGTCTGGCAGGCGCACGTCCTTCAGCATGGCTGCCGCCATGTCGAGCGCGTCGGTTCGGCTGGCGTCGAGATGGAGCATCGGCACTTCGGCAAGCTGCGCGCCGATGGTCTTGACCGGATTGAGCGCGCTCATCGGATCCTGATAGACCATGGCGATGCGCCGCCCGCGCATGGAGCGCAGTCTGTGTGCCGGCGCGCCGACCAGATCCTCGCCTTCGAGGCGGATGCTGCCGCCGGCGATCAGGCCGGTGGCGCCGAGATAGCCCATGATGGCCATCGCGGTCGTGCTCTTGCCGCAGCCGGATTCGCCGACCAGCCCATAACTTTCGCCCGGTCTGACCTCGAACGACAAGCTTGGCACGGCAACGACGGTCTCCGCCTTGGCGCGAAACTCGATGCGCAGGTCCCGGACCTCGAGCAGCGGGGCGTCCGCGGCTTGCCCCTTCGACGCTGGCGCCAATATGTCAGCAGTCGGAATCATGGCTTCCAGGCTTCCCGCAGGCCGTCGGCCAGGAGGTTGAAGCCGAGCACCAGGCTGACGATTGCAATCGACGGCAGCACCGACATCAGCGGCCAGACGTTGAGCACGGTCGTGCTTTCCTTGACCATGCCGCCCCAATCGGGGTTGGGCGGCGGCAAGCCGAGGCCGAGGAAGCCGAGGATGCCGATGGTGATGATCGTGTAGCCGATGCGCAGGCAGGCATCGACGATCAGCATGCCGCGGCAGTTGGGCAGCAGCTCGACCAGCATGATGTAGAGCGTGCTTTCGGCGCGCAGCCTAGCCGCGGCGATGTATTCCTGCTCCTTCAGGCCGAGCACCAGCCCTCGCGTTATTCGCCCGATGCCCGGGGCCGAAGCGACGGTCGAGGCGATGACGATGTTGAAGACGGACGGGCCGATATTGGCGATCAGTATGACGTAGAGGACCAGCACCGGGAAGGCGAGGATGATGTCGGACAGCCGACTGATGAGGACATCGATCCAGCCCCCGTAATAACCAGCGATCATTCCCAGCGTGATGCCGACTATCATGGCGACGGCGACGGAGAGCGGCGCCACCACCAGCACGGTGCGGGCGCCGAAGATCAGCCGCGACAGCTCATCGCGGCCGAGGATATCGACGCCAAGCCAATGCGCGGCCGAAGGCGTCGGGTCGGCGAGCGCCATCACGTCCTGTTCGGTCGGCGAGTAGAGCGGCAGGACCGGCGCGAGGATCGCTGCCAGTACCCAGAAGCCCACCAGGAATAATCCGATCATCGCGGTCGGCGAGCGCAGCATCCGCGCCCATTTCAGGCGCGTCCTGCCCGTCGGCTTGGCAGCCGTCCCGTCCATCGCTCTCTGTTCGGCCACTGCGTTCATTTCAACCTTATGCGTGGGTCAAGCAGCATGTAACCGAGGTCACCGAGGAACTGCGTCGTGACCGCTATGGCGACGGTGATCAGCGTGGCGGCTTCGATGGTCGCGATGTCGCCGAACAGGCTGGCGTCGAGCAGCAGCCGACCGAAGCCGGGATAGGCGAAGACGAGTTCCGTCACCACCACGCCGCTGATGAGGAAGTTGATCTGCAGCAGAAGCACCGTGAAAGGCGCGATCATGGCGTTGCGCAGGGCGTGGCCCATCACCACTTGGCGCGTGCTCATGCCCTTCAGCACCGCGGTGCGGATGAAAGGTTTTTCCATCACGCCGATCATCGAGACTCGGATCATGCGCGCGACATAGCCGAAGTCGTAGATGACGAGCACCGCGACCGGCAGCACGAGTTGAGATGGAATGGACCAGCCGCCGTCGGAATCCAGCGGACTGGTGCCCGGCAGCACCGGCCACAGGATGACGAACAGGGTAACCAGGAAAACCCCGGAAGCGAATTCGGGAATCGAGGTGAAGGTGATGCATATGACCGACAATGCCCGGTCGAGCACGCCGCCTTCCTTGAGGCCCGACAGGATGCCGAAGACAATCGACAAGGGCACGATCAACAGGAAGGCCAGTCCGGCCAGGATCGCCGTATTGCCGAGCCGGTCCCAGATCACATCGTTGACGGGCAGCTTGTTGAGCGTCGAATAGCCGAAATTGCCGAAGTACTGGGCGCCTCGCGGGTCCGTGAAATTGAGCCCGGTGCTGGGGTCCTGAAGCGGGTCCGGAATGACGCCGAGCAGTATGCCCGCCCAGCGGCCGTAACGCACCAGCAGCGGATCATCCGCCTTCAGCTTCCTGGTGAGGAAATCGACCTGTTCCTGGGTCGCGAAAGGCCCGAGGGATTTGCGCGCGACGCTGCCCGGCGTGAATTCACAGACGGCAAAAACAAGAAACGAAGCCGCCACCATGGTGAGCAGCATCATCGCCAGTCGTCTCGCAACGAATCTCGCCATCGGCCGGAATGTCCGCTCCTGATGCAAACGGGGTTGAATGACTGGTCGCCTCGAAGGCGGCCGGGCAAATTGGTCAGGCGGCGACGACCGCGTAATCCTTGGCGAAGATATACTGCGAAGGATGGAGTCCGAAACCCTGCACCTTCTTGTCCATCACGGTCGAGAAGATGCGCCAGAATGGCTGCACGATCGGCCCTTCGTCCTGCATGATCAGCTCGATCTTCTCCATCACCTTGGAACGCTCTATCGGGTCGAGGATGCCTTCGGCCTGGGTGAGCAGCTTGTCGAACTCGGCATTGGAGAAATGCGACTCGTTCCACGCTCCATTGGTGCGGTAGGCTAGGCCGAGCGTCATGATGGCGAGCGGGCGATGCCCCCATGCCGTCAGGCTGAACGGCGCGCTGGTCCACACTTCCCAATACTGGGCGCTCGGCAGCGACTTGATGTTGGCTTTGATGCCGATGTCCTTCAACTGCTCGGCCATCGCCTGTGTCGTGTTCAGTTCCCAGATCGGATCGGGCCTTGTCACGACGTCGATCTCGAAGCCATCGCCCTGGCCGGCGTCGGCCATCAACTTCTTTGCCTTCTCGATGTCGCGCGGCCATTTCGGCAGCGCAGCGTACTCGGGATGCGACGGCGCCACGTGGTGGTCTTCCGCCGGCGTGCCGGCGCCGAGCAGGACCGTCTGGATGATCTTGTCGCGATCGATCGCGTAGCGCATGGCCTGGCGCACGCGCTTGTCCTTGAATTGCTCGACGTCGGGATGCATGCGCATCACGATGGTCTGCGTGGTTTCGACCTTATGGACCGCGACGTGGGGGAAAGCCTTCATCGAATTGATCTGGACCGCGTCGGCTTCCGACAGTCCGTCAACCTGCTTGGAGGCCATTGCCGCGATGCCGGCGCCCGGATTGTCGCCGAGGTCGACGAACTCGAACGTGTCGAGATGCGGCGCGCCGCCCCAATAATCAGCTCGCGCCTTGTATTTCGCGCCCTTGCCGACCGTGTATTCGACGATCTCGAACGCTCCGGTGCCATTGGCGCTCGGACCGAAGGCGCCGTTGTCCTTCGGGTCGAGAATGAACATAGGATAGTGGAACAGGTGTTCGGCGACCGCGATCTGCGGCGAGAACAGGTTGAGCCGCACCGTGCTGTCGTCGACCTTCTCGATCGCCTTGTCGGACCACAGCCGGCTCGACTTCTTGGGATTGCCCTTGTCGTCCTTTTCGCCGGTGTCGTATTCCTCGACCAGGTAGCCGGTGAACAGGCCGAGCACGGAGGACCCGACAGCCGGATCGCTGACCCGCTTCAGGTTCCAGACCACGTCGTCGGCGTTCAGCGCTCTGCCGTCGCGCCATTTCACGTCCTTGCGGATGTGCAGCGTCCAAGTCTTCAGGTCGTCGCTGACGTCCCACTTTTCGAGCAGATAGGGACGGGTGATGTTGTTGCGGTCGGTGAAGGTCAGATATTCGCAGACCTGGCGAATGATGTTCGACTTCTCGGCGAAGTCGGCCAGATGCGGGTCCTTGATCTCCATGCAGCGCATGCCGATGCGCAGGTTTCCGCCTTTCGGCAAATCCTGCGCGCGGGCCTGCGTCGACGGGTCGACGAGACCGGCCATGGCATAGGCCGCTCCGGCCGAAAGACCGAGCAGCGTCGACTTGCGCAGGAAGTCCCTGCGGCTGATCGCGCCGTCGTTGAGCTGATCGACGAGTGTCGGGATATACGCGTGTGGAGCCTTATCCAAGATCTTGACCTCCGAGTTGTCACAATGCGCTGGTTGGATGGGCGTTTCGGCGCTGCCGTTCGGTCGGCAAGGAACCGAATTCGCTGGCGGACGCGCAACTCCAAGGCCCGTGGTGACAATGCGTGGTCGGCGAAAAGGCTTGCCGGAAAACCGGCCTGTCCCCATGCCGCGAATGCATGTCCATAGCGGTGGCTCCCATTCGTGGCGCCGTTGATACAGCTGCTCATTTCCCCACTAGAAGCTACACCGGGCACCCCTGTCCACAAACGAAGATTAATGTGGCTATGACCTCGTTTTTTTTGGCCAAAATCATAGCCGAAACCGGGATTGGCGCCCAATTGCAGGCTTTACAGCCATTTGTCGGGCTTTCTACACTGCCGATACTCGAAAAAGTGAGGTCATGCCGGCGAGCGTAAGCCGATCCCAGCCCTCAGTCACCATCATGCCAATTGCAAATCTGCCTGCCCTCGGGACCTAGAGCCAAAAGGAACACGTGAAATGCGGACCCATGCCCAGGCTGTTGTGATCGGCGGCGGTCTGATCGGATGCTCCATCCTTTATCATCTCGCGAAACATGGCTGGACCGATGTCGTGCTATTCGAGCGCGATGAACTGACCTCGGGCTCGACTTGGCACGCCGCGGCCAACATCCACGGCCTGCACGACTCCACCAACATCAGCCGCCTGCAGCATTACACGATGGCGCTCTACAAGGAGCTGGAGAAGGAGACGGGGCAGGGCTGCGGCGTCTTCCAGCCGGGATCGCTCTACCTTGCCCAGACCGAGGCGCGGGAACATCAGCTCAGGCTGCAGGAGGCCAAGGCCCGCCGTTACAAGATGAATTTCTACGAGGTCGACCGGGCCGAGGCTGAGCGGCTGCACCCGCTGGTGGATTTCGATGGCATACGCTGCATCATGTACGAACCCGAGGGCGGCAACGTCGATCCTTCGGGCGTCACGATGGCCTATGCCGCCGGCGCGCGCCAGCGCGGCGCCGAGATCCACCGCTTTACCCCTGTGACAGGAACGGAGCAGCAGCCGGACGGCAGTTGGATCGTGCGCACCACCAAAGGCGACGTGCACACGCAATGGGTGGTCAACGCCGCCGGCCTGTGGGGACGCGAGGTCGCCGCCATGGCCGGGCTGGAACTTCCGCTGATCCCCACCGAGCACCAGTATTTCGTGACCGAGACCATCCCGGAAATCGCCAATATGGGCAGGCGCCTGCCTTCGGTCGCCGACCGCGACGGCGAATACTACCTCCGCCAGGAGGGCCTTGGCCTGCTGATCGGCGCCTATGAGCGGGCGATGAAATTCTGGGCGGAGGACGGCACGCCGCTGGATTTCGGCCATGAGCTCTTCCCCGACGATCTGGAGCGCATCGAGGAAAACATGATGCGCGCCATCGCCCGCGTGCCGGCGGTTGGCGCCGCGGGCATCAAGAAGGTCATCAACGGGCCGATGATCTGGTCGCCGGACAGCGCGGCGCTGTTCGGTCCCGTGCCGGAGTTGAGGAACTATTTCTGTTGCAACGGCCTCATCCCCGGCTTCTCGCAATCCGGCGGACTCGGCAAACTCGCCGCAGAGTGGATGATCGAGGGCGAGCCGACGCTCGACATGTTCGGCTGGGATCTCGCCCGGTTCGGCCACTGGGCAAGCAAGGCCTTCGTCAAGGCGCGGGTGCAGGATCAGTACAGCCACCGTTTCAAGATCCATTTCCCGAATGAGGAGCGCGCGGCAGGGCGGCCGGTGCGGACGCGACCGGCCTATGCCATGCAGAAGGATAAGGGCGCGGTCTTCGGCCTGAATTTCGGCTGGGAGCATCCGCTGTGGTTCTCGACCGACGGCGAGCCTCGAGAAGAAACGATAGGGTTCACCAGGCAGAACTGGTGGCATCCCGTCGGCCGCGAGGCGCGCATGCTGCGCGACCACGTCGGCGTTATCGATGTTTCCAACTTCGCCAAATACGAGGTGAAGGGGCCGGGTGCCGAGGCTTGGCTGAACGCACTCTTCGCCAACAAGATCCCTGCCAAGGTCGGCAAATCCTGCCTGACGCCGCTGATCGGCAAGCGCGGCGGCATTGCCGGCGACTTCACGGTGACCAAGCTCGGCGAAGACGAATATCGCATTTTCGGCTCCGGCATGGCCGAACGCTACCATCAGCGCTTCTTCAAGATGGTGCCGTTGCCTCCAGACACCACGTTCCGCTCGCTGACCGAGGCGATGTGCGGCTTTAATGTTGCCGGACCGAAGTCGCGCGCGGTGCTGCAGCGACTTACCAATGACGATCTAACGACCGAATCCTTCCCCTTCATGGCATCGCGCCGCATCACCGTTGCACGCGTCGATGTCATCGCATTGCGCGTCTCCTTCACCGGAGACCTCGGCTGGGAACTCTACTGCGAAGAGAAAGACCAGACTGCCCTTTACAGCGCGTTGCTCGACGCCGCGCGGCAGGAAGGCGGCGGGCCGGTCGGCTCGCGCGCGCTGATGTCACTCAGGGTCGAGAAAGGCTACGGCAGTTGGGGTCGCGAATATTCGCCCGAATACTGGCCGCAGGAGGTCAGGCTCGACCGGCTGGTCAAGATGGACAAGGGCGACTTCCTCAATCGGGGCGCCTATGCTGCGCTGGCCTCCAAGCCGGCGCGCGACGAGTTGATCATGATCTCGATCGAGGCGGAGGATGCCGATGCCACGGGCGGCGAGCCGATCTTCCTGCCGGACGGCACGCCGGTCGGCCAGGTCACGTCCGGCGCCTATGGCTACCATGTCGGCATGTCGCTGGCGCTTGGCTACGTGAAGGCGGGCTCCGTCAAGTCCGGAGAAGCGGTCACGGTCGCGATCCTCGGCCACCCGCACAAGGCCGTGTTGCTCGACCGGCCGCCTTTCGACCCCGATGGCAAGAGACTGCGGGCCTGATTATGAAAATCGTGGCGCGCCAAAGGGTTATCGCATGATCTAGACCTGCGGCAACTGGGAGGTAATACCGTGGAAAAAGCATCGCATCCCTATATTCCTACGCTTCTCGACCAGATGAAGGACGGCCGGATCGGCCGCCGCGAGTTTCTCAGGAAGGCCACGCTCCTTGGGCTTTCGGCGACGGTCGCCTATGCCATGGCGGGGCTGCCCGAGCCTATGTCCCAGGCTCGCGCCGAGGATATGCCGAAAGGTGGAAATCTGCGGATCGGCATGCGTTGCCAGGAGATCAAGGATCCCCACACCATCGACTTCTACGAGAAGTCCAACGTCATCCGCCAGGTTTGCGAATTTCTGACCTTCACCGATCGCGATAACATCACCCGTCCTTACCTTCTGGAGAAATGGGATGTCAGCGACGACCTGAAAACCTGGACGCTGCATGTTCGCAAGGGCGTGAAATGGCACGACGGCAGGGACTTCACCGCCGACGACGTCGTATGGAACCTCAAGCGTGTCTGCGATCCCAAGGTCGGCTCTTCGATGCTGGGCCTGATGACGGGTTACCTCGTCGAACAGTACGATACCGGCGAGAAGGACGACAAGGGCAACGCAAAGATGTCGAGCCGCCTGTGGTCCGACAATGCCATCGAGAAGGTCGACGATCATACCGTCAGGCTGAATTGCAAGTCGCCCCAGGTGGCGGTGGCGGAACATTTCTTCCACTACGCGATGCCGATCATCGATCCCAACGACAATGGTGGGTTCGGCGTCGGCACGAACGGAACCGGGCCGTTCGAACTCATCGAGTACAACATCGGAAAGAACGCCAAGTTCAAGGCCAGGACGGACTATTGGGGCGGAGGCCCGTACCTCGACACGTTCGCCTTCGTCGATCTTGGTGACGGCGCCGGGGCCGGCATCGCCGCCATGGCCTCGAAACAGGTCGATGGCCTGTCGACTGCGGATCGCGTCGAAATCAACTCGATGAAGAGTTTCCCGCATATTGCCGTCTACAGCGTCCCGTCGGCCCAGACGACGGTCGCGCGCATGCACCCGGAAGGTCCGTTCGCCGACAAGCGCGTGCGCCAGGCGATGAGGCTCGCCGTGGATCGCAACAAGATCATTCAATTGGCCCTGCTCGGCGGTGGAGCGGAAGGGGAGGATCACCACGTCGCCCCGTCGCATCCGGAGTATGCTCCGTTGCCCAAGATCGATCGAGACGTCGAGAAAGCGAAGAAGCTTCTGGCCGACGCCGGATTCCCGGATGGGTTCGAGCACGACATGATCACGCGCTCCGAACCGGCCTATGAGGTCGCCATGGCTCAGACGCTGGTCGAGCAGTTCAAGGACATCGGCGTGAAGATCAACATCAAGACCCTGCCGAATGCCCAATATTGGGACATATGGACCAAGGTTCCGTTCTCTATCACGGGATGGAGCCATCGGCCGCTCGGCATCATGACGCTGGGGTTGGCCTACCGCTCGAACGTGGCATGGAACGAGTCGCATTTCTCCAACGCCGAATTCGACAAGCTGCTGACCCAAGCCGAGGGCATCCTCGATCCGAAGGAGCGCTCCAAGGTGATGGAGAAGATCGAGCTGATCCTGCAGGACGAAAGCCCGATCATCCAGCCTTACTGGCGCGACCAGCAGACCGTGATGGACAAGAAGGTGAAGGGCTTCGAGAAGCACCCGTCGGAGTTCATCTTCGCCAAGGATTACGCAGTCGTGGCGGCCTAGACAGCGCCGGCTCGCCGTCGACTGGAAGACGGTTCACGCCCTCCCGAAATCTCTGGGAGGGCAGGGACCTTGCCCCTATCGGCGTCGCATCACGCGGTGCGCCCCTCTGAATTCTCACCAAGCTGAAGGTGGAAACTCCATGAGCTACGATCTGGTTATCAAAAACGGCACGGTGATCACCCCCAATGATACGTTTCTTGCCGATGTGGCCATAAACGGCGAACAGATCGCTGCCATTGGGCAGGGGTTGGTCGGGCAGAGGGAAATCGACGCGCGGGGTCGTTATGTGCTTCCCGGAGCCATCGATGCGCATGTGCATCTGACCGACCCGCGCTACGCCCCGCTCTATACGCCGGGTGCGGATTCGTTCGGGGTCGGCAGCAGGGCCGCTGCGATCGGCGGCGTGACGACATTCGTCGATTTCGCGTCGCCCTATGCCGGCGTCAATCTCGTCAAGGAATTGGATGTCCGGCAAAAGGAGGCCGAAGGCGAGGCGGTGATCGACTATGCGTTCAACCTCACGATACGCGACACCGACCCGTCGCGAATTGGAGAATTGCACGACATCTTCGATCGCGGGGTCACCTCCATCAAGATGTTCATGGCCTATGACGGCTACCGGCTGAACGACGCCACCATCTTCAGCGCGATGGAAGTCATCGCCGAACGCGACGGCCTCGCGGTGGTCCACGCCGAAAACGACGACATCATCAGGATGCTGAAGGCCCGTCTGGCGAAGGAAGGCAAGACCGGCACGGAGTGGTATCTGTCGGCACTTCCTTCCGCGACCGAAGGCGAGGCCGTCCATCGCGTGATAGCCTTCGCGGCGCACACCGGCGCCCGCCTGATCCTCTATCACCAGACCTGCGAGGAAGGCGTGCGCGAGATCAGGCACGCCAAAGCACGTGGTCAGAGCGTGTATGGCGAGGTCTGCGTGGCCTATCTGGTTTACACCAGCGACGACTATGAGCGAACCCTGGCCAACGGTTTCTCCATCCAGACCAGCCCGCCGATACGGGAGAAGCGCCATCAAGATGCGCTTTGGCAGGCTCTCGCGGATGGCACTCTCGACATCGTGTCCACCGACCATGGTCCGCGCAAGCGGCCCCCGGGCCAACCCGCCCATGGGATATCGGGTATCGAGGCCCGTCTGGCGCTGATTCATCATTTCGGCGTGAACGCAGGCAGGCTCAGCCTCAACAGGTGGGTCGAGGTGTGCTGCACCAACCCTGCGAAAATCTTCGGCCTCCCCAAAAAGGGTCAGCTCCTGCCCGGCTACGACGCGGATGTGGTGGTGTTCGATCCGAACAAGGAATTCACGTTCTCGGCCGAGACGCTCCATTCCGACATCGATTACAGCTCCTACGACGGCATATCGGTGCGTGGATATCCGCAAATGACGATCAGCCGCGGCGAGGTCGTCGCAGATGGCGGGTCGTTCGTGGGCAAGCCCGGGCGTGGCCGGTTCATCGAACGGGGAACAGGGAAGCGCTCCTCATAAACGGAAGCCATAGCATTCCACGATGCTCCCGATATCGAGCAACGGCTCGCTGCGAGAACGACCGGGCTGCGATAGGGCCGTCGCTGCGGCTTTGATCGCCAGTCTCTTCGAATCAAATGGCGATTCGGCCGGTCGATCCGCCACCATCGACGAACAATGTCTGCCCGGTGATGTACCCGGCTTCTTCCGAGAGCAAAAAGGCGATGGCAGCGGCGAGTTCCTCCGGCTTGCCGAGGCGACGCATCGGGATCATCGAAAGGAAGCGCGTCTCTGCCTCGCTGCCCGCCGGCGTATTCTCGCGAAACATCTCTGTTTCCACCGGGCCCGGCGCGACCTCGTTGACCGTGATGCCGGTTTGGGCCAGCTCCAGCGCCCACGTTCGTGTCAAGCTGTCGATCGCCGCCTTGGCTGCCGCATAGGCGCTACGACGCGCAATGCCCACGACGACGATGCTGGAGAGGTTGACGATGCGGCCCCAGCCCTTCTCACGCATAGCCGGCAGGACCGCCTGCACTGCCGCAATCGTCGGATGGATGTTGCCCGGCATGATATCATCCACATCTGCGAGATCGATCTCGCCCAACGCATGCATCTTGATCATACCGAGGTTGTTGACGACGCCATCGAAAGAATAGCGTTGAGCGAGATCGGCAAGGGCTTCCGCCGCGGCCTTGCTATCAAAGAGGTCGATCGGCACCAGCGTGCCTGGAAAGCTCGGATCCGCACCGCGAGCGATGCCGACCACGTGATGGCCGGCGGCGGCGAGCCGCGTTGAAAGCGCGCGGCCGATGCCCTTGCTGGCTCCGGTGACGAGAAATGTTCGCTTTGTCATAATGCTCTACTGTTGTGGAAGAACCGCCAGCCCACGTGACCCGGGATGTTGCGGGAGTGGGCGACTTCACCGGATGCCGGGCAGGCTACTCGACCGGTAGGAGTCCGGCATTCGGGTCTCGGACTCCTATTCGGCCTTTGTCGTATCAAGCGGCTCTGCTTGCGGCGCTATCGTCCGAATATGCGGGGAAGTCCGTGTATCCCACTTCTCCATTGCGGGTGTAGTAGACGGACCGGTCAGCTACGGCCAAAGGCCAGCCGTTCCTGAGGCGCTCGACGAGGTCTGGGTTGCCGATATACGGCCTGCCATAGGCAATCAGGTCTACCAGGCCGGTATCAAGAGAGGCCTGGGCTCGCTCGACGTCATCGAAGCCACCACACCAGATGAAAGCGCCGGGGAACGAAGCCCGAGCCGTGGCGAGCATGTCGTGGTCGAGATGGCGCGCCTCGAACGTGGCGGATTCCATGTTGCCGTCGGGCAGCAGCTCGTAAAGCAGATGGATATAGGCGACGCCGCGGCGCCCGAGCTGCTCGACGACGTACAGGAACGTCTCCTCGACAAGCGCGTCCGCAGGCATTGAACCATATTTGCCGAATGGCGAGAGGCGAACACCGACGCGTCCTGGGCCGAATTCAGCCACCACCGCCTCCACGACTTCCATCAGGAACCGTGTGCGATCTTCCATGCTGCCGCCACCATAGCGGTCGGTGCGGGTATTGAGGACCGAGTTCATGAACTGCTCGATCAGGTAGCCGTTGGCGGCATGAATCTCGACGCCGTCGAACCCGACCTCCCGGGCGTTGGCGGCGGCTTTGGCGAAGGTTCCCACCATGGCCGTCACTTCCTCGGTGCTGAGCGGCCTCGGCATCTCTGCCGCCATGAAGCGCAACCGGCCGTCCGGGCCATGGGCGAACACCTCTGAGCCGACGGCCTGTTCCGCGGTCACGCCCACTGGCGCCTGGCCGTTCGGCAGAAGCGAGGAATGCGCCAGTCGGCCGACATGCCACAGCTGCATGAAGATGGTGCCGCCCTGACGATGAACCTCTTCGGTCACCGGGCGCCAGGCCTGCTTCTGAGCCTCGGAGTGAATCCCGGGGATCCGCGCGTAGCCGTGACTGGACTGATCCACGTCGTTGACTTCGGATATAATCAGACCGGCGCTCGCGCGCTGGCCGTAATATTTGACTGTCAGTTCGTTGGGGAGGTCGCCGTCGGTCCGAAGAGGGCCTTCGGAGGTGCGGGTGCGCGTCATCGGCGGCATGACGATGCGGCTTGTGAGGTGGACGGGGCCTAGATCGAAGGAATCGAATAGAGAAGGCATGGGAGGGCTCCTGTGGAGAATTTACGCTTCAAAGCATATAAACCGGCGCGATGAGGCCAATTAGTGCCCAACGAGTAGACTCACTGGTGCGTCTGGAGCTACAACAAGCGGATGGGCACCCGTTTCGATGGCATCGCAGAATTTGTCGCCGTGACGCGGCTCGGTAGCTTCACGGCGGTCGCTGCGCAAATGGGGATGGCCAAATCCGCGATCGGCCGAGCGGTGTCGCGGCTGGAGGCGCGCTTAGGCTCAAAGCTCCTGCACCGGACCACTCGCCGCCTGACCTTGACGCCTGCCGGAGAGGCCTGGCTCGAACACTGCATCGCGGCGCTCGACGAACTCGAGCGCGGCGAGAGCGCTCTGACGCTGGCGCGGGACACACCCGGCGGCGAAGTCCGCATCGATCTGCCGACGGCGTTCGGCCGGCTGCACATCATGCCTGTGCTGCTCGATGTGGCGGAACGCTATCCGGCGTTGAACCTCAACGTCAGCTTCACCGACCGCCGGGTCGACTTAATTGGCGAAAATATCGACCTCGCCGTGCGCATCGGCAACCTAGACGATTCGACCGACTTGCTCGCGCGCCAGATCGGCGTCCAGCATATGGTGATCGTTGGAGCGCCCAGCTATCTCGCGCGGCACGGCGTTCCTCGTTCCTGGAGCGATCTTGCTCAACATGATTGCATCGTCGGACGACGGGAGGGCAATCGCATCGCCTGGCTGATGCGACAACCGGACGGCTCGACTGCCCGGCAGCCTGTCCCCGTCAAGCATGAACTGCAGGATTTCGAGACGGTGCTGATGGCCGTGAAAGCAGGACACGGCCTAACCCAGCTCCCATCATGGATGGTCGAGGAAGATGTCCGCGGCCGCGCTTTGGAGATCGTCCTGGATGGGCTGTCAGGCGGCGAGTTGCCGATCAATATTCTTTGGCCGCACACAAGGACGCTGCCGGCGAAGATACGCGTGACCATAGATGGCCTGGTTCAGGGGGCGCTCAAGTTGTCGAGCGCCGTCGCTTAGCGAGGATGGGTGCAGATCGGCCCCGGCCTTCGAGCCGACGGAGGACCTCGAAGAGCCGGTCACAGGATTTTCCCAGGTTCTTGCTCGGCGCGGTGGCGATTCCGAGCAAGAGGCCGGTCTCGGCCCTGGCTGGCGAAGCGTACCATGCGGAGAGCGGTGCGGGAGACATACCGAAGGCGGAGACCTCGCGCGCCACTGCGATGTCCGATGTTTCTCTGGGCAGCTTCAGCAGCACGGCCAAACCCGGCGTTGCGATCTGTTCGGCGTTAACCCTCGCTTCAAGCTGCTCGATCAGCGCCTCGCGTCTTGCGATATAGGCGCGCTTCGTGCGGCGGAGATGGCGAATATAATGACCCTCCCGCATGAATTCGGCGATCGCGAGTTGCACCGCCGGTCCCGGGGCCGGGGCCAGGCAAGCTGCGACTTCCGCGAAGCGACAGACAAGGTCGGTCGGCACGATCACGAACCCCAGCCGAAGTGTCGGGCTAATCGTCTTGCTGAAGGACCCGATGTGAATGACGCGTCCAACGCGGTCGAGCGACGCAAGCGCCGGCGCGGCCCTGCCCGTCAGCTGCAGCTCGCTCAGATAATCGTCTTCGATCACCCAGGCCTGGTTAGCCGCTGCCCATTCGAGCAGGTGCAGGCGGCGCTCGAGCGACAAAGTCGGGCCGAGCGGCGCATGTTGGCCCGGCGTCACAAGCGCTAGCTTCGCTGCCGGATGATGGCGCAGCGCCTCGTCCAGATCGAAACCGTTGCAATCGACCGGGATAGGAGCGAGGGACAAACCGGCGAGTTCGAGCCCCTTCCGGGTCCATGGGAAGCTGGGCTCCTCGATCCAGGCGGTCTGCCCTGCCAGCTTCAGAACGGAGAGCGCCAGGCCGAGTCCCGCACCGAAACCTCCGGTGATGACAACCTGCGAGGGCAGACAGGTAATCCCCCGCGCGACAGCGAGATAGCCGGCGATTTCCCGCCTAAGTTCGAGCTCACCGCGAGGATCGGGGTACAGAGGTGCCGCGATCGCTTCGGCACGGATCGCGTGCGCGCGTATGCGCGCGAACAAGGTGGCGGGGAAGATGTCGCTTGCAGGAACCCCCATCTGGAAGATCCCCGGTCCCTGCGTCATCTCCTGGTAGATCCGCATGAAAGAACCTTCGTCCGGCACCGGCTCGGATCGCACGACGGCGCGGGGGCGCTGCGCGACGCGCGTGCCTGCAGCCGGCGTTGCATCGATCAATTGCGCAGCCGCAAGCTTTTCATAGGCGGTTCGGACAGTACCGCGTGCAACACCCAGCTGTGCCGCGAGATCCCGCCATGAAGGCAATCGCACGCCGGGCTCCAGCACGCCTTCTTCAATGGCAGCCGCCACGCCCTTCCGAATTTGCTCCGCCAGAGGAATCTTCGCGGCGCGATTCAGATCCAGGTTCAGCGGTTTGCTCATGGCACTACGGTACACGATTTCTTCGCGTTCTCGGTACTTTTTTCTGACCCGATCGCCGAGCATCTATCCGTGCAAAGGAGATGCGAATGCCAAAACAAATCTGCACCATTCTCACCACCGCTTGCGTCGCGCTGGCCATCAGCGGGCCGGCCTGGACGCATGACCGCCATTCAGAAACGGTCACGCCGAAGTTCGAGCAGGTGATCCCGAACATCCCCGGCAAATCGATGGTCGTCGTCGAGGTTGACTACGCCCCGGGTGCCGCCTCTCGGCCGCACCGACACGCGAAATCCGCGTTCATCTTCGCCTATGTGGTCTCGGGCGAGATCCAGTCCAAGGTGAATGACGGCGAGGCCCGCATCTACAAGGCCGGCGAGAGCTGGTCGGAGCCGCCCAACGCGACCCATTCGGTCAGCCGCAATGCCAGCAAGACCAGGCCGGCGAAGCTGCTCGCGGTCTTCGTCGTCGATTCTGACGACAAGGCCCTCACTACTCCTGTCAATTGAACGGATCGGAATAATGGCCAAGAGGCTGGATTACAATCAAATCGCGCCGAACGGCGCCAAGGCGTTCGGCACCGTCTACGGCTATGTCCTTCAGAGCGGCTTGCCCGTCGAATTGGTCGAGTTGGTCTTTCTGCGGGTCTCGCAGATCAACAACTGCGCCTATTGTCTCGACATGCACACCCGCGACCTCGTCAAGAAGGGCGTGAAGATAGAGAAGATCGCGCTGGTGCAGGCATGGAAGGAAGGCGGCAGCCTGTTCGGCGAGATCGAACGGGCCGCGCTCGCCTGGGCGGAGAGCGTGACCAATGTTGCTCAGACCGGCGTGCCGGATGCCGCCTATGAAGCCGTGCGCGCCGTCTTCGATGAAAAGCAGATCGTCGACCTGACGATCGCGATCAGCCTGATGAACAGCTACAACCGCATGGCTATCAGCTTCCGGAACACGCCTCAGGCCGCCCTCGAGAACTGATGGAGTAAAAACAATGATTGGTAGCGTGATCTCCGGGATCAAGATCCCGGACAGCAAACTGGCGCGCGAGGCGACCGAGTTCGTCAGGGACCGGGAGACCGAGTTCCTTTTCCACCATTCTGTTCGCGTCTATCTCTGGGGTGCGCTGCTGGGCGAGCGGTTGGGCCTCAACATCGATCCCGAGCTTTTCTACACCGCCTCGCTCTTCCACGACCTGGGCTTGACGGAGGGCTTCCGCGAAAGCCAGCTTCGGTTTGAGGTTGACGGCGCCAATGCCGCGCGCGACTTCCTGCGGGATCACGGCATCTCGCAGACCGACACCGAACAGGTTTGGCTCGCGATCGCCCTCCATACAACTCCCGGTATCCCGGAGCATCTTCACCCTATTGGGACGCTCACGGCCGCAGGCGTCATGATGGACATCGTCGGCTACGGCTATGAAGGCTACACGGATGAGCAGCGGAATGCCGTCGAGGTCGCTTATCCGCATGCGCCCGGATTCACCGAGCGATTCCTCGACACGCTCTACGGCGGCTTGGCGCATAGGCACGACAGCACGCACGCCACCGGTCTCGCCGACGTCGTTGCCGACAAGGTCCCTCATTTTCACCGCCGGAACTTCTGCAGCCTGATGCGGAATGCACCCTGGGCCGACAAAGTCTGATCAGGAATGGCGATCAGCCGTGCCTCTCCACATCGAGGATAATATGGAACGCGTCAATTTTTACCAGGCAAGCCCGGCGGGCATGAAGACCGTCGACAACGTCTACAACCATGTCCTGCAGAGCGGCCTTTCCAAGACACTGATCGATCTGCTCTTCCTCCGCGTCTCGCTGATCAATGGCTGCGCCTATTGCATCGACATGCATACGGCCGACCTGATGGGGGACAAGGTCAGTACCGCGAAGATCGCACTCGTGCCCGCCTGGCATGAGGGCGGAAACCTGTTCGATGAGACCGAGCGCGCTGCGCTCGCCTGGGCCGAGACGGTGACGCGGGTTGCCGAAACCGGCGTTCCGGAGGCCGCTTACCAAGCCGCTGCCAAGGTCTTCGACCCGGGCCAGCTCACCGAACTGACCATTGCGATCGGCCTGATCAACGCCTATAACCGTTTGGCGATCAGCTTCCGCAAGACGCCGGAATCGCTCAAGTGACGGCCGACAAGATCAACGCAGCCGCGATCATTTCGGGAGTGCGGATCCCGGACAGCAAGATCGCGCGCGAGGTGACCGAGTTCATTCGCGATACCGAGAGCGATCTCCTCTTCAACCACTCTGCGCGGGTTTATCTCTGGGGTGCCCTGACCGGGAACCGGATGGGTCTGAGCTTCGATCCGGAGCTGTTCTACGCAGCTGCGATGTTCCACGATATCGGCCTCACACAGCATTATGGGCACAGCCACTTGCGTTTCGAAGTCGATGGTGCGAACGCGGCACGGGACTTTCTGCGGCAGCGTGGGATTTCGGATAGCGATGTCCACACCGTCTGGAATGCCATTGCACTTCACACCACACCCGGCATTCCGGAATTCATGCGCCCCGAGATTGCGCTGGTCCAGGCGGGTGCCGGCATGGACGTAGCTGGTCGCGACTTCGATATGTTCACTATCGAACAGCGCGAAGCCGTGACCGCTGCATTTCCGCGCGAAGCCAACTTCAAGCTCGGCATCATAGACGCGTTCTACGAGGGCATGAAGCACCGCCCGGAGACCACCTTCGGCACCTTCAACGACGACATCTTGGCTTTCAAGGATCCGCATTTCCGGCGCATCGACATATGCAGCGCGATCCTGTCTTCGAACTGGGCCGGCTGAGTTTCCCTAGCGCATCTCCGACCCGGGTGCTCTCCCGCCCGAGCGCCGCAAAAGGTGCCTGTCTGGATAACGCCTCATATTAGACGTTGGGTTCTCTTTCAGTGTTCCCAAAAACAGACATTCCGCGTGCGCCGATCGGGGAGGTTGCAGCGCTGAGATGCAGCGCTCCAGCCGCTCCAGCCGCGACTTGTGAGCCCGCAATTGAAGGCCGATTTCATGGAGCTTTGCGCGCTTGTTGGGAGCGCGCGCTGCAATCAGCTCTTGTTCAAGCCGGGCAATATGTTCCCTGACCTCTTGGGCATCGACAAGTCGCTGTTTCCTGATCCAGCCCCGACCCTTCATCTGTCCAATCCTTTGAGCTCACTTTTTCAAAGATCGGACGCGTAGTGACACATACCAATTAAGCGCTATCGGAATGGTGCATTCAGCCTTCCTGTGGCGAGGTCTCATGGCTCGCATGCCCGTTACGAACCGAGTGGCAAGCCCGTCCGAATATGTCGCCGAACGCCGGCGAGGCAACCTCTGTGCTGCACCTTTTCTGAACGTGTTGCTTCGCCAAATGGACGTACTGGGGGCAAGCGGCGGTGCGAAGTGTATTAGCTACGCAAAATGTTCAACGCGGGCAAATCGGTTCAGCTTGAAAAGCATCGGCCGGCATTCGGTTGTAGCAGCTCTGGCTAATGTTAGATCAGGGAAGAATGAGTCTCAGCTAAAGGTCGAGCTGTGGCGTTATGAATACGCTAACTAAACACACCGCTGGCCGATGGTTTTTTTATTGATATTTAGTTTCTTTGGGGTAACCCTAGGCTAAGCAGTGAATCGGGGAGGCTCATGCGACAGGATGAATCTGCCGTTCGAGCGGGACAACAGTCCCGCGGCAACTCCCGTTCTATCATCGCTCAATACTTGCCCCATCCGGACGGAATGTCGTCCTGTTGATGGCGAGTCAGCAAACATAATTCTCGAATGGAGCCCGTTCGGACCGTGAGGCCATCGGGGGCGGTTGACCATGCAGCAGACGACCAGGCACCAGGCAAGCGGAACCCAGCGCCAGTCGAACAAAAATGAACGGGAAAGCGAAGCGCCGGGCGGTCGGCCGGCGGCCGCCTTTTCGCACCTTCTGCGTGGCGGCCGCATGACGAAATGGAAGGGCGAGGCGGCGAGCTTCGCGCCAAATCTGGCGCATCTCGTTTCGGCCATCGAGAAATCCTCCGCCGGCCCGATTTTGGCCGCGTCGCTCCTGGTCGGCATTGCAGCTACCCCGGCGCATGCCGCCGATCGCTATTGGGACGCCAACAGCACGAGTCCGGGCCTCGGCGGCACCGGCATTTGGAACACGACGACTGCGTTGTGGAACAACCAGACCGAAGCCGGCCCGATGGTCATCTGGAGCAACGGCGCGCTGGACGATGCGTTCTTCGTCGGCACGGTCGGCACAGTCAACCTCGGCGCGCCGGTCACGGTCCACAATCTGACCTTCGGCGTCAGCGGTTATGCTCTGAGCGGCGGCACTCTGACGCTCGGGGGCTCTACACCCACCATCGATACGGGCGCTGGAACCGCCACCATCAGTTCCGCAATCGACGGCAATGCCGGGCTGACAAAGGTGGGAAGCGGCACCCTGACGCTTGGCGGCGCCAACACCTTCACGGGGGGCGTGAATGTCAACGCCGGCACCTTGACGCTCAACGGCGCGAGCAGCTTCGTTGGTGACGTCAATGTCGCCAACGGCGCAACCCTGACAGTCGGCGCAGATGCCGCGCTTGGCGCGGCCGGCAATCGCGTCGTCACCACGGCCGGCGCCAACCTGACGCTCGACAGTGCCCTCGGCGCCAACCACATTGTCTCGTTGGGCGGCGGAGGGCAAACCACCGTCATCGGGGCCGGCGCCGCCGCGACCCGCTTCACCGGTGCCGGCGGCCTGACGGCTTACCGGACATCCCTGGCCAACAACGCCAACGACTTTACCGGCCAGACGGTCGTCCAGGTGGGCGCCGAAGTCATCACCTTCAGCTCGGTCGGCAATCTCGGCGTAGCGAGCGCGCTCGGAGCTGCCAGCGATCCCACGCTGGGAACCATCTCCGTCGAGCGCGTATTTGGCTCCACCGGCTATTTCGCGTACACCGGGGCTGGAAGCGACTCTAACCGCAACTGGAATTTGTCGGCCGCCGCTGGCCACCTGGTTCTTCAGAATAGCGGCAGCGGAACCCTGACGCTGCGGGGAGACATCGCGCTCACTGGCACGTCCGGCACAGCCGTGGTCTTCACGGCCAATTCCGCCGATCTGGAGCTCCTGGGGCAGATGGGGCAGGCCAGCCCCAATCTCCAGAGGGTCTCTTTCTCAGGCAGCAGCAACGCCCGCACCATCACCCTTGGCGACAATAACAGCTTCAATGCTCCCGTGACGATTGCCACAGTCACCGTCGAGGCGGGCACGCTCGCGGATGGGGGCGTGAACAGTTCGCTCGGCGCCGGGACGGCAGTGACGATCAATGGCAGCGGTGTTCTGAGCTATACGGGCATCGGCGCCTCCAGCAACCGGACCTGGTCGGTCGGGGACGCCACCATCAACAACGACGGTACGGGCGCGCTGACCTTGAGTGGCGACGCCACATTCATTGCCAATTCGAGATTGAGCTTCGGCGGCACCTATGCGGGGGTCAACACCTTCTCCGGCGTGATCTCCAATTCCGGTGCGCTCGCCAGCAGCGGCAACGGCACATGGGTGCTCACCGGCGCCAATACTCGCACGGGGGCAATTCAAGTGAGTGGCGGGACGCTGCGCGCGGGCAGCGCGTCGGCCTTCGGCACCACCGCGGCGATCACAATCAGCAGCGGTACGCTCGACCTTAACGGTTACGATCTGGCGGCGACCAGCTTGGCGGGCACAGGCGGAACCGTGGCGCTTGGGAGCGGAAACCTGACGGTCAACCCAGCATCCGGAACCACGGTGTTCTCCGGCAGCATCACCGGTTCAGGCGGATACACCAAGCTTGGCGCCGGGACCCAGAGACTGACCGGCCAGAACACCTACACCGGCGCTACGACGGTGGGGGGCGGCACGCTGACGCTGGACTTCACGGCTGCCGGCGCGCCTACGAGCAACATCATTTCCAGCGCCTCCATCCTGAACATGGCCGGCGGCACGCTGACGGTGGGCGGTTCGACAGGCCAGACGCAAAGCTTCGCGGCCACCAACATCACCGCCGGCGGCAACACCATCGGGGGAACGGGGACCGTCACCGTCAATCTCGGCGCGATCAACCGGACAGGGGGCATCGTCAATTTCGTGCTGCCCACCAGCGGCGCGATGACGACGACGCCGAGCACGGTGCTGGGCGGCTGGGCCACGGTCACCAGCGGCACGACGACCGATTACGCGCAGGTCGACGCGTCGGGCAACATCATCGCCCGCACCACCTATGCGAACAAGGACGATGCCGGCACCTGGGTAACCGGCGATGTGGTCAGCGATGAAGCCCCCGGACCGAATACGCCTTATGTCGGAACCGTTACTGGCAACGTGCAACTCGGCGGCATCAAATACACCGCGGCGGCGGCTTCTACCGTGACGATTGGTTCCGGTAACACGCTGGGCATCGACGGCACCGTCATCGTGTCCGCCTCGGTGGGCAACAAAACCGACACCATCACCGGCGGTCGGCTGACCGGACCCGCCGGCGGCGGCACGCTGAGCGTGTTGCAGAACAGCACGGGCAATTTCGTGATCGGCTCGGCCGTCGTCGACAACGGCGCCACGATCGGCTTCACCAAGGCCGGCGCCGGGCTCGTCACCCTCTCCGGCACCAATAGCTATACCGGGGTTACCACCATTAGCGCCGGCACGCTCTCAGTCAACACGATCGCGAACGGCGGGACGCAAAGCGCCATCGGCGCCTCCAGCAATGCCTCCACCAATCTCGTGATCCAGGGCGCCACGCTGCAATATACCGGCGCCAACACGTCGAGTGACCGCGGTTTCACCCTTATGACCAGCGGCGCCGTGACCGCGGGCACGATCGATGTCAGCCAAGTGACCACGAACCTGCAATTGTCCGGACTGGTCACAAGTCCGGACAATGCGGGTCTCACCAAGACCGGCGCGGGCACGCTGACGCTGTCCAATGCCGGCAACAACTATACAGGCATCACCACCGTCAGCCAGGGCACGCTCGCCGTCAGCACGCTCACCAACGGCGGTACCAACAGCGGCATCGGCGCCGCCTCGAGCGCCTCGTCGAACCTGATGCTGCAGAACGGCGGCACTCTCGGCTATGTCGGCACCAACGCCAGCAGCAATCGCGGCTTTACACTGGGCACCGGCGGCGGCGGGATCGGCGTGGTCGGCGGCACGACCCTGACGATGAGCGGCACGGCAACGGGCTTAGGCGGCCTGACCAAGAGCGGTGCCGGCACCTTGGTGTTGTCCGGCACGAACAATTATTCCGGGGGCACCATGGTGGGCACCGGCACGCTGCGCGCCGGGTCGACCAGCGCCTTCGGCACCGGCTCGGTGACGGTGAACACGGGCGCGACCCTGGACCTCGCTGGCAACAACAATACAGTGAGCGGGCTCAACGGTGCAGGCAATGTGCTGCTGGGCAGTGCGACGCTGTCGATCACCGGCACCGGGAGCTATTCGGGGACCATGGGCGGTGCCGGCGGCGTCACCATCGGCATCGGCGCCGGCAGCACCGGGAACCAGACCTTCAGCGGTTGCGGCAACAGCTATGCGGGGCCGACCAGGGTCAATAGCGGCAGCACACTTAACGTCGGCTGTCTCGCCAATGGCGGAGCGCCGAGTGATATCGGGTCCTCCAGCAAAGACTCGACCAACCTTGTCCTCGTCAATGGCACGCTGAACTACACGGGTGGCACCGTCACCACCGATCGCGGCTTCTCGATGCCGGGATTTGTCGGCGGCAACATCGGAGTGCAGAACGCCGCGACGACACTGACCTTCAGCGGTGCGGCCACCGGAGCAGGAAGCGTCACAAAATTAGGTTCCGGCACGCTCGTACTGTCCGGGATCAACACATATGGGCTTGGCACGACCGTCTCGGCTGGCATATTGCGCGCCGGATCGGCCAGCGCCTTCGGCACCGGCTCAATGACCGTCAACACGGGCGCTACGCTCGACTTTGCCAATCTCAGCAACACGGTCGCCGGCCTTGCGGGGGGCGGCATTGTCACGCTCGGCTCGGCGACGCTGACCCTCAGCGACGGGGCGGGTCAGAATTTCAGTGGTGCCATCAGCGGCACTGGCGGGCTGGTGAAGGGCGGCGCCGGCACGCAGACTCTGTCAGGCGTCAGCAGCTATACCGGCTCCACGGCCATCAATGGCGGCATTCTCGCCGTGACGAGTCTTGCAAACGGCGGCAGCAACAGCTCGATCGGATCTTCCGCCGCCACGCCGGACAAGCTCGTCCTCAATGGCGGCACGCTGCAATATATTGGAACCGGCGGCAGCACGGACCGGCAGTTCACGCTTGGAGCCAGCGGCGGCGCTCTCGACGCTTCGGGCAGTGGCGCGATCAACTTCACCAGCACCGCCGCGGCGGTGCTGACCGGCGCCGGCAACCGCACCCTGACGCTGACCGGCACCAGCACGGCCAACAACTCGCTTTCGGCCCGCATCGACAACCCGTCGAGCGGCGCGACCTCGCTCAGCAAAACGGGCAATGGCACCTGGGTGCTGAAGAACGCGGCGAGCACCTATACTGGTGCCACGACGATCGGCGGCGGCGTGCTTGCCGTCGACAAGCTATCCAACGGCAATCAGGCGAGTTCCATTGGCGCCTCCGCCAAGGATGCGTCCAATCTGGTGATCGGCAGCGGCTCCACGCTGCGCTATACCGGCAGCGGTGACACGACCGACCGCTTGTTCACGCTGCAGACTGGGGTCAGCTTCATCGAGTCGTCCGGCACCGGCGCGATCGTCTTCAGCAATACCGGTGCGGCGGCTTACACGGGGACTGGCCCCCGCACGTTCGTTCTCGGCGGCACCAACACCGGCCTCAACACGATGGGCGGGACCATCATCGATGGATCCGGCGGGGCGACCACGCTCGCCAAGAACGATGCCGGCACCTGGGTGCTGACGGGCAACAACAGCTACAGCGGCAACACCGTCATCAATGACGGCAATCTGATGATCGGCAATGGCGGTACGACCGGCAATGCCGGCACCGGCAATGTCATCGTCGACAAGGCGACCTCGACGCTGTCGTTCAACCGCAGTGATATGTTCAATTTCGCCGGCAATCTGAGCGGTGCCGGCAACATCGCCCAGATCGGCACCGGCACGACCAGGCTGACCTCGGCGACCGACAGCAGCATCGGCGGCTCGACGCGGGTCGATGTCGGCATGCTGGAGCTTGCCAGCAACTTGACAAGCAGCGGCGGCACGACGGTGAATGCCGGCACGCTGCAGGTCGACGCTGGCAAGACGCTGACGACGCCGACGCTCGCGATGAATGCCGGCTCGACGCTGAACGTCAGCGGCACGGTTCAGGCGACCGGCGCGACGCCCCTGGCAATAACCGGCGATGCCGGGGCGAGCACCATCAACATCGCCAATGGCGGTACGTTGCGTGGCAATGGCGATCTCGGCGGCGGCAGCGACATCGTCAATCTGACCGGGACGTTGAACACCGGCGCCGGAGTGCTCAACCTCGGCGCCGGTAACGACATGCTGACGTTCAACGACGGCGGTATTCTCACCGGAACAGTCAACGCCGGGACCGGTGGCGAGACGGGCGCGGGCGACACGCTCCGGGTGATCAACACGGTCAATCGCACAGTTCAGGGCGCGGGCATCAGCGGGTTCGAGAGCCTGGACAAGCAGGGCAGCGGGACGCTGACGCTTGTTGGCGACCACAGTTACAGCAGTGGTACAACGATCCAGGGCGGGACGCTCCAGGTCGGCAGCGGCGCGACAGCGGGTACCTTGACGACACCCACAGTGGCAAACAGTGGCACGCTCGCCTTCAACCTGAACAGCAACTATGCCTTCGGCGGCGTGATCTCCGGCACGGGTTCGGTCAACAAGCTTGGCACCGGCACGACAACGCTGACCGGCACCAACAGCTACAGCGGCGCCACCAACGTCAATGCCGGTACGCTGCTCATCGACGGCAACCAGTCGGCCGCCACGGGCCAGACCAATGTCGCGACCGGCGCCACGCTCGGCGGCAGCGGCATCATCGGCGGCAGCGTCACGGTCGCCGACGGCGGTACGCTCGCGCCCGGCGGCGCTGGCAATATCCCGGGCATGCTGACCATCAACGGGAATCTCGCGCTCGGCAATTCCATTCTAAACGTGAACTTCGGCGAGGCGAACGTGCCCGGCGGTGCGTTCAACGACCTCATCAATGTCGGCGGCAACCTGACGCTGGACGGCGCGCTGAACGTCACCGAAAGCCCCGGCGGCGATCTGGGCCCGGGCGTCTACCGCGTCATCAACTACAACGGCTCGCTGGTCGATAACGGCCTCGACGTCACGGATCCAAACTATTCCGTGCAGACGTCCGTGGCCAACCAGGTCAACCTGGTCAATTCTGCCGGCCTGACGCTGAGCTACTGGGACGGCAACGCCGGCCCGCATTCCAACAGCGCGGTTGACGGCGGCAGCGGCACCTGGCGCGCCGCCGGCGACCAGAACTGGACGGACTCGACCGGCCTGTTCGCCGCGCCCTTCGCCAATGCCAGCTTCGCCGTTTTCCAAGGAACCGCCGGCACTGTCACCGTTGACAGCATCTCAAACGGCCAAGTGCAGGCCGCCGGCATGCAGTTCGACACCGACGGCTATCTGGTCCAGGGGGACGCCATCGCGCTGGTCGGCCCGCAATCGATCATCCGCGTCGGCGACGGCACGTCGGCGGGCGCTGCCTATGTCGCGACGATCGCCTCCAACCTCGCCGGCAGCAGCCAGCTGGCGAAGACGGACGCCGGCACGCTGGTGCTCTCCGGCACCAACAGCTACAGCGGCGGCACGGCGATCAATGGCGGCACGCTGCAGATCGCGTCGGACACCAATCTCGGCGATGCTACCGGCGGCCTTTCGCTGAACGGCGGCACCCTGCACACGACGGCCGATATCAATTCCGCGCGTGCCGTGACGCTCAACGCCGGCGGCGGCACCTTCGACACCGACGGCCCGACCAGCCTGGCGCTCACCGGCACGGTCGGCGGCGCAGGGGCGCTCACCAAGACGGCTGCCGGCACGCTGGTGCTGACCGGCGCCAACAGCTACCAAGGCGGCACCTTTATCGACGGCGGCACCATCGAGGTCTCGGCCGACGCCAATCTCGGCAATGCGGCCGGGGCGCTCACCTTCGACAACGGCACCCTGCACACGACCGGCACATTCACCGCGGCACGAAGCGCCACGCTCAATGCCGGCGGCGGCACCTTCGACACGGACGTTTCGACGGTACTGACGCTGACCGGCGCGGTCGGCGGGGCAGGCGCGCTGACCAAGGACGGCGCCGGCACGCTGGTGCTCACCGCCGACAACAGCTATGCCGGCGGCACGACGATTGCGGCCGGCACCTTGCAGCTCGGCAACGGCGGCGCGACCGGCTCCATCACCGGCGACGTGGTCGACAACGGCACGCTCGCCTTCGACCGCAACGACACCTACGGCTTTGCCGGGCTGATCTCCGGCAGCGGCGGCCTCGACCAGATCGGCAGCGGCATCACCATCCTCACCGCCGACAACAGCTATGCCGGCGCGACCAACGTGCGCGAGGGCACGCTGATTATCGATGGCGACCAGTCGGCAGCGACCGGGGCGACCACGGTGGAGGCCGGCGGCGCACTCGGCGGCGTCGGCACGATCGGCGGCGATGTCAGCGTGCTCGACAATGGCGCGCTCAACCCCGGCGATACCGGCGCCACGCCGGGCACGCTGACGATCAACGGCAATCTCGATCTCGCGGCCAATGCGACGCTCAACTACAATTTCGGGCAGGCCGGCGTGGTCGGCGGCGCCTATAACGACCTCACAATCGTGCATGGCGACCTGACGCTCGACGGCACCATCAATGTAGCCGAGACTCCCGGCGGCAATTTCGGGCCGGGCCTCTACCGCATCATCAGCTATGACGGCGCGCTCACCGATCTCGGGCTCACCGAGAGCTCGCCCAACCACGTCGTGCAGACCTCGGTCGCCAACCAGGTCAACCTGGTCGATATCAGCGCCATGACGCTGAACTTCTGGGACGGCGATGCCGGCCCCAAGAGCAATGATGGTGTCGATGGCGGCAACGGCACCTGGCGGTCGGCCGGCGACGACAACTGGACCGGGCCGGACGGGGACATCAATGCCGCCTTCTCCAACGGCAGCTTCGCCATCTTCGCCGGCACCGCCGGTACGGTGACCGTCGACAACACGAACGGCCAGGTGCAGGCGTCAGGCATGCAGTTCGCCACCGGCGGCTATGTGGTCCAGGGCCAGAACATCCAGCTGGTCGGGCCGCAGGCGACGATCCGCGTCGGCGACGGAACCTTGCCGGGCGCTGGTTACACCGCGACCATCGCATCGGTGCTTGAGGGCAGCTCGCAGCTGGTCAAGAGCGACCTCGGCACGCTGGTGCTCACCGGCACCAACACCTACAGCGGCGGTACCCGCATCAACCAGGGAACGCTGCAGTTCACGAGCGATGCCAATCTCGGCGATGCGTCCGGCAGCCTCACCCTCGACGGCGGCACGCTGCGCAACGCCATGGCGATCGCGCTCGCCCGTGGCGCCACGCTTGGTGCCGGCAACGGCACCTTCGAGACGCTTGGCGACCTGACCATTAATGGTTTGATCGACGGCGTGGGCGGCTTCACCAA